>CAWHXN010000028.1:0-185853 GCA_963833305.1 uncultured Acidobacteriaceae bacterium | reverse complement strand
AAAGCAGTTCTCGACCCAGTAGCTCGCCGCATTTCCCTTAATTGACTTCACACCTGGGCATTTTTGCTCAATCGAAGCCGCGAGCGCGACCATTTTAGAATCATTGGACTTGCGACTTGAAGCGTTTCGTTCGTAGGTAAGAACTCGCGAAACTCTCCGGACGACAGGCCTTAGCGTCACCATTCGGAAATGAGATCTCTCACTTATGCTTATCGCGCGCGAGCGAGGTCTCATAGAGAGACGTCCCCACTGTTGCTTTCGTCCGCACGCAGAGATCGGCTACGGACACAAATTTGTCTTGTTCGCTTCCCCTTGACTTGGATGTACTCCGCGACAATTTCAGGGGATTCGGACTTTCTAAGAACCACAATGTCGTCGTGCGTTTCGCAATGGACTTTTTCGACAGTCGAGTCCTCCAACATCTCCAAGAGGAAGCCGACCGCAATCTCGTCCTGATAGTTGAAACCCGTACGCGCATGGACCCTCCTTCTTCTATAGGGGCTACGTCCTCCACGGATGGGAAAACCGTTCGGGACGGGGACGGGAGTGATCGACGTGTTTGTTCTGTTCGATGCAGAAATTGAAGCCATGTGTTTGAAGAGCGAAACCACAAAGATACAACGACCGGCCGGCGATTCGGCCAATCAAACGCCCTTATAGCGCTTCCACGAATACGCGCCGTAATCGAGAACCTTATGCTGGCGTTGAGACACTGACCGCGTCTGATTCTTTGTTGCGCGACTTGAGAAGAAAAGGCCTCGACTTCTTCCTCCTTTCGGGGATGGCGGAATGCGGATGACTGTTTCATCCCATGCCATCCGCGCATAATTTTCGAGTTGCTGCTGGCGCTCCTTCACGAATGGCGCGTAGTGCTTCTCTGTTACTTTGACGCTGCTATGGCCCAGCAA
This sequence comes from uncultured Acidobacteriaceae bacterium, assembly GCA_963833305.1. Lineage (GTDB taxonomy): Bacteria > Acidobacteriota > Terriglobia > Terriglobales > Acidobacteriaceae > Bog-257. Next base: position 184,945 of record CAWHXN010000028.1, on the reverse strand, counting down.
CAGCGAGACGCGATCAATCGGCACGCCTTTATTGAGCAGTTCAACCGCGAACGTGTCGCGGAACATGTGCGCGTGGCAGCGCTTTGGAGTGCCGTCCGGCTTACGGATCTTGGCTATTTCGAACAGCCGCGTCAAGGAGCGGCGCCATCCCTTGCAAGCGGTCTGAGGATCGCCGTTTCCCGACCAGAAAAAATATCGCGGGTTGTCGCTCGGCAAGTGCTCGAAGCATTGCAGCGACATCGGGGGGAACGGGACCTGTACCGGCACGCCGGTTTTGGCACGATAGAGGAAGAGCTTGCCGTCCTCGCTCAATCGCTCGCGTTCCAATGTGACTGCATCCTGAATAGCGAGTCCCGACCAGCGCATCAGCAACACCAGGGCGCGAAGCCGGTCGGCGCGGAAATGAAAATCGCGGCCTCCACGCCAATCGCCATAGGCGTACGTCGCATCGACGATTCGTTGAAATTCAGGTTTCGGAAACCAGCCCGTCGGAATCGAACCGACGGTCGAGCGTTTCACTCTTCGCCGCGGGATTCTCAATGAGCCAACCATTTTGAATGCAGAATGAGAAGAATCCCGCCAGGCGGGAGAGCTTGCGGTTTGTCGTCAGACCGTTGTTTCCCCAAGTCGCGCGGAACTTGACCAGTTCTGGGGCAGTGAGATCGCGCAGACGGATCAAGACCGCGGTGCTTCGCCCAGGGAAGCAGTTGCTTCTCGAACAGCGTCTTCGATTGCTTGGTCGTTTCCTTCGAGAGGTTGCGGCCCTTTTCGTCGGCAAGATATGCGTCGACCGCATCCTTCGATGGTCGTGATGACTGGCTGCGCGGCCTTCATCGGATCAGCCGCATCCTGAATCGAGCGGGCCTTTCAGCTCAGCTTTTTCCCAACTGCGCGTCTTCGCAGACTGGCGCACGCGCTGGTTGTCCACATATCCATCAATCCATTTGGGGCAGCGGCAACGACGATATTTCGGGTCGTCGCGGTGGTCGCAATCGGGCGTGTGGCGGGCGTAAACAAACAGCACTGGGCCTCCCTGGGTCGTGAACAAAAGCAGGGTCATTGTACCGTCATGGGTACAATTTAGGTACATTTTCTATGCGCTGTCTGTAAGTTATTGATTTATAAGGTAGTTTATTTGGTGGAGCTAGTCGGGATCGAACCGACGACCTCATCGTTGCGAACGATGCGCTCTCCCAGCTGAGCTATAGCCCCACATTAGGAAGGAATAACCGTGCACTGGCGCATTCTGTGCCAGCCTCATCCATTATACAAACAACCTGTCATGGCGAAAACGAGACGGCATTTGTTGGGGCGGCGGAGCTTGTCTTCCTCAGTTAGCCTGTTTTCGCAATGAGGTCTGGACGTGCGATTCGTCGTGGCGTCAAAGGTGCACCTCTCATCGCAGCCGCCTCGCTACCCCGTTTCCCCATCTTGCGCCGTGCGCCATGACGGCAGATCGTCGAGCGCCATTGCCAGGCGTTCGAAGGCGTCACGCGTCATCTCAGGATCGCCTCCGATTCCGATGCGAAAATGTTGCGGCTTGTCGAAGTAGCGGCCCGGAACAACACCTGTTTCATATTTCTCGCGCAACAGCCGATCGAGATCGTCCACGCTCCCATTCTTCAACGCCGGGAACGCGACGGTACCAAACTCGGGCTGGAAATATGCGAGGTCATCACGCGATTGCAGAAACGAGTTCAGCATCGGGCGATTCGAATCCAACACATTCTTCGCACGAGCCGCCACCAGATTAAGATTGTCGAGCGCAATGACGCTTAGCAACTCCGCCGGATGCGCGGCATTCACTCCGTACAGATCGTTGATATGCCACATGCGTTGAGTCAATTCCGGATTCGCCAGCACCCATCCGCAACGCAGGCCGCTTAGACCATACCCCTTAGTTAAGCTGCTGGTCACCAGGAAGTGCTCGCCCAGATGCGTTGCCGGACGCGGACGTCGCTCATACATCGCTTCGAGGTAAACCTCGTCTACCAGTACGCGGGTGTTATTTTTCTTGGCCACGTCGCCGACGGCGCGCAGCGTAGGTTCATCAATGTACGCCCCCGTCGGATTATGGAGATTCGTAAGGACGATCAGTCGCGTTTGCGGAGTCATCTGCCGTTCAACTTCTTCTGGATCGACTCGAAACCCGTCTTCCAGACGGCGCTCGAAGTAGCGCACTGTTGCACCGAGATATTTCAAGGTTGTGACTAACAACTCGTATGTCGGGTGCTCGACCAACGCTTCCTCGCCTGGTTCCAGTGTCGCCGCCATCGCCAAATGATTAGCGAAGGAAGTGCCGGCAGCAGTTACGACGCAATCTGGGGTCACTCCATTCATCAATGCCAGGCGCTCCCGTAGAGGTGCATAGCCGTAGAGGTCTGATCCATTGATCTCAAGGTCCTCGAGCTTCACCGGCAACTCCGCCAGGGGATAACTCATAATGCCGCTGGTCGCCAGATTGTACTTGGCTGCGGAACGCAATTTGGCAAACTGCATGTATGGCGAACCACTGTGTGTGCGAGATGGCATTATGCCCTGCGGTCCTCTGCTTTCTGCTTTGACGCCCAGAAGAAATACACCGGCAGCCCCAAAAGCAAAATCGACATGCCGAGCAAGGTATTGCTTGGGATATTTGTAGATGGTATTGATGACGACCAACCACGACACCAACACGAATACGCCAGTGGTGAAGGGATGGCCAGGCGCGCGATATCCTCGCTTTGCATCGCCCGAGTCCGGTTCCCTCCTGCGAAACACAAACAAGGTCACGCCGGTCAGTCCGAAAAACAAGAAGTCCATCGAAACCACGTAATTCAGTATCTGCTCGTAGCGCCCAGACAGCGCGACCACAATCGTCCACACACTCTGCAGGATAATCGCTACCACCGGAACATGCGTATGCTTCGTCACTCTGGCTACGCTGCGGAAAAAGAGCCCGTCGCGTGCCATGGCGAAATAAACCCGCGGCGCGGTCAGAACCGACTGGCTCAGAAATCCCAACGTCGACACGGTTATGCCAAGCGCTATCAGACGAGCCCCAGCGTCGCCCATCGCAACCCGCATCACTGCAGTCGCTGGAACTCTGGTGTCGGCAAGTCCTTGCGGCCCCAGCGTGCGCACGCAAACAAAATTGACGCCGACGTACAGCGCGATTACACCAGCGACACCCATCACCAGCGCACGCGACAGGTTCTTACGTGGCTCCTTCACCTCTTCGGCGATGAAGTTTGACGTTTGCCATCCACCGAAAGCGAACAGCACCGGCACCATCGCCGCTCCAATTGCGGTTACCAAGTCAAGCGACGGCTTCCGGTCGAAGACCGGATGCAACAACGGATGCGGCGAGCGCACCAGGAACAGCCCGGCGCCGATCAGTCCAACAATAGCGACGATCTTCAGCAGCATCAACACGCTCTGCAGCCGGCTGCCGACTTTGACGCCCAGGCAATTGATGACGGTCAACAATGTAATGGTGAGAATGACGATGAGGCGCTCAGACACGACCCAGCCGGTCAGCTCCAGCAGATAACGGGCGAAGGTTACGGTGACTGCGGCCATGCCTCCAGTCTGAATCACCAGTAACAGCACCCATCCGTAAAGAAAGCCCACGGCAGGATGGAACGCCTCGCGCAGGTAAGCATATTGTCCACCGACTTCAGGACGGCGCGCCGCCAGCTCCCCGTAGACGAAAGCGCCCAGCATGGCCACAACCCCGCCCGCGACCCACACCCCGAGAATGAGCAGTGGCGTATGCAGCTGCTGCGCGACAACATAGGGATTGATAAAGATGCCGGCGCCGACAATACCGCCCATCACAATCATGGTGGCATCGAATACTCCGACTTGCCGTAGCAGTCCTGGCGACGATTTTGCCTGCTGCGAGTTGAGAGGCTCGACGATCAATGGGCGAGGAGGTGATGGAGCACGCTCGAAGCAACGACTTTACCATGCGATGAAGGCCGCGGGGAGGGTTCGAGTCCTGTCACCAGAAAAACAAAGCCCGAGTTGCGGTCTGGGGCTATGTAAGGAGGGTCATCTTGAACACTTTGCGCTGTCGCAACCGAACTACTTAACTCCGTACCGTAAATTTCACGCGCTTCGCTTCGCGTTGAAACGGTTGCGGTCTCGCTCAGTGAAGTGACTATAAAAGCTGAATGGCAGCCGCGAAACCGTAAAACTACGGACCCGCATGGCAATTATTACTGTCTGAAGTTAAGAGCAGTCAGGACAGGTTCAAGGAACATACGTTGCAGCCCGTTGCAGCCGATCTCGTACTGCCTCCCAGTCCGGCGTGTCGGGTGGCGCCTCTACTGCAATCCAGTCGTAGCCCTGCACATCAAGCTGGTGCAGTACGCGATAAAGTTGCGACGCATAGGCGGCAGCATCAAAAGGCATGTAGACGATTTCTCGCACTTCCCTCTCCGGCCGGTAGCTGAGTTGCAGGTATGCTCCCACTCCAGTGGGCGGAGTCTCGCCGCTGTGAGTCAAGAGTAGTTTGGTTCGTGGGCTATAGTGTCGCGGATGCATGCCCGGTGACGGATGCGCTGCCTCGGCCGCTGTCTGCAAGTGCACGGCAACAGGTCCGATTATCTGTTCGATCTGCTGACGCGAAACTCCGCCCGGGCGCAGCAACGTAGGAAAATCACCAACTAGCGACAGCACCGTCGATTCGATGCCAACGCTGCAAGGTCCGCCGTCGAGGACGTAGTCCACACGATCTCCCAGACTCAGCTGAACATGGGCTGCCGTTGTTGGAGAAAGTTGCGTGAAGCGGTTCGCACTGGGAGCGGCTATCGGGATGTTGGCCGCCGCGATAAGCGCCAAGGCGACCGGATGCGCGGGCATACGTACGCCGACCGTATCCAAGCCTGCAGTCACCTGATCCGGAACTGCGGCCTGTTTCTTCAGGACTAGAGTCAGCGGGCCGGGCCAGAACTCTATCGCCAGCTTTTCCGCCAGCCGTGGCCACTCCGACACGACCAATCGCGCCATATCCAGGCTGCTGACATGCACGATGATAGGGCTGGTATTCGGCCTGCCTTTGGCCGCGAAGATTCGCGCGACTGCTTCTGCGTCCAGAGCATTCGCGCCCAATCCATAAACTGTTTCTGTTGGAAATGCCACCAGCTTACCGGCACGCAGCAGCGAGGCAGCGTGCTGAATTTCCTCCCGCGAAATCGTACGCTGGCTCGTCATGAAAGTTACCGGGCCTTGGTTTGTGATGGATCGGGCGAATTCGCCGTATCAACGTCGATATGCACGCCCGAACTCGGCGAGACACCCGGTGGATAGCAATTCCCATCCTGCGCGTAGGTCTGGCGGCAAGCCTCGGTCATCTCCGGACGCCGCGGCGACTGAGCGAACTGCCATGCGTCCGCGAAGGGTACGCCACCGTCAGTTGGACTCGGAGCCGGCTTGGGAAAAACACATCCCGGCGAAGGAGCGCAGTGATCGTTGCTCACGAAGAAGTGGATTTCGCGCGAGCCGGCATTGTCGCGAATGTCATTAGCGGTCACGACAGAAACGGTAGCTGATTCATGAAAGGCAATTCCCGAGCAATAAATTCCGGCGCGATAGCCGCCGCGGATCACGCCGTCGACCCAGGCGTGAATGTAGGCACGTTGCTCGGGCAGCATCCGGCCGCCCTGTTCCTGGTCGAGAAAAAGGATCGAACCGCGTGGAAAGCCTTCCTGCTGCGCGGAGCGCAAGGCTTTGGACGCGTCGTTGGCACCAAGGCGCGCCGCATTTCCCGATGCCTTCAGCTGTGCATATTCACGGCCGTTAAACAGAAGGAGGAAGCCGTATCCCATGGCGCTCAGCGATCTGCGTTTGCCTTGCCAGGTGTTGCGATTGGCGCCGGGGGGAGTGTTCAGCCAATATCCGGTGAACACAAAGGTCTTGCGTAGCGTCATCATGTTGGCATCGCCGGGATAATCGTTGCGGTCCATACCAAGGTAGGCGTGCTGCGCTTGGGCCTCAGCACCGACCAGCGACGCATCGGCTAGAGCCAACAGCAGAACGGCAAGTATCACCGGACGGGCGGAAGTCTTGAACCTCACACTACCAATATCGCACGATCCCGCATGATTCTCTCGCAGCCAGGGCGTTCGGGAGTTGCCGTTATCCCGTTGCGACGACCATAGCGGCGAATGCTAATCTAAGAATAGCCGGCCAATGGCCGACAGTTTCCTCCCATGATCCTCGACGCCCTGCATAAGATCGCCAATCATCGCTCTTCCCTCACTCGCGACGAAGCCCGCGAGGTCATGTCGGAAATCCTGCGGGGCGAGGCGACAGACGCGCAGATCGGCGCGTTGCTGGTCGCCCTGCATATGAAGGGGGAGACGGTACAAGAGATCGTCGGCTTCGCCCAAGCCATCCGCGACGAAGCCACGCCGTTGACAGACGAGGATGGCGAGGCACTCGACCTCAGTGGCACCGGGCGTGATGCGCTGGTTGACACCTGCGGCACCGGCGGCGATACCAGTGGCACCTTCAATATCTCAACCGCTACCGCCCTGGTAATTGCCGGGGCCGGAGTGCGAGTCGCCAAACATGGCAATCGCAGCATCAGCTCTAAATGCGGTTCGGCCGACGTAATGGAGGCGCTCGGAGTCAACATCGGATTGCCTCCGACCAGCGTTGCCGCCTGCCTGCGCGATACCGGGATCGCGTTCCTGTTTGCGCCAGCCCTGCATTCCGCGATGAAATACGTTCAGCCTGCACGCCGCGAGCTGCGTTTGCGCACCGTATTCAACCTGCTTGGCCCCTTGACCAATCCGGCTCGATCTTCGGCGCAGGTGGTGGGAGTTTACTCAGCCGATCTGGTGGAGAAACTGGCTGAGGCGCTAAGCGAACTCGGACTGCGGCGCGCTCTGGTCGTCCACGGACGCGACGGACTGGATGAGATCACCATCACTGGCCCCAGCAAGATCGCAGAAGTACGCAACGCTCAGGTACATGTGTACGAGGTCGAGCCAGAGGATTTCGGCTTACGCCGCGCGGCGCTGGAAGAAATCGCAGGAGGCGATGCCCAGCAGAACGCTTCGATCATTCGCGCCATCTTGGATGGCGAGCGTTCCAGCCGCCGCGATGTAGTTCTGCTGAATGCGGCTGCCGCATTGGTTGCTGCCGGACATGCCGATCACATCAACGACGCCGTGCCGCTGGCGGCTTATGCCATCGACAGCGGTCACGCGCGCCAACGTCTGCAGTTGCTGGTGGAGTTTACGAAGCAGTGGCCGGTGGATGGTGGATAACGGAGCGCTTGGTTTATGAAAGATGGTTCTTTGCGATTCAAAGTCAGCCATCTTCAGGCGATCGCAAGAACTGAATCGAGATAGCTGGCGGCCGACAAGCCCGCTATTGTTGCTGATTCTGCTGCTGCGGGAAGTTGCCGCCACCGGGGGGTTGGGGCGTGTTCGGCTGTTGCCCAAACCGTTCTGCTGTTGCCCAAAACCGTTCTGCTGTTGGCCAAACCCGTTTTGTTGCTGACCAAAGCCATTCTGCTGCTGACCGAAAGCGCCCTGCTGTTGACCATTTATCTGGCTGGCCGGAGTTCCTATCTGAGATCCGCCGATGGTCACAGGCTGGTAAGGACCGCGCAGCAAGACATTTTGCACGTCCATCATAGGGTTATAGATGAACATCCATTCGTTGTACGTCTTCTTCTTGTTATAAAGGCGGATCGTAGGATCTTTGCTCAGGCTGGCCACGCCCACGATTGCTCCGCCGCCAAAGGTCTGAGTACCGCCCGTCGTGTTTTGCGCAAACGGTGAATTGCCAGTGGAACTCGTCGAACCGTTGGGGCTGCCGCCGGCGGCGCCATTCTGTCCGAAGAGCGAGCCGCTCTGCTGGCTGCCGCTTTCGCTTTGTCCGCTATTCGCCTGGCCTGCCTGCAGGCCAACGCCCTGGTTATTTGAGTTCTGAGGATAAATGATGTTCGGATCCTGGTTTCCCTGCGAAGACGACGCCGAAAATCCGTTCCCGAAGGAGTTACCCTGCTGCTGCTGTTGCTGCTGCTGCGAGCTTGAGAATAGGCCTCCCGAGGCAGACCCGTTTGCGGTCAGGGCGCCACCCGGGGATAAACCGTTCTGCGAAGCCAAGGCTGCCGCCGAAGTGCCGGGTGCGGCAGCGTTCAGCAGCGTCGCAATGTCACCGTAGTTGAGTAGCTTCCACTTGCCATCTTTCGTGAGTGGATCTTTATAGCGCCTGCGAAGGAAGCGAATCTGATTTGTGGTGTCCAGCTGTTCCAGGGTCGAGGGGTAGCTGCCAAACTTCTTGTAGTATTTCTTGATGGCTCGCGCGTACTGAGTGCCGCGATGAATCATCTCTTCCTCGCGGTCTCGCTTTATCTGCTGCACGACACGAGGGGCCGCAATAGTCGCGGCGATGATCATCAGCGCCATCATGAGCAGGATGGCTAACAACAAGTATCCTCCATCGCGCTGGCGAGATCTGGACAGGTCCGTCGACTCGACGACCGGATGCTGCACTTGATTGCTGGAGTCCTGCTGCATACTGCAATTCAATTCGTATCTTTCGAATGCAACTCGCGCCGCCAACCCACGGCGCTAACCCGCGGTGAGCGGAAGGGTTTGCGTGTTATTGGTCAGCAAATCCTGTACTTCAACGGAGTTGGCTCCGATGCGCATAATCTTGTAACGCCGATCGACAATGTCGCCTTCCTTCGCCAGGAAAATATCCTCACCCTTAAGCAGGAAGATGCGCTTATTGCCGTTCTTCGGGCCAGCAAAGCCATAGAACTTCAAGTCGATCGGTGGAGGCGGAGGCGGAACCGGTGGTCCAGGCGTTACATCAGGCGGGGCGGGCTTAGGGATGTCGGCAACAGCAGCTTGCGAGTGAAAGATGTCGCGCCCTGTCCCTTTGTAGGTCACGTCTTCACTAGACTTCAGCAGATCGAAGCGCAAAGTCGGATCCAAAGAGTGGGTCAGCAGCAGATAGGCTCCCTTGCGACCAGTCTGCGCGCTACCATGCTTAGCCGGACTGACCGCTGGAGTCTGCGTTGCCGGCAAGGTTGTGTCCGAGCTTCCTCCCGAAAACTGATGCACTACCAGGATCACCGCGGCCAGCAAGAGCACTCCCGCGATGATGGTCTTTCGTTTGTCTTCGGTCCCAAGCTTCACGACGTTAGCGCTCCCGAGCGCAGGTAGGTTTCCAGCTTAAGTTGCAAACGCACGTTGCCCTGTTGCTCGCCTAGAGTGATTCCGTCAATCAGGAAAAACATGTGGTCGCGTTCCACGGCGTTGATGAACTTCACTTCCTGCAAATAGTCGCCGGAAAGCGCGATCTCGATACTCAGCTTGCGCAGGCCTTCGATGGGCGCGTCCTTCTCGTCGTATTTCACGCCCGAATAATGCACGCCGGTATCGGCTGCGATTTTGCCCAGTTCGTCGGAGATAGCGGAATACCGCGCGGGCAGCCGATGATCGTAAAAGCTGTCAATGTCTTTGGACGCTTGTACTAATTTTTGATCCATGCCGCGCGTGGGCAGGACTTCCTGCTGTTTTGCTGCGAGCTGATCACGCATTTGGGAGTACTCGCGCTTCAGGGCCTGGCGGGAACGTCCGGCCGGCGACAGCAAATAGCCCACACATCCCAGATCGAGCAGCACCAGGGCCACTACGATCGGCATCAGGGTCTTACGGCTCTCGCGAATGCTGGACATTAGTGCACCATTCCCTGGTTAGGCCGAAGGGGACGATTCTGCGCCGCGTTCACGTTTGCCGGGTTTGTGGGATTGGCTTTCGCCCCCGGTGCCCGATTTTTCGCCGGCACGCTCATTGTCTTTGCCGGAACGAGCGGGCTGGCTTTATCGGCTGCTTTTTCGTCGCTGTCTGCAGGCTCATTGTCTTGTACGCCCGGAATATAGATCGCCGCAATATCGAACTGGATGTTGCCTGAACCCGAAGCCTGCGCACTGGTGTTAGCCACCACAGTTTCGGCCACGACTTGCGGCTGCCGGAAGTGATTCGATTTTTCCAAATGCTTCACCAGTTCCACGGCGCGATCGCGAGAGTCGGTCGCCACTACCATGTGTAGCACCAGATCATTACTCTTGGTGTACTCGGGCTTCATCGAGACAACGTGCAGTTCCGGCGGCACAATCCTCTCCATCTCGGTAAAGATGCGAGTCCAGGAAAGCGCTTTCCGCGCAAACAGTTCGTTGAGGAAATCTGATTGATCGGCCACCTCGCGGTTCGCCGGCTTGTTGAGGATGGCCCGCGCCTGCGCCTCTTCGCGGTCAAGGCCATCGATTTGGCGTTGCACCTCGACCAATTGCCGAAGGATGGTGCGCGAGTGGACGCGCTGGTACACGATGTAGCCAAGTAGACCGGCCGCGGCCAGAGCCAGAGCAGCGATCACCACCGTCATCCGTTGACGGTACTGCCGTGCAACTTCGTAGGGCTGGCTGGCGAGATTGATATTTAGCCGCATCAGAAAACCAGGGCTCCCGTAACTCCAGCCAGCGCAGAACGGGGCACATTACCGGCCGCGGCACCGCCCGACATCGTGCTGGAGATCAATTCTTCCACGCGGATGTTGGAGCTTGCATTCAACGCCTCTTGCAAAACCTGTGCCGATTGAACTCCAGCCACCAGCACACGGTCGACGCCAACTGAGTAGCGATCTTCGAAGTACACCAGTGAAGTGTTCACATCGTCGACCAGAGATTCGCCCGTAACGGCTACTCCGCCATTTTCCAGGGCCCGATAAAGCAACAACTGGTTCTGATCGACGATGGCGAAGGTCGTGGTGCCGTGCTCTACCTTGATGACCATGGTCGGCCGCGAAGCATCGACAACGCCAAGCGCCGCCAGCATGGAAGGCAAAACTGAGCCCGGATTGTAACCAGCATCGCGCACCAGTGACTCGTATTCTTCCAGCACGGTGCGGGGTGTTACCGCGGCAACTACTCTCATCGGATTCGCCGTACCCTGGCGATCGAACGACACCGAAGATTGGTCCACATCAAAAGGCAGCGATTTCTTCAACCGGAAACGGATTACCGCGTCGGCCTCCTGCGGCTTGTCGGGAAGGGCTTCCATGTCGAGGAGCATGACCCGCGTGGTGGCATCGGGAATCACCAGGCAGATGTCGCGCACTCGTCCCGCCACCGGCGCCAAGGAGTCGCGCAGCGCCGCCAGCAACGCGTCGCGCGCGTTAACATTGGCCTGCTGCAGCCCCGGGGTAAGCGCGCCCTCCGGCAGGGTTTTGGTTACAGCCGCCTCCAGATTCTTGGCTCCCTCGCCAGAGCGCGCCGCTACTACTCGATCGGCGCTGATCTCGCAAGCAATCCGGGGACGCGAAATGTGGTTTTCTGCCATGAAAATCTAAATAGCCCTCGGCTCTCAGCTTTCAGTGAAGGCCACACGCTGGCTGGACAGCTAATTCTGCCCTGCTCTCCTCCCCGCCCGTACCGTGCAATCCCGCGGCGAAAATCTCTGATTTCACGAGGATCGGGGTTTCCGAAAGCTGACGACTGAGAGCTGATGGCTGACAGCTTCCTATCTTGTCGTCTCGATAAACGTAACCTTGTTGATCTCTTTCAGCGTGGTCAAGCCACGTTTCACTCTATCAAGGGCCGACTCGCGAAGGAAATGCATTCCTTCTTCTTTCGCGGTTCGCCGGATTTCGCTGCTGGGCTTCTTGGCCAGAATCATCTCGCGCACGTTATCCGTCAGCTCCAGCAGTTCGTGAATCGCGGTTCTGCCCCGGAAACCGGTGCCTGAGCACTCGATGCAACCTTCACCCTCGTAAAAAGGAATATTCGCCCACTCTTTCGGATCCATGCCGCTGGCCTCTAACTCCTCGGCCGAGTAGTGCACTTCTTTCTTGCAGAACTCGCAGATCAGACGTACCAGCCGCTGCGCCAAAATGCAGTTCAAGGCCGAAACGAAGTTGTAGGCCTCGACGCCCATGTTGAGGAAGCGTCCCAGCACATCGACCACGTTGTTAGCGTGCACCGTCGTGAACACCAGGTGCCCGGTAAGCGCCGAGTTGATGGCGATCTGCGCCGTCTCCGTGTCACGAATTTCGCCCACCATGATTTTGTCAGGATCATGACGCAGGATGGAGCGCAGTCCGCGGGCAAACGTGAGTCCCTTTTTTTCGTTGACCGGAATCTGCGTGATGCCGCGGATCTGGTATTCGACCGGATCTTCAATGGTGATCAGCTTGTCTTCGTCGGTCTTGATCTCGTTCAGCGCCGCGTAGAGCGTAGTCGTCTTGCCGGAACCGGTAGGACCGGTCACTAGCACCATGCCGTACGGCTCCTTAATATAACGGCGGAACTTGCGCAGATCTTCCTCGCCGAAGCCAACGACGTCGAGCGTCAGCTTGTGAAACTTTTCGCTCATCGATTCTTTATCGAGGACGCGGAGCACCGCATCTTCGCCGTGAATCGAGGGCATGATCGATACGCGGAAATCGATGGAGCGCCCGTTGTAGCGCACCCGGAAACGGCCATCCTGGGGAACGCGGCGCTCGGAAATGTCCAACTCGCTCATGACCTTGATACGCGAGATGATGGTGGAGTGGTGTTCCTTCGCGATGGGCTGCATCGCCTGCTGCAGAACGCCGTCGATGCGGTACTTGATGACCACTGAGTCGTCGCGAGTCTCGATGTGAATATCGCTGGCTCGCCGCTGCAAAGCGGTAAAGATGGTGGTGTCAACCAGACGGATGATGGGACTCTGGTCAGTTTCGCCGGTCAGCTTTTCGATCGAGATAGTTTCGTCGGCGTTCTCGTCCTCGGTGATGACGTCGAGCGCGAAGTTCTCGCCTGCCTCTTCCAGCACGCGCTGCGACTGCTCCGTCTTCTTCAGCACGTCGGCGATCTGCGAAAGCGTGGCCACCTTGGTCACGATGCGTCGTCCCAGAAGCAGACTGATCTCGTCGATCATCATCAGCTGGCTGGGATCGGCAATGGCTACAATCAGCCGCCCGTCGGGCTTCTCTTCCAGGGGCACGAAGTTGTAGCGGAACATGTAGTCCACTTTGATCTTGCGGAACAATTCATGCTGGATATGGAAGTTCTTTAAGTCCACAAACTCGCAGCGATAGCGCCGCGCCAGATCTTTACTTTGCTCGATTTCGTCGTTGGTGAGAACACCACCCACGAAGATTGCTTTCACTTCTGCCATAGGGACTGCTCGCTTTTCGCTCTTTACTTCTGCTATTCGCTCTTGGCTTTTGGCCTTTAGCTTTTAGCCATCGCACGTCAGAACGTGTTCCGATAAGATGGCCGCTCGATTCCTTTAACAGATCGCGTGAAGTTGCGATTTGTATCAGGGCTTACTAACTATCCACAATCCACTGATCACTATCCACTGCTTAATGAATACCCCCGACTCCCATACTAAAGATTGGGAGATATAACGAGATCAACACAAATGCCACGACGACGCCCATCACAATGAGAATGACCGGCTCAATCAGCGCCATCGCCGTGGCCAGAGCGTTCTGCACATCTTCCTCGTAGAACTCGGAAATCGAGTTCAACATCGCCGGTAAAGCGCCGGTCGATTCGCCGACTTCGATCATCTCAACCGACATCTGCGGAAAGACCTTGGTGTCTTCCAGGCTGCGCGCTAAAGTTTGCCCTTCGCGTACTCCGCGAACCGCGCTGTCAATGCCCAGCGCCATCAGGCGGCTCTGCATGGATTCCCCAGCAGTTTCCAGTGATGGGACAAGCGACAGGCCGCCCGACAACAGCGTCGAAAGCATGCGGGAAAAGACCGCGACCTGATACTTCAGCCAGATGTCGCCAAGCAGCGGCACCTTAAGCTTGAAACGGTCTAGCTGGGTGGAACCGGCATCGCTCTTGATCCAGCGCCAGAAGAAGAATCCGCCCGCAACCACGGCGATGACGAAGTAAAGAAAATAATTCTTGGCGTTAACGCCAATTGCCAGCATGGCCGAGGTCATCGGCGGCAGGTCTGATCCGAGCGTGTGGTAGAGCGTTGCGAACTGCGGAACTACGAAGGTGATGAGAAACGTCATCATCACTACTAGAACTGCTACCAGCAGCGCGGGATAAACCAGCGACGAGATCAGCTTCTTGCGGAAACTGACCGCCAAACGTTGAAAGGCGATGTAGCGGCCGAGGACTTCCTCAAGGTTGCCGCTCTTTTCGCCAGCCAGCAGCGTCGTCGTATAAACCTTGGGGAAAACCTTTTGCGCCTCGAATGCTTCCGAAAGCAACTCGCCGCCGCGAACCCGATCGCGCACATTCTGCAACACCGAGCGGAAAAATGCGTTGCGCTGCCGCTTGATCAGCAACTCCAACGACTGAATGATGGGAAGCCCGGCGTGAATGAGGGTCACAAACTGCTGGTTAAAGATGACAAACTGATCTTGCTTGATCTTGCGGCGCTGGGGTAGCCGCACTTCCGTCGAAAACAGGCCTTTGGATTTAACCGAATAGACGAAAAAGCCCTGCTGGGCGAAGCGGTCGCGGATCTCGGCCTCTGAGGCGCCCTGCTCCAGTTGCTCGAGCACGTGCCCTCGCTCGTCGGCCATCTTGATCATGTATTCGGCCATAATCGAAAGGTTCCCCAGCGGGAGGATTAACGGTAGTCTAACATCGGCAAGAGGCGCTTTTCGCTATTCGCTCTTCGCTCTTGGCTCTTACCAAGAATCTGGGGCACGCTCCGTCAACAGTCAATCGGCATCGCTCACGGAATTCAGGTTGCGACGACCGAACCTATGTTCGCCATGCAGCTTTCTGGCGAAAAGCGAAGAGCGAACCGCGAAGAGCGTCCTTTTACCGCTAATTCATGAATTCTGTTCCCGCTACTACCTCGACGCCGGGGGGAGGAGTAAAGCGAAATTGCTGGTCTGCTAGTTCGACGTTCTCGCGCTGCTGAAGAAAGCGGAATTCGGTCGTCGAGCCGTCCAATTCCTCCACCACGATGCGCACGATCAGGCCGTCAGGAGCTACTTCCAGCAGAGTTTGCGCCACGCGGTCGCGCAATCCCTTGGGAACACCTCGCAGGACCAAGTCGCCGCTGTTGATCGGCTGTTGGTCAGGAGCCAAGGACAAGCCGTCCAGTTCTTTTTCCAGCTTGGTCTTGCCTAATAGGTAGCGCAGCGGAGAGCGTAGATCGTCAAGCTGCTTGACGGGTGTTCTGCGCGCCTGGCGCTCGCCGGGAACATAAAACCACGCAGTCTGTCCATCGCTGAGGAACAATTTGGGCCGGGGCTGATCGTAGTCCCAGCGCATGCGACCGGGCTTTTTCAGAAGGAGGGTTCCGCTCTCAGTGCGAGACATGCCTGCGCCGGCGTAGGTTTCCGTGAAGCGGGCCTCAAGAGAATGCAGGTGATCGTAACGCTGGTCGACCTTGGCAGCCAGTGAGTGAACGTCGGTCTGTGCGAGAAGTGTGTAAGAGACTAAGACAAGAAAGGCCGGAATCGCCGGCCACTTCGCAAAACGGGAAATCGCCATCAGTATAGGACGCTCGCGTTTTCAGCCATGCCTACTGGAGTTCCGGGCTGCTGGCGTCGGCAACACCAGAAGAGCTTTGGCGGGTTTCGCCCGTCTCATCGGAGAAGAACCTGCGCTGTCCCGTCGTCCCCACCTGATCCGGCACCGCCGTAATCGTGTAGGAACGAATAGCGCCATTCACCTTTTCGCCGGCCGTATAAGTGAAGGTGTAGCCGCTCTTGCGGCCGCTGGCCAGAGTGTCATCGATGGTACGCTCGCCACCGCTCTGCGCCGTTCCCCCCAAAGTTGCTAAATCGACGGTGAAGCCCAGGTCTGGATGACTGCTGGCGTAGATCATTTCCGCCTCATTGATCGCCTTGATGCTGGCGATCGCCGAAGCTTCGTGCGCCGGAATGGTGGACTTGGTGAGCTTCGGGATCGTGAACGCCGCAATGATCAGAATGATGGTAACCACAATCAGCAGTTCGATGAGGGTAAATCCCCGATCTCGATTACGTCTGCGCATCTGTAACCTCTTTTGGTCAGCTCCTGAAAGCTGAGACTTCTGACATCCGTAGCCCCAACTTTGGCCAAAGCTAGGTAGATAGGTCGACTGCGGCAAAGTTTGGGCTGACAAGCAGAATTATTCGTCAGTCGGAACGCGATGTCAAAATACTCGCCCTCAGGTTGGACGGCCCGAACCAGAAAAAGTCAGAGAAACCGCGATTCGCTCTTCGCCTTTCGGTCTTCGCTTTTCGCCAGAAACGGATGCAACCTCCGCCGCTTCGGTTCTTGAATGCTTGCGAACGCCGGTCCGTTTGCAATCTCACTGTTCCCAATGTGTTCTTCAGCGAAGAGCGAATCGCGAACAGCGGCCTCAGCAAGCCAGCGAATCGCGGGTTACTTTCACGCCATTCAGGTTGCCCAGTACGGTGACTGCGATCAGTTCCGGCTGGAACAGCTCATTTGCCGACTGAATTAAGTCTTCAACCGTGACCGCCTGAATACGCTCGATAATTTCGTCCATACTGACGAAGTGATCGTAATACATTTCCTGTCGCGCCAAATTGGACATGCGCGCCGTGCTCGACTCCAGGCTCAACATCAAGCTTCCCTTGAGCTGGTCTTTGGCACGCTTCAATTCTTCCGCTGAGACCGCAGTGTTCTTGAGTTCGCGGAACTCGTTGACGATGGATTGCACTACTTTGGGGGCCGACTCTCGAGACGTGCCTGCGTAGATCGAGAGCAGACCTGTATCGCGGAACGGATTCAGCTCGGAGAATATCGAATACACCAATCCTTGCTTCTCGCGCACGTTCTGGAACAGGCGCGAACTCATTCCGCCGCCGAGTATCGTGTTCAGGATATAGGTCACATAGCGCCGACTATGGCTGATGGGATAAGACGGAACTCCCACACAGATCTGGACCTGCTCCAGCGACTTCTTATTGCGCAGAACAATGCGCGAATTGATCTTTGGCGGCGTGTCGTGCCACCCGTTGGAACCTGCCGGCAGTGGTCCGAAACGCTGGGTCAGGAGCTCTACGAAGTTCTCATGACTCACATTGCCCGCAGCAGAAATGATCATGTTCCCGGGGGCAAACTTGCCGCCGTAATAGGCCAGGATCGCATCCTGATCGAAGCGGCGGACGGTTTCCTTGGTTCCCAGGATTGGCTTGCCCAGCGGATGACCCTTAAAAAAGTTTTGGGTAAAGATTTCGTGGACCAGGTAATCAGGATTGTCCTCGTCCATCTTGATTTCTTCCAGAATTACTCCGCGCTCGCGCGTAATCTCCTTGCCATCAAACATCGGGTGCATCACCATGTCGCTTAGGACATCAATGGCGATGGGAAGATGCTCGTCCAAGACTTTTATGTTGAAGCAGATCGTCTCTTTGCCCGTGAAGGCGTCCATGTTGCCGCCGATGGAATCAACCTGGCGGGCGATGTCTTCTGCCGAGCGGTTGCTGGTACCCTTGAACACCATATGCTCGACGAAATGCGAGATGCCGTTAACATTGGGATCTTCGTGACGCGAGCCCGACTTCACCCAGATCCCCATCGAGACCGAACGAATGTGGTTCATTTGCTCGGTCAGGATAGTGAGGCCGTTGGGTAATACCTCGCGTTTTATGTTGCGTAATTCTTCAACCATGATGGCTGCTCCAAGCGATCTGGCGATCCTCGCTCAGCTCAACGAATGTCGTTTCCTGATCCCAGCCCCAAACATCAACGGTCTGGAACCGGTTGGGACAAACTGTATGAGTTCGAGCAATAATGGCGAAATGCCCCAAGAGGACGCTGGGGAGAACGGACTCTAACCAGATAGCATATTGGATGCATGAGCGTGCCGCAATACTCCGAACTTTTAGGGCTTTCGCTTCAACAGCTTACCGAGGTTGTGGAGGCTCTCGCGGAAAGCCCCTACCGCGCCCGGCAGCTATTTGACGGTTTGTACCGCCAAAGGTGGCCCGACACGGAACGCTTCACTATGCTGTCGCAAACGTTCCGCCAGAGACTGCGCGAGTCGGGATTCGTTGTTGGCTTGCCTCGTATCGAGAAAAAATTTATCTCCGCTGATGGAACCGTGCGCTATCTGCTGGCTTTTGCCGATGGCCAGAGCGTCGAGACTGTGTGGATGCCCGAGGGCGATGGCGGCGAAGCCGGTGACGGATCGGAAAGCGGCGACCAGGAACTCGAAGACCTCAATTCTGCACCTTCCGTGATTTCAAGCGACTCTGCCTCTTCTGTCATCCCGAGGGAAACCGACGGATCTGCGGTTCGCCGGCGGAAGGCTGTCGATTCATCGAAGCCGGGTGCCCCATTCTTTCGCCCTCCTCTGGCGAAAGGGAGGGAGGAAAATGTTCGTTCTGCGAAGACGCCTCCGGATCGAAATCGCCGGCAGCGGGCGACCATCTGCGTCTCCAGTCAGGTGGGCTGCGCCGTCGAGTGCGCCTTCTGCATGACTGCGCTTCTCGGCTTGCATCGCAACTTGACCGCCGGTGAAATCGTTGGCCAAATCCTGGTTGTGCTCAGCGACCAGCAAGTCGAACTGCAGCGCGACCGCGTCAACCTGGTCTTCATGGGACAGGGCGAACCCTTCCTGAACTACGACAACTTTATGCAAGCGGTGCGCCTACTGGTCGAAGGCGTTGGTATTCCTGAGTCGCGCATGACTGTCTCGACTTCGGGCATCGTGCCGCGCATCGCCGATTTCGGAGCTGAGCCGATTCGGCCCAAATTGGCCGTTTCGCTGAATGCCCCTAACGAAGCGTTACGCACGCAAATCATGCCGATTACCAAAAAATGGACAATCGAAAAGCTGATGGCCGCTCTGCGCGACTTCCCGCTCCGCAATCGCGAACGGCTGACCTTCGAATACGTCCTGTTGGGCGGGGTTAACGACGACGTTCGACATGCCCGCGAGATGGTTGATCTGATTCGCGGCTTGCGCGCCAAGGTCAATTTGATCGCCCTGAATCCGGGTCCGGAGATTCCCTTCTCTACGCCTTCTGACGAGCGCGTGCTTGCTTTCCAGAACGTGTTGACCCGAGGCGGAATTCCGGCCTTCGTTCGGCGTCCGCGCGGCCGCGATATCTATGCGGCGTGCGGCCAACTCAAGCACACCACAGAATTGGTTCGGATCGAATCCTGACGAAGAGTTTCTCAGCTCAACCTTCGCCGCCGTTAGCGGCCTTTGCCTTTGCCCGCCCTTTGTGCATCTTCACGGTTGGTCCAGCCAAGTCGAAGTCGTGCGTAACGTGGGGAACGATCTGCGCAACCTGGAATCGAACCTGTTCTTTGCAGATTCTGCAGGCAGGAAACAAGTCTCCGCGAACCGCTACTGCCTCGTGCGGCGGCCTGTGATCCAGATGAATGATCGTGTAGACGCCGGAGATTGGGACTATCTGTCCCGGCTTATAAGCTCGAGATCCGGGATCTAGCGGAGACGCCATCATTTGCCTTCAGGACGAATCGAATTGCTTCTGCTCATCGTTCAGCTCCCGTTTCCACCCGGAGCTTGCTTGATTTCAGTGCGCCGCTTTGCCGAACGAGTTACTTGCCCTGTTCCTTATGGTCTGCCTCAATCTGTTTCACGACGACAGTGACATCTTCCAGTGTGACGTTTTGAAACCAGAACATGATCTGCTCAGGACTGAGCGGCGCAACTCCCGGAGCAGCCAGATGTTCACGCACACAATTAATTACTTCTTTCAGCACTGAGCGAAACTCGCTTCGATCGATTAGTGGCCCCATGATCTAAATTTCCCCACAACTTCCAACCGCAGCGTTCAAGTTGACACTTCGAAGCTCACTCCTCTTTCCGGCGTGACCGCATGCATCTCCCGCGTGAGCCAGCGATCGGCCATTCCTCTCCCGGTTCCACACCGCTCCTGGAATCTTTGCTCACACAAATCAGACTGATTGAAAGGTTAATTAGCCCGAAACTTGTTCGAAAGGGTTAAAGATGCGTTTCGGAGGGCGGTGAGTTGTCATCAGGGGTGCCTTTATTTGCACAGGCTGACCAGGAATCACTGCCCGAAAGTGGCGCTTCCGGAGCTGGATAGGACCTTTTCGCGTTCGAACAACGTTAGGGCCCTAGATTCGCATCGGAGCATAGGTGAAAGACGAAGAAAGCCCCAACAACCAGATTCCGCGGCTGAATCGCTATGTGCAGTCTCTATGCGGTCTCTACAGCCGAATCGCACGTCAACTGAACGTCGACCGTTCCTATGTCAGCCGCGTGGCCCGCGGCGAGAGACATTCGGAAGAAATTGAACGTGCTCTGAGCAACGAGTTTACCCGCATCACCGAAGAGCAAGCTCCGCAGCGACAAGAAGGATGAAGCGCGCGAAGCCAGCGACGACCGACAATTGCCCTCTCTTGTCATCCTGAAGACCATTGTTGTCATCACGATCGCAGCAAGCGATTTGCTCCTGCCTTTTCTTGCTTTGTCATCACGAGCGCAGCGAGGGATCTGCTTTTCCTGACAACCGACAACTGACTTCTGGCAACTGATCCTTGTCATCACGAGCGCAGCGAGGGATCTGCTTCTAAGCTCGAACTCTTGCAAAGCGCTCGTCGCTCCCCCTTCCATTCATCTTCAACTGAAACTCTAACCTACTGATAAAGATAGTCTTACTAAATTCTGCCCGGACCGGCCCGCTAAAATATTGACTGCAAAAGACTTAAAGGCTAACAATTTGATTCTAAATGGCTTAGCAGGATAATCTCTCACGTAGAATCAATGACTTAGCCACGACCACCAAACAAACCTCCCTAAAATATTCTTCCCATTGGACTTACAGGCAATATTGCAGACAAGCAACTTGCGAGACTTGCGTCAAACCACTCTCTCCACTCCGCTTCGGCGATTTGGACGCGGATTTACATTGGGGATTTGGCCGCGACGTTCTTGTCCGCCCGCCTCGCCGCCGGATCGAGCACATAAATTACCTGGTCCGACGTAAGCACCACCAGGCGTTTTCCATCCTGGCTGAACCCATCGAAGGCCACCGGGCTCTCGAAGTCGTAAGAGCTTCGCTTCTGCACGTTGCTCAGGTCGTATAACTCCAACTCGCCACGCTCCGTGCGCACGGTCAGTAAATCGGAACCCGACGACACTTCCGGCGAATGCCCCATCACCGTCCCCTTCTCCTGTCCATCGAACGAGTACACCAGCACCCGATTCTGGTTATCGGCAACAATAAGCCGATCAGAAGTAGCAATTGCAGCCATGATCTGAAATGAGTGCTTACCAGTATCGAGCGTCATCTCGGTGCGTAACTTTCCCGTATCCAGATCCAACACCTGAACAAACAGGATTCCATCCTTGTCCTTAACGCGGGAAAGTGCCGACACGGCCGCGGGATCTTCTTTTGCAATAGCATGCGCCGAGCCGCTGCTCGCCTGCCAATACAAAACCAAACTGTTGGCGGACGAATTCACGTGATATCCGGGGCGCTCATGCGGAAAGTGTTTCGACCACAGCAGCTTTCCGTCGGCAATGTTACTCAACTCCATAGTCACGTTGGACTGGCTCTCATTCTCTTTGGCTGGAATCATGGTCAGCAGAAATTTCCCTGCCTCGATCGTGTGCTTCTTCTCATCGATAGTCTGCTGCGGACGGATCTCGGGATTGCTCAGTGCTGCCCGCGCGATCGTGCGCTCTGTCGATAAGTACTTGGGGAAATCGGCATAGAACGCGCCGTCGGGCGTAAAGTACGCCGCGGAGAAGCCCCGCACATGGTAGACCCTCTGACCGGTCTGCAGGTTCCATACCGCGCCCCGGGAGCTCTGCGAGACGGCTAGCCAAGTTATATCGGGTGAGATGGCATCGGCCCGAATAGTGCCTAGGGGCGCGTCTGGCAACTGGGCGTGCTCCAGAGCCTTCACTGTGCCTAGCTCGAAGGTCAGAAGGTCGCCGTCCAGACGTTCAGAGATGTACCGGTCGTCCCAGAGGTCCATGGCACTCCGCTTACTGGCCAGCACAATCTTGTTTTGCTTGAGATCGAAGATGCCAACCGGATTGTCCTTGA
Organism: uncultured Acidobacteriaceae bacterium; assembly: GCA_963833305.1. Lineage (GTDB taxonomy): Bacteria > Acidobacteriota > Terriglobia > Terriglobales > Acidobacteriaceae > Bog-257. Next base: position 162,955 of record CAWHXN010000028.1, on the reverse strand, counting down.
TAGGCCGCAGCATCACGTAGTCGCCGTGGGCGACCGCCGCAATCTTCGAGAAACCGATATTGAGATCTTTGTAAATCACATGCCCAGACGGAAATTCCACCACGGCCGATTTGTCGCCGTTCGTTCCGGCCACTCCGATGAACCGGCCGCCGGCAAGAAAAGCAAATATATTGTTGTTGAGGAGAGCTTTGATGCCTCCTGAAAGTTCGATGGGAGTTCGCGACAACAAATCCATCGCCATCGTATTTTGGTCGCTATGCACTACGAAATAACGTCCATCCGGCGAGAACACCATCGGCACCATGTTCTCCAGCAGCTTCTGCCCCGGACTGAAAACTGCCAATTCTCGAAACATGTATAGCTTGGCAATATCGAAGGACACCCAGCCTTTCTTATGAAAAAACGAAGTGCCGGCCGCCACATCGAAAAGATCGAGATCAAACTTCAGAAGCCCGTTCTCCGCCTCCATCGTCAGGCAAGCGAGCGTCTTGCCATCCGGGGCCAGCTTGCTTCGCAAACATCCTCCCCTCACATAGATCTCATGCACCTCCACACGCTTCTGCGTGGCGATATCCCAGCGCTCCACCCGCGGAGCTCCCTCGGGATCGAACAGCAGCACGATCCCGTGTGAGTCAGGCGTGAACAGTGCCCCTGCCGCGTCGGCGGCATCGAATCGAAACACCGGCTTGAGCGGTTGCCGGTCGAGCACGAACACATTGCTGTCATCTTGCGCCAGCAGGTGTTTCCCATCCGGACTGATCCGAATGTGCTCAATCTCGGGCCGCAGCCGCTCGGTCAATACTCGTTTGCTGATCAGACCCGGAATGGACTCCTGATGCCCCAGGCTGGCAGACGAATACTCGATGACAGAGCTTCTCCATTTTGTGAACTGCGCCGCGGTCTCGGTGCGAGCCATCTGGCACGACTGCGGCATGGCCGGGGTGTTTTTAATGATCTGCCGCAAGCGCTTGGAGTCGGGTTTGGTCGTTTGGAATAGATCAGACCAGAAGCTTCCGGTCTTACCCTTGGTATCGGCAATGCGATCGAAGGTATCGGCAAAGGCTTGTGTCGAGTAGCCTCCTCGCGCAGCCAAATACAGCGCGACGGTATCCGCCTGCACTTGCTCGCGCTCCTCAATTTCTATCGCCTTCTCATACTTCCCCAGAGATGTGTTCTGCCGCCGGTAATTGCTCAGAAATTGATTCCACTTGGCGAAGACATCATCCCGGTCGGTGACTTGGGTTACATGCAGGACCTTGCGAAAATTTTCGCTTGTCTCGATAGCGGCGTGGTGCGCGACAATGTGTCCCATCTCATGGGCCAGAATCCCGGCCATCTCGTCCTGGTTCCGCGTAACCGCCACAATCTTTCGCGAGATATAGATTCGGCCACCCGCGATGCTGAAGGCCTCAGCATTTGGCAGGTCAATCAGCTTGACGATGAATCGCACATGGTCCGGCGGAAGGTTCTTCGCCAGGCGGTCGACGGTCGCCTGTAGGTACCCGGTCAACTCCGCGTCCGGAATCGTGGAAACCGTCTGATCAATGGCAGCAGCCTGGGCCTCTCCCAGCCACACCTCCTGCTGTGCGTTGAAGATGTTGGTCCCAGGAATAACTTGAGGGACAGCCAGGGCCGGGCAGCTAGACTCCGAAACCAGTCGCGCCGCAACCAGCACAAGGAAGAGCAGAAACCCAAATGCCAACCGAATCCGATTCATGTCGGATCCTCGTCTCTGGGTCGCTTTCGGCTGAGGAGCGAAAAGCAGCGCGCGAACCCTGATGTGTGAAGCTGGGATTGTTGCCTATGACTGCCCACAAGAGCAATGGATTATTCACCTAAGTGAACCGAAATTCCCAAGATGAACCTCGAGCCTCAACGCGAGAACTCTGGCGCTTGCAGAGGTCTGTGTGAGAACTGACTTTGCGTTTCGGCAGTGGGGGCGAACTGAGGCAGTGCCGTTAATGCCTTCTGAACATCGCAGAGGTACGCGACCTTGAATCCTGGCGATACAGCAGGCAATCCCGCAAAACGAGCGCCGCAGGCGCGGAACAACTTAGCCCAGGACGTAGCCGGAGGCGGAGTCCTGGGTAGAGTCAGACCACGAGCGAGTCCCGTAGGGACGGCAGAGGTTCTCGGCAGACTCTTACAGTGCTGAGATTCCCATCCGCGGGCTCCAAACTTCCTGCAACTCCCTCCCCTCCAATCACATCTAAAACCTTGACAATGATTCACTCAAGTTCTATAGTCGGGATGATGTAGGGGCCTCTGAGGCGATTATTACGCACTTATTTTTCAATAGGTTAAACAAGATTTTAACCCTGAGGAGGGTAGCTGCAATGGCAAAGATTATCGGAATTGACTTGGGCACCACCAACTCGGTGGTCGCCGTTATGGAAGGCGGCGAGCCCAAAGTCATCCCCAACGAAGAAGGCGGGCGGACCACGCCCTCGGTCGTCGGCTTCACCAAGAATGGCGAGCGGCTGGTCGGACAGGTGGCCAAGCGCCAAGCCATCACCAATCCGGAAAACACCATTTACTCCATCAAGCGCTTCATGGGCCGTCGCTTCGACGAAGTCAATGAAGAGATGAAGATGGTGCCCTACAAGGTCGTCCAGTCGGGCGATCACGTGGCCGATTGTGGCGCAGGGCAAGGAATATACCCCGCCGCAGATTTCGGCCATGATTCTGCAGAAGCTGAAGAAGGCCGCGGAAGACTACCTCGGCGAGACCGTCACCGAAGCCGTCATCACGGTTCCGGCGTACTTCAACGACGCGCAGCGCCAGGCGACCAAAGACGCCGGCCAGATCGCCGGCTTGACCGTGAAGCGCATCATCAACGAGCCGACGGCGGCCGCGCTGGCCTACGGGCTCGACAAGAAGAAGGACGAAACCATCGCCGTGTACGACTTCGGCGGCGGCACGTTCGACATTTCGATCCTGGAAGTCGGCGAAGGCGTCATCGAGGTGAAGTCCACCAACGGCGACACGCACCTGGGCGGCGACAACATCGACCAGCGCATCGTGGACTGGCTCATCGACGAGTTCAAGAAGGACGAAGGCCTGAACCTGCGCGACAAGGGCAACGAGATGGCGCTGCAGCGTCTGCGTGACGCGGCCGAGCGCGCCAAGATCGAGCTCTCCACCACGATGCAGACCGAAATCAATCTGCCGTTCATCACGGCGGATGCGAGCGGTCCCAAGCACCTGGTGAAGACGCTGACTCGCGGCAAGCTGGAAGAGATGGTGAAGGACATCATCGATCGCTCCATCGGTCCGTGTAAGGCTGCGATCAAAGACGCCGGCATCTCGCCCGACAAGATCAACGAAGTGGTGCTGGTCGGCGGCCAGACGCGTATGCCGCGCATTCAGCAGCTGGTGAAGGAGATCTTCGGCAAGGAGCCTCACAAGGGCGTGAATCCTGACGAAGTGGTTGCGATCGGCGCTGCGATTCAGGGTGGCGTGCTGGGCGGCGAGGTGAAAGACCTGCTGCTGCTCGACGTGACTCCGCTGACGCTGTCGATCGAGACCATGGGCGGCGTGGCGACGCAGATGATTCCGCGCAACACCACCATCCCGACCAAGAAGACGGAGATGTTCTCGACCGCGGCGGACAATCAGACGTCGGTCGAAGTCCACGTGATGCAGGGCGAACGTCCGATGGCGCGCGACAATCGCACCCTGGGCAAGTTCCACCTGACCGGACTGCCGCCGGCTCCGCGTGGCGTGCCGCAGATCGAGGTCACGTTCGACATCGATGCGAACGGCATTCTGAACGTCAACGCCAAGGACATGGCCACCGGCAAGGACCAGAAGATCACGATCACGTCGTCTTCCGGTCTGAGCAAGGAAGAAGTCGAGCGCATGGCGAAAGACGCCGATGCGCACGCGGCCGAGGACAAGGCCAAGCGCGATGAGGTCGAAGCCCGCAACCAGCTTGACGGCATGGTCTACAGCATCGAGAAGATGCTGCGCGAGCATGGCGACAAGATCAGTGGCCAGGAACGCAGCGATGTCGAGAACGCTCTAGCCGACGCCAAGAAGGCGCTGGAAGGCACCGACGCGGCGGCCATGAACAAGGCGCGCGAGAACCTGACTTCGGCTTCGCACAAGCTGGCCGAAGCGATGTACAAGGCGACCTCGGCGCAAACGCCTCCGACGGGCGGTCCGGCTCCGGGTGGCGACGGACAGGCGACGGGAGGCGAGCCGAAGAAGGACGAAGGCGTCATCGACGCCGAGTACGTCGACGTGGACGAGAAGAAATAAGCTCTGAGCCTTTAGCTATTAGCTCTTAGCAAGCGGAAAGGGGCGCGACGTGCGCCCCTTGTTCGCAGGGGCTGGTTGGTTTTGTGCGGACACGTAGACGCATCGATGCACGCCCAATCTAGTCCCGCTCGGCAGGACGTAAGAGCTTAGCCCAGTGCTTCAGCGCTGGGTAGGCTGAAAATGGGACGAAGTCCCGTAGGGACGACAGATGATATCGAGGGCTTCAGCCCCGAGATCGAAACAGGTGGTAGAGCCGGGCCTTCAGGCCGGCGTCGCACAAGGATTATTGAGTGGGGCTTTAGCCCCGGGATAACGAAACGGAACTCCCCGGATAGAAGGAACAATTGAGATTCGAAGTAAACAATCAGTCGTATATGTTGAGTTTTAACCGCGATGACGGGCGCTGGTACCTGGTCACCTCCGGCATCGACGGCCGGATGAAGGCAATCCCAGTGATCAATGACGAGTTCGGCTTTGTGGCGAACGTGGTCGTCCCCATGGGCGACACGGGACAGGCGGGCATTAACTGAATGCCCTCGCGGTTGGACTTTCGCGGCAGTAAGAACCAGTCCCGCACTGCGGGACGAAAGATAATGGCAAAGCGCTTCAGCGCTGGGTACGCTTTTATTGAGCTTGAGTCGCGTGGGGACGGCAGAGAAGCCGGTCCCTCGACTCGCGACTGCCGACTCACAAAAGCAGCGAGTCGAAGAAGCAGGCGGCCGCTCGCTCGGGATGACAAATTTAATTTATGTTTGCTACGGCGCAGCTGAGAGCCGCGTCCCTTCGAAATACGAATTACGCTGGCTGCGTGCAGTAAGCGAAAGGCGAGAAGCGAAGAGCGAACAACGATTCTAGGCTGAAGGCTGATAGCTGACGGCCGATAGCTAACAAATGGCCACCACCCCCAACAAAGACAAAGACTACTACGGCATCCTCGGCGTGAAGAAAACCGCCTCGGCCGACGACATCCGCAAGGCGTTCCGCAAGCTCGCGCGTAAATATCATCCCGACGTGAATCCCGGCGACAAGGCCGCGGAAGAAAAGTTCAAGACGCTCTCCGAAGCCAACGACGTTCTCAGCGATCCCAAGAAGCGCAAGATTTACGACCAGCTTGGCTTCTACTCCGACAACATCGATCCCGCTGCAGCCGAAGCCTACGGCCGCGGCAGCGGTTTCGGCGCAGGCGGATTCGGCGGACCTGGCCAGAGCGGCGGTCCGGGCGGCGGATCTCGCACCTACACCCAGGAAGTTCCCTTCGATTTCAGCGGCTTCGACTTCAACGACTTCTCCGAAGGCGCGGGCGCGGCCGGCACGCGAGCGGGCACGGGCGGCGGATTCCGCGACATCTTCTCCAACATCTTCGGCGGTGGCGGCGGTCGGGCCGAGCCAGATGCAGCGGCCCGAGCCGGGCAGCGATCTGGAATACCAGGTGAACGTCGGCTTCTGGCAGGCGATCAAGGGCGCCGAGATGCAGCTTACGATTCCCCGCCTCGAAGTCTGCAGCAACTGCCACGGCCAGGGCTATATCGAAAGCCCGGGCCAATGTCCCGAATGTCACGGCAAAGGACAGATCACGCAGAAGAGCGGCAGCATGAAGTTCAATGTGACCTGCCCGCGCTGCGGCGGCACCGGCAAGAATCGCACCGTGTGTCCGGTCTGCCACGGCGAAGGCCGCGTCGAGCGCAGCGAGTCGCTGAAGGTCCGCATCAAGCCGGGGACGCGCGACGGCCAGCGCATCCGACTGGCCGGCCGCGGCAACGCCGGAACCATGGGCGCCCCGGCAGGCGACCTCTACATCATCGTCCGCGTGGGCGAGCATCCGGTCTTTCAGGCGCGAAGGCGACGACATCTACCTGACCGTGCCGGTGACCTCACCGAAGCTGCGATGGGCGCAAAGATCGAAGTGCCGACCATCGATGGTCGCGCGCTTGCTGAAGATTCCGCCAGGCACGCAGCCTGGGCAGAAGCTGCGGCTGCGCGAGAAGGGCGTGCCCTCGGCAGTGAGCGAAGGCAAGCGGGGCGATGAGATTGTCGAGATCCAGGTGGTCACGCCCAAGGTGAGTGACGAACGCTCGAAAGAGATTTTGCGCGAGTTGGCAAAGCTGAATCCGGAAGATCCGCGCGAACAGTTGTGGAAGGAGATCGGCAATTAGCAATTAGCAATTAGCAATTGAGCAATTAGCCACTAGCATTTGGCATTCGGCGCTTACCTTTTGGAAGCTACCAAAAGCGCCGGTAGGCGCGGCAACGGTCTAGCCCAGGACGGAGCCGTAGGCGGAGTCCTGGGTTAGGTGGGAAATAAATCCGAGTCCCGTAGGGACGGCACCAAATACTTGCTCGGCCAGATGCTAACTGCTGAACTCCAGACCGAACGGCTCATCCTGCGCCGCCTGACGCCGGACGACACAGATGCGATCTTCGCCATCATCGGTGATCCAATAGCGATGCGGTACTATCCGCGGACGTTTACTCGCGAGGATGCGCAGGAGTGGATCGACCGCAATCTGCGCCGTTATGAGAAGGATGGATATGGCTTGCTGGCGATCGTGCTCAAGAGCAACAGCGAGGTGATTGGGGATTGCGGTCTCTCCTGGCAGCTGGCCGACGAAGAGCCAGTGCTGGAGCTTGGATATCACTTGCGCCGCGATCATTGGGGTCGTGGTTATGCAACCGAGGCGGCACGAGCCTGCATGGATTATGCCTTTCGCGTAGTGACGTTGGACAGGCTGGTCTCACTGATCAAGCCGGAAAATGTTCCGTCACGTGGCGTGGCCGAGCGCAACAGAATGCGCGCCGAGCGGGAGGTAATGCATGGCGGGGAGCCTCATTTGCTTTACGTCATGACACGGGAGAATTATGGCCAAACGTAAAAAACAAGGCGCGTACATGATCAGCTCGGTGGCGGAGATGTACGGCATCCATCCGCAGACGTTACGCCTCTACGAGCGCGAAGGGCTGCTGAAACCCTCGCGCACCGAGGGCAACACCCGCCTCTACACCGACGGCGACCTGGAGCGACTGGAACTCATCCTGTCATTGGCGCGCGACTTGGGCGTCAACATTTCCGGCATCGCCATTATTTTGCAGATGCGCGAGCGCATGGACGAAATGCAACGCCAGATGGCTGAGTTTGTCAGCTACGTACGCAGCGAAGTCATGACCCGGGCCCAACATGCCACAGTGGACGCGGCTCGCGGAGCCATCGTTCCCATGCGTCAGTCGATTGTGATGAAAGCGGAAAGGAAAAAATAGTTCGCAGCATTCCGGCAATCTGCCATCGGCAGCTGCTACTGACCACCGGCCACTGACTACTGTTTCTTTAACTTCTGTAGCGCCTCGCGCGCCTTCTTAGAGTAGGGTCCGTCGGGCAGTATCTTCAGGTAAGCCTCGTAATTCTCGGTTGCGCCCGCCTTGTCGCCAGTCTTGTTCAGCACCTCGGCGAGTTTGTAGGTCGCTTCTGCATCATGAGGCTTGAACTCCAGCGCTTCCTTGTAGCGGCTGATAGCCGCGTTGTAATTTTCTTTCTTGTAGTAGAAGTCGCCGACCTCGACGTCTTTCATCGCCTTCATGGGGTTGTAAGGCGTGAACTCATCCACATCGCCATTGCCCAGACCGGCCTCGGGATGCGTCTTGGCGTCGTCTGTCGGCGCAGCAATATCGATTTGCGTCTGCTTGCTCGAACTCTCGCCCGCAGGGACGTTGTCGGTGCGCGGCGGATTGGCCCTGTTGTCCTTAGGCGGAGGCGCCGACTTGTCGGTGGGCAGAGTTTCAACTGGAGGCGGTGGCGAGTCCTGCGCCGTGGCCGCACCGGTTAGCCATAAACAGACCATTGCGAAAACGAGAAGAAGATAACGAAACCGCACATACATATTCTATGTGAACCCGGCAAAATTAGTGAAGACTCGGAGGCCAAGCTATTCCAAGTCACCAGTCGACACCGCTCACAGACCGTGGCGATGCATAGCTTCTGTGCCTGCATTCACTTGCGCCGGATGTGCAGCACCTTCTGTACTTCAGCCACCACATCGCCGGCCTCGTCCTTCACCTGCACTTGAAACGTCGGCTCATACTTGGCTTCGGTCATGAGCTTGGAGCGGATTTCGTCCAGTTGCTCGTCGGTCAAGCGAAACTCGGCTCTGACTCTTCCCTTACCCGGCTTGCGGAAGCGAATGCTGGCCGCTTTGTCCCACACGATGTAATCGCTGCCCAAGTTGTTCATCAGCATCAGCATGTAGAACGGGTCGGTCATGGAGTACAGCGAGCCGCCGTAATGGGTTCCGACATAGTTCCGGTTCCAGAAACGCAGCTTCATTTCCACATCGACAGCTTTGTTGTCGGCGCTCCACTTCACCCGGATTCCGGCCCCGAGTATGGGAGGCCAGAAATTGATCGCCCGGATCATCAGGCGCTGCATTTTCGTGCTCATGGTTCGACAACGATCATACCTTGTGGGTTGGGCCGGGCAGCCTTGCTTATCATTGTCATCCCCAGCGAAGCCGAGGGATCTGCGGTTCTCCGCAATGACAAAGGCCGCCCCGAGCGGGACGGCCTTATTTTCCAATGGCTACTTCATCCATTGGCTCCGGGCTGAGGGGAGATCGATAAACTGTTGCGCGGCCGAGCCTTCCAGCCGCGCGTTGCGTCATCGCTGTTGCATTGGCTGTTGCTGGTTCTGGGGGGAATTTGGTTGCGTTGAAGATGCCGATTCCGCCAGGCTGTTCGCCATCAGCCGAACATCCACCCGGCGATTCTTGGCTCGGCCGGAGGCACTGGTGTTCTGGGCCACTGGATTGTCCTTGCCGAGTCCGATCAGGAATATTTTGTGCGCCGGAACACTGTATTTCTGCGCCAGGTATTGAATGACGGCGTCGGCGCGGCGCTGGCTGAGCTGATAATTGTAGTCGGCGGGGCCGGTTGAATCCGTGTAGCCCTCGACTTGCACAATGTAGTGCCTCTGGCTCTGAATCTGTGCCGCGAACTCGTCCAGTGTCTGCTTGCCCTTGCGGGTAAGGACGGCCTTATCAAAGCTAAACAGCACGGTCGTATCACTGACTGGCTTATAGTTGTCCAGGTTCTCCACCGTGCCAGCCAAGCTGGTGACGTGGTTAGACGCCTGCGTCGCATTTTGGTTCGCCTGATCGGCGGTCTGTCCTGCGGCTAAGGCCTTCTGGTCAGCAGCCGCTGCCTTAGAGTCCACCTGCGCGATGCCCTGCTGCGCCCGGTTATCAACATCTCGGATGTCGCGAGTATTTTTCGCTGTTTGATCATCTAATTCATTAACGTCATTGATTACCGGGGTAGTTTGATTGCGGACATAGTTCTTCGTGGCGCAACCCACCGTCAGAGGCAGGCTGCCAGCCACAAGCAATGCGAGGACGGAAAATCGATTCATGCTCACTCCCTTGCCCAACTGTCGGCCTTCGCGAATCACTCAGCGTCAGGCCTGACTTGAGAGTAGCAAGCTGGCTGCCATTGGCGCATTGCTAGACATGTAAGCTACATCTCGTCGTTTCAACAGCTTAGGCAAAGGGCACGAACTCAGCCGCAGCCACCAACCCTGACGCCGGAAAATCCTGACGCGAGGAGTAGAATTTTTACCAAGCTGGTTACTTCCGAGGGGCATGGGTAGTGCCGCTCAGTCTCGACCGGATCCACCGGAAATCCACGCCGTTTCTCTTTCGATCTAAATGGACCTGCACCAGAAAATTCGTACCCTTCCCACCTCGCCCGGCGTGTATCTCTACAAGAACGCCGACGGCCAGATCATCTACGTGGGCAAGGCCAACAACCTGCGCTCGCGGGTGCGGTCGTATTTTCTGGAAGGCGCTGCCGCCAACGCCAAAACCGGCTCGCTGCTGCGCGAGGCGGTCGATCTCGACTACGTGGTAGTCGACAACGAGAAGGAAGCGCTGGCTCTTGAGAACAACCTGATCAAGCAGAAGAAGCCACGTTACAACATCCTTCTGCGTGACGATAAGACTTACCCCTACATCAAGCTGACCATTGGCGAGCGTTATCCGCGGGTGTTTCCCACCCGTCGGTTGCGCAAAGACGGCTCGCTGTATTTCGGACCGTATTTTCCCACCAGCCTGGCATACCGGCTGGTCGACCTGATCCACCGGCATTTTCTGATTCCGTCGTGCAAGCTGGACCTGAACCGTTATTATCCCCGGCCGTGTTTGCAGTACTACATTGGCCGCTGTCTGGGCCCATGTGTCGAAGGACTCACCACGCCGGAGCGATACGCGGAGGCGGTCCACGACGTGAAGCTGTTTCTGGAGGGGCGAGGCGCCGATCTTTCGCGTTCGCTTCATCAGCGTATGAACGCGGCTGCCGAGCGCGAGCAATACGAGCTGGCCGCGAAGTATCGCGATCTTATCTCGACTGTCACCCTGCTCGAGCAAAAGCAGCGTATTGCCGCCGTCGAAGGCGACGATGCCGACGTCTTCGGCTACCACTACGAAAACGAAATGCTGGCGGTCAATCTTTTCCACATGCGAGGCGGCAAGATTGTCGACAAACGCGAATTCTTCTGGGAAGACCTAAGCGAAAGAATCGAAGCCGGACAGTTCAATCCCGGCGAGTTTTTCTCGTCACTGCTGAAGCAGATCTATCTGGACCAGCAATACGTACCGCACACGATTTACGTGCCGGTGGATTTCGAAGACCGTGCCACTCTGGAAGAAGTGTTGTCTGAGGGACATAAGCGCCGGGTGCAGATCCACATCCCACAGCGTGGCGAGAAACGGTCGCTAGTCGACTTGGTCGGTCAAAACGCAAAGCAGGCATTCGATCAGCGCTTCCGCGTGATGAAGCCCGCAACCAAGGCAATCCAGGAAGCGCTGCAAGACGCTCTTATGTTGCCCGAGTTGCCCCGGCGCATCGAGTGCTTCGATATCTCGCACATTCAGGGAGCGGAAACGGTCGCGTCCATGGTCGTATGGGAAGACGGCCAGATGAAGAAGTCTGACTATCGCAAGTTCATCATCAAAGGTGTGACCGGCGTAGACGATTTCGCCTCCATGCGAGAGGTGATTACCCGGCGTTATCGGCGCGTGCAGGAAGCGGTGAGCGCCGAATCTGCCTCCGTTGGAGCACCTGCTGAAAAACAGAAAATGCCCAGCCTGGTGCTGATCGATGGCGGCATTGGGCAGTTGCACTCCGCCGCCGAGGCCTTAGAAGCTCTGGGAATCGTAAATCAGCCCCTGGCATCCATCGCCAAGCGGGAAGAAATCATCTATGTACAGGGGCAGGAAGATGACCCGATCGTTCTGGACCGGCATTCTCCGGTTTTACACTTGGTGCAACTGGTGCGCGATGAGGCCCACCGCTTCGCTGTAACCTTTCACCGAAAGCGGCGCCAAATTCGCGATCGCAAAACGGAGCTGTTGGATATCCCAGGGGTTGGTGAACGTACGACCAAGCGACTGCTGCAGCATTTCGGCAGTTTGCAGGCAGTGAAGGAAGCCGACGCGGCGGCATTGGCATCCGTAGTAAGTCGGCCGCAAGTAGACGCTATTCTGCGACATTTTCGCGGAGACGAAGCGGCAGTTGGAACGTCTGAGAGTGCAGGGGCGAAATAAGTCGAGGTAGTAGCCATGGATGTGGGTAGAGATTCCAAGATCCGTCTGCTCTTGCTATGTGCGGGCGTCGTGTTGTTGGTGTGCGCCGTGGGTTACGGCTTCGACCATCTATTGGCCAGGGATGGCGTCACCCGGACCGATATTTTGATCGTTTCAAACGCCCTCACCGGCGTCGTCGCCGGACTTCTGTTTTACAGCTTGAGTAACAACGAGCGCCAGCGGCGCCACTTAGTCAGCGAGCGACTGCACACCATCGCCGAGATGAATCATCACATCCGCAATGCCCTGCAGGTGATTACCTACGCCAGCGCCGCGCAGAACCAGACCGATTCAGTAGACCTGATCCGCAGTTCTGTGGAGCGCATTGAGTGGGCCTTGCGCGAGGTGCTTCCTGGACACGTGACTAACCCGGCCACTGCTCCCAAACCGGCCCGGCAAGAAACGCTCCGGGCAGGCTAATCGTTCGACCCGGTTTTCCCACGACCGAAAGCCGTGATTGTCACTCACGCCGCTTTCCCTTGTTTTCTCCCTTCCGAATTCGTACTATCCTTCTTCATCACTATCAGCCTATCGGTTTGGCGGGAGACCTATGAGCGACGAACTCGACGAGTTGAAAGAAGCAGCGGAGCGAGCCAAGGAGAGCCGGCAACTGGCGCCCGTCAGTCTGACCATGGCGATCCTGGCGGTTCTGGTTGCCTCGGTTTCTCTTATGGGACATCGCGCGCACACCGAAGAGATCCTGCTGCAGACTCGAGCTATCGATAAGTGGAGTTATTATCAGGCCAAGAACTTGCGCCGAAATAATCTGGAGGCGCTCACTGACGTTCTGACCGCTCTCGACACCAGCAAGGCCGAACGCTCTCAACAGGTGCAGGAGCGTTTCCACAAGGACATCGACCGATATCACGATGAGCAAAATGAAATCCAGAAGGAAGCGCTAGATCTGGAAAAAGAAGTGCAGCAAACTACTCGTCGCGCTAACCGCTTCGATCTGGGTGAAGTCTTCCTTGAAATCGCGCTGGTCGTCACCTCTATCACGCTGCTCACTGAGAAGCGCGCCTACTGGTATTTTGGCTTTGTCCTGGCGGCTGTGGGAATAGCCTGCGCCGCGAGCGGATTACTCATGCATTGAGATCGCTGTAACTAGACTGATTCCCTTCTCGCCCGGTAAGGGCGTCGCCCTATGGCTCCCAGGCTTGTGCTCCTAGCAGAGGTACGAATCGGCAAGGATCGCGATTCTCCACCACAGTTTCGTGCCCCAGCTTGCGAACCAGTTGTACCTGCTGATCAAGACGGGAACCTACCGGTATAACGAGTCTGCCGCCGTCGGCAAGCTGTTCGATCAGGCTATCGGGAATATGCGGCGCGGCCGCAGCCACCAATATTTTGTCGAACGGTGCGTAATCCGCCAGCCCCATGCTTCCATCGCCGTGCACGACGTGAACGTTCGCATAGCCGAGTTCCGACAGGATCTGTCGCGCCTTCTCGGCGAGCTCCAGGTGACGTTCGATCGTCCAAACCTCGGCTGCCAACTCCCCCAGAATCGCGGCTTGATATCCCGTACCGGTGCCCACTTCCAGAACGCGATCCTCGGGACGTAGTTCCAATGCCTCGACCATCGCTGCGACGATATAGGGCTGCGAGATAGTTTGTCCCTCTCCGATGGGCAGCAGGGTAGTCTCCATAAGCCTTGTCGGTGTCTTCGCTGGCGATAAACCGTTCGCGCGGCACTTTGGCCATCGCTGTCAACACACGTTCATCGCGAATCCCGCGGCCGCGCAACTGCTCCTCAACCATGCGTGCGCGCTGTTGACCAAGCAGGTCAGAGCCGGGATCGCTATTGCCAAAGAGGTGGGCAAACATGGTGGAAGCGGAAGCTACAAGCAAGTAGTGAAAACAAACTGAAAATCAGAAAATAAACAACTGAGCAAACTTTCATCAGCAACCAGCAATCACCAACTGACACATTGAAAAAGTATCAAGTAAGAACCATCTCATAACGTTTCTTTCGTATATCGCGTCCCGTCGTGAGGCCAGTTGCTAGTTGCTAAACGCTAGTCACTCGCTGCCTCACCGTTTCCGCTTGCGGATAAGGAGGTCGAAGCTCACGACCCCGTTCTCGTCGCGAATACCCTGCACCGTGTATTCGCTGTTGATGTTGTATTCAAACTGGATTACCTCCTGCGCCGAGCGCGCCAGGTTGGTGATGTAAGTGAGAGTAATGTTGTTCGACACCTGCTGCTCCACGGTCAAGCGGGCATTGGGATCGTTATCCGGGCCGCCCACCGAAGGATTAATCCGGATGGCACTCACACCAAATATCTTCGAAATACGGTTTGAGGATGTCTGGTTGATGGCCTCAGTGAGCATGACGCCGGAAGCAGTGTCAGCGAATCCGGGGGCAGGTGAACTTGCCCCCGAACTCTGCTGGGTACCTCCAAACGCCAGCAGCGAGACAATGTCGTCGCTCGACAGCGGCGGGTCCGAGCGATACGTTGTGTTCAACTTTTCCAAGGTGCCATGTAGTCCAATCGTAATATCGTAATCGCGCACGCGAGTGGTTGCTTCCACGTCAAGCACAGGATCAATGCGGACAGGATCGAGGAAGGAGATGTCGCCGCGTTCCAGATGATACTTCGTTCCTCCCAACTTGATGTCACCTTCGGCGATGTTGATCCGGCCGAGCAACACAGGACGCTCTGCCGTGCCGCGCAGGCGCAGGTCGACATCGCCCGACAGCTTGGCCAACGTAGTCTGAACGGTGAGCTCAGGAGTGGACAGAATACGCACGTCGAGATGCAAATTGTTGAGTGGAGATTTCGGATTAGGGATGGTTGCCGGCGCATTGGCCTGTGCCATCATGAATTGCAAATCACTCGACGGAATCTGCGCGAAGCGGGTCACCGTGACATTGCCGGTCAGACTTGAATTTTCCAGTGTGCCCGCCAGCCGCAACTCCTGGTCTGAGGTAACGCTGATGCCTGAGTAGCGGAAACGAATCTCGCTTCCACTAGAAGTGAAATTGAATCCTATGGTGCGGCCGAAAGTGGCGAAACCGGCCAATGTGACCTGGCCGCCCCCCATGCGCCCGGTCAGTCTCTCGACCTCCAGGCGATCCTTGTTGAACACCAGGGTCCCATTCACGTCTCCCAACCCCGTGGGCAGATCGATCATCGAGAGCCCGGCGTGGACGACATCAACCCGGCCCGACAGAATGGGATTCGCCGCCGTGCCGTAGACCGTGACATCGACATTGGATACGCCGTACGCGGTGAGATCGGGATCCACGGTTTGAGCCAGTTTCAAGTTGAGGTAACCGTTGGCGTGAAGGTCCAGTTGGCGATCCTCCTTCAAGCTCGCGCTGCCGGAGAGAGAAAAGTGGGTGTCTTCGCTGGTCAGAGTGCAGCGCTGCACGGTGACGACCTGATTGGCGAAGCTGAGTTCCACCGGACCGTCGCTTTTGAGAGCTACGTGCTCGATCTCCACCGAGAACTCACGCAAGCTGAAGCTGCCGCCCAGCAGCATGGGCTGCTTCAGCGGGCCGCTCAAGTGGGCCTCCCCGTTGAGCGAGGCATTGCGCGTGATGCGGCTCCTCGTTTTCGCCGGTAGAAACGGGCTGATATCGAGATCGGAAAACTGCAAACTTATCTTTGCAGGCAGGTCGCCCTGTAAATCGATGTTCCCGTCAAGGGCAAGTTTGGCCTTGGTAAAACTGGAACGGGCCTTGAGTTGCAACTGCCTGCCGTGGGTCACGGCATCCGCTTCAATTGCTCCGATCGCTTCACCGTTCAGCACCAATTTTCCAATTTGCACGTGGGCGTTGATGACGGGTTGCTGGCGAGTGCCGGCGCCTTTCGCGGTAAATCCGACGATGCCGGCGACTTCAAGATGAGGCGTCTGCACTTCAGGAAGCTCGGCCAGATCAATATTGTGACCGCTAAGGTCAAGCGTCACGGCTTGATCGCTGAAGTCGTACGCGGCTGAACCCTCGACCACACCACGCGCGACCTGCAAGTGAATGCCTTCCAGTTGCGCCGCTCGATTCGCGAAAACAATATTCGTAGTCAAGGCCTTGATGGGACGGCCGTAGGCCTGCCCTCCGGTCAAAGAGAGTTGGCCGTGTCCGCGCGGGTTCGTCTCCGTTCCGGCAGCCTGGATGGTGAAGTTCAGCTTGCCAGTCACGGGATAGTCGAAGCCGGCGGCACGCTGCAGCGCGGCAACATCGGCATTGTGCATCGCGGCCTCAACCTGGAACTGCGAGCTCTCGACGAAGCTGCCCTTGTCGAGGGTGGTGGTTCCATCGACACTCAGCTGCGCGTCTCCCTCCTGGATTACAGCGTGATGCAACGCGACTCCTGACGGTGAGTACTGAATATCGCCGGAGAACTGATCGATATGAATTCTTTTTGCCTGGATCGTGGGTGGGGGTGGAGGCGGCGGGGCCGATGTGAAACGGAACCAGGATTTTCGTTTCGCGGGGGCTTGGACTCTCTGTGGCGTGAGAACCTTCGTGGTCGGCACATAAAGATAGGTGAAGTTGGTGACTTGCAGATGTCCGGCGATACGAGGACTACGGAGCTTATCGTTCAGCGTTCCCTTGAAGCTGGCCTCTCCTGCTATTTCAACCGGCAGCGGAGCGTTACCCAAAGCTGCCATAAAGGGCTGAAACTCGGTAAGGCTAGTCGTGCTTACGGCCAGCGTCAGCCCGGCCGACGTCGGTCCCAGAGTGCCGGCAGCTTCCAGATGGGTGTGCGGTGTGGTCAGGTTGAGGGCTGACATGTCGATAACTTCCGACCTGACGTTGTGCCGCCCGCGCAAACTTCCATTAAGGGGTATCTGACCGTTCGCAGGGTGCGGTGGCGCGGAAACGTCGAGTGCAAGCTCGGCAAGCAGATCGTTGAGTGATCGCTTCCACGAAAGATTAACCAAGCCGGTCACAGTGCCCGTGAGGTTAAGCTTGTCCAGCGGCATCGATCGGGTCGACATCATGCGCGCAAGTTCAGCCAGCGATATTCCACTAGCTCTCAGCTTGGCAGAACCTTCCAGGATCCGGGCGGCGTTTGCGCCGGGCGCTTGCGAAGCCCGCCGCAGATTGTTGGAGCGCCGGTTCGACGCCTGCTTGCTCGATGCCGCAAGCTGTTCGGCAGCCGGCGGCGCTGAGTCAGTCGCAAAAAGATTGTTGACCTGAGCGTCTCCGTTAATTTGTCCACCAAGCATGCGCGCCGCCATGCGCGTTAGCAGGAACTGGTTCTTGTCGAGAGAGAAATTCGAATTCAGGTTAACGTTGTGCAGGACGAATCCGTTGTCCACATATTCGAGATCGCGTAATGCAATCCGTCCGCGCGAGGAATAGCCGCCCTCTTCAGAGTAACTGGCCGTTCCGTCGACCAGCATTGTTCCGCCCTGCAACTGATAGGTCCGGGCGACAGCCCCTAGTTGAGCGACGTTGAACGTGCTGCCATAGCTGAGCTGAACGCTGGGATGATCAAAATCCTTGACCTTAGCGCTTACCTGGAGCGACGAATTTTCCGACGTAACCTTTAATTCCTTGATCTCAGCGCTGTCATGCCAAAGGCTGAACTGGAGTTGCGCCCGGGCTGCGACATCGCGAAAATCCTGATACTTCGCATCGAACTTGCCGACCTCAACACTGCCGTCATAGCGGTGGGCGAAGTGGTTGTAGGTCATCGAGGCGGTAATGTCTTTCGCGCTGAAATCGAGCGGCAGCTTGCGTTGGTTCAGCAACAGCATGCCGTCGCGGAGGTCGGCGCGTGCGACGGCCAGATCGAACAATTGCTGTATCGGCGCCTTGCGAGACCTGATTTTCGGCTCAGGGGCGTTGGTTGTGCCGTCGGGATTGACGATGATATGCACGACCGGATGCAGCAGTTCGACTTGCTCCAGGCTCATGCGGCGCTCGACGAACGAGATGATGTGCAGCCGCACCAGCGCGCGATCCACGTGCGCGTAGGGCAACTGGCCTGGTCCTTCCAGCCCGTGAACCGTCAAGTCGTCAGCCTCGAAGGCAAGCTGCGACAAGTTCCAGCGAAACGAAGTCAGTTCCACCTGCCCGCCGGTGGCGTCTTCCAGCCTAGCGATCAGCTTTCGGCGGACGAAGTCTGCAAAGTGGGGACTGCGCACATACCAGCCCAGCGCTCCGGCCACCGCCAGCAAAACTCCGCCAATCGCCGCCGCAATCCAGAGGCGCTTGTGCGAAGGTCGCGTTTTGACTTCTTCCGTCATTACTTAGTTCGTGCCTGAGGCCCTCGCAGAATCAGCCGGAACGTTAACTCCGGGAATCGCTACGCTGCTGTGAATTTCTGCTTGCTGCCGCAGATTATGCAGCCAGGCATCCAATAGTTCGTCCATGCGCTGCTGGGTCAGCAGTTCACGAATTTTGGGCTCCAGTTCGTCCAGAGGTACAACCTTGCCGCCGTTCTTTTGCAAGTCGGGCAGCACCTGGTTGTGGTAATAAGCGTCGACTTCGTCGCCTTGAACTTTGACATGCGGCCGCAGTCGCACTTCCACGAAATTCATCACCTGAAATTCGGTGCGAAGATGCTGCTTCACCACCTCTTCGTCCAGGCCGTAGCTGGCCAGCAGTTGCCGCCAGCTCTCATCGTCGCTTCCGTTGGGAACCTGTGCCCGTACTTTAGCGATATCTTCCTTCAGCTCGTCGACCGTCGGCTGCATGGAGTCGACATTGCCCATCTGGGCTTTGAGTAACTGGCGATCGATCAGCCGCTGCAAGGCCAGCACTCGATCAGCGTCCGTCACGTGGCTGAGCGGCTTCTGCTGCATGAAAGCTTCAAAGCAGACTGCCTCGTCCCAATCGCTTCGCAGCAACGGCTGGCGATTGACGGTAGCCACGATGCCGTCAATGACTTCCCCGGCGAAACCGCACACAGCTACGGCAGGCAACAGCAAGCAAAGAAAAATCGCGGAGTAAAGAATTCGTTTCATTAGAAAGTCTGTCCAATACTGAAAAATACGTTGATGCGGCGCAGCGACTCGGTCTCATTAAGTTCCTGGACCGGGTAGCGCGTCGGATTTAAGGCGTAGCCCAGGTCGAAGCGCACGGGACCGACCGGGGTCTTGTAGCGCAATCCGATTCCTATTGCCTGGACGTTATAGTTGAAGTTGCACGGGATCTTACTGTTGGGCGGAGCGCAATTGGCGATTGAGGGCTGATGAAACCGCAGCATCCCGCTGATGATGTGGTTGGCAGTATCGAAGACGTTGCCCATGTCGTGGAAGAAGACGAAGCCCAAATTATCTCCGACGTAGGGCAACGGGACGGGAGGCGTGCGTAGCTCAAAGTTATTGACGAAAAGCCCCTGCCCGCCGATGGGATATCCGGTCAGTGGGTCGCGAGGTCCGGCCTGATTGATGGAGAAGCCGCGCAGCGAGTTACTGCCGCCCGCGAAGAACAACTCCGGCAACGGAATCTGGGTAGCTTCTACCGGCAAATTGTTGGTCGGCAAGGCATTCAGATCGATGAAATCGTTCGTCCCGTACGGCTTCTCGATTCCGATCTGCGTTCTGCGGGCAAATACCCAGTTTTTCCTGAACGGATAATAGGTCGAATTATCCACAAGCGCGCGTCCAAAATTGGTTTGCGAACCAAGCGCGCTGGTTGCCAGCCCCAGGTTCAACGCGTTGTAACTGCCCTTATGCGGGTCGATGGGATTGTCGCGCCGGTCGCGCACCATGGTGAAGGTGGGCATCGCGATAAATACCGGCTTTGAGTACAGCGTAATCAAGGTAGGATCGATCACCAGGCTGTTGGGATCGACCTGCACGCGCTGAAAGGTCAGTCCATAAAGCAAGGTGGTAAAGCGGTTGTATTTTTGCTCGGCCTGCACCGAGCCTTCCAACGTCTCTGACGCAAACGTGTTGACATCGGCGGTGTTGTCGTAGAATCCGCTGACAATGAATCGCCAATTTTCACGGCGGAACAGACGGGGCGCTTCATAGCTCACCAATCCGCGGCGCGTCAGCAAGCCAAACCTGATCCGAAAGGTCAGAGTTTGATCGCGGCCAAACATGTTGAGGCGCGTAAACTCGAAAACGCCGTTGGGACTGACTCCAGTTTTTCCCTGCGGGTTAGTGGTAGTCGGGATGTTACCGGTCGCAAATTCAATACCGCCGCCGTAGCGGAACGTCCACCGCTTGGCTTCCTGGAGATTGAAAAGCACATCCTTGGAAGGTTCTTGGCCGTCGGGATTCTGCACCGCCATATCGACCTCGTTAAATAGCCCGAGAGAGTACAGCCGGCGTTGCGAAGCGACCATTCGGTTCTGGCTCAAAGGGTCGTCGTCGTGAATGCGCATCTGGCGATTCACAATATAAGGCCGCGTAAAGTCCAAACCCGTAATAATCACCCGATCGACAAAAACGCGCTGCCCTTCCGTAATTTTGTAAAGCACATCCATCCGTTGCGGCTCACCAGGGACCGGAGTCACCGAAGATTCAAATTGCACGTTGGGGAAACCGCGGTCGTAATAAAAATAGGTTAGGGCGTCGCGGTCGGTCGCAATACTGGTCTCGCTGAAGGGTTGGCCGGGAACGCTGCTCAACAGAGGATCCAGTGCGGCCGGTGTAAAGCTGCCGGCCCCACTCAGCGTTACTGCATTCACCAGCGTCTGCGGGCCTTCAGCAATCTTAAGGATCACCTGCAGCTCATTCTTCTTGCCCTGGTAGTTGTCCACCAGCTCGGCCGACACGTTCGATTGCAGAAATCCATTCGCCGCGTACAGATATTTGATAGAACTCACGTCATCGTTGAGCAGTCGCTGATTCAATCGGCCATTTGGCAGCAGCATGCTCGATGGCTGAACCGCCATCCGTTCCCTGATAATTTCCGTGGTGAAGTACCGGTTGCCTTCGATTTTCACCGATACCAGTTTGTGGCGGATCCCTGGATCGATCTTGTAAACGATGTTGAGCTGATTCTGTTCCGGCGTGGATTGACGTTCGACCTCGACGGTGGCATCGAAATAACCCTGGGTTTGCAGGTAATCGCGAAGATTGCGGCGGCCTTCATTCAGCAGGTCGTCATCGACCGAGTTTTCCTGGTATACCGGGACCAGTTTCTTCAGTTCACCCTTGCTGATCTTTTCGCCGTCCGTGCTGATGGCAACGGTAGGTCCTTGCTCCACTTCAAACACATAATTGAGCCGGTTGGTGTCGGCCTGATAGCGGCGAGCGGTCAACGAGACTTGGGCTTCTAAATGATTATTCTTCTGATAGTGCGCCCGCAGGCGTTCCAGGGCGCGGGTAACGTGTTCCGCCTTAACCTTGTCGCCAGATTTCAGCTTGGTGAGAGCTACGAACCTGTGCCGCCGGAATACCCGTATCCCCATCGATGGTGACATCGCCTACGCGGGCCTGCTCACCCGGGTTGACGTGAAAATGTATCGCCATTTGACTGATTTCTCGATTGGGCTCGAGAGTGTAGGTGATCGAGGCCTGGTAATATCCGTTGTCGGCCAGCACCTTCTTCATGCGCTCCATTGAGCTGGTAAGCTTTTCTTCGGAGAACAGATCGCCCAAGTCGAGCTGGCTGGCGGCAATCAGTTGATTTGGCTTGGGATTAGTCTTCTGCGGCGTCCCATCGACGGTGATCGCCCCGTTGAAATAGTTCTCGGTGGCGACGAACACCAGAGTCAGAGTCTTCGGCGGGCCGGGTTCGACCTCGACCTGCAACGTGGCGAAGCGTCCGGTGGCATACAACGCCTGCAGGCTGGTGCGAAGTTTCTCGCGGTCCAGGGGCTCATTGGTTTTCTGCGCCAGCAGACGGCGCAACATCGCAGGGTCGGCGCTGGTAATGCCACGGAACACGATGTCGGTAACGGTTTGGCCCTGATACTTGGCAAAGGTACTCACCTCGTCCGCCAGATTGGATTCGGCCTTGTCTGATGCCTGCGCCGGACTGGTTTGAGCCGGCAGCCGCAACGCGAGCAGACTCAGGAGGACGCAACAAAACACGAGTTTGCACCACGATGGCGTAATCAGCGTCCTCAAACTCTGCCCTTCAGCCGACCTGCTTCCCGGCAAACTGTACCGCGAGTGAGCCAAGTCCTTATCGACCGCATACTTATATTCACAGCGCCGCGGAGAACCAGTCTGGCTCCGCCCGCTAAGGCGTGATCTGTGTGGAGTACCTATAATAAACAAGTAACCCACTCCGGGAGCAGGTGTCGCCTTTGGAATTCGCTGAGCGGTATTCCCGCCAAATTCTCTTTTCCCCGATCGGCGAAGCGGGACAGCAGCAATTAGCCAAGAGCCGGATAGCGATCGTGGGCTGCGGAGCCACCGGTTCGGCGCTGGCATCGCTGCTGTCACGAGCCGGGGTGGGATATCTGCGCATCATCGACCGCGACTACGTCGAGCCAAGCAATCTGCAGCGGCAAGTATTGTTTGACGAAGCGGACGCCGCCGAGTCGTTGCCCAAAGCGATCGCCGCAGCCCGCAAGATCGCAAGCTTCAACTCCGAGATCACGGTTGAGCCCCACGCCGCCGACCTCACGCCATCCAATGTCGAAGAACTGCTGAATGGTGTCGAGATCGTTCTTGATGGGACGGATAACTTCGAGACGCGGTACTTGATCAACGACTACGCCGTCAGCCAGGGGTTGCCGTGGATTTATGCCGCCGGAGTGGCCAGCTACGCGGTCACGATGACCGTTCTTCCCGGCGAGACGGCCTGCCTTGCCTGTATCTTCCCTGATTCCCCGCGGGGCATGGTAGAGACCTGCGACACTTCCGGCATCTTGAACTCAGCGGTGAACTTCGTGGCCTCGGTCGCCGCTACCGAGGCGCTGAAGCTGGCCGTAGGAGCGCGAGACAAGCTGCGGAGGACGCTATTGTCGTATGACGTTTGGAGTAACGATTACGCCGCGATCAAGACCGACAAGCCGCGGGCGGAATGCCGCTGCTGCCAGCAGCGCGACTTCGTGCATCTCGCCGGCGAAGGCCGGCCGCATATCACTCTATGCGGACGCAACTCGGTGCAGATTCACGAGCGGCAGCGGCCCGTCGATTTCTCCGAGATCACTCGCCGGCTGACACCGCACGGCACGGTGCGGCACAACGAGTTCATCCTGCGCTTCTGGCGTGATCCCTATGAGCTAACACTCTTCCCCGACGGACGCGCCATCATCAAAGGCACGACGGACACAGCAATCGCGCGAAGTCTGTATGCGCGGTATGTGGGGTCATGAGAGGCAGTTGTCGGTTGCCAGTTGCGTCAGTTGTCAGTTACCAACCCCACTTTGTCATCCCGACCGGAGCGAAGCGGAGCGGAGGGATCTGCGGTTCCCGCGCCGACACCGCCAGCCTCGCCACTTCCGATCCACCCGCCTTGCTGAGTGCTGAATGCTGCTGCTTCTGATATCTTTTCTCCTTCACTTCCATCGAGGCCGCCCGAATGTCTGAAGCCGCAGTTCTGGTCGATACCCGTCCGCAGCCAAGCAAAGCCTACCGCTGGTTGGTGCTGATCGTCGTCAGCGTGGCCATGGCCGGGAACTATTACGTATACGACAGCATTAATCCGCTGGAGCGAATCTTCCTCGACCAGTTGCATTTTTCCGCCTCCAACTTTGGATGGCTCAACGCCAGCTACAGCGTGGCAGCTGTAGCCACGCTTCTGATCGGCGGCATCCTCATCGATCGCTTCGGGATACGAAAGGCGCTCTTTCTGTTTTCGGCACTCTGCGTGATCGGAGCGCTGCTCACGGCGCTGAAGGGAAATTTCTATTTGATGGTCACGGGCCGCACGGTACTGGGGCTGGGAGCGGAATCGCAGATCGTCGCCGTCACTACTGCATTAGCTCGCTGGTTCAAGGGCAAGGAACTCAGCTTCGCATTTGGCATCAACCTCACCATTGCTCGCATTGCGTCGATTGCGGCAGATAACTCACCGACCTGGGCGCGCTTCGCTTTCTACCCCAATGGCGTTGACGCCCAACCCAGCTGGCATCGTCCTCTGGTTTTGGCGACGGTCGTGGGTTCTCTGGCAGTGGTAGGAGCCTTGATGTACTGGGCCATGGAAGTTTACGCCGAGAAGCATTATCACCTGGGAAAATCAGGCGAACCCGACAAACTCAGCTTCCGTGAAGGCCTGAAGTTCAATCCTTCATACTGGTACGTGGTCGCTCTCTGCTTCACGTTCTACTCAGGGATTTTTCCCTTCCGCACCTTTGCCATTGATCTTTTCACCAGCAAGATTCTGGCGAACATGGGGGCCGCGGCCAACGCTCCCGGCGCTTTCGCTATCGCCCAGCAGCAAGCCGGGTGGTTAAACAGCTTACTCCCGTTTTCGGCCATGATCGCGACGCCTCTCTTTGGATTGCTGGCTGACAAGATCGGCAAACGCGCAACCTTAATGATGTTCGGCGCTCTCCTGATGATGCCGGTCTATCTCATGATTGCCTACGCCCATACATCATTGCTCATACCGGTCTCGATGATGGGCGTGGCCTTCTCGCTCATTCCGGCTGTGATGTGGCCATGTGTGGCATACATCGTAGATGAGACTCGTCTGGGCACCGCCTATGCCCTCATGAGCTTGTTGCAGCAGATTGGCTTCTTCATCTTCAATCTCGCCATCGGAAAGGCGAACGACATCAGCGGAGCTGGACCGACGAATCCAGGGGGATACGCGCTAGGCATGTGGATATTCTCGATCCTAGGTTTCGTTGCTTTCTTCTTTGCATTCTTGCTGCGCCAGCGGGAAACGGGGCCGAACAGCCATGGACTGGAAACTATTACGACGGCGTCGCAGGCTTGACCTACGGTCGTCTGAAGGTCTTGGAAAGTGCGCCGCCTGGCGATTGGCCAGTAATATCCGACGAAAAGTATCGCCAATCCTTAAGCCGTTCCCTGTTCGATAGTTACCGCTAAATGCAAAAGTCAACCCTCGGCTGCGAAGGGTTGCATGTTCAGCCTCCTGCGGCGTAGAATCAAACTGCGACTGAAAAGGTCGCATATTCATCTTAGGATGTTGGGCCGATGTTAAAGCTAACCAAGAAAGCAGACTACGGACTGATTGCCATGCGGCATCTGGCTCAGCACGCCGACTTGGGAGCTTGCAGCGCTAAGGACTTGGCCGAGATGTACACCATGCCGCAAGAGGCGTTGGCCAAGATCCTGCAAAAGCTGACGAAGGCCGGGCTGCTGGCGTCGCAGTACGGCACCAACGGCGGCTACACATTGGCACGTGATCCCCGGCGGATCAGTGCGTTTGAGGTGATCCGGGCGATTGACGGGCCGTTGTTCATCACGTCGTGCAGTTCGTCGCACACCGACTGTGACCAGAGCGATCGCTGCACCGTACGCGAGCCGTTGCGTCGGGTAAGCCGGAGCATCGAAGACGTTTTAAACCGATTGACGATTTGGGAAATGACCGAGCCGGAACACGAAGCGCCGCCCGAATTAGTGACGTTGGGCTGGACTTCGCAAAAGGCCGAGCAATCATAGGAGATAGCGGAACGATGAGCGCAAATCTGGTTACAGGTAACGGAAATAAGGATGTGAAGCTACCCATCTACATGGACAACCACGCCACCACGCGGACCGATCCGCGGGTAGTGGAAGAGATGCTGCCCTACTTCACCGAGAACTTCGGCAACGCAGCCAGCCGCAATCATGAGTTCGGATGGGTTGCCGAGCAGGCGGTAGAACAGGCGCGGGACCGCATCGCCAAACTGATTGGCGCGACGGCGAAGGAAATCATCTTCACTTCCGGCGCGACCGAGAGCGACAACCTTGCCATCAAGGGCGTCGCTGAGATGTACAAGGAGAAGGGCAACCACATCATCACCCAGGCCATCGAGCACAAAGCCGTTCTCGATACTTGCAAGCGCCTGGAGAAATACGGATTTCGCGTTACCTATCTGCCGGTGCAGAAGGACGGGCGCATCGATCTCGACGACCTGAAGCGCGCCATGGACGACAAGACCATCCTGGTGACCATCATGGCAGCCAACAACGAGATTGGCGCGTTGCAGCCGATTCGCGAGATTGGCGCATTGTGTCACGAGCGCGGCGTGCTCTTTCACACCGACGCGGTGCAGGCGATTGGCAAGGTGCCGTTCAACGTCATTCAAGACAACGTCGATATCGCCTCGATTACGGCGCACAAGCTTTATGGTCCGAAGGGTGTGGGAGCGTTGTACGTTCGCCGCAAGAATCCTCGCGTGCAGTTGGTGGCGCAGATCGATGGCGGCGGCCACGAGCGCGGCATGCGTTCGGGAACGCTGAACGTTCCGGGAATTGTAGGGCTGGGCAAGGCGTGCGCGATTGCCAGCAGCGAGATGGCCGAAGAAGCGAAGTATCTTTCGGGTCTGCGCGATCGCCTGAAGGACAAGATCATGGGCCAACTCGATGAGGTCTACATTAATGGCTCGATCGAGCATCGTCTGCCCGGCAATCTGAATATCAGCTTCGCTTATGTGGAAGGCGAATCGCTGCTGATGGGCATCAACGATATTGCCGTTTCCAGTGGTTCGGCATGCACCTCCGCGACGCTGGAGCCATCTTATGTATTGAAGGCTCTGGGCGCGGGCGACGACCTGGCGCACAGCTCGATCCGGTTCGGCCTGGGACGATTCAACACCGAAGCGGAAGTGGATTACGTGGCAGAGCGCGTGGTGGACACGGTAAAGCGGCTGCGCGAATTGTCGCCACTGTACGAGATGGCGAAAGAAGGCATCGATCTGACGAAGGTGCAGTGGGCCGCGGAACCAACGCATTAACGCGGTTAGAAGGCACGGGAGAGCACTGGCTCGTCCGCTCAGTTCGGGTAGTGCGGCTCTTGAGCGCCCCGTGACGCAGATTTCTTATTGATTTACAGCCGGCTTTTAGCCGGCGAAAGAGTTTCGCAACTTAGGAGAGAACAGCATGGCATACAGTGACAAGGTTCTTGACCATTACACAAATCCCCGCAACGTGGGCTCGCTCGACAAAAACAGCGCGGAAGTGGGAACCGGGCTGGTAGGCGCGCCGGAATGCGGCGACGTGATGAAGCTGCAGATCAAGGTGAACCCCACGACCAACATCATCGAGGACGCCAAGTTCAAGACGTTCGGCTGCGGCTCGGCGATCGCCTCGTCTTCGCTGGCCACCGAGTGGGTGAAGGGCAAGACGGTCGACGAAGCGCTCGGCATCAAGAACACCGACATCGTGAAAGAGCTGTCGCTGCCGCCGGTGAAGATTCACTGTTCGGTGCTGGCGGAAGACGCAATTCGCGCCGCCATCGGCGACTGGAAGAAGAAGAATGGCCAGACGCAGGCTCAGCCGCAGAATGTTGCAGTCGAGCAGCGGGCGTAAACTGGAGTTGAGGGCCGGCGTGATCGCAGCCAGCCGACGCGCCGGGAGACAACCATGAGCACGGTTAACATTGAGAATCCGACTGCTGCGCCGGCACCGCCTGCCAAGGGCATCCAGGTGACGGACAAGGCGGTGGCCCGCATCCGTTCGGCGATGGCGAAAGAAAATATTTCGCCCACCGAAGGCGGTCTACGTCTGGGAGTGCAAGGTGGTGGCTGTTCGGGATTGAGTTACAACATCCGTTTCGACACGCAGCCGCGCGAACGGGATCGCATTTTTCAATACGACGATGTTCGTGTCTTTGTCGATCCGAAGTCGTTCATCTACCTGCATGGGATGATTCTCGACTACGAAGAGAGTCTGATGCATCAGGGCTTCGTGTTCCAGAATCCGAACGCGAAGAAGTCTTGCGGCTGCGGCAGTTCGTTCTCCTAAGACGGCACAGAGGCCGATAGCAACGGGGTTTCCCTTACGGCGAAACGCTGGCGCTATTGCTTCGCCTCATCTGGCCGGCAGACAGGGAAGTGCGGAAAGTAAGGGACTATGGCTCAAATTGAGCAAAAGAAGCGCGACGCATCAGACAGCGGCATCCTGGTGGTAACGCAGAGCAAGTCGCCCACGGCGAATTGCTGGTCATGCGGAGCCATGCGGGCCGCGCACTTTTGCCAGCAGTGCGGCAAGGTCCAGCCTCCCGCGCCAGTGGATTACTTCAGCTTCTTCGGATTGCCCTACAAACTCAATCTGGAGCCGGCCAGGTTGGAGCGCGAGTTCTACAGCCTGAGCCGGCATCTTCATCCCGATATCAATGCGGTCAACAGCGACCGCGAGCAGCAGTGGAGCCTGGAGCAAAGCTCGCAGCTTAACGACGCCTATCGCACGCTGAAAGATCCCATTATGCGAACCGAGTATCTGCTGCGGTTGCAGGGCGTGCAGTTGGAAGAGCAATCGAAGGCGGCGACCGAAGAGGCGCGACGCACCGGTAACGCGAAGAAGCAGGTCGTGCCGGCTGATCTGCTGGAGCAGGTTTTTGAGTTAAACATGCAGCTGGAAGAAGCTCGCATGAACAAGAAGATGGGCGAGCCGGACCGTAACCTGGAGCGCGAACTGCAGGACACGAAGAAACAGTTGCAGGCAAAATACGATGGCATGATGGCAGAGTTGCACTCGGCTTGGAATGAGTGGGATGCGCTGGTGCAGCGCACCGAGCAGGGAGGCACGGTTCTGGAAGACGATCGCCTGGCAGTGCGCGACAAGATGGTGGAAGTATTGAACCGGCGGAATTATCTGCGCAATTTGCTGCGGGATATTGATGAAGTGCTGGAAAGTCAGTAGTCAGTCGTCAGTTGTCAGTTTGTAGGACCAAAGAAGAAGCGCGGGCGTGAGAACCACACTTATTATTCGCAAATGGAGTTTGCTAGCTCGCGATCCAGCGCCGTAGGCGCGGAATAGTTTAGCCCAGCACGTAGCCGAAGGCGGAGTGCTGGGTAACGTGAAAAATAAGTCGGAGTCCCGTAGGGACGGCATACGTCTCAGGCGACTCGGAAGAGCGAGATAGGGGTCCTTCGACTCCGGCGGCCAAAAGCAGCCGCCTCCGCTCAGGATGACAATAGGTAACGAGGTTCAATCGAGAACGCTTCTGGCGAAGAGCGAAAGGCGAATAGCGAAAAGCGAATGAGCAACGAACGCATAGTCGGAATCGATCTGGGGACCACGAACTCGCTGGTCGCGTACATGGAAGGCGACCGGCCGGTGGTCATCCCGGGCGAGGACGGCTTGAACCTGGTGCCCTCGGTGGTTGCGCTCGACGAGAAGGGGCAGATCGTCGTTGGCAGTGCAGCGCGCAAGTATCTGATTGAGACTGCCGATCACGCCGTCTACAGCGTCAAGCGACTGATGGGCCGCGATCTTGATGACGTGCGAGACGAGTTGAAGCTGTTCCCTTTCCGTGTGGCCGAAGACCTGGCTGCCGGGCGAAGTGCTGCGCATCAAGCTGGGCGATAAGACGTTTACTCCGCCGGAAATTTCTGCATTCATCCTGCGTCAACTGAAGCGCAATGCTGAACGCTATTTTGCTGCGCCGGTTACGAAGGCTGTCATCACCGTGCCTGCGTACTTCAACGATGCGCAGCGGCAGGCAACGAAAGACGCCGGACGCATCGCCGGTCTGGAAGTTCTGCGTCTGGTCAACGAGCCGACGGCGGCCGCGCTGGCCTATGGGCTCGACAAGAAAGAGACAGCTACAGTCGCGGTTTACGATCTAGGCGGCGGCACCTTCGACATTTCCATTCTCAAGCTGCACGAAGGAATCTTCGAAGTTATCGCCACCAATGGCGACACCCATCTGGGCGGCGACGACATCGACAACCTGCTGATTGCCATCGCGCTCAGCGACATTGAGGGCGATCTCGGTGTGGATGTCCGGCGCAATGCGGAAATCGTACAGGCGATTCGCAAAGCAGTGATCGAAGCCAAGATTGCGCTGTCGGCGAACGAGAAGACGGTGCTGGATGTCGAGTTGCCTAGCGGCAAACGCTATCAGCGCGAGATTACACGCGCGCAGTTCGAGCAACTGATTCAGCCGGTGATCGACCGCACCATCGGGCCGGTAAAACAGGCGATGAAAGATGCCGGCCTGACGGCGAAGCAGATCGACGAAGCCGTGCTGGTGGGCGGATCAACGCGAATTCCGCGGGTTCGCCAACTGGTGGAAGAACTCTTCCAGCGTACGCCGCACAGCGATCTCAATCCCGACGAAGTCGTTGCGCTGGGTGCTGCGGTACAGGCCAACATTCTGGCCGGCGGCTCGGAAGCCACCAAAGAGATGCTGCTGCTTGACGTGACGCCGCTGTCGCTGGGCATCGAAGCGCTGGGCGGAGTCGTCGCCAAGATCATTCATCGCAACTCGACTATTCCCGCGTCGGCGACCGAGCACTTCACGACCGGCGTCGAAGGGCAGACCAACGTCGCGATTCACGTTTTGCAGGGCGAGCGCGAGCTGGCGAAGGATTGCCGCTCGCTGGCGCGCTTCGACCTTCGCGGGATTCCGCCCATGCCGGCCGGACTGCCGCGCATTGAAGTAAAGTTTCTGATCGATGCCAACGGCATTCTGCACGTGTCGGCGCGCGAGCTGCGGAGCGGCAAGGAAGCTGAAATCGAAGTGCAACCGAGCTACGGCCTGACCGACGAGCAGGTCGAGAACATGATTCTCGAGTCTTTCGACAAGGCCGAGGAAGATTTCCAGCAGCGGCAGGTGATCGAAGCGCGCAACGAAGCTGAGACGATGCTGACCGCGCTGGAGAAGGGGCGCAAGAATCCCGCGTGGGAGCAGTTGTCGTCGCAGGAGCGCAGCAATGTCGGCAAGTTGGAGACGGCTTTGCGCGCGGTAATGGGGGAAGAAGATTATCAGGCGATTCGTAGCGCGATCGATGCGCTGAACCAGGGCACCATGCGCCTGGCCGAGTTGATGATGGATTCGGCGGTGGGGGCTGCGTTAAAGGGCCAGAACATGGATACCGCCGACGTGGGCGAGGGGCCGGAGTCGCCGCATCCGATTGCATCGGCCGAAATCAAGCGGTAGCGACAGTCGATCAAGACAGGGTAGACGAGACTGGGTAGTGCGGGCCTTTAGGCCCGCGAATAGGCTTCTTTCCAAAATTAGGGCTTTAGCCCGAGGTACCAAGTTTATGGCAGAAGAGAAAGCACAAGGCAGCGGAGCTGCAACGGTTGAAGCGCTGGGGCCAAATACGGTCCGGATCACGTTTCTTCCCGAGAACAAGACGTTCGAGTTCGAACACGGCAAGCTTCCCTATCAGGACCACGGCAAGCCAGAGTCGATCCTGGATGTCGCGATGAATTGCGGGCTGCACCTGGAGCATGCTTGCGGCGGGAACTGCGCCTGCACGACGTGCCACGTGGTGGTCAAGAAGGGTAAAGAACTGCTTAACGAGATGGACGACGACGAAGCGGACCGGCTCGATATGGCAGCGGATCTGCAACTCAACTCGCGCCTGGGATGTCAGACGGTGATCGAAAAGCCGGGCGAAGTTGTGGTCGAGATTCCATCCTGGAATCGGAATTACGTTTCGGAAGCGGCCACGCATCACGATTGATTGCCGACATCTTACCTATTCGAGGAACCTATGGCTGCTGAGTTGAGATGGGATGACGCGGAAGATATCGCGATTGCACTGACCGACAAATTTCCCGACCAGGATCCGCTGGAGGTCCGCTTCACTGACCTTCATCGCTACGTGAGCGAGTTACCGATTTTCGTCGACGACCCCAAAGCGTCGACCGAAGGCAAGCTGGAAGCTATTCAGATGGCGTGGCACGAAGAATGGCAGGACCGGAAGGAATAAGTAACTAACACCTTGATTGACTGCGCTGTGAATCCCATGCCGAACCACTTCCTGAGTCGCCGGAGGTAGCCATGCGAGTGGTAAGAAAAGCGTCTCAATTCCTCTCTATCAGTTTACTTCTGCTAACCTGCTGCGCTACCTGGGCGCAGAACAGCGACCACCGCATTCGCAATATTGTTCTGGTTCACGGTGCCTGGGCTGACGGCTCAGGCTGGAAGGGCGTTTACGACATTCTGGTCAAAGATGGCTACAACGTCAGCATCGTCCAAGAGCCGGAGACGACCTTTCAAGAGGATGTGACTGCGACCAAGCGCGTCCTTGCTCTGCAAGATGGACCTTGCATTCTTGTCGGTCACAGCTACGGGGGAGCCGTAATTACCGAAGCGGGGACAGACCCGTCAGTTGTTGGCCTGGTTTACATCGCGGCACACATGCCAGATGCCGGCGAGAGTGAGGCTGAGGACGGAAAGCGTTTCCCCAGCGACCTCGCCAAGTCGAACGCGATCAAGAAAACCGCGGACGGTTTCACCTACCTCGATCCCGCACAGTTTCGCGAATACTTCGCAGCCGACGTACCTGGGGCGCAGGCGGCTTTCATGGCGCGATCGCAAGTGCTGAACGCTGCTGTCAATTTCCAGGCAGTTATCACCACGGCTGCGTGGAGAACGAAACCAAGCTGGATGCTGGTGGCGGGCAAGGATAGGGCCATCAACCCCGACCTCGAACGCTGGTATGCCGCGCGAGCCAAAAGCCACACGGTTGAGGTCTCAGGCGCCAGCCATGCGGTTTACGTTTCCAGACCGAAAGAGGTTGCAGCCCTGATTGAAGACGCGGCAACACATGCTCGATAGAAGTTGAAGAAACGTCAAGAGCAGATCCCTCGTCGGCCTGAAGATCTCCTCGGAATGACAAAATAAAGAGATTCCAGGGCGCAGATCAAGCCGCGCCTTCATTTCTCAGGGGCGGTTCGGCACGTTGAAGTCGTGCCCTGATACAAACCGCGATTCATGTAATGACCTTCTGATGCAGGTCGCTGGTTGCTATTTTGGTTTGGCGCCGAAGGTGATGCCCAGGCCGGTTGTAAGCTGCAGATCGTTATCCTTCTTTCCGGGCACCGGCACGCTGTTGTAGATGTCGCCGAAGTTCAGGTTCCAGGTTAACGCCTTATAAAACTTACTGGCCACACCAAAGTTAAACGCGCCGCGATAGTTCCCCGCATCATTCAGGTAGGGGAAGAAGTACAAGCTCTCGGTAATTGCGGTGCTCGGAGTAAAGTTATGCCCGAACTGCTCGCCCACGGTGGCATTGATGAAGTTGTTGACCAGTCCGGTGGAGTAATTTTCGTAGGTGTAACCGATGCCGCCGAAGAGATCGAGCGTCGTGGTCTTGGTCGCGATGGCGTGGAAGCCCAAACCTCCGCTGGGGCTGAGACGCTCATCCAATAACTGCAAGTGATCGTAGCCACCGGCAAACAGGCCAAACACAAATACGCGCTTGGTAAGGTTGTGATCGTAGCGAATGGCTCCGAAGAAATTATTTGCGCTGGGAACGGTCACATTATTCGCAGTGCTGGTTGAATAAATTGAGGCTGCGGTGATATTCCACTCGTCGGTGGTGGTCTTGCGATCGGCGTTGAATCCCAAAGCTACGTTGGTCGTGTCGGAATTGCCCCGCGCCAGGCCCAACCCGAAGTTGCCGCCGCCGCCCCAGCCCTCGAGAAATCCCGGATGGAGCGACTTTTCGTAAGCAGCCTGGTCCGCCGGAGAGCGAATAAAAGTTACGTCGGTCAGGGGAATGGTCTGCGCCCCGGCTGTGCCGTTGACGACGATGGACGAATCCTGCTGGGTAACTGGACCGGTGACGACCTGCTTGTCGGTGCGAGTCACTACCAGAGGTTGCTGCGAGGAAAATTGCGCGACCGCGGCGCGATCGATGGTGATGTCGCCGGCGTAGTCGGTTTTGACGGTGAGCTTCTTGTCATCCATGCTCACGATGGTGCCGGTGACGCGATCCCCGTTTTTGAGAGTCACCTGTTCGGCATACAAAACCGCACAAAAACAGCAAATCATGGCAATACAGACACTGGTTTTCAGCATATCTGAAAGCTCTCTTTCTGGTGGTGCGTTAATATTCGCCAGATTTTCGTACGCGCAGCGTACAAGCCCGGAGGGAGGCGGTGTGGGTGGCTGGTCGCTCCCGCTCTGTTCAACCTCTTAAGAACCAATCACGTAATTCTAATGGCAGCCGGGATTTTTGTGCAGTCAGAAAAACACAAATTAAGATGAGCCGGGTAGTTTGCCGCATCGGGGTTTCTCCCATGCCCATGGCGTTAGCGGGAGAAGCAGCCGCAGACGTTATACTTTCCTTGACCTCTGATCATGAGAATTCATAGAAAACAATTGTTCCGCAGCGTGTTGGTCATCGGCGTTCTGCTGTGGCTGCCACCGGTTCGTGGGGTCGCGCAAACCCAGGACGCACCGCAGCCCCAACCCGCGCCCAAAGTGACCCAACCCAAGCCTGCCGCTCCGACTCAGCAAGCAACGCCGCCGGCGCCGCAGCAGCCATCACCGCCGCCGCCATCAGCTTCCGGCGCGAAACCGGGAAAGATCATCCCTGCTGAAGCGGAGCGCCATTTTCACGAGGGAGTGACTTTCGAACACGACGGCAACGCCGAAAACGCCATCGCGGAATACAAACAAGCCATCCAGAATTATCCCGATTACTTCGAGGCGCACTACAATCTGGGACGAGTTTACCTGGACCGCCAGGGTTATACCGAGGCCATTGCCGAATTCAAAATAGCGGTGCAGTTGAAGCCTGACGATGCCAACGCGCACAACAATCTGGGACTGGCGCTCAAGCATAATCGCGATCTGAAGGGGGCGATCGACGAATACCGGGAGGCAGTGCGCCTCAATCCCAAGATGGCAACCGCGCAAAACAATCTGGCCAACGTTCTTTACGCCAGACGCGACTTTAACGGAGCCATCGAGCACTACCGGGCAGCCCTGGACATCCAGCCCAAGAGCGCGCAGACCCACATGAATCTGGGAAGCGTGCTGGATGACGCTGGCCGATCGGACGAGGCGATCGCCGAATACAAGGAAGCGATCAAGCTGGAGCCCAAGAACGCCAGCGCCCACTACAATCTTTCCATCGTCTATCAGAAGAAGAAGGACATGCCCGCGGCCATCGCCGAGCTACAAACAGCGGCCAGGCTGGCGCCCGATTGGCCGATTCCCCACGTCATGCTGACCCACTTGTTGAAAGATTCCGATCCCAAGGCAGCATTCGACCAGTGCATCATCGCCGACGGTCTGACCCAGGACGCCAAGCTGCACGATGAATGTACGGAGCTGCAAAAAAAGATACGCTGAACTGACACCGGGAACTCAGACAACGTGGGATGTCGCTGGAACGGCGGCCTGCAAGGCCACCTCTACATCAACTGCTCGATCTTTTCGATCAGGACATCGGGAGGGTCGCCCTTGGTGATAAAGGCGTTCGCCAATTCCAGGTCAGCCGGGGGAAGAGAGAAATAGGCCGACAGGAAGATAATGGGCACCTTGGGCTTCCGGCGGCGCATTTCGGCCGCGACTTCCCCGCCGTTCAATCCGGGCATGTAGTAATCCAGCACCACCAGATCGATGTGGTTAGCGTCGAAGAGGCTGAGCCCCTGCTCCCCACTATTGGCGGTCAACACCCGGAAGCCGTGGTTCTCCAGCATGATCTTGCGCACGCGCAGGCCGATCTTCTCGTCGTCGACACAAAGCACTGTCTTAGAGCCGAGAGCCTTCATCCCGGTCACCGTTGCTCCTACTTGCGCTTCGATTCCCAACTGCAAAACATCCATCTTCTGAACTGTTGGCTGGCCATGCGTTGGCCTCAAGGGGATTCTCGCTGTTAAGAGTTTTACCTCAACCGTTCCCGTACAGGCATCCCGACAAAGTGGTAGATGATTGTAAAAGTTTGTAAACAATCCAATTAGCTGCCCGGCCTAGGGGTGAGCCAATCGGAACGGACGAAATCCTGCACGCCCCTTACGGGCGAACTCAGCTTTCAAACGTGGTAACGCCGTATCGTAATGTATGAATCGGACAGGCGTGCTTCAATCAGGAAGCGGAATTTTGGGGATCGTACGGTCGGCCGGGACACTCTTTTCGATGGCCATCCTCGGCATTTGGCAACGACTGGGGCTTGGACGCCCTGACAGTGATAAAGCAGAACATGCAAATGCTTTCGGTTGGCTTGTCCGGCCGATGGAAGAAATCTTCACGATTGTCGGCTGCATGTGATGCCATGAAAAGTTCACCCCTCAGGCGAGCGGACGCCGACGCGCTTAGCGCCCATAACCTGGCTTGTATTTGCCTATGATGGGGAGTTTAGGACGGTGGCGGATGGGCAGTCTGTCTGATACCAGACAAACTTCGCTTTTTTCTTAATTGAATTATGACAGCAATGGTGACAGAAACCCTCGGCTCGAAATGATGGGCATGGGCGCATTGGTGGTTGTGGTGGTGGGCGGTCCGCTCTCTGCATCGCGATCTTCGCCAGGTCCGTCCTTTCGCTGCCGGCTTGCGGCATGGTAATTTCAAAGACTTACACTCGGAAACCGTTCTTCCGGCGGGCGTTTACCTGATGCGCGTTTCTGGATCCGGTGGCTGCCGGGCTTTTCATCATTCTTGCCGCTGGAATGGTTTTCGCAGATTTCTCGAAGAGGAAGCATGATCCGCTCCTATCAAGGGCAGACGCCCACCGTGCCGCCGAGCTGCTATGTCGACGAGTCGGCGCAACTTATTGGCGATGTAGTGCTGGGGGAAAATGCCAGCGTCTGGATGAATGCCGTGCTGCGCGGCGACGTGCACTTCATCCGGGTGGGCGCCAACAGCAACATTCAGGATTGCAGCGTCTTGCACGGCATGTTGAACAAGTGGCCTGTAATCGTCGGCGATTGGGTCACCGTGGGCCATTCGGTCACCCTGCACGGTTGCGTCGTCGAGGACCGCTGCCTCATCGGTATGGGGGTGGTCATCCTGAACGGAGCGCGCATCGGAACCGGCTCGATCATCGCCGCCGGAACGCTGATTCCCGAAGGCACGGTGGTGGAACCCGGATCGCTGTGGATGGGCGTGCCCGGCAAACTCCGCAAGAAGCTGGCTGATGAAGATCAGGAAACGATTCTGCGCTACGGGCGGAATTATCTGGGATACAAGGAAAATTACTTAGCAGAAATGAGGAAGTAGGGGAAGGAGCGCATCTTCGGGTGCGCCGTTGGGCTTCTTGTTTGTTGTCATCACGAGCGGGCCTTGGCCCGCGAGGGATCTGCTTTCGGCGGCCATTGACGCGGCTAAACGAAAAGCAGATTCCTCACGGCCTGAAGGCCGTTCGTAATGACAATTCTTTGGGTCGTTGGGTAACCACCAGCGCGTGTAACCATACTGACAACTGACCACTGGCAACTGACAACTGGTTCTTATGATCAAAGCTGTCCGCGGAACTCGCGATCTTCTCCCGCCCGAAACTGACCTATGGAACCGGGTCGAGGCCAAGGTGCGCGACGTCTTCGCGCGCTACAACTATCACGAGATCCGCACCCCGATCTTCGAAGACACGCAGCTCTTCTCGCGCAGCGTCGGCGAAGAAACCGACATCGTGTCGAAGGAGATGTTTACCTGGGAGGACAAGGCGCGGGCGCAAAGCGAGAAGGCGCAGTCGCTGACCTTGCGTCCGGAGAATACAGCTGGCGTGGTTCGCGCCTACATCGAGCACGGGCTCGATAAGAAAGGCACGCTGCAAAAGCTGTACTACATCGGCCCGCAGTTTCGTCGCGAGCGTCCGCAGAAGGGACGTTATCGACAGTTCTTTCAGATCGGCGCCGAGATCATCGGACCGCCGAGCGCAGGCAGCGAATCTCCGGCGCGCGATGCCGAAGTGTTGGAGATGCTAGCGACGTTGCTGGATGAAGTTGGTTTGCGCGGCTGGAGTTTGCAATTGAATTCAGTGGGCTGCGCCGAAGATCGCGCGCGCTACAACCAGGCCTTGCGCGAAGCCTTGCAACCCGTCGTACACCTGATGTGCGCCGATTGCCAGCGCCGCGCCGAAACTAATCCTCTGCGAGTGCTCGACTGCAAAGTTCCCGAGGACCAGCCGATCATCGAGAAGCTGCCGAAGATCGGCGAATATCTCGACGAGCCTTGCCGGCTGCATTTCGCGGCCGTGCGCGCCATGCTTGATGCTGTCGGAGTTGCGTATTCCATCAATGAGCGCATGGTGCGCGGACTGGATTACTACACGCGCACGACGTTCGAGTTCACGCACGGCGGACTGGGCGCGCAGAGTGCGGTGCTGGGCGGCGGCCGCTACGATGGCCTTTCGGAATCGCTGGAAGGACCTAAGGCGCCGGGGATCGGATTTGCGATTGGCGAGGACCGTTTGATTCTGGCGTTGCAAACCCAAGGCGAGCAAGCGGCTGCGAAGATCGACGCGTTCGTCGCTCCGCTGGGCGCCGGGATGAACTTGCCCGCGCTGAAGCTGGCGCGTGAGTTGCGCCGAGACGGTGTCAGTGCCGATCTTGGGGACGAGACATTTCGACTGAAGAAATCGTTCGAGTTGGCCGAGAAAGCAGGCGCGCGCTACATCGTAATCGTCGGCGAGAACGAAGTTGGCGCCGATCAGTTCGCGGTGAAAGATCTTGCGACCGGCGAGCAGGTGCAGGTGCCGCGAACCGAACTCGCCCAATACCTGCGAAAATAGAAGCGGCCGTTCCCATTAAAGATTGTCATCCCGATCGGAGCGTAGCGGAGTCGAGGGACCTGCTTGTCGGCCGGCAAAAAGCAAGTCCCTCCACTCACGGCTAAAGCCGCTCGGTCGGGATGACAATATAAAAGGGGAGTCGCGACGGCGCAGCTAAAGCTGCGCCCCTTCGAGGGAATGTTCATAAGACTCAGCGGCAATATTCATAAAGGACTCAGAGGCAGTATTCATAAGGACGATATGCTCGATTTCTTAGGTGATCTGAAACGGACTCATATGTGTGGCGAGCTACGCGCGTCGGACGCCGGCTCGAAGGTTGTGCTCATGGGATGGGTGAACCGGCGGCGCGATCTCGGCAATCTCATCTTTCTCGACCTGCGCGACCGCAGCGGTATTACCCAGGTTGTCGTCACCGCTGACGCCGGGGCCGAGGTCCACGACAAGGCGAACGCCGTCCGCTCGGAATTTGTGCTCGCCGTCATCGGGCATGTGAAGCTGCGCGATGCCGGCACCGTCAACAAGAACATTTCTACCGGCGAGGTCGAAGTGATCGCCGACGAACTCCGCCTGCTCAACGATTGCAAGACACTGCCCTTCTCGCCCAGCGATTCCGTGCTGGCCAACGAAGAGGTGCGGCTGAAGTATCGCTACATCGACCTGCGGCGGCCTGACTTGCAGCGCAACATTCAACTGCGTCATAAAGTGGCAATCGCGATTCGCGAACACCTGAACGCGCAAGGCTTCTACGAGATCGAAACGCCGTTCATGACGCGCTCCACGCCCGAGGGCGCGCGCGACTATCTGGTGCCCAGCCGGGTTTATCCGGGCGAGTTCTATGCGCTGCCGCAGTCGCCGCAGCTGTTCAAGCAGATCCTGATGATCTCGGGCTTCGACAAGTATTTCCAGATCGTGCGCTGCTTCCGCGATGAGGACTTGCGCGCCGATCGCCAACCGGAGTTTACCCAGATCGATCTGGAGATCAGCTTCGCCCGTCCGGAGATGGTCTTCCACACGGTCGAAGGTTTTCTGAAAGCGGCGTTCTCGACCATCGGCGTCGACTTGCACACGCCTTTTCCGCAGATGAGCTACGACCAGGCGATCCGCTTGTACGGTATCGACAAGCCAGACCTGCGCCTGCCGTGCATGGCCGACGTCCGTCACGCGTTCGCGTCCGAGAATCTGGAAACGCTGAACGTCGATCCGGAGCTGCCGATCGTGGCGATCGTCATCCCTAAAGTCGGCGAACTGTCGCGTAAAGAGCGCGACGAGATCAAGACGATGTTCGGCGAGCGCAAAGACGCCAAGGTGTTCGAAGACATCAAGCGGCTGGAAAAATCATTTCCCGAGGCGGCGGCGAAGATTCGCGAGATCGCCAAGCCGAATGCTGAAGATTTGCTGGTGGTGGTCGCGGGAGCGAAGCGCACGGAAGCTGCCAGCGCGTCGAAGGCGCGTCAGCAGGCTCACGCCGTTTATGCGGCGGCGGGACAATTGCGGCTCGCGTTGGGACAGAAATATGCCCAGCGGCACGGCGCGTTCAAGCAAGGCAACTTTCGATTGCTGTGGGTCACGGATTTTCCCATGTTTGAATGGGACGAGGCCGAGGGGCGCTGGAATGCCGCGCATCATCCCTTCACCTCGCCGCACGAAGAGGACATGGACAAGCTGGAGAGCGATCCCGGCGCGGTGCGTTCGCTGGCCTACGACGTGGTGCTGAACGGCACTGAGCTAGGCTCGGGATCGATTCGTATCCATCGGCAGGACATTCAGAGCAAGATCTTCAAGGCGATGGGCATGTCTCCGGAGGAACAGCAGGCGCGCTTCGGCTTCTTCCTGGAGGCGCTGCAATACGGCACGCCGCCGCATGGCGGAATTGCGCTAGGGCTGGATCGCATTGTGATGATCCTCGCTGGTGCCGAGAGCCTGCGCGAAGTGATTCCCTTCCCCAAGACGGCGAAAGCTGTCGATCTAATGGTGGACGCGCCCACGCCGGTCAGCGAACGGCAGCTGAAGGAGCTGGGGATTGCGGTGAAGAAAAGCAGCGACTAGTGACTAGCTGGGGGTTGGTTCAAAGTGCAGTTAAGAGCATCTAACTGTGTCGTAGGCGCTTGCGAAACTGTAAATAGATGACAATTCCAGACCAACGCGGACCTTCCGTCTTCGCGGGCAATAATTCCATCCGCACCGAAGTCCGCGGATTCGATATTCAGTTGGAAGGCTCGAACCTGGTGCTGTCGAGCGATGGCAACGATCTGATTGCTCCCATTCGTCTGAGTACGGAAGATGCGGAGCGCCTGCGCCTGGAGATGGCGAAGTCTCAGCTATGGGAGTGGAATCAGCTGGAAGAGTTACGGTCGCGCGCAGTCTTGCGCTACCGGCGATATCTGGCGTCGTGGCTGGTGTTGTGCGTGGCCGCTTTCAGCGCCTACGTCGGCTATCCCAGCTATTACCTCTGTGTATTTCTTTGTCTGCTGGCGATCTTCCTGTGGTGGCGCGCAGGTTATGCCGAACAGCAGGCAGAACGCGAAGCCGCGGCGGAACGGCGCGCGTTCGTTCCCGACTGGAATCACATTCGCCAGCGTCTGGAAGAATCAGAGACCAGTTCGGCCGTCGAACATCCGACATCGCCAAGTTGATAGAAGTGAGCAGCGCCTCCCAGCGCTCTCGAGCCGGCCGCCCGATCGCCACTTCAATTTCCCATTGCGAATGAAACTTTCATCTGGAAGCTATCCGCATAGCAGCGGACAGCAAAGCGAGGTTCCGAATTTTACATTTCTGCGCTCTCCATCTCAATGCCGTATGATCACGCTTTTACGTGATGCAGAACACCGAGTTTTCGCCATCCTCTGTGGGATCGTAGAACCCATAAGAAACTGATAAGCGCACGGGAAGCTCTCAACCTCCCTTTTTCCGCCAAGAATCGCGCTACAGATTCCGTGAAGTGCTGGTCTCTCATCCCGGAAAGGAGCGCCAGGCACATGGCAACCTCGCAAATTACCTCCGAAAACGCCGAACAGGCGTTCATCGACCAAGTCATAACCAAACACAATGGACAGCCCGGCGAATTGCTCGGCATTCTGGAGGCGGTGCAGGAACGGCACACGCACAAGTACCTGCCTCTGGATACCCTGCGCTACATCGCCAACAAGCTCGACATTCCGCTGTCGCGGGTATACAGCGTGGCCACCTTCTACGCCTTGTTCAACCTGGAGCCCCAGGGCGACAACACGGTGTGCATCTGCCGGGGCACGGCTTGCCACACCCGCAATTCGCGAGCGCTGCTGGAAACCCTGCGGCTGGAACTGGGCCTGGGCCTGGAAGCGGACGAAGGCGGCGATTCCGACAAGCTCACGCTGACCACGCCTGACCAGAAATTCACGGTACGCACCGTGGCCTGCTTTGGACAATGCGCGCTGGCTCCGGTAGTGGAGATCAATCATCGCATCTGCGGGCATGTGAACGAACGGACGTTGCAGCGCGAGGTCCGGTCGCTGGAACGGGAGAATGACTGATGCCGCGTATTGAGGACATTGGCGTATTCAACGCGGTTCGTGAGACCGGGCTCGGCAAAGTTGACGCCGCCGGTTCCTCGGATTGCCATCGGCATGGGCACTTGCGGGCGCGGCAACGGCGCCGAAGGTCTGTACCACGCGTTCCTGGAAGTGATCCAGCGCAGCGGCACCGACTTTTATCTGACCAGTGTGGGATGTTTCGGGGCCTGCTACCAGGAGCCGCTGGTCAATGTGCGAGTACCGGGAAGCCCCTTGCTCATCCTCCACCGCATACAGGCCAATGACGCGGGACGCATTGTGCACGACATTGCCAGGGGTAGCATCAATCCCGAGCTGGTGTACTGCAAGATCGAAGAGTGGGACCACATCACCGGCTCTATCCGCTACGGACATGGCTATCCCGACGTGCCGTCGTGGAACGAAGTTCCGTTCTTCAAGGGCCAGAAGAAGATCGTGTTGCGTAACTGCGGGCTGATCAATCCCGACGATATCGAGGAGTACATCGGCGTCGGCGGATATCAGGCGCTATACAAGACCCTGATCGACGACAAGCCGGAAACCGTAATCGAGCAGATCAAGGCTTCGAAGCTGCGCGGCCGCGGCGGCGCGGGTTTTCTGGCGGGCAACAAGTGGGAGTTTCTGCGCAAGGCGGTTTCGGACCAGAAGTTCATCATCTGCAATGCCGACGAGGGTGATCCCGGCGCTTACATGAACCGGAACGAGATTGAGAGCGATCCCCACTCGCTGCTGGAAGGCATGACCATTGGCGGCTATGTGATGGGCGCCAGCCAGGGCATCATTTATGTGCGCGCCGAATATCCACTGGCGGTGCATCGGCTGAATCGCGCCATCGAGCAGGCGCGCGAGTATGGTTTGCTGGGCGACAACATCCTGGGCCGGGGCTTCAACTTCGACATCCAGCTGGTGGAAGGTGCGGGCGCGTTTGTGTGCGGCGAAGAGACGGCGCTGATCGCATCCCTGGAAGGCGAAGCGGGACGTCCCCGGCCACGCCCGCCGTTTCCCGCGCAGAAAGGCCTGTGGGGAAAACCCAGCAACATTAATAACGTTGAGACCTGGTACAACGTCGCGCCCATCATCACCAAAGGGCCGGCATGGTTCACCGAGACGGGCAGCGCCAAGAGTTCGGGAACCAAAGTATTCTCGCTGGTCGGCAAAGTGCACAACAGCGGACTGGTGGAGATGCCGCTGGGAACTCCGCTGAAGACCTTCATCTACGACATCGGCGGCGGCGGCCTGGATGGTCGCAGCATAAAAGCGGTACAGACCGGAGGACCGTCCGGCGGCTGCATTCCCGGAGAGATGTTTGACACTCCGGTGGACTACGAGAGCCTGGCCCAGCTGGGCGCCATCATGGGCTCGGGCGGCATGGTGGTGATGGACGAAGACAACTGCATGGTCGACGTGGCCCGCTACTTCGTCGAGTTCACCAATTCGGAATCATGTGGCAAGTGCATTCCCTGCCGCGTGGGACTGAATAAATTCTTGCGGATCCTGAACCGCATCACGGTCGGGTCGGGCCGCATGGACCAACTGGACCGGCTGGACGAGTTGAGCCGGTATATCCGCGACTGTTCGTTGTGCGGCCTGGGCCAGACGGCGCCCAACCCGGTGCTGACCACCATGCGGCATTTCCGGCAGGAGTTCGAGGACCACATCGTCTCCCATCGCTGCGTGGCCGGCATCTGCTCTGAGCTGGCCTTGTCGCCCTGCGAGAACAGTTGTCCCCTGCACATGAACATCCCCCGCTTCCTCGAGCTCTACAAAGAGGGGCGGATGGAAGATGCCTTCGAATCCGTCATCATGGACAATCCCCTGCCGTGTTCGACGGGACGCGTTTGCCAGCATCCCTGCGGCAAGCGCTGCCGGCGGCAAAACA
This sequence comes from uncultured Acidobacteriaceae bacterium, assembly GCA_963833305.1. GTDB lineage: Bacteria > Acidobacteriota > Terriglobia > Terriglobales > Acidobacteriaceae > Bog-257. The sequence goes on along the minus strand of CAWHXN010000028.1, from coordinate 119,259 downwards.
TCGACGATCCGGTCAACATGCGCGAGGTACACCGCTTCATCGCCGATCATATTTTGCTGGGCGATCGCTTTGAAGACGCGGTGAAGCGCGTAGCGGCGCGGAAGCTGGAGCCGACCGGACGCAAGATTGCGGTCGCAGGCGCCGGACCCGCAGGTTTAACCGCCGCATTTTACCTCACTCTGCTGGGACACGATGTCACGGTATTCGACTCTCTGGCCGAGGCAGGCGGAATGCTTCGCTTTGCTCTGCCCGACTATCGCCTGCCCAAACCGATATTGCGGCGTGAAATCGAGCTTATCGAACGCCTGGGGGTGAAGTTCATCCTGAACACCCGGATTGGTTTCGATATCTCGCTCAACGATCTTGACGAGCAGTTCGATGCGGTTTGCCTGGCAATTGGAACCTGGAAGGAATCGTGGGTGTACCTGCCGGGAACGGAACTGAAGGGCGTGCTTCCGGCCTTGACCTTCCTGGAGCAAGTATCCAAGAACGAAGAAGTGAACCTGGGCCGCAAGGTCGTGGTGATCGGCGGCGGCAATGCAGCCATCGATTCGGCGCGTACCGCCTTGCGCCTGGGCGCCAGCGTCACCATAGCTTATCGCCGCGAGCGTAAGGACATGCCGGCTATCGAAGAAGAGACGATAGCGGCGGAAGAAGAAGGAGCGAAGATAGTTTTCCTGTCGGCGCCCCACCGCATCATCGGCGATGCCAGAGGCAATGTGAAGGCGCTGGAAGTGGTGCATACCCGGCTGGGCGAATACGACCGCTCGGGGCGGCGCAAGCCGATCTTGACCGACCAGGTGCAACTGCTGGACTGCGACACGGTGATTGTGGCTGTGGGCGAGACGGTCGATCTGGATTTCGCCAAGGCTTCGGGCTTGCAGATCACGGGTGGCGGCACGGTTGAGGTTGACCATTTCACGCTGGAAACCAGCCGGCCGCACTTTTTTGCCGGCGGCGACCTGGTTACCGGCGCCTCCAATGTGTCGAACGCCATGGGATACGGCAAGCAGGCGGCCCGCGCCATCGATAAACAGCTGATGGATGCCGAGCGCTGGGAACTGCTCTTCCGGCCCATACAGTTCGGACAGATTCCGCCGAAGGAGCCGAGCGAAAGCGGGCGACATCATTCGCACGCGGTGCCTCCGCGGGAACGCGCCAGCTCATTCGACGAAGTCACCGTCGGACTGTCGCCGGAAGAGACCCACGAGGAATGCTGCCGCTGCCTGCGTTGTGACGCGGCGGTGGAGGTTTCTCTCTAGGTGCATGGTGCGCCGGGGGGAGCAGGCCTTGAGCCTGAGGTTGAAGTGGTGAAGCGAGAGGTTGGTTATCTGATTCGCGAGCTGGCGTAGATCGCACCAGAGAGGGAAAACCGCAGGTCCCTCCGCTTCGCTTAGCTCCGGTCGGGATGACAAATATTGCTAGAAGGAGTCGTGCCTTGCCGCAAAAGAAAATCTCGCTGCGTATCGATGGCGAGCTGGTGGATGCGCTGGAGGGTCAAACCATCCTCGATGCAGCACGCGCCAGCGGGAAGTCTATTCCCACGCTGTGCTTCCTGGAGGGACTGAGCCCGGTGGGAGCCTGCCGCCTGTGCATGGTCGAGCTGTCTGGGGTCGACCGGTTGTTCCCTGCCTGCACTACTCCGGTGCAGGACGGCATGTCCGTCGCCACTACTTCAGCCCGGCTGTCGCGCTATCGCCGAATGACCATCGAGTTGCTGCTGGTGGAACGCAATCATGTGTGCGCGGTGTGCGTCGCCAACGGACATTGCGAGTTGCAGGAGATGGCGTACAACATGGGCGTCACCAGCGTGCGCTTTGCCTACAACTACCCCCGCCTGGGGGTCGATCTTTCCCATCCGCGCTTCGTGCTGGACCATAACCGCTGCATCCTGTGCACGCGTTGCGTGCGTGCTTGTGCCGAAATCGAGGGAGCGCACGTGTGGGAGATGATCTCGCGCGGTATTAACGCCCGCATCGTTCCCGACCTGAATCAGAAGTGGGGCGAGGCAGCTACCTGCACCAACTGCGGAAAGTGCGTGCAGGCATGTCCCACCGGGGCTCTATCGGAGAAGGGCAAAGCGGTGGAAGAAATGGTGCGGTCGACCACACCGATTACCGCGCTGGCCCATCGGAGAGGAGCGGCGGTATGAAGAAGCTGAAGCTGGCAACGGTCTGGCTGGATGGCTGCTCGGGCTGCCACATGTCGCTGCTCGATCTGGACGGCGCCATCATTCCCATCGTGCGCAAAGTCGACATTGTTTACGGCCCGCTGGTGGACGCGCAGGAATTTCCTGATGACGTCGATGTCACCTTGTTGGAAGGCGCCATCAGCACCCAGGAAGACGTGGACAAGCTGCAACAGATTCGCACGCGCACTAAGATGCTGGTGTCGCTCGGCGACTGCGCCGTGACCGGCAATGTGCCGGGCATGCGCAACACGGTCCCGGTAAACAAGCTGCTGCAGCGGATTTATGTTGAGGGCGCCGACGAGGGCGCCTGCATTCCCGACGTTGGGCTGCCGCAACTGGCCAAGCAGGCGCGGCCAGCGCAGGATTTTGTGAAGGTTGATGTGTGTCTTCCTGGCTGTCCGCCGTCGAACAAGGTAATTGCCGGATTTCTGAATAATCTGCTGGATGGCCGCAAGCCAGAGGCCAACGCCAAGATCAAGTTTGGATAGGAGCGGCGATGAAGAGCATTACGATTGAGCCGGTAAGCCGCATTGAGGGCCATGCCAAAATCACCATTCAGCTGGACGATGCCGGCAAAGTAACCGACACCCAGTTCCAGGTGACGCAGGTCCGCGGCTTCGAAAAATTTACCGAGGGCCGGCCCTATTACGAGATGCCGGGCATTACCTCGCGCATCTGCGGCATCTGCCCCATCAGCCATCAACTGGCGTCGTCGAAGGCGTGTGACGCCATTATGGCGGTGCGCATCCCGCGCCCCGCGCAGTTGCTGCGCGAGATCATTCACTGCGCCCAGATCGTACAGTCGCACGCGCTCAGCTTCTTCTATCTGTCGGCGCCTGACCTGCTGCTGGGCATGGACAGCGATCCGGCAACCCGCAACGTGGCCGGCGTGATTGAAGCCAATCCCGAGCTGGCACGCGCCGGAATCGATCTGCGCAAGTTCGGCTTGCAGATCATCGAAGGGCTGGCCGAAGAGCGGGTGCATCCGGCGTGGATCGTGCCCGGCGGCGTGCGCTCGCCGATGACGTTGCAGGCTCGCGACCGGTTCCTGGCGGCCATTCCTCAGGCCTTTGCCACCACCGAAAAAACTCTGGGCATCTTCAAGAGCGTCCTGGACGGGTTTGCCGAAGAGATCGCCAACTTCGGCTCGGAGCCGACCATGTATGCCGGACTGGTCGATCACGCCGGCAACCTTCAGCTCTATGACGGCGTGCTGCGCTTCCGCGCCGCCGATGGAACCGTGGTGCAAGACGTCGCCGCAGAAAATTACTCCCAGTTCGTCGCCGAGGCCACTGTCAACAACTCTTACCTGAAGGCGCCGTTCTACCGGCCGCTGGGCTATCCGGCAGGCATCTATCGCGTAGGACCGCTGGGCCGCATCAACACGGCCGAGGCCATGGGCACGCCGCGCGCCGACGCCGAGCTGACGGAATTTCGCCAGCGTTTCGGCCGGCTCGCGCACAGCTCGTTCCTCTATCACTACGCGCGCCTCATCGAGGTGCTGTACGCCCTGGAATGCATGAAGGTGCTGCTGCAGGAGCCCGACGTGCTCGACACGCACGTCCGCGCCACTGCGGGAGTCAACGCGCTGGAAGGCGTAGGCATGATCGAAGCGCCGCGGGGCACGCTTGATCCATCACTACAAAGTCGACGAGAACGGCGCCATCGTCTGGGCTAACCTGATCGTCGCCACCGGACACAACCATCGCGCTATCAGCGACGGCGTGCGCCAGGTGAGCGAGCACTTCATCCACGGCGATCGCCTGCAGGAAGGCATGCTGAATCGTGTGTCGGCGCTGGTGCGGGCCTACGATCCCTGCCTCAGCTGCTCGACCCACGCGATGGGCGCTCCCGCGCTCGACATCTCGCTGGTCGACAGTCAGGGAGCGTTGCTGGATCGGATTAGGAGTTAGGGGAGAGTTATATCGGTACGCGACCCATTTATTGCTCCGTATATCGATGAGTTATAAGGGACAAGTACCTTCCGACGGCTATTTATGTGTTAGAGGCTAGCAATTTCGCTGTACAAACTAAGACTTATGAGCTATATTCCTAATTGAGGTAGTTTCCATCCTCTCCTCTTTCAGGTTCTCTGAACTAAGTCAGCCCATCTGAAGTCTATACTCTTAGCGAACTACAACCTTTAGGAGGTTGCCTATGTTTGCACGCAATGTATCGTTTCGCCTGAAGCCCAATACTCATTCCGATTATACCCGTACTTTTGAAAGCCAGATTCTTCCTTTACTGCAGAAGCAGAAGGGTTTCAAGGAAGAAATCACGTTGTGCAACGCCAATAGCGTGGATAGCATTTCCATCAGCCTGTGGGACAACAAGTCCGACGCTGACAACTACAACACTAACGTTTACCCGCAGGTGATGAAGACCCTGGAGAAGGTAATCGACGGAACGCCGCGCGTTCATACCTTCGAGACGGTCACCTCGACCATGAACAAGGCTCTGGCGACCGCGTAAGTTCCCCCGTCCTTCGCGAAGCGAAGGAGTCAGACGTCCCCGTTCTACCCTGGACTCACTTCGAAGGGTAGGAGGGGGATTTTTCTTGCCCTTAGTTGTGGCAGATATAGGAGTCGAAATGTTAAATCCCAAAGTTCAAGTTAGCCAGAAGTCCGATCCTTTCAGACAGAAAGAAACATTCCAGAAGGATCCGTCGAGTACCTTCTCGCAAGATGAGATACGGACCCGCGCCTATCAGATCTACGAGTCTCGCGACCGCAACGGCAACCATGCCGACGAGGATTGGAGCCAGGCGGAGACCGAGCTGATGGAACTGGTACACGCTAAATAGTCCGCGCCCGGATTCGGGTTAGCCGTAAAGGTTACCATCGGACGAGCATCGAGGTTAGCGGACACGAAGGTAGTGACGCGACGCACAGGGCAGCAGGTCCCTCCACTCACCCGCTAAAGCGGGGTCGGTCGGGATGACACCCGTTGTAGTCAGTTTGGTTGTCGCCGCGGCTCTTTTTTTTGGTTGTGATCCTGAGCGGAGCCGAGGGACCTGCTGTTCGTCCTGTCCCATTTTGGCCTTGAGCGGGGATTTCGTTGGCAGCGACGAAATGCCCCGCCCTAGCAAAAGAAGCTAGAACGGGGCACCCGAGGGTTTGATTAGGTCATATGTTAGGGTGGGCCACCCGCCCACGCGCCCGTTGCTACTTCCCGTGAATTTTCACCTCTTCTACCTAGTTCGAGTTCCAGCGCCTCAAGTGGCTGCGGATCTTGGAAGTTCATTCGGCAAAAGCACGCGTATGTCAGCCAACAGTCGTTCAGGCAATACTCCTGAATTGCGGAGAGCCTGCCTTCACGCCAATTCTTCGCCACGGAACTACCTTCGTCGATCTTGCTCCCCAGGCTCAAACCACGCGCCAGATCGTTCAGACTCCTGGCACCGCGCATTTCCCAATTACCCCAGACCTGCATCGTATCGAAAACGGGGGCCGTTCTGAATTTTCGCAAATCAAGCTCGATCGACGGACGAATTCGTTGCACAACAGACCGCCTCCAGATAAATGGCAAGTCGAACTGCATACCGTTATGCGTGACTAACGGATTTGCTCGATTCCGGGACAAGTAAGACCAAAACTCCGAGAGTAATGCGGTTTCGTCAAGGCCGCTAAACACGATACTCTCCGTAGGGATGAAATCCACAGCTCGAATCACACCGATGCAAGCAATACGAGCAGTCAATGCGTCTAGGGATGCCTTTTTGAGTTGCTCCTCGTCGTCGAGCGGGATGGTGTCGTCCAGCGGAACTGTTTCAATATCAAGTACGAGTGCAGTTCTCATTGTTTCCTCCGCTCCTCCAAGAATTTGCGCGGTCGTTTAAAGACTTTTGGATTTATGCTCTTGGCCCACGCCAGTTGACCAATTGTCTTGGCTTTAACCTCTTGCGCATCCTGCGCCAGCGTCACATGTAACTCCGAATAGATCTCCTCGCGAAACTCGCGAGTGGTATTGAGGCGCTTCCCGTTTACCAAGAGTCCGGTAACTTCTTGCGACTGGTTTTTCCATCTTATTTTGGCGAATCCGCCATCATACGGCTTCAGCTGGTATCCTTCGTCTCTGACGATCTTCTGGAACAGTCGCACAAAATTGCGCAAATGGGACTGACCGGAAATCGTAAGGTCGTCTACGTACCGTGTGTATAAGAATTTGTAGCGACCACAGAGCGCCATGAGCCTTCCGTCCAGGCGCGACAATACCAAGTTCGCGAGATGTGTGCTGGTACTCGCTCCCTGTGGAAGCTGATTCCTGTGAGTTGTTAGTTTCACGAGCATCCCCGCGGCATCTGCGGAAAAGCCCAGTCGACCGAAGGCAGCAGCTACTTGGCTCGGACCAACACTGGAAAAAAGTCCTTTAGGTCCATACAAACAACCAACTGCTGATTGCGGTGGACCCAAGCATTTTGAATTTGTGACCGGCCCTTTACTCCACCAAACGCGACGGGCTTCATTCTGGCGCCAGATAAAATGTGCTCTTTGATCTTGCGCTGAACCAAGGAGAGCCGCCCGTGGGGTATGAGTAGAGTTCGGAAGCCACCGGATTTCTTGGGTATGAGGCGCTCCCTGTAATATTTGCCTATATTTCGACAGACGTGCTCAAGTTCTGAAGGAGCAACGTGCAGCAAGAGCGCTAGGCAACTTGCACTGTCGCAAACGATACGACTACCATGCTGCCTCTCCATCACCGGTTTTATCGTCCTCCGTTTCTAAGCAGATCGTTTGAAGATCCACCATCAATTCACGTAACCGGTCTAGCTTCCTCGGTGGCAGATCCGAGCTGACTGACTCCGTCCAAAGCAAGAACAATCCAGATGGAACCTTTAGGGCCGTACCCATCTTTTGCAACACATCAATACTAGGGACTTTCTTGTTTGCCTCGATTAAGCTGACAAAATTGTTGCTGATACCGATTTCACGCGCCAGCGACGATTGCGTCTTTTTCCGTGCGGTCCTTATAAGTTTTATTGCATCCCCTAATTGCATAATCACCCCCCGATATGTGAGAAAACCTGATGGCTACCTTTTTGAATTCAAAGCGTGTTTGAGAACGGCTGCTTGAAAGCGCCCTAGTATCCGTTCAAAATTGCTGTTCGGATCGTGTTCGGCGAGTTCTCCCAGACGCTTCAGGTCGCGATAAATCCCGCGAAGGTTGCCATCAGGTTCGATTCCCGACATCCGTGACGAGACGGCCAACAATTTGGGAATCTGCGCCACAGTACGAACGATTTTCCTCTTCGTTTTTACGGCATGTTTCACACCTCGAAATGGAGTCGGAGTTGCGCTGTTTCCAGCCCAGCTCTCGAGCGATAGCGCGGTGTTCCGCGCTTTCGCTGCCCCCAACGCAACGCAGGTGATATCTAGCGTTGCCGAGGGTAGTGCCAGCACTCAGGCCCTAAGGCACCGAGACAGAACGCCACCAAACGCGGACGTTGTGTTCGGGGGTAGGTGTGAAGGAACATCAAACCGTTCGTTCCATTTCTTTTTCAAAGAACCAAGGCATTAACGCCCGTTTCTTGATTGTGAGTGTCCCACAACAGACAGGTCGTGTCAATAAAATTATAACCTACAGTTATAGTTTTATCCTAAATTCGGAGGGATACTACTTGGCAGGGAAACAGTGAACGTTGGGCCGAATCTAAACGATCCGGCCCAACTTGTTCTATTTTAAGGTTCTTAGCTACATCCGCTGGTGCTGCCGCATTCGTTGCAGCGGTAGCAGCTGCCGTTTCTTGTCATGATGGCGCCGCAGACGTGACAGGTTGGGGCGTCGCCCAGGTCGATCAGGTCTTTCAGGGCGTCGGAGGCGTGGTGGTGACCTGTGCCACTGCCGGGAAAAGCAGGTCCCTCGACTCCGCTGCGCTGCGCTCGGGATGACACATCAGAAGGAAGCTCCGCTCGCGATGATCCACTAGAGGCAGATCCCTCGCCGGACTGAAGTCCGGCTCGGGATGACAAATCTGAGGGGGCACCCTGAACGCTGGCCTGAAGGCCAGCTCTACCACCCTCCGCTTCCGGCGAGATTAAGTCGCCGAAGGATTTCTGGCCGTAGCCGTTTTCGTCGGGGACGCCGGGCGGCGGAGCGTTGACGTACTTGGGACGCAGGCCGTCGAACAGCGCCTGCTGCTGGCCGGTGAGGAAGCGCAGCTGCAGCCAGCGGAAGATGTAATCCATGATCGACTTGGCGTAGCCGATGTCCTGGTTATGGCTCCAGCCGCTGGGCTCGAAGCGGGTGTGGGCGAACTTCTCGCACATCAGCTTGAGCGGCACGCCGTGCTGCAAAGCCAGCGACGTGGCGCAGGCAAAGCTGTCCATCAGTCCGCTGACGGTCGAGCCTTCCTTGGCCATGGTGATGAACAACTCTCCCGGCATGCCGTCTTTGTAGAGGCCGACGGTGAGATAGCCTTCGTGTCCGCCCACGCTGAACTTGTGGGTGATGGAGAGGCGCTCGTCGGGAAGGCGATGACGCATGGCGCGCGGAGGAGCGGCGGCCTCGTCGATGGTTTCGGCGAAGCCCCTGTCCTACGGACGAGGATGGGGCACCCGCAGCTGCAAGAGTCACCCGAGACGCCGCCCTTCGACGGTGGCCGAGCCCATGGAGCTGAGCGGCTGCGCCTTCTTCGAGCCGTCGCGATAGATGGCGACCGCCTTCAGGCCCAGCTTCCAGGCCTGGATGTAGGCTTCGGTGATCTCGTCGACCGTGGCCGACTCAGGCATGTTGATGGTCTTGGAAATTGCGCCGGAGATGAACGGCTGCGCCGCCGCCATCATGCGCAGGTGTCCGAGATAGTGAATGGTACGCGTGCCCTTCGACGGCTTGAAGGAGCAGTCGAAGACCGCCAGGTGCTCGTCTTTGATGGCGGGCGCGCCTTCGATGGTACCGGTAGCGTCGATGTAGCTGACGATGGCGTTGATCTGGTCCGACGTGTAGCCGAGCTTGAAGAGCGCTGCGGGCACGGTGTTGTTAACGATCTTGATCATGCCGCCGCCGACCAGCTTCTTGTACTTCACCAGCGCCAGGTCGGGCTCGATGCCGGTGGTGTCGCAGTCCATCATGAAGCCGATGGTGCCTGTAGGCGCCAGCACCGTGACCTGCGCGTTGCGATAGCCGAACTTCTCGCCGTTCTTCAGCGCTTCGTCCCAGCAATCTTTGCTGGCTTCGTAGATAGCGGCGGGAACGTTGGTGCGGTTGATGTTGTTGACCGAGGCGCGATGCATGCGGATGACGTCGAGGAACGGTTCGCGGTTGATGTACCAGCCGGGACAGGCAGCGCCTTTCGAGTTGTCAGTTGTCAGTTGCCGGCTGTCAGTCACAGCAGGTCCCTCCACTCCGCTGCGCTCCGGTCGGGATGACAAATCAGAGGAGAGCTCCGCTCGTGATGACAATTCTGTTGTAGCGCCTGTTTGTTGAGTTGCGGGGGCCAGCGGCTGGCAGAACTCGGCGATCTTCGACGACTGCAGATAGGCTTCGCCGCACATGATGGCGGTGACGCAGGCGGCATAGTCGCGTCCGGCATCGGAGTCGTAGGGCAGGCCCGCGGCCATCAGCAGCGCGCCCAGGTTGGCATAGCCGAGTCCCAGCGGACGATAGTCGTGCGAGTTCTTGCCGATCGCCTCGGTGGGATAGCCGCTGTTGTCGACCAGAATTTCCTGCGCGGTGATGATGACGGCGCAGGCGTAACGATAAGCCTCGACATCGAAGGTGCCGTTGGGCGCGAACTTCATCAGGTTCAGGCTGGCCAGGTTGCAGGCCGAGTCGTCGAGGAACATGTACTCGCTGCAGGGATTCGACGCGTTGATGCGCGCGGTGTTCTTCGAAGTGTGCCAGCGATTGACCGTGGTGTCGTACTGCATGCCGGGATCGCCGCAATGCCAGGTGGCGTCGGAGATCTTGCGCATCAGCTCGCGCGCCCGGATGGTCTTGACCGGACGGCCGTCTTTCACCGCGCGGGTGGAGAACTCGCTGTCGCGCAGCACGGCGTACATGAAGTCGTCGGTCACGCGCACCGAGTTGTTGGCGTTCTGGAAGAAGATGGACGAGTAGGCATCGCTGTCGGGGCCGTTGCCGTCGTAGCCCATCTCGATGAGCGCCCAGGCCTTGGCTTCTTCCTTCTGCTTGCACTCGATGAACTCCATGATGTCGGGATGGTCGACGTTGAGGATGACCATCTTGGCGGCGCGACGCGTCTTGCCGCCGCTCTTGATGACGCCGGCGAAGGCGTCGAAACCTTTCATGAAGCTGAGCGGACCGCTGGCCGTGCCGCCTCCGGAGAGCGATTCGGTGGAGGAGCGCAACGGCGACAGGTTGGTGCCGGTGCCCGATCCCCACTTGAAGAGCATGCCTTCGGTCTTGGCGAGGGTGAGAATGCTGTCGAGCGAATCGTGCACCGAATTGATGAAGCAGGCCGAGCACTGCGGCGTGCGATATCCGGTGACGCCGTATTCCACGCGCTGGGCCTGGGGATTCCAGTGCCAGTTGCGCGCGTCGGAGTTGGGCTCGATGCGATCGCAGCCAACGTTGAACCACACCGGCGAGTTGAACGCCGCTTTCTGCTGCAACAGCAGATGCGCAAGCTCGTCGTGGAAGATGGCCGCGTCTTCGGCGGTGCGGAAGTATCCGCCGGTTATGCCCCAGTCGCGAATGGTCTCGGCGACGCGGGTGACCAGGGCGCGGACACCGCTCTCGCGCTCGGGCGTGCCGATGGGGCCATGCAGATATTTGCTGGCGACAATGTTGGTCGCCGTCATCGACCAGTCCTTGGGGACCTCGACGTCTTTCTGCTCGAAGATGATGCCGCCCTGCGAGTCGGTGATTTGCGCGGTGCGCAGCTCCCACTCCAGCTCGTCGTAGGGCGAGACGCCGGCATTGGTGAAGAAGCGCTTGAAGGTCAGGCCGGGCGCCTTCTTCTTGGTCGTAGTGACTGCGGCGCTCGTTGTAGTGGTGGTAGTGATTTCGGCCATGGTGCTTGCTCCCTGGAAAATTATAGATACCGTTATGAGTGCTGTGTCCGTGTTGATGCTTGTGCTGTTCGCTCTCTTGCCTGGTCGAAATTACGTTGCTCGGCCTTTCTCACCAGGCTTTACCTGCTCGCCTTTACTTGCTTGCGCCGAATGCAAGATGGTCGCTACAAGGTTGTGGGGGCCCCTTCTCTCGCTTGCTCGCTTCGCAGAGAAGAGGCCCCCGGTTGATGTCACCGCAAAACCGCCTGATCGAACGGGACGCTCCGCGCGACCAGGCAACTCGACTTGGAAAGGAACACCGCAGATGCCATCGTCTTGGCGATGACTTCGTCGGCTCAGCTATGTCTCTCGCAAACGGCGGAGAGTTGCTACCCTGGGTTCGGTGCCAACTGCGATTGAGCTGCTATCCTCTCGCAGGGGGACGAGAGTGTTGCAGGGTTGAGGGCCCAACATCTGGCCGTAGCAGGTCACCTCTGCCTGCGTCGGACCTTTTGGGGGAGGAACTTTCTAGGTTCTCCGAACCAACCTTGGAAGCGAACATTAAACCCAGCATCTTGTGGATGTCAAGAGGCTAATACCATATATTGTTATTTTACTACGTTCCGGCACCGGGAATCAAAAGAGTAACGATCACGCTTGATTGCCGCCTCCTTACCCGACCCACTGCCCCCTCCGACCCCATCTTGCTTCGCTCCCAGCATTGCCGTCGCCCCGCCCGCGCACGCTCTTCCGCCAGAATCTCTCCGCTCCGCCGACGCCGCCCGCCATCTCGCGGGTAGCCCTACCTGCAACTTAGACCCGCAGCTCTTCGCATTCAACGCCCATTCTTGCAGCAACGCTGTGAATTCCTGTGGATTGCGAGGAAAACTCCGCCCGAATGCTCCCCGCCCCCCTCCGGTTCCACGAACTCTTGCACAAAGGGCCAAGCCGACTTTGCCTGAGTGGGGATTTTTCGTCCCCGGTCACTGACTTCCCACACCGGGTGCCCCACACATTCGCGACTTTCGAATGTGTGGGAGACGCGCGAATACCCGCTGTAGAGGAATGTGTCATCTTGAGCGCAGCATTCGCACTGGCTTCGCGAATGCAGAGTCGAAGGACCTCTATCACTACCCAACCCTTGAACGTGTCATCCCGACCGAAGCGAAGCGAAGTGGAGGGACCTGCTTTCTCTTGCTTCTGTCCCTGCGATCAAGCTATGGAGGAAGCGAATCCGTACGCCAAGTTCAGTGGCAAGGTCCAAGGTAGTCCCACCGGAGAGCGCGCCAAACGCCTGCACACGCTTCGCAACGAGTAGAAGCGGCGGTTCGCATACTCATATCCAGCCAAGAGCTCCTCGGTGCTCATCCGCCGCGGTCGGAAGACGACGTCAGCCCGGCTGTTGTACTTACTCCAGTCGCGCGTAAGAATCCGGCCTTCTGCCTCCAGACGTTGGTAGAGCCGCGTCCCGGGGAAAGGCGTCAGGATGTTAAACGTCGCATTCTGCACTCCTGCGGTCTCGAGAAAGTCCACGGTTTCGCCGAAAACCTCCCTTCCGTCGTTATCGAAACCGAAGACGATGCCCGATTGCACCGCGATGCCGTGGGAGTGGATCCGCTCAATTGCGCGCAAGTAGTCAGACACACGGTTGAAGCGCTTTTGAACTCCATTCAGGCTGGCTTGCGAGATTGACTCCAGCCCAATGAAGAGTTGTTTACAGCCGCTTCTGGCGGCCAACTCAAGGAACTCGTCGTCCTGTGCAGCATGGATACTTGCCTGGCTGCTCCACCACTTACGATGCGGAGCGAGAGCCCTGAACAGACTCTTAGCGTATTCCATGTCGCTGGCGATATTGTCATCCCACAGAATAATCACCTTTCCGGCAAAAGAGCCGTACTCTTCCGCGACGGCTTCCACGCGTCGCTTGCGCACACCACTTTGATACATGATCGGGAGCGTGCAGAAATCGCAATGGTGCGGGCAGCCGCGGGTGGCAAACAAGACTCCCCCCGTATGGTCTCGGCGGTGAAACAGGTCTTTGCGCGCCATCGGGATGTCTTCCAAAGTCGGAGGTTCCGTCGAACAGTACCTTCGGCGATAGTGCCCGGCTTCGAATTCGCGCAAGAATTGCGGCCAACTGGATTCAGCCTCGCCCACGAAGATGGCGTCCGCGTGCTCCTGTGCCTCATCGGGTAGCAGAGTTACATGGGGTCCACCCAAGACCACCGGTGTTCCCTCTCGCCGAAACTGATCTGCTATGGCATAGGTGTGTGGGGCACTCGGGGTATGAAAGGTGATGGCCACCAGGTCCACCGGCAACCCGAAATCTACCGGCCTCACCACCTCATCGACATGAATCACCTTCCACTGCGGCGTTGCCAGCGCGGCCAGATACGGCATGGTGATCTGCTGGAAGTTCAGGACGCGACCACGACGCACTCTTTGGATTTCCGGTGCGGAAGCGGTGATCAGAAGTAGGGTTCGGCCTGCCGTGGACATATGCTGCGTTCGGTCTCCGTATCCCGCCTAGGTCTATTCCCAATGGAATGTGGATCTAGTGGGTACCTACCACGAAAGTAGCTCCGCTTCCCATGCCCACGCCCTTATTCTTGCTTCTAGTTCATCATCGTTGCCTATCGTTGTCGACGAAAATCAACTCCAGCGCTTAGGCCGTCGCAACATTGGCCGCTGGCCCAGGTAAGTAATTCGGGTACCCCACTCAAACGCCATTGCTTGAGTGGCTGTTTCTTCGCAGCGAAAGCCTTATAGTTCGTTGGATCAAATAGAAAACTTTTGGGCCGGACGCCCGACACCTTCGCCGGGTGCCGGGTGCCCCACACATTCGCGACTTTCGAATGTGTGGGGGACGCGCGGACACGTCCCGCCCTACCAGCGAATCAACCCCACCGGGTCATCCACCAGAACGACGTCATACTTTTCGATCATCGGCATCACCACCTTCTCCAGCTCGTTCTTCCACAATTCTCCTTCGTAGAACTTGGCTTTCATCGGCTCGCGCGACGCCAGGTCTGGAAAGCCGCGCATAAAAAAGAACGTGTCGGGATCCTCAATCGACAGAAAAGGACCCAGTATCTTCATTCCAATTTCCTCATGCGCCGGAATCGACCGCGAGCGAAATGTCTCCACGAACTCAGCCCGCGTGCCTGGCTTGAGCTTATAAGTGCGCATTTCAACGATCACGCCGATATCCTCAACCATTAATGGGTCGTGTCAGGTTCGTCTTTCACTCGTGTGTCGGTCGTAATCCAATTTACTTCCCAGGTCTTGCCTCCATCCCCAGAGAACGCCTGCTCAAAATGACACGAATCCGGAGTGATATCTGAGATAACAAAGCGGACTAAGATAGCCCGGCCGTTCAGCATTTCCTGGTCATAAAACTCGCCGCGTCCATTCTTCAACTCACCAATCGTCGGCGTGCTCAGCACACCGCCGTTGCTGTTGGCAAAATTCAGACTCCACTGATGGGATTGCGGGTCGTACAGACGCAACGATAAGCCTTCAATATGACCAGCTGGGCCATCGACTTCGAGTTCCACCAGATTCGCGCGCCCGTTCCATACCTTGCGAACCACGCTGGTGCCGTCATACTCGACCCAGGTTGTCGATCCGGTCATCGGATGTACCAGCCGCCGGAGGTGACTCTTCCAGGTTCCAATCTCGAAATCAAAATCATGTTGACCATCGCGTACCGCACTCGCCTCTTGTACTCCGGCTTTCGCTTTGCCGGCATCAGTCTGGGCCAGCACATTTGCTGAGCACCACGCAACTATCAGGACACTGAGTACGCTATGGGTTTGAACCAGGCGCAAGATGCGCATCTGCTTTTCTCCATCAAGGTGCTTCGCTTTGACTCGAACCTGAGTTCGGGTAGAGCGGCTCTTCAGCGCCGCGTCCAGTCCCTTTTTTTGATATCCGGAGCCGGCTTCAGCCGGCGGCACTCAACGCTGTTCGAGTTTTTCAGCGCCCTTTGTCCGCATCATCGCTCGCCCGTGTCTGGTCCGTGATCCAATTGGCTTCCCAGGTCTTGCCTCCATCCTCTGAGAAGGATTGTTCAAAGTGGGGCGAGTCCGTCGTCATGTTCGTCCAGGCATAACGAATCAAGATGGTCTTGCCATTGATCGTGTCCTGGGCGAGAAATTCCCCGCGTCCATTTTTGAATTCGCCAACCTGCGGCGGGTCAATGACGCCATTCTTGCTGTTGGCCCAATAAAGTCTCCACTGGTGCGATTGAGGATTGTACGTACGCAGCGTCAGCCCTTCGATGTGGCCGGTCGCGCCCTCTGCCTCGAACGTGTCCAGCTGCGCCCGGCCCTCCCAAAGCTTGTAGCAGACTCCGGTGCCGTCTGATTCAACCCAGGTATTGGACCCGGTCAGGGGATGCTGCAGCTTCTTCAGGTGATATTTCCATGTGCCGACAAGCGGATCGAAATCGTGTTGACCATCCCGTTCCGCAGTCGTTGCCTTCGCTCCTGAACCCGTTTGCGGCACCGGCGACGCCGAAGCCGATTTATCGGACTCCTCTGGTACCCGCGTCTGGTCTGTAATCCAGTTCAACTCCCAGGTCTTGCCTCCGTCCTCTGAAAAGGACTGTTCAAAATGGGGCGTGTTGGTGAGGGTGTTCGTCCAGACAAAGCGAATAAGGATGCTTTTTCCATTCAGCATGTCCTGCGCGTAGAACTCACCGCGTCCATTCTTGAATTCACCAATCTGCGGCGGGTCCAGAATGCCATCCTTGGCGTTGGCCCAATACAGCCGCCACTGCTGGGTTTGAGGATTGTAGGTACGCAGGGTCAGACCTTCGATGTGGCCGGCAACCGCACTGTCGGTTTCGAACTGCTCAATTTGAGAACGGCCATCCCAAATCTTCCGGGTAACCGAGGTGCCGTCAAACTCAACCCAGGTCGTCGATCCCGTTAAGGGATGCAAAAGCTTCTTCAGGTGGATTTTCCAGCTGCCAATCTCGAAGTCGAAATCGTTTTGGCCGCTGTGCTCCTTGTCCGTCGAGTTTTGCTCGCCAGTTATCTGTCCCTGTGGGTTGGGATTTTGCGACTGCTTGAAAGTTCCGGCCTTGTTCGAGTTCGGCAGAGCGTAGCCTTGGCTGGCGTAGAAGATAACTCCCACGGCGCACACGACAAGGCAAATGCAAAATTTCCTGGCAGGCATCAAGTTTGTATCCTCCGGATGTCTTCGATCAATTGAGCCCATTCGAGAAAACTAACCGGACTGATGGCTTACCACAATAGCCACTCTGATCTGATACGATATAGCCACTTTCAGCCCCACGATGAAACGCATCTCCGCCAGTTTCCTGCCCCCGATTGCCCTGGATTCCAGCCGCAGGATTCCGCTGTACCGCCAACTGTACGAATGGTTCAGCCGTGCCATTCTTGCCGGTCAACTGCGGCCTGGGCAGCGCGTTCCGTCCACCAGAAGCCTGGCGGCGGAATTGAAAATATCGCGCATACCCGTTTCCGGAGCCTACGAACAATTGCATGCCGAAGGATACTTCGAGACCTTTGTCGGCGCCGGCACCTGTGTGGCAAGGTCTATCCCTGACGATGCGTTAAAGCCGGCCATCGCCAAAACCGGCGGTGCGTCCCGCCAGATTTCCAACCCCAAAGCATTGCGCACGGTCTCGCGTCGCGTGGCGCTGATGCGCCTTCCCGCACAAACTTGGTCACCTCAACTGGTGGCCTTCCGGGTCAGCCTGCCTGCTCTGGAACATTTTCCCGTCAGAGTTTGGTCCAAGCTGGTCAATCGCCATTCGCGAAAACCCACCAGACAATCGATGGCCTATGGAGATGCCAAGGGTTATGGTCCTCTCCGCGAAGCCATTGCCGAATATCTGGGCGCAGCCCGCGCCGTGCGCTGCGACCCATCGCAGATCCTAGTGACCACCGGATCGCAGCAGGGCTTGCAACTCTCGGGGCAAGTTTTACTGGACGCAAATGAGCGCGTGTGGATCGAGGAGCCGGGTTATCCCGGAGCGCGCCAGGCGCTGCTGATGGCCGGGGCACAGCTTGTCCCGGTGCCGGTAGACCACGAGGGGCTCGACGTAGCCGAAGGAATCCGCCGTGCCCGCAGTGCGCATGCTGTCTACATCACGCCTTCCCATCAATATCCGCTGGGTGTCACCATGAGCGCTACCCGGCGGATGCTGCTGCTCAATTGGGCCATGCGGAGCGGCGCCTGGATTATCGAAGACGATTACGACAGCGAATACCGGTTAGGCGGCCGTCCCATTGCATCCCTGCAAGGGTTAGACACCGACGCGCGAGTCATTTACGTCGGTACATTCAGCAAAGTAATGTTTCCCGCGCTGCGCCTCGGCTACATGGTTGTTCCCCATGACTTGGTGGAGGCCTTCGCCGCCGCGCGCGATGCCAGCGATCAATTCTCATCCACTCTGTATCAGGCCGCGATGACCGATTTCATTCGCGAAGGACATTTCGCCCGGCATATCCGCAGAACGCGCATGCTCTATATGCAGCGGCGAACCGCGCTGGTCGAAGCGATTCACAGGCGGATGGGCGACGAGCTCGAAGTGATTGGCGCCGAAGCGGGAATGCATCTGGTGGTGCTGCTGCCTCCCGGGACGAACGATGTCGCAGTATCGAGACACGCTGCCCAGAGGGGCATTTCCGCAATGCCCTTATCGAGTTGCTATTTGAAGCCGCCGGCCCGGAGTGGACTAATTCTTGGTTACGGAAGCACCAGTCCGCGTCAGATCGACGATGGCATACGCAAACTCAAGACGAGCATTCTAGAAGCAGCTGGCGCCTGAAAATTCCACCTCTCAGGCTTGCTGAACTCAGCTCCCTTGCGATCTGTCGTCTAGAGCACAGCTTCTTCTTCTGGTGTGTCATCCCGAGCGCAGCGCAGGGACCTGCTTTTCTTCCGCCTTCGCGAGCGGATCGAGGCAAAGCCGAACGCAGTCGAAGGACCCTGTCGATTCGGCTTGTGCCCCAGGTTCGCCCGTCAGTTGGGCTAACCTGGGATCCGCCATCCAAGAATGTTACCCCCACGCAATACTCTCTCGAACATCACGTCCTCATCCCGTATATTCCTCTGAGCGCCATCTCACGGAAATTCGAGGCACCCAGGCTAATGTCCTTCCTACAACTCAGCAAGCCTCATTCACTCCGCCGGCTACCCCTGCTTCATCCATCGATTTTTGTCTTAGTGTTGCTCCTGATTTCAACGGTCCAGGCGCAATCCACACCCGCCAACTCCAATCAGTTCCTCGTCTCCTCCGACATCCACTTCAATCCCATGGCCGACCCCGCATTGGTCAGCGCCCTTTCCGCTCTCCCTGCCACGCAGTGGGAGTCCATCCTGAATCAGTCCAAGGTCACCGCCTTCAGCCCTTACGGCCAAGACACCAATTGGTGGCTGTTGCAATCTGCTCTGGATCAGATGCAAAAAACTCTGCCTCATCCTGCCTTCATTATGATTACCGGCGATCTGCTGGCGCACGATTTTCCCAACACCTTCGCCAGGGCTATGCACGACAAGGATCGCGAGCACTATCGCGCGTTCGTGCGCAAGACCGTCGACTTTCTAGCCCTGGAATTTCGCCAGCGGTTTGGCAATACGCAGCTTCTGCTGGCCATCGGCAATAACGATGAAGAGTGCGGAAACTACAGCATTCATCCCCACGGCATGTTTCTGATCGACACGGCGGAGCTGGCCCGCGATCTTGCCCGGGCCGACAATAGTTTCGTCGCCACTTGGAAAGCTCTCGGCAGCTACAACATTCCGCACCCCGGCGTTCCCGGGGTCCGCATCATCGTCCTGAATACTGTCTTCTTCTCCAGCAAATACCATGCTGCCAGCTTCCAGGAGGGCTGCGCGTCCGTGCCTCCTACCGGAGGGCCCGCTCTCCTCACCTGGTTGGAATCAAGCCTGAGTGAGGCTAAACAAGCGAACGAAAAAGTCTGGTTGGTTTTTCATATTCCCCCGGGAATTGACAGCTTTTACACGATACAGAAGTATTTGTCGCTAACCCACGGTGCTCCCGCGCCCACCAGGCAAGTATGCGCCAAAGCTATCGTTCCGATGTGGGTTCCTAGTTGGACCAAGCAGTTCGATGACCTGCTGGAGAAGTATCAAGGTACCGTAATCGCCAGCCTGGCAGGCCATACCCATGCCGACGATTTCCGCCTGCTCAACACTACCGGAACCAATCCGTTGTTCATCATTATTAATCCGCCGGTCTCGCCCATCTATGGCCAGAACCCTGCTTTTCGCGTTGCATCTTTTGCCCCGGATGGAATGCTCGCCGACCAGACCACCTACTACCTCACCAACCTCGATCAGGCCAGCCGCAATGATCCCGGGCGATGGGAGAAGGAATACACGTTCTCCCAAGAGTGGAAGAAGCCACAACTCGACGCTGCCAGCCTGGTAAGTATTTACAGTCAAATCCAGACAGACGATAAAGCTCGCAACCTATGGTTCAAGCTCTACAATGTTTCTCGCATCGGCGATCCTCTGCCGATAGGTGCTCTGCGAGGTTTTTACTGTGCGATTGGTTCTCTGGATCCGGCCAGCTATGAAGCCTGCTACTGTCCACCAGCTTTTGATCGCAGTCCCCCAGCCCCGCATCCCTGATCGCAGGAAACCGATCCAGCGAGAACGAAGAATTAGGGAAGCCGCTCAGTGGATCTATAGCTTTGCGCCGGGAAGCTGAACCACTGGAAAGAGGATCTTCGATGGCCTGGCACTTGAGAGGTCAACCATAATGATATCTGTCTTTATTGGGACGAGTGTGGACGGCTTTATCGCCCGGCCGAATGGCGATCTCGACTTTCTGCCGGCAGATGGCGGCGAGCCGCATGGCTATACCGAGTTTATGGCCAGCGTCGATGCGCTGGTGATCGGCCGCAAAACCTTCGAGACAGTTCTCGCCTTCCCGGCTTGGCCCTACGGCAACAAGCGTGTCGTGGTGCTCAGCAGCCGGCTGCTCGACTTGTCCGCGGTACGTGATGGCATTGTCGAACAAATGGCAGGGCCTCCAGCTGAGATCGTTGCCAAACTCGCCACCAGCGGCGCCCACCACCTCTACATCGACGGAGGCATCACGATTCAAGGATTCCTGCGCGCCGGCCTGGTTCAACGTCTCATCATTACTCGTGTCCCGGTGCTCATTGGAGAAGGAATCCCTCTCTTCGGCGCGCTACCGCATGACCTGCGGCTGCATCACGTCGCCACGCAGCACTATCCCAGCGGCTTGGTCAAAACCGAGTACCATGTCGCCCCTATGAAAACTAACAGCTGAAATCTGTCTTCCCCATGGAACCCTTACTCGCTCCTTTTCGTTTAACGATGTTGTAGGCTGAAGTGTCCCAGGAGGACCGTCCGCGTGTATTGTCTTCGAGGTATTCGCCATCTTTGCGTTTTGCTTATCGCTTTCATGCCCGCCTTTCTGCTGGCTCAAACCAATCCTCCTTCCACCGAATCTGGCAAGTTTCGCCTGCATAAATTCGAGCAGCCCATCGGCGAAGAGACCTACACCATCATGCCCGACGGCACCGCGCTTATCCTGAAGTCCGAATTCGAGTTCACCGACCGTGGGAGCAAAGTGCCCCTCACGGCCACCCTGCGCACCTCCGACAGCTATGTGCCACAGAACTTCGTCATCAAGGGCAAGACCTCCCGCATGTCAGACATCGACACCCAGGTCACCGTCGACGGCGATAAGGCCACGATTCATCAAGGTAAAGACACGCGCAACGCCACGACGCCTGCCAGCTTTTTCACCATATCCGGCTACGCTCCCGTTGCCGTTCAGATGGAGCTTATCCGCTACTGGCGCACTCACGGCTCACCGGCGGAACTGCCAACGCTGCCCTCCGGCTCGGTCAAAGTTCAGGATCGCGGCTCCGAGACGATCGATGTCGACGGCCACAACATTCAGGTCGAACGTTATACCGTGCAAGGCCTGATCTGGGGCTTGGAAACGCTGTGGATGGACAGCAACAATAATCTCGCCGCGCTAGTCTCTACTGACGCCGAGTTCGATCACTTCGAAGCCGTGCGCGAGGATTACGAGCCCGCCCTGGCGAAGTTTGTTGCCAGCGCCGCCCGCGACGAGATGGCTGCTCTCACCGAGCTCAGCCAGAAGCTTCCCGGCCGCCGCACCGGAACTTTCGCCTTTGTTGGCGCGACCGTGATCGATGGCACCGGAAAGCCCCCGATCCCGAACGCCACCGTCGTCACGGCTGATGGAAAAATCGTTGCCGTCGGCCCCAGCAATACAATTAAAGTTCCCGCCGAAGCGCAACGCGTCGATGTCACCGGCAAATACATCATCCCCGGCCTGTGGGACATGCACGCTCACTACGAGCAGGTGGAGTGGGGACCAATCTATCTTGCCGCAGGCGTGACCACAGTGCGCGATGTCGGCAATGAATATGACTTCATCACCCAGGTACGCGACGCCGTCAACAGTGGCAAGGCCCTGGGTCCGCACATGCTGCTTGCAGGAATCGTCGACGGCGACGGCCCGTACGCTCTCGGCATCACCCGCGTGAATTCGCCCGCCGACGCCCAGACCTGGGTCACGCGCTATCACGATTCCGGCTTCCAGCAGATCAAAATTTATAGCTCCGTCAAGCCCGACAACGTGAAGGCCATCTGCACCGATGCGCACAAAGTCGGCATGACCGTCACCGGCCACATCCCCATCGGGATGAATGCTTACGAAGGCGTCGACGACGGCATGGACATGATCAACCACATTCACTACATCTCAGACTTGCTCCTGCCCAAGGACTTCGACTGGAGAAAAGCCACCTGGCCCGAGCGCTTCAAGGTGATGAGTTCTCTCGACGTCAACGGCGAGGCTGGCCGCAAGGCTGTTAAATTTTTCGCGGAGCATCACACCGTCATCGATCCCACCATGGCTCTGATGGAAATGCAAAACCGCCCTGCTGACGTACCCGCCGAGACGTTGGAACCCGGCATCGCTCGCGTTGCTCCTGAGCTGCGCGAACAACTGGTGAGTGGAGGCGTGCCTCCTCAATTCTCCGCTGAGGCGAAGAAGATTACTCAGGAACAGTTGCAGTTAATCGGCGCCCTGCACCGTGCTGGCGTTCCGATCGTCGCCGGTACCGATCAAGCGGTGCCCGGGTTCTCCGTCTATCACGAAATCGAGCTCTACGTGCAGGCCGGATTCACGCCGATGGAAGCTCTGCAGGCCGCGACCATCGTGCCCGCCCGGGCCATGAAGGTCGATGGCGATAGCGGCAGCCTGGAAGCAGGCAAGCGCGCCGATCTCGACGTCCTCGACGCCAATCCGCTGGACGACATTCACAACATCCGCAGCGTGCGCTCGGTCGTCGCTAATGGCGTGCTCTACGATCCGGCTCCGCTGTGGGAGAGCGTGGGATTTAAGCCGTAGGCTAGGGTTGCATAATCGCTCTCCATCCACAATGAATGCTAGGCAAACGTTGCCGGGATGGCAGGAGCATGTTTGCCCAGCTAATTTTGGTACGAGGAGTGCCAGCTCGCGACCGATCACCTAAGTGTCTTCAATCGCATACATAAGACTTGTCATCCAACCTCACGCATTTGGTAACTGACGTGCCCCTACTCATCGAGACTTAGCGGCAATTCAAGTCAGCTCGAACCTTGCCGATAAGGAAGGAGAATGAAAGTTCCCCTTTGAGAGGATAACGATGTCAGTTGCAGGTATTTCCAGCAGCAATCTGTTCAACTACGCAACGCAGAGCAGCACCCAGAATAAAATGCAGAAGTTTCAGCAGGAGTTTCAGCAACTCGGCCAGGACCTGCAATCTGGGAACATGACAGCGGCACAATCCGATTTTGCGACCTTGCAACAGTACGCGCCGCAGAGCAATTCAACCTCGCAAGGCAACAGTCCTATCGCCCAGGAATTCAGCCAACTGGCCAAGGATATTCAGTCCGGCAACACCACGGCCGCCCAGCAGGACTACTCGACCATTCAACAGGACATGCAGAGTCACGCCGCCGAGGGCCACCATCATCATCAGGAGGCGGAGGCCAAAGCGCAGTCAGCCAGCTCATGAGCCAACTGGGCCAGGCTTTGCAGGCCGGCAATCTGTCTTCGGCCCAACAGGCCTACAGCACGCTGCAGCAGGAGTTCCAGCAATTCACGCAGAATAACGGTGTGACCACCCCATCCAGTTCCAATAATGTTTCGGTGAGCGTTTAGGTGACGCGATCCCACCCGGGCCTGATGGGCTTGGGTGGGAATTTTTGCCGCGATAGACTTTTCGCTTGGCGTATCCCTACTTGATGTAAAGGCTGGATGCTTTCATGGAAAGAGCCCGCAGAGAGCACCTCCCCCTGAGGCTGCTTTCCACGGGCTTAGGAACAATCTGACGTCAGGAATACTAACGGGCGAGTGTTTGGCCGTCTGTGCAATATTGCTCACTGCTTCAATAAGTTAGTGGTGAAAAAGGGGAATTGCCAGACTCTACGGGTCGGCGTATTCCTGCTCTATGCCAGCAGTTCCCACTGTCAATAACGCTCCGGCTTACGACGAAGACGGGCGCATTGTCATAAAGTCCTCTTGCCGGACGTGTGGCGAATTCAAGTTCGTATCCGTTCGCGACAAATCTCTGGCAAAGTGGAAGTCTCAACATGCCTGCCCGGAGTTCCCAAGACTCCGATCTATTTCCGGTCCAATTTCACACTGCACTACTACCGGAAGATTAGCAGGCTTTACAGAGTGCTGAAAAACTCACGCTGAGGCGATTTTGAGGGTTTTAGCTGGTGAAGTTCAGCCGGTGAGGGATCTGCTCTTCAGACTTTTTGTCTCCCGGATTGCGCCTCGCATGAACGACTGACTGCTCTTCCCCACTCCTACGATACAATTTCTGTTGTCCCCAATGCCCTTGCCGACCTCAGCGGCGCGCCCAACGCCAGACTTCAACTCAGCCGAAGGTAAGCCTGCCCGAGCGGATCGTGGCTGGCTGGGAGTTCGCCGCTCGCGCTGGTACGCCATCCTTCACTCGCCGCAATGGATGGTCCTGATTGCCTTCGCAGTCCGTGTGCTCTGGATCGCACTGGCTCACACCTATCGCATTCGCACCACCGAACACAACTTCGGATTCGGCTGGGAAATCGGACGCATCGCTGCATCCCTGGCCAATGGGATGGGTTTCAGTTCTCCCTTTGGCGGCAACACTGGACCGTCCGCCTGGACAGCTCCCGTCTATCCCTGGATCGTATCGCTGGCCTTCCGCGCTTTCGGCAGCTACTCGCCGGCCTCGGCGTTTGCTCTGCTCACCTTCAACAGCTTGTTTGCCGCTCTCACCTGCTGGACCATCTATCGCACCGCGTTGCGGGTTTTCAATGAGAAGGTTGCTATCTGGTCCGGCTGGATTTGGGCGCTCCTTCCTTACACCATTTATTGGGCGGTGCGTTGGATCTGGGAGACCAGCCTTTCCGCTTTTCTGCTGAGCCTGCTGTTCATGCTGACGGTGGAGATGGAAGGCGACGACCGCTCCTCGTCCTGGATTGGCTACGGGCTGATCTGGGGCATCGCGGCGCTCACCAATCCGGCGGCGCTGTCGTTTCTGCCTTTCGCCGGATGCTGGCTCGCATATCAACTCCATCGTCGCGGCAAACGCTTCCTGATTCCCGTCCTGTTCAGCGCGGTCGTCTTCTGGATGACGATCATGCCCTGGCTGGTACGCAATTATGAGGCGATGGGCCAGTTCGTTTTCATCCGCGACAACTTCGGCAACGAGCTGCGCATTGCGAATAATCCCATTGCCGAAGGTCCCTACGTTCTGGCTTATCACCCCAGTCAGAACGATCGCCTGCTGGCCGAGTACAAGCAGATGGGAGAAATCGCTTTCTGCGCCGAGCAAGGCCGCAAAGCCAAGCAATGGATCGCCGAAAATCCCCGCAAGTTCGTCGTGATCAGCTTGCGGCGCGTCATCTTCTTCTGGAATGGATTGCCACGGCTGTCGAAAATCGAGGGTCTGGCAGAGACCAAGAACATTCTTTACCTGGCCTCGTCCGTGGTGGCGATATGGGGACTACTGCTGGCGTGGAAGCGGCGTATTCACGGGGTGTTTCTTTTCGCTAGCCTGATTGTGTTCTATCCGCTGGTCTACTATATTTGTTTTCCGCAGCCGCGATACCGGCATCCGATCGATCCTGAGCTGCTCATCCTTGGAGTTTACTTGGTTTCTGAAGCACGACCTCGCATAGCCGCAACTGACGGCGCCGAAAACGACCTGGCTGAGCTCGACCGGGAAGATATCCTGCCACAGTTTCATACCCTGTCGGTCATCATTCCGGTCTACAACGAGCGCCCCACCGTGATGAAGCTGTTGCAGCAGGTAGCGCGGCAGCCGCTCAGTCTGCACAAAGAACTCATCATCGTCGACGACTATTCCACCGACGGCACACGCGAGTTCCTGCAAACCTGCGATCTGCCGAAACTGCTCGGCGGTAATGGCGCCAACACCGTCAAGCTGGTGTTGCACGAGAAGAACATGGGCAAGGGTGCAGGTGTGCGCACTGGATTGGAACAAGCCACCGGCGAACTGGTGCTGATTCAGGACGCCGATTTGGAATACGATCCCCGCGACTACCCGGTGCTGATCACGCCTATTCTCGAAGGCCACGCCGACGCCGTCTTTGGCAATCGCTTTCACTTCGGCCCTCATCGCGTGCCCCGCTTCGGGCGCTACGTCATGAATCGCATCTTCTCCATCGTGTGCAACATGCTTACCGGTATCAGCATTCACGACGTCACCGCTTGCTACAAGGTGTTTCGT
This sequence comes from uncultured Acidobacteriaceae bacterium, assembly GCA_963833305.1. GTDB lineage: Bacteria > Acidobacteriota > Terriglobia > Terriglobales > Acidobacteriaceae > Bog-257. The sequence goes on along the minus strand of CAWHXN010000028.1, from coordinate 93,313 downwards.
CGCGAACTGCTGGTGCAGATCCATCTGCACTCCGACCGCTTCAGCGTCGAAACCGAGATGACGGTCAAGTTGGCCAAGCTGGGCGTGCGCATCTATGAGGTGCCTATCGTCTATCACGGACGCACCTACGCCGAAGGCAAGAAGATCAGCTGGAAAGATGGCTGGATGGCGCTGTACGACCTGGTGAAGTACAGGTTCACGGATTGAGGGCAGGAGTCAGAGTCAAGGAGAAGCGCTTTTAGCTATTGAGCATTGCGGAATATAGTGACGAATCATCTGAATTGTCATCACGAGCGAAGCGAGGGATCTGCTTTTCGCCAGCACCACGGAACAGCAGATCCCTCGTGCCAAAACCGGGCGCTCGTGATGACAATTCCTGTGGTTCGCAGCTTCGCTGGATGGCCGTGCGGTGTCACTATGATTGCAATCCTCAATAGTCATTAGTTGCCGCATGCTGAGTACCGCTCACGCATTTTGCCGGTTCGGCTGATTCGTCTTGGTCAACTCACCCACGGCCTGGTTCCAGGTAACAATCCACGGCACCAGCAGCGAGTACAGCAGCCGCGCTCCCATCTGACGCAAGGTCGCGCGCTTGCCGAACGTATTCCAATCCAGCCGAAACGCAAAATAAATCTCCAGCAACAGCACGCCCACCAACGGAATCACCGTCCAAGGCACCACGACGACCGCAACCACTTCCGCCACGCAGCGCAGCAGGTTTCGCAACAGGCGCGAGCGCCGCGTCCCCATCACTCCATCGGCAACGCCGTAACGCGCCATCATGCTTAAGGCTGTCTTCAGCGTGTGCCGCGGCCGGTAGATGGCCTGCGCCCGCTCGGCATAGGCCGGCGTCACCAGCTTACGCACTCGCAGATCGAACATGGTGTCTTCGCCCAGAAAGCTGGTCTCGGGAAATCCCCCCACCCGCTGCCACAGATCCTTGCGAAAAGCCATCGAACGCGCCGTACACGACCTGGTCGTTCCGTCGGCATTCTGTTTCAGTCCGAAAAACGGTGCCGCAGCTAGATCCCAGATCGTCTGGTAGTCCGGATCGACACACGATCCACCCAGCGAATACTGCGCGCTGCCACTCAGAATCGGAGCGATGAGGCGGCTCAGCCATTCCGGATCGTAGATGCAGCCGGCGTCGGCGCAGGCGACCACCTCCGATGTGGCGGCTGCGATTCCAACGTTCCGCCCGCGCGCGATCGGACCCGCCGAAGCCCTTAGATTGCAGGTTTCGTCACGAATGGCAATCAGGTTGGGATACTTCGACCTGGCCGCCTCTAACCTTTCCCAGGTGCCATCCGTCGAGCCGCCATCGACAACGATGACTTCCGGCCGCAGCGTCTGCTGCGCCAGCGTCGACACCAACCCATCGATGTCGTCAACCTCGTTCAACACGGTCGCGGTTACGGTTACGCTCGGCATGCCTGCCAATATCTTATCTGTTTGTTATCCCGATGGGACGGAACAGGCTTGCCTGCGGCCCTCTGCCTGCAGCCGATCCGATCAACAACTTCCACTGCATTTCGTCCCTTTTTTCCGAACCACAGGCCGTTTCTTTCCGTAACACATCTTGTTCACCGACGTTCCTATCTCGCGTCTGATCGCGACAGGAGGCACTATGGCTCATTCTCGCAAGTACGGCACCTTGGCAGGCATGCTATCGGGAGCGATTCTGGCAATGGTTTTGACCGTTGCCGCCCATGCCGAAGTGACGCAGGATTTCCATCGCACGGTTCCCCTCCCTGCCAATGGCCGTGTGTCAATTGACAACATGAATGGCGACGTTGAGATCTCTGGATGGGACCGCAACGAAGTTCAGATCGACGCCGTGAAAACTGCCCGTGACCAGCAGCGCCTCGATGACACCCGCATCGAGGTAAACTCCAGCAGCAATTCCGTGGAGATCAAGACTCATTATCAAGAGCATTTCTTCAATAACAACCCGGCTTCGGTCCACTACACGCTGCATGTTCCCAACAAGGCTCGCATCGACCACGTCAACCTGGTTAATGGCTCGCTCAACCTGCAGCAACTCAGCGGCGAGATCAGGGCTAACCTGGTGAATGGCAAGCTGCGGGCTTCCGATTTGGCCGGCGAAGGTGACTTGGCTACGGTCAATGGAACGATTGACGCAAACTATTCGTCTCTGAAAGACGTGCGTGAAATCAAAATTAAGTCCGTCAATGGCGCCATCAACCTCACCTTGCCACAATCGCCCAACGCGCAAGTGAGCGCCAGCGCTATCAGCGGCGACATCACCACCGATTTTCCGCTCACGGTTAAGGGCCATCTGGTGGGCAAGAGTCTGGAGGGCACGCTGGGCAGCGGCGGTATTCGCATTGAGCTGGAGAATGTGAATGGGGGCATCCACATTGGTCCAGGATCGGGAAGCTTGTAGGACTTCAGAAGCTCACAAAAATCTGGTTCTTGTCCTTCGGAATCATCAGATCGATTCCGCGTCCGCGGTTAGCCGCGAGCGTGGCATCGATATTGACCTTGGCGAGCGAGATGGTGCGCTCTTCCCGGCCTACCTCAACCCGCACTGAGTCTGCCGTAAGCGTGTACCGGCTCGATTCCAGACGTTCTCCATTCGTCAGGACGAAGAGCGTGGGCGGCTCAGGTTTCGTGGGCGCATCCGCCTCTTTGCTCTGCGGTGCTTCGATGATTCTAGGTGGTTCGGAAACAGCTGCGGGAGCCGCAGGACGGCGGTCACCACTCTGCATCAGAACTACCGGCGGCCCAGACGCATTGTCCTCGGGTCCGGGTTCGACATAGGAATCAAAACCGCCATCAAAACCCCATCCCGGGTAATACCACGGTCCGTAACCATAGCCGTAATTCCCATAACGGCGATAGCCCCGTTGGAAGGAGCCAATCGGCCCGGGGGGCCGCACTCCATTGATTCCGTTGCCGCTTGAATGAGAACCGCTACCGGCGTGAGAACCTCCGCCGTGAGATCCGCCGCCGCTGGAAGAACCGCCGCCTCCGTGCTGCGCTGCAACAGGAACCGCAAGCAGAATCGAGATCGTCAGCAAAGCCAGCCATAATGAGTGCTTCATGCTTAATAGGATGATCCGTTCGAATTAGAGATGCAACGGATTTATTGTCAACATTTCGTGGAGCAAAATCCGGCCGGGAGCCGGGGCAGTCGCAGCACCGCTAGCAGTCGACGACAACCAATAAGCCGCCCGCGATCGGCCAGTTGGCCGATTCCGCGGGTTGCTTTTTCTGTCAGATACCTGTGAGCGGCGCCAGAATCAAATCCCGCTACCGGTCATTCTTGAAGCTGACGCTGATCTGAGTGTCGGCTTCAACCGGTTGGCCGTCGAGGGTAGAGGGCTTGTATTGCCACTGTTTCACAGCATCCAGAGCCGCTTGTGTCAGCAGCGGGTTGCCGTTCAACACGTGTACGCTTTTCACGCTTCCGTTCTTCGCAATCACAGCCTGCAACACCACGGTTCCGTGAATGCCGGCCACCCGGGCCTGCAAGGGGTATTGCGGGGGAACCTGGTGAACCAGGACCACGGGGGAAATCACCGAAACCTTGGCCTTCGGCGGAGCCGGAGCGATCTTGGGCTGCGCCACCGGCATATTGTTGACGATGTTGTTTACGTTGTTCGGTACCGGCAAGCCGCCCGCCACTTCGGTCAAGCTCTTAGGCGCAGCATCCAGCGCCTTGTCGTCCTTCTTCGCGACTGGGGCGTTTTTAGGAACTTCGATGGGTTTGGGCGGTTTTACCTCGGCCGTCGTCGTCGGCTTGGGAGCGTTGCTCTGGTCCTTCCCTTTCGGATCAGCAGGCCCAGTACCAGGATGCAGCTGGGAATCAAGCAGTTTGGCTTGGTCGTCAGCTTTAGTCGCAGCGGCCTGCGCGGCCTCTGTAGCTTTCTGAGCTACGGCTTGCGCCGCCACCATTTGGACCTGTTTCCGGTGCGATCTCCACAGCAGGAAAGTACCCAGCACGGCCACGATCACCACCGCCACGATAGCCGCCAGCAGAATCTGTCTCTGCTGCTTGTCCAGCTCTTCAAACTTCGTCTTGGTGTCGGAAATAACCGCTTGTGCCTTGCGAGCAGCTTTTGCCGTGAAAGATTCGCTTTCTTCTTCATCGGTCCCGGACACGCCAGTTGCAGCGTCACCGTTGCCTGAATGGTCGCCATCCGTCTTGTGTGCCGCTGCGGCGAAGGTCGCGCGCAGAGTTTCCACCGTGACCGGAGGCGCGGGCTTGGGCGGAGCGATCGCTGGGGCAACGCTGGTTGCGCGGCCAACCTCGGCAGCCGCGGGAGACTCAACCTGACTCGCCGGATCGGCGATCACGCTGGTCATGCTCGCCTGCGGAGGCCGCTCTTGCGCCAGCGTCTGCGAGCTTGGGCTGCTTTGAGCGGACGTATCCACCTTGAGCGCCGATGACGACTCATCAGCAGAGGGCCGAACCTGCGGACTATTACGTCCTCTGGAGAATTTCGGAGCCCTCAACTTAATCAGGAGAGGCCCTGAAGACGACACCACTGATTCATCAAAACCGTTTGGATCTACTCGAACTGGCTCGGGCCGAACGGGCTCCGGCCTGACTGGCTCCGCCTTGACTTGTTTCTGCGGCTGCTTTTTAACCGCGGCAGGTTTCTTCGCCGTCGCCGGTGGTAGCGAAATCTCAGGAAGAGGCCCTTTCGCTGGAACCCACATGTTGGGCTCGAGATTGGCAATGAAATTGTCGACTTGGGCAAATCGGTCCCGAAGAGTATGGAGAGATTCGGTGTCTTCGGGTTCTTGCAAGGCGCACGCCCACGACACCCATTCGCGTGCTTCGGGACCGGGCAGAACGGGCGTGGCATCGTCCAGGTCGGCTTGAGATCGCAATTCGCTGACCGCCTGCCCACGGAACTGATTCAGCTCCTCCACCCGAATCGCCCGGCGGTGCACGATGCTGCCGCGCTCTAACTCAGTAGCCAGAGCAAATAGACGAAGACGCCGTTGCTCTAAATCCTTGGCCTTTTGACCGTTCTCAATTTCTTCCTGGATAAGGGCGTCAAGTTCCTCCCGGTTCTCCCATGTGGCTCCCGGCATGTCCGTGGAGATCATTGCCCGCAAGTCTGCGGCAAACTCAACGGCCAGCTCGAGATGCTCGATGACTTCGTCGATATCAACTGGATTGGCAGCCTTGAGCTTTCCCAAGCTATCCCGATAGAGAGCCAGAGAATCGTCCAGAGACGAAAGGGCGGAAGGCCACAATGATGAACTCATGGCAAGCTCCTAAACCGGAGTTTCCTTTTTGACGGTCCACATATTGGGCTCTAAATTCGCAACGAAATCGTCCAAGTGTGCAAAACGGGTCCGCAGCGCCTGAAGATGTTCCGAATCTCCCGGTTCCTGCAGGCGACACGCCCACTCCAGCCATTCGTCCGCCTCGGGACCCGGCAGAACCTGGGGCACTTTGTCGGGCGCAGCCTGGGCTCGTAATTCGCTGATCGCCTGGTCGCGCATCTGATTCAGCTGATCCACACGGGCTGCCCGACGATGCTGAATGCTTCCGCGCTCCAATTCGCCGGCCAGCGCCAAAAGACGTGTGCGCTTCTGTTCTAAAGCCCGCGCTTCCACGCGCTTCTGGATCTCCTCAAGCAGCGCGTCAAGTTCCTCCCGGTTATCCCAGGAGGCATCGGGTATCTCCGATAGCACCAACGCCCGCAAGTTGCGAGCGGACTCCGCTGCCATCTTAAGCTGCTCAACAATTTCTGCGACGTCGACTGACTTGGCAGCCTCGAGTTCGCCCACGCTTTCGTAAAGCAGGGTCAAAGAATCGTTTAGAGACGCAATTGTGGAAGGCCACAAAGAAATCATGTCAAGCTCCTAAGCCCGGAATTTCGGTTAAAGCTCTCAACCGCCACACTATATCAAGGGATGTCAACGGGCTATTGTTTTTTTCACACCACTGTCATGCCCTCATTGCAACTTAACAAACACTCGCGCGACAACATATTTACCATACTGTTACGCTGGATTTACCCAGCCTCGATCTCTGCATGCCTCAACTTAATCCTGATTACGAACGCCTCGATTGGCGTCCAACTTCATCAAACTGTACCCTCTACTTGATGAAGTATCCCGATACCCGCCACTGCCCTCCCTGATCGAGCATCGGCGTCACCGTCTCGATTGCCGACTTCTTGTTGACAAAGCTGCTGTCATAGCGAATGACGACATACTGCCCATCCGGCGCTCCGGGAAGTTGGGTCGTGAACTCAGCCGACTTCAGTTTCCGGTAGACCAACGCCCCAAATGGCGCGCGCGACGCTTTGAGCTTCTGCTCCCAATCAGCTTCCGTTACGGCCGCTTTGAACGGGGAGGCGGCATCCTGCCAGCTTTGCCCGTAGTCTCCCGAGTCGATCAGCTTCAACCAGGCTTCAGCAGCGGTCTGGGCAGCTTTGGTCTTGTCCTGGGCAACCCCAAAGGCAGTGCAAGTCGCTATCAGCAGAGCAATAACAACCGCGCGCAATTTCATAAGTGTTCCCGGCACAGTACAAAACCTGAACCGTGCCCGGACAGCTGCACCACCCTATCCGGGCGAGGTTCTTGTCTAGATCGAATTGGGGACTACTCCGGCTGCTGCTGAAAGGAAGGCCGGCCAGGGCGCATGTGGAATTTCTAGTCCTTTTGCCGAACCGCAGTCAATGACATGAACGTCGGTTCGCTTACGAAAGTAACTTCTAATTTGGCACTTTAGAGGGGCATCAAAATCGCTGCAAATTGCCCGCAGTGTCCTCACTTTCCATATCGATAATCTGTAGCACCGGCGATAACTTAGGCGGCGACAGCTGCGTCTGGACGAGGCGTTGCCGTCGTGTCAATGTCGGCGTCGACGCCTTCCAGCTATTCGTTCACGCGACTGCCGAACATTTTTGCGGTGGTGTGCGTTCCGATCTTGTACTCGGGATTGAAGATTGTCAGTGCGTCGCTGAGCCTTAGCTTCCCTGATGGACATCCACTACCCGCCGTATCGGTCTCACGTGCCTCGTGGTTACTTCCGTAAGTACTTTGTGCAGATTTGCTCTAGCGTGTTAGTTGCACATGTTCTAGGTTATTGACTTGCACATAGGAGTCGCCCATGGCCCACGCTTATGCGGTTGAACCTCAGTTCGTGAGGGCACCGCTGCCAGTTCCCGAGACCGTTCCCGAAGTGGGAGTGCGCAAATCGATACTCGAAGACTTAGCGCTGAAAACTCTGTATGTCACCGGGCCTTTGTCGCTCCTGGAATTGGCCGCCATGATGCGGCTCACATTCCGAGTGGTCGACGAGCTGGTTCGCCGCCTGCGTGCCGAGCAACTCTGCGAAGTCACTGGTATGAGCGGCAACGTCGCTCACATCGCCATCTCTGCTCGAGGCCGGACGCGTGCCATGGAATGTTTGTCCATGAATCAGTATGTGGGCTCCGCGCCGGTTTCTCTGGAGAGTTATAAACGGCAGGTCGAGGAACAAAGCGTACGCAATCTACAGGTCCATCCGCCCGAAATCAAGCGCGCATTTTCCCATCTTGTGCTCGACCCCATCACGCTCAAGAAACTTGGGACCGCGCTGAATTCAGGTACCTCTATTTTCTTGTACGGACCGGCCGGCACTGGAAAAACCTCGATTGCGACGGCACTTTCGCGGGCGGTTGCCACCGATCCGGTATGGATACCTTATGCCGTGGAAGTCGATGGCCAGATTATTTCTGTCTACGATCCTCACGTTCATACGAAGGTCGACGACCCCATCGCAAACAATAGTGACGCGCGTTGGGTACTCTGCGGCCGTCCCATGATGCTGGTCGGCGGAGAGCTCACGATTGAAATGCTCGAACTGCAACTGAACCAGATTACAAAATTCTATTCAGCTCCTGTTCAGATGAAGGCCAACAATGGCGTCCTGATCATCGATGACTTCGGGCGTCAGCGCGTCCGCCCGGAAGAGTTGCTCAATCGCTGGGTCGTGCCCCTGGATCGCAGAATTGACTTCCTCACCTTGGCCGGAGGAAAAACCGTCGAGATTCCGTTCGAGATGTTCGTCGTCTTTGCCACGAATCTGGATCCGTCCAGCTTGGCCGATGCCGCATTCTTGCGCAGAATTCAGACGAAGGTCAGAGTGGGGGCTGTTTCGCCAGAACATTTCCACGAAATCTCCCGCAGAATTTGTGACGATTTCGAACTTCAATATGACGCTTCCGTCATTGATGAGTTGATTGACGTAATCAGCAACAAGCTGAAGGAACCTCTCCGGGCGTGCCATCCTCGGGACCTTCTGAACCAGATTCGCTGGGCTGCAAATTATGAAGGCAGCGTCGCTACGCTCGATCGGGATGGCCTGGTCGCCGCGGTTGACGCATATTTCGTTCCCGAAGGCCAGGATCCCGACAACTGATCGGCCGGCCGTTTGGAAAAGCCATGGTGATACGTAGACCGGTAGCCTGGTCAATGGCCATTGCACTTCTGGCCGTGTGGAGTGCTTGTCCCGCTACAGCTCAGGCAGCGATAGAGTACGGACACATTGCAACCGGCAGCAGCGCCGGCTTAAGCGGACTCAGCAACAAGATAAATTCCACGCTTTCTCCCGACAAAAAGACGGTTTCCGTAATCACGCCTGACAAGCAGCCGGCCGGCGTGACCGACACTGCGCCCAATCCGCAAGATGCGAACCGGCGCGCGCTCGAACAAAGCGCAGGCCAGAACGCTGCCAAACTCACTTTGAAGTCGGTGCCCGCGAAAGCTGTGGTACGAATCGACGGCAAGCCGGTGGGGCAGACGCCACTGTTGGTATCTTTGGCCCCTGGCACTTATCGCGTCGAAATGGAAGGCCCGCGCATGGAGTTTGGCCAGCAGCAGCTGAACCTCGGCGCTAAGGAAACACAAGAAATCGAGCTGCGCCTGTCGACGCCGCCTCGTTACCCAACCCACATTGATCTGCAGTAAACATTCGTCTGGTACCTGGTCATTCTCGATTCAGCTTGGGACGTGCGATGCTTCTCCAGAGTCGGCTACGCTTCCCTAAGCAGCGCACCTTGCAGTTGGCCGTCGCTGTCTATTCATACCGCAGCGCAACCATGGGATCCACCTTGGTTGCCCGCCGGGCCGGGATGTAGCAGGCCAGCAGCGCTACACCGGCCAGCACCAAGGTCACCCCGAGGAAGGTCAGCGGATCGGTAGCCGTTACGCCGAACAGCAGCGATTCCACCGCGCGCGTCAGCAGCAGCGAGCCGGCAATTCCGATTACCACCCCAATGCAGATCGTGCGCAATCCCTGGCCCATGATGATCCTGAGCACATCGACGGCGCGCGCTCCGAGAGCGATGCGCACGCCTATTTCGCGCGTGCGGCGGCTGACCGAATAGGCCATCACGCCGAACACACCAGCCGTTGCCAGCAGCAACGCGGTGATCCCGAAAAAGCCGATCAGAATGACGTTGAATCTCCGCGATCCCAGCGAAGCCGAATAGACTTGGGAAAACGTCCGGAATCTCGCCGGAATTTCCGGATCGAGGTCCTGCAGAATTCCCCTTGCCGCCGTTGTCACTGACCGCGTGTCGGTATCGGTCAGCATCGTCAGAGTTATCGTCGGACGAGGCCGCTGGAACAAATTGACGTAAACGGTGGGATGAGGCGGCACATCCAGGCCGTATTCATGAGTGTCGCCCACGACCCCGACGATGGTCAGCAACCGCAAGTCGCCGTCCATGTTTCCAAACTCAATGGTGTGGCCGATCGGGTCCTGATTGGGCCACCGCTCGCGTGCCAGCGCCTCACTGATCACGGCAGCGTGCTGCGCATTTGCGCCATCCCGCTCATCGAAGAGTCGGCCACGAATCAGCGGGATTTCCAGAACCTGGAAATATCCATCCGTGGCAACGCAGAAGTCGGCATTGCCAATGCGCTCTTTTTGCTGGAACAGCGCACCCATACCCTCCGGGCTCTTGGGAACTTCATTTGGCGTCATCAGCAGAAACATTCCGTCGGGAAGGCCGCCATCCATCGGCAGCCCGCTGGTCGCGCCGACCTTGCGCACACCGGGAATTTCTTTGAGCCGGTCGATCAGCCGCGAAAAGAAAGCTCCCTGTGCCGCTTTTGCCTTGGGATCATCCACCGACGGCAAAGACACATCCATCGTGACCACCTTGTCCACACGGAACCCAGGGTTCACTTCGAGCACTTTCATCAGGCTACGTCCCAGCAATCCCGCTCCCACGACCAGTACCAATGTGATCGCCACCTGCGCCGCCACGATTACCTGGCCAACACGCTGGCTGCCCTGCGAACCTGCTTGTCCGCGCGCACCTTCCGCGAAACCCTTATGCGGGTCGCCGGAGGTTGCGCGCGATGCGGTAAACGCCCCGAGGCCCACGGCTACCGAGCTCGAAAGCAGAAACGCGAACACGAGTACGGGAATACTGATCGCGACACTTTCCAGCCGCGGCAGATTTTGCGGAGCCAGCGCCACCAATCCCGTCACGCCCAGATACGCTCCCAGCACGCCCAGTGCGCCGCCGGCCAGTGAAAGCAGGAACGTCTCGGTAAGGAATTGACGCATCAGCCGTCCCCGCGACGCACCCAGAGCACTGCGAATGGCAAGCTCACGCTCTCTGGCCGTCGCTTGTGCCAGCAGCAAGTTCGCTACATTCGCGCACGCTACCAGCAGCAGGAACCCCACCGCACTCAGCAGGACCAGCAGCGCCGAGCGCGCCTTGCCGGTAAGCGAGTCTTGTAGAGGAACGACGATCCCATCTTTGAGGAGATAGTCGTCTTGCTCGCTCGACGTTTCATGAATGCGTCGCGCTATCGCGGCAATGTCGCGATTGGCCTGCTCCACGGTCACGCCATCGCGCAGGCGCCCGACCGCGTAGTAGTTATGCGATGTCCTGCTGGTGTTTTCGCCGTCCAAGTCGGCCGGCAGCCATAGATCCACGTCTGCGGGAAAACGGAATCCGGCCGGAAGCACGCCGATCACGGAGAAGACCGCGTTATCGATCTTCAGATGCGACTGCGAGAGGTCGTGCGGCGATCCCAGATACTGTCGCCAGTATCCGTAGCTAACCAGAACGGTAGGGCCGGCCCCTTTCCTGGCATCGCTGGCGCCGAAATCCCTGCCCAGCATCGGCTGAACCGCGAACACCTTAAGAAATTCGGGCGAGACCCGCGCCACCGTCGTGCGCGTCGGCTGCGAAGCTCCCGAAACCGACACGATGTCGTCACTGTATTTCGCAATCGGCTGGAAGCTGCGACTCTGATCGCGAAAGTCGTCGAAGTTCGGGTCGGCGACGCGTGACCATCCACCCTTCGAGTTAACCTCGAAGATGGCCATAATCCGGCTTGAATCGGAATACGGCAACGGCCGCAACAGCACGCCGTACACAACGCTGAAGATTGCCGTAGTTGCCCCGATGCCAAGGGCAAGGGTAAGGACGACGACCGCGGTGAAGCCGGGATTCCTGCGGAACTGGCGAATGGCGTAGCGGCAATCAGAAATCACGGAGTAGAACCAATGGCCAATCCGTTCGTCGCGAACCTGCTCTTTCACTTGTTCGATACCGCCAAGCTCGATCCGGGCGGCCCGCTGCGCTTCCTGCGGCGGCATGCCCGCACGAACGTTTTCCTCGATCAACATTTCAAGGTGGGAATGAACTTCCTGGTCGAGGTCTCCTTCCACACGGCTGGATAAGAATAGATTTCGCAGCAGACTTCGGACTCTTACCAGCAATGGCATACTCAATACCTCTCTACGATGTTTCCAAAGCTTGAGCGATGGCCCAGGAGATGCGTCCCCATCGATCCGTTTCGACTTCGAGTTGCTTCCGGCCAGCCTTCGTCAAGCGGTAGTACTTCGCGCGTCGGTTATTTTCGGAATCGCCCCATAGAGACGAAATCCACCCTTCTTCTTCCATCCGATGTAGAGCGGGAAACAATGAGCCCGGCTTAACAACGAAAGTGCCGCCGGTAATTTGCTGGATTCTGCGCGAGATTCCTAATCCATGCATCTCGCCGGCGATAAGCGATTTCAAGATCAGCATGTCCAAAGTCCCTTGCAAAAGGGTTGTGGGTTCAGAGTTCAAGCCTTGTCTCCTATCGAGTCTCTATACGAATAGTATCGATCTACCTATAGAGTGTCAATAGGAAGAAAGCGGTTGGCCGCAATAAGTCGCGACCTCCGGGTAAACTCCGCTCTCAGGTTCGCTTCCTCAATCTCACCCATGCCTTCGCTTTGGTGATTTGCGGTGAATGGAATACGATTTGGTAGCGCGTATGGGCGGATACAACACCTGTCGCGGGTCTTCTCACGGAATCACGGACTAAAAGGCAAGCATGAAATATCGCATCACCGCCGAGGGAGTTCTGGAGACCGGGCTTTCCGGCTTCGACCTGATCAACTTCCCCATACTGAACAAAGGGACCGCGTTCACCGAAAACGAGCGCACCGACTTCGCTCTGCACGGACTGCTACCTCCGCACGTTGGCAATCTTGACGATCAGGCGGCGCGCCGCCTCAAAGCGCTGCGCGATCGTCACACTGATTTCGGGCGCTATGCCTATCTGCGGGACCTGGAGGACACGAACGAAACCCTGTTTTACGCCGTACTGGTGCGGAACATCGAAGAGATGATGCCACTGGTATACACGCCGACCGTCGGTGAAGGCTGCCAACGGTTCAGCGAAATCTGGCGCAAGCCGCGCGGACTGTTTCTCAGCTACCCCAACCAGCACAGAATCCGCGAGATCTTCAGCCATCACCGTTATGACCCAATTCGTGCGATCGTGGTCAGTGATGGCGAGCGCATTCTCGGACTCGGCGACCAGGGTGCCGGGGGCATGGGAATCCCCATCGGCAAACTCGCGCTCTACACCGCCTGCGCCGGCATTCATCCTCAGGAGTGTTTGCCGGTGCTGCTCGATGTCGGTACCGACAATGTGGAGCTCCTCGAAGACCCTCTTTATGTTGGCTGGCGTCACCACCGGGTGCGCGGCGCCGAATACGACGATTTCGTCGAAGCCTTTGTAAGCGCCGTCATCGAGCGCTGCCCCCATCTGCTGCTGCAGTGGGAAGATTTTGCCGGCAGCAACGCGGGACGTCTGCTCGAGCGCTATCGCGACCGACTTTGCACTTTCAACGACGACATCCAGGGAACCGCGGCCGTAGCGGCAGGCACCTTGCTTGCTGCAATCCACGTCACCGGTAAACCGCTGACGGAACAGCGCATCGTGCTCTTCGGAGCCGGATCGGCCGGCATCGGCATCGCCTCGCTTCTGCTGACCGCGATGGAGGATGCCGGGCTCAGCGAGGCCGAAGCGCGCCGCCGCTTCTACGCAGTCGATAAAGACGGTTTGCTGGTAGAAGGCATGGCCGGAATGCGTCCGGCTCAGCAGGCATTTGTGCAGCTTCGTTCTTCCATCGCCGACTGGAAACTCGAGAAGGAAGATCTCATCAGCTTGCTCGATGTGGTCAGGAATGCCAAACCAACCACGCTCATCGGAGTCTCGGGACAGGCTGGCGCTTTTACTGAGGAGGTGATTCGCGCCATGGCCGCCGCAGTCGAGAGGCCGGTTATTTTCCCGCTGTCAAATCCTACTTCGCGTTCCGAGGCTACTCCGGCAGACTTGCTGGAGTGGACGGATGGCCGCGCCCTCATCGGCACCGGCAGTCCGTTTGCTGCGGTGAAATGGAATGGGCGCGAGGTGCCGATCGATCAAACGAACAACTCGTACATCTTCCCTGGAATGGGATTGGGTATCCTCTCGGTCACGGCGAGACGCGTCACCGACACCATGTTCATGGCTGCCGCTAAGTGTCTCGCTGAACTTTCGCCCGCTCGGAGCAATAGGTCGGGACGATTGTTGCCGCCGGTCTCGGAATTACGGTCGGTGTCGTTCGCGGTGGCCAAAGCAGTCGCTTTGCAAGCAATCCATGATGGAGTTGCGCGCCCGATGGACGAGGCAAGCATGGAGTCTGCCATCCGCTCCAATATCTGGGAGCCGGTCTATCTTCCTTACCGCTTCAACCCATCCGCATGTCCTTGAACGGTCCGAAAGTCGAGCCACTTTCCTGGATTTTTCCATGCGGCGATTTCAGGTGCGCCGACAACGAGCACTTCACTTCCCTGTCCAGCACGCACGCCGTTTTTCCAGAAACGCCGAAATTCCTTCCTGCGCGTCGGCGACCAGCGAATTCATGCTCATCACTTCTTTGGCGTAAGCATAGGCCTTCGGCTGGTCAAGATCGATCTGCGTGTAGAACGCCTGCTTACCCAACGCAACCGTCAGAGAACTGGCTTCGGCGATTCGCGCTGCCAACGCGCGGGTTTGCTCCGCCAGTTCGGCAGCGGGAACCACCAGGTTAATCAATCCCCATTCCGCCGCGGTGGCCGCGCCGATCATCTCCCCGGTCAGCAGCATCTGCAGCGCGCGCTTGCGTCCCACCGCCCGGCTTAGGGCCACCATGGGGGTGGTGCAAAACAGCCCGATCTTCACTCCCGGAGTCGCAAACGCCGCCTGGTCGGAGGCCACGGCCAAATCGCAGGTCGCAACCAGTTGGCAACCGGCCGCAGTGGCAATTCCCTGCACTTCCGCGATGACCGGCTGCGGAATCGATTGCACGCGCGTCATCAGTTCTGTACAGACATCGAAAACCTGGCGGTACTCATTGATGTCGCGCCCTACCATTTCGCTCAAATCGTGACCGGACGAAAACACTTTGCCCGCCGCTCGCAGCACCACGGCCCGTATTGCCCGGTCCTTCCCAATTTCGTTCAGGCATTCAATCAGCTCGGTCATCAACTCCAGCGATAGAGCATTGCGACGTTGCGGCCGATTCAAAGTCACCGTCGCAATCGGCCCTTCCGTTTCGAGCAAGACATTCTGGTACTTGGCAAGTGTGGCAGCGGTTTGCAATTCAGACATCACGAAGCTCCTTCTCCTGCGGTGCGCGATTGCTGACGTAGTACATTCTTGCGGATCTTGCCCGTCGAGGTCTTGGGCAATGCCCCAAAGTGTATCGCCTTGGGGCATTTGAAGTGTGCCAGGCGTTGCCGACAGAAGTCGATCAATTCTTGTTCAGCTGACCACGGCATCATCCCTGAGCAATACGTAGGCGTGCGGCACCTCTCCCCATTTTTCATCGTGCCGGGCGACAATCGCTGCCTCCAGTACGGCGGGATGCTCGTACAACACGCGCTCTACCTCGAGCGAGGAAATATTCTCTCCTCCGGAAATAATGATGTCTTTGGCGCGGTCGCGCACCTCGATATAGCCATCCGGATGCATCACCGCCAAATCTCCAGAGTGAAACCAGCCGCCGCGAAATGCAGTTGCCGTCGCGTCCGGATCGCGATAGTAGCCCAGCATCACGTTGTTGCCACGCATCACTACCTCACCCACCTGAGAGGCATCAGCAGCGACGTCACGCATGTCTTCATCGACCACCCGCATGTCCGTTCCGAAAACCACGTAAGGCACTCCCTGACGCGATTTAAGCAGCGCGCGTTTCTCCAGCGGAGCATCGTCCCAGTCCGTGTGCCAGGCACACACCGAGTGTGGTCCATACGTCTCGGTTAATCCATAAACATGGGTCATCTCGATCCCAATCGCCTCGGCTGCCCGCAGTACGGCCGGAGGCGGAGGCGCTGCCGCGACTACCATCTTTAATCCGCCATGGAAACGAATTCCATGCTGCGAACAATATTCCGTGAGCGTTCGCACCACGATCGGCGCGCCGCACAGATGAGTCACGCCCTCATCCTGGATAAGTTTGATGGCGCGCTCGGCGTTCAATTCGGATAAACATATGTGCCGTCCCCCGACGGCCGCAATCGCCCAGGGAAAGCACCAGCCATTGCAGTGGAACATGGGCAGTGTCCAAAGATAGACCGATCGGTACGACAGCCCGTGTTCCACTACTTCTCCAATCGCGTTGAGATAGGCGCCGCGATGGGTATACATCACGCCTTTGGGGACGCCGGTAGTCCCGCTGGTGTAGTTGATCGAGATGACATCTTCCTCGGCGGGCGCATGCGGCGTCACAGCGCCGGTCGCTTCGCTGAGGAAAGACTTGTAATCGGTGACCATCCTCTCCAGTCCGGGAATCCCGGCACGGATCGCCTGCAGTGGGGCGAGAAGGTCGCCATCGCCTAGCAATATTCTGGCGCCGCTGTGGTTCAGGATGGTGGACAACTCGCCGCATTGCAGGCGAATGTTGAGCGTAACCAGCACGGCGCCGATGAGCGGAACTGCAAAATGCGCTTCCAGAGGCAGCAAGCCGTTGCGTGCCAACACCGCGACGCGATCTCCGGGCAGGATGCCTGCTTGCTGCAAAGCGGCCCCGAAAGAGTTCACGCGATGCTGCATTTCAGCGTAGCTCAGGCGCCGGTCGCCATCGACCTCGGCCGTGCAGTCGCGGTACGCGCTGCTGCTGCGGGAAAGAAACTCAAGAGGAGTAAGCGCCGCGATCATAGCTTCACCTGCTTTGTGGAATGAGGCGGGGATTATATCTCGCGAGCCGTGGCATGTCTGTAACGTTCAACCCTGAAGAAAAATCATCTGGCACCGCGCCAGCGACCGGTTCAATGGGACTGGATGCCCATTTGTTTGCCTAAGCTGATCTGGTCGGATTGAAGCACGACAATCTCCTTCTCGAGATTCGCGGCAGCATTGACCACCCAGCCCGGGTTGGGCGTTCCCTGTTCCAGTTGCTGCGCGATTGCTTTAGCCCTCTTGTTGACCGCTGTGTCCGACTTGGTCAACTTCTTGGCCTGATTCTTCAAGGTGGCTTCCTGTGAATCGGTAAACGATCGACGAAAGTTCTGCGTATCGCTCAGGGCCCGTTCGAGGGAATTTTGGAGGGTCGTCGCGTTGCTGGTCAGATTTTCTGAACCGCCGGATCTCGAACCCAGAACCTGAAGATTGTGAGCCTGCTGCCGCGCAGCTTCCGTACTCTTGACCATCTGGTGAAATTGTTCGATCTGTTCGTCAGTGGCTTGTTCGGCAACCGCATGTTTGAAGGTCGCCACGTCTGGATCCTCCGCCGGAGTAGTACCAGCGGAGCCAGGAGACGTACCACGCTGTCCTCCGCGCTGTGCCATGAGGCAGAGCTGGAACGACAAGAAAAGCAGGGTAATAACCAAAGCGCGGCGCATGAGAGTCTTTTCTCGAGAATAGGTAAGGCTTAAACCAATTTATAAGATAGCCGCGCAAGGAGTCATGTCCCGATTGGCCGCAAGCTCATACGCCGCCTGGTAGGTACCGGATCGAGGCGGCCCACATCGCAACGGCAGCTCTTGGTGCCACCTCTGCTCCTCTCAGCCTGCGTTCCATATCTATGGAGCACGGAAACCCGCGCCATCAACTTGTCGCGGCCGCCGCCGAGCGGGATCAAATTCTACTGCAGCTTAGGCTGACCCGTTGCTTGTCCCTGACCTTGACGGTTCGTCATCTGCTCGTACTTTTGCTGCTGATCTTGATTCAAGACCGGTTTAATCTGGCTCGCTGTACCTTGCCGCAGTTGCTGCATCTTGCTCGTGCGATCACTCTTCGAAAGCGACGAGTCTTCACGCATGGCCTGCATCTCTTTCTGTTCGTTTTCCAGGATGGGCTTAATCTGCTCCTTCTGCTCATCGGTCAGGTTCAACTGTTTGGTCATTTTCTGCAGCCGCTGCTCGGCTGTCATCGGCTGTTTTTGAGCGCTGCCCTGATCCTGGGCGTAGACCGCGCTGCCGCCCATAAGGACGGCGAATACTACGACTGCGTATACAAGGTTCTTCTTCTTCATCTTCCAATGCTCCTGGACACTCGTCGCACGATTGTGGCCCGTCGGCCTTTTCTTCGTTGCCAATCGAGTGTCGGTTTAGGTCCCGGGATCGAACTCAGTTCGCCGGGAATAGTTTCTAATGTTTGCGGGGCCGGTCACCCGGCCGCTACATCGCCTATTATGCCATCAAAGGTCGCATACTCCGCCGCTGTCAGGAGGCTACACCTATCGTTTAGGGACTCGGGCGCTGCTGCAGGGTGCGAATCGCGTTGCGGAAGCCCTCAGGGGCCACGCGCACCGGCCCCTGGTAGGGACGGTCGACGTTCGCAATGGCAACCAGTACCAGGGAGATCAGAAAGCTCAGCATGAACACCTGGAGCAAGTGAATACGGAAGCTATCCACTCCGAACAAGCAGCAAGAAACGACGGTGATGATGCCCCCGGTGATCAATACGGCCCACAAGATGAAAGGCAGCGTTTCGCGGTTCTGTGTGGCTCGAATACGGCGGTATTGCGTCAACCCTCGCAACTCCTCCATGAGTTGGTACGCCGCAATGGCGTCAGGCTGAGCGTGCGCCTGGGCTTGTCCGGCAAGCGTCCAGAACTGGTCGATCATCTCGCCACCTTCCGGCGGCATCTCTCGGTTCAGCATCGCAGGCCACTCTCGATCGACTGCGTTCTCGGCATAGCGAGCGCAGAGGTCCTGGATTGCTCTTGCATTCGGATCTTGTAACTGGCTGGCGATACGGAAAACATTTACCAGCGAGTTGGCCTCTTGCTCTTCATTGGCTTGGGCCTGCTGAAACATACTCCATACACCTGCAAGCGTAAAAGCTAAGATCACCGCATAGGTGGTGCCGATCACCGCTACGACAGCCCCGGTGAAATCATTCGACTGCTTGCGCGAAGGCACGGTCGTGGCGCGCGTCACCAGGAATAGAAACAGCAACGCTCCGCTGACACAGGCAATAATGATGAAGATGTTGATCATTGATGCGTCGCCTCCCGCCGCCTGGCCGCACTCCCGGCTGCAGGCCATTATCGTCTTCGTAGATGTGCCGGTTCGATTTGGAGAAATTCAAGTGAGCAGGATACACGCGAGACCTCGATAACTGTTGCAAATACGCCAAAATGGGCAGCGGTCCTTATTACCCGAACAGGTAACCACGTCGGTTTGGTGCCAGCCTTTTGCCAGGCAGGCATAGTTACGGATTAGAGTGATCGCCTTAATTCGTCGCGATGAGTTGTGGAATGTAGGATGGAGAGCGATACTTCGATGATTCGTTGCGTGGTGGCCAAGGCATTCGCAGCCGCTTCCTGCTCCTGTCCGACGACCAGGCTGACTCCTCGGATAAAGAGACGGTCCGGCGCTTTGGCGCATCATTCCGAGATGTCTTGGAACTGCGATTCTGGCATCGCCACCTCACACTCCTCGTCAGGCCGGATGGTTACATCGCCTACTCTGCGCACAGTCGCCATAGCATCGCAGAGTTACCATCCATGCGCTCCCTTCTAGAGCGTCAAACAGTTGGCGGGAGCGGAACTCTTGCGGCCTAGTTGAGATTTTCTAAAACAGGCCCTCTGACTGTCCCACTCATTCGCGTCGACTGCCAATGAGTGGGACATCGGCTTCACATTCACTCCACGTGGGGTATCTGGGGGACAATCGTGATCAGGGCGTCGCCCACAATCACATCCAGCCCTATAGGCAGGCTGTAAATGTTGATCTGATTGATCACCAACTCCAGGCTTCGCACTTCTACGCTGGGCCCGCTTGGGCTCCCGCTAGGAGTGTAGATCACTCGTTTTAGGTACAAGGTTCCCAGACCGGCAAGCGGGACGGTAGTGTTGAGTGGTATATCGTCAGTAATCTCCGGATGGCCGGCCACTGAGATACCGAGGTACGAATCGGTCCCATTCAGAGTGGTATCCAAGTACTGATCGACCGAGGCGTCGACCACCGCCTCCATGACGTTGACGGTGATCAAACCGTTCAGCAGGTTCAGGTTCTGTATCGTCGAAGTGTTTTCGCCGCTGGAAAACGATGGCGTCAGGTTGGACTCGACCGTATCCGTCAGCGTGCCACTTGTCAGAATGCCAGGCACCGTTAGACCGACCTGCGAGTTGGTCACGACCGTACCACCCGTGCCCAGGCAGGGCAACACTTCAGGCGCACTTGGAGTCGAAACCAGCAGTCCTGTCACCTGCGTCCCATACGAATCGCCACTGATGATGCCCGGCGCGTACACGTTGAACATGCCACTGGTCGCGTTGGAGACGATGATCTGCGTCCCCGTCTGCAGGCCCAGCAGATTGCCCACAGTCACATAGACGTGAACCATGTTGACCGTCATAGTCGCGTTTGCGCTGCCGATGTTTGAGGTTTGCTCATTGAGCACCACATATCCCAGCAACGGAATGTTGATGCGCGTGTTTGGCGATACCGTGCCGTTATACACGTGGCCCAGCACGACCAGGTTGTTGAAATTCGATCCCGACGCGCTGACATGAAAATTGCCATTGTCGTCGATGGTTGTGGTGCTGACCGCCGTGATTTCCTGTGCCGTGATCAAGCCGGCAAGCAAGTTGATGGCGGTGGTGTTGGCCTGAGCCTGGGCTTGCTCGTAAGCGCTGGAGACGGCGGTATTCACCGCTCCTCCACTCACCAGCGGAGGCAGATTAACGGCGGCGGCGGTCCCGGTCGCGTTCAGCGGCTCATAGGATGTTCCGCAATTGCCGGCCAACGATGCCGGTGCGGTCTGACCCACCAGAACAGTATTTCCCACGAATGCATAGGTTCCGTAGGCTGAGGGCAGATACGACTGTGTAGTGCCCTGGGCGAAAGTGTTGACGGGCGCGAATGCAATCAACCATGCCAGGATTGTGCCGGCTAATATTGACCAGCCAAAGCTTGACGACTGCGCGGATGTGCCATTTCTTGTGTACAACATTTTGACCGCCTCCTCATAAGTTCAGTGGGGCCTGCCTTGTCTCAGCTCTCTTGTGCACGTTTCGCCGAGATCGAATCGGCGAGTCGTGACGTCGAGCGGCTGGGGACTAAGGGTTGTTGTAAAGGGTTGGCATAGCGCGCACGGGGCGACATCCGCAATGGAATGGTGTGCCGGCGGCGCAGGGCAGCGCCTGGGGTCGATTGGCAGTTCAAGGTTACATCGATCGTCTCCATGCCGTCTTTCCCACGGAGCCCTAAACCTGTCTTGGACCTGCGAGACTCTAAACCTAGCCTTGCACCAATACAGCTAATTCGGTCCAACCGACCAGGGCCAGATAGGTACAGCACTACCTTGTTGAACGATACCCCCACATCGTGTGAGATCCCACGATGTCAGATATTACGAGTGAACGTACTATAACCATAAGAATTGGCGCTTCACAACGTACTTATAAAAAATAGTTATTACCTCTGGGGCTTAGTGGGGGAATCCCTTATCGATGAGGAAGGGTATTCCCTATTTGTTTCTTTGAACTAGCTATGTGACTAATCCGCTCTCGTCGGCCCATGGCTGGGACACTGGACTAATAGTGCTATTTGTTTTTTTTGGCAATGATGTCTGAATGGATGCCGACTCGATGCCGACAGCGATGAATACCCTTGAAATGATAATCTCAACCAACATTGCTATTATTTCTGTCTAGCGTCGAACGGCCCCGCTGATTCGGCGTTACCCAATCTCTAAACACCAGATAATGTCAGCCTGGAACAGCCAATTTGTAATCGCAGCAATGCCTCGCTGCCAAACTGCATAGATTGCAAGAACGAACCCGGGAAGGCCCGATGCCAGGTTAGGTGGTAGCTTCGTCGGACGCGGGCACAGTCTGAAGTTGCGAATTGCGACCTTGGCTCAGGGCGGGGCAGGTTGCTGGCGTGATGCCCATAAAGGAAATCACCATACCTGCTTCGGCACGATTGAGTTATGACGTTGGCCGTGGACCATGCCAAGGAGGTTTTGAGAGGTCCGAACTCCCTTGCTATACCTGCAGCACATCGCCTTCGCGGGCGACCAGTTGGTACAACACGGGATTGACGAAAAATCCGATGAAGAGACGCGAGATCAACCCTGCCACGATAACGATAGCAAAGGGTTTTTGGGTGTCCGAGCCAATTCCGGTGGAGAGTGCAGCCGGGAGCAATCCCAGGCAGGCAACCAGCGCCGTCATCATGATTGGACGAAGCCGCAGAAGCGAAGCCTCTCGGGTTGCGGTAGCGATCCCCATGCCTTCCAGTCGAAGCTTGTTGATGTAGGAAACCAGGATCACCGCGGTTTCCACCGACACGCCCAATAAGGCTAGCAATCCCAGGACGGAGGACACGCTGAAGGGCGTATGCGTGAGCTTGAGGGCAATCAGTGCCCCCACTGGCTCTGTCATGATCACGCCCAGGGCAATCGTGACGGGAAATTTGAAATTGCCGTAGAGCGCGAACAGGATCATGAAGATGAGTACGATCGCCAGCGGGCCGATTAGTATCAGTTGCGACTTTGCTTCTAGAAATTGGCTATATTCCCCACCCCAACTGAGCCAGTAACCCTGCGGCAGTGAAATAGCTTGATTGACTGCCTTCTGGCCATCTCTTACCGCCCGCTCCAGGTCGCGGCCTTCGATACTGTATTGAACTCCGATGTATCGGGAATTGTTTTCGCGATAAATAAACGACGCGCCATTGCCCTGTTTGATGTCGGCCAGTTGGCTGAGGGGAATCTGCTTTCCATCCGGCGTTCCTACCAGCAAGTTGCCAATCTCATGTGCGCTGCTACGGAATTGGGGCTGCATGCGGACGACCAGATCGAATAATTTTTCTCCTTGAATAACCTGGGTCACGGCCTGGCCGCCTACCGCTGCCGAGATTACGGCTTCCACATCGGCCACGTTGATCCCGTAGCGGGCGATCTTGTCACGATCCACGTCGATCAGCAGGCTGGGCTGGCCCAATTCGCGGACTACGGTCAAGTCAGTAAAGCCGGGTATTTTGGCCAGCGCGTTCTTAATCTGTACTGCCTTGTCTTGCAGGACATTTAAATCGTCGCCGTAGACCTTTACGGCCAGCGAACTCTTCAGTCCAGTCAGGGCCTCGTCTACTGCGTCTTCCGCAGGCTGGGTATAGTTGAAAATAATTCCGGGAAATGCCGTTAGCCTCTTATTAATCGCTTCGACTAACTTGTCTTTCGTGTTGAGATCGCCGCTCCAGGTTTTGTCCTTGTAGGGTTTTAGTCCGACGTAGAATTCACAGTTGAAAAATCCCGTGGGGTCGGTGCCGTCATCCGGACGACCCAGCTCTGAGGCAACAGTCGTGACCTGCGGATAGGACATCAAAATTGCGCGGATCTGAGGAGCGATACTGCTCGCCTCCTCGAAAGAAATGGTGTAGGGCATGGTTGCGCGAACCCAGAGTGCGCCCTCATCAAGATGGGGCATGAATTCGCCGCCAATGAATGGGACCAGCAGCAGGGTCGCGCCAAAGATCAATGCCGCTATCAACAGAGTGAGCTTGGGACGCGCCAAGGCCCAATCCAACTGGGTCGCGTATACCCGTTTCATCCATTCATAGGCGCGATTCTGATGTTCGCGGATGCCGCTCTTGAACCAATACGAAGCCAGAACAGGAACCAGTGTGAGCGTAAGGATCAGCGCACCCACCAACGCAAACGACATGGTCTCGGCCATGGGGTGGAAGAGCTTTCCCGAAGGCCCGCTAAGAGCGTAAATGGGAAGATAGCCGGCGAGGATGACAGCAACCGAGTAGAAGATTGGGCGGTCGACATCTTTCGCCGCTGCGAGAATGACTTCGTGCAGCTTATAACTCTGCCCTTCCCGGAGGGCGAGTTCGCGGTAAATATTCTCGACCATCACCACCGTGCCATCGATGATGATGCCGAAATCGATGGCGCCGATGGAAAGCAAGTTGGCAGCCCCATCGTGGGCATGCAGCACGATAAACGCGAACAACAAAGAAAGCGGGATGGTGAGCGCCACAATAATGGCGGCACGAAAGCTGACCAGGAAAAACATTAAAACGATCAGCACCAACACCATGCCGCGGAGCAGATTGTCTTCTACTGTGTCGGTGGTCAGCTTTACCAGTTCACTGCGGTCGTAGTAAGGGTGGACTTTGATATCCGACGGCAGAATCGTGCGGTTCAATTCGTCCGTCTTGGCTTCGACCCCCTTTAAGACGTTTTGCGTTTGCTCGCCGCGCAACATCAGAATGACGCCTTCCACCGCATCGTCATTCTTCTCATAACCGAATTCGCCCAGCCGGGGCGCGTGGCCAATTACGACGTCGCCGACATCCTTAATTCGGATCGGTACGCCGTTATTGCTGCCCACTACAACGTTGCCGATATCGCTGGTGTCACGCACCAGGCCGATGCCGCGAACGTAATAGAACTGGCCTCCTTGGGAGAAAAAGCCTCCGCCGGCATTGGCGTTGTTCGCGGTCAACGCTGCTTCGACTTGCGGAACGGTCAAGTGGTAGCCGTAAATGCGGGCGGGATCGAGCAACACCTGGTACTGCATGACCGTGCCGCCGAAACCGGAGTCGTCAGCGACGCCAGGGACGGAGCGGTAGGCGCGCTCGACCACCCAATCTTCAAAGGTCTTCAGTTCCTGCGGGCTGCGGTCCGGGCTTTCCAGAACATAGCGGTACACCAGCCCGCTAGGACTGAACAGCGGAGCCATGGACGGCGTTACTCCCGCGGGCAGAGTAGCCTGGGCAATTCGCTGGAAGACGATCTGCCGCGCGAAATAGTCGTCCGTCTTATCGTCGAAGGTGAGAATCACATCCGAGAGTCCGTAAAGCGAGATGGACCGCATCACCACCATGTGCGGCACACCATTCATCTCAAGTTCGAGTGGCAGGGTGACGAGGCGTTCTACCTCTTCGGCGGCATGATCGGGCCATTGGGTGATCAGTTCCACTTGCGGAGGAGCAAGGTCGGGGTACGCATCCACCGGCATGCGCTGGAACGAGATGACGCCGGCGGTCATCATGAAAGCCGTCAGCATCAACACCAGGAACCGCTGACGAAGCGCCGCTTGTACGATTCGATGGATCATTCGGAAGTGGACGCCATGGTCCTGGTTACAGTTCCTCTAGCCAAAAGCAGACCCCTCGCCGGCTAAAGCCGGCTCGGATGACAAAAATAAAGGCTGTCTGCGGCGCAGCTAAAGCTGCGCCCCTTCAAAACCTTTGCGATGCTACATTTCAGCTGCTCCCCTAAAACGCTAACGCTGTAAGGAGTTGGCGAACTGCAAGAACAGGCTGCCGTTGCCGATAACGCGATCGCCTGCCTTCAATCCGCTGTTTATTTGCGTTTGTCCCTTCAGGCTCTCTCCCAGAGTGACTGGCCGCCTGGCAAACTGATTTTCCGACGCTGCCACATAGACGAAAGGCTGATTTTCGCTGTCGCGCAAGACCGCGGAATCGGGCACGGCAATCGCGTTCTGAATCGTGCCCGCATTGACCGTTGCCGATACGAACATGTCTTTCTTCAGCTTCTCTCCGGGATTGCTGGTCTCGATACGCGCCTGCAAGGTCCGGGTGGTTGGATCCAGCGAAGCGGCAACATAGGCAATGCGGCCCTGGAACACGTCAGGATAAGCTTCGGTCTGAATGGTGACTGGATCGCCGACCTTCACGTAGGGCAGGTCTTTCTGATAGACGTTCACCAACACCCACACTGTGCTGACGTCGGAAATGAGGAAACACTGCGTGGCACTGAGTTGGAGCAACTGGCCCGCCGCTACATCCTGTTCGACGACTTCGCCACTAATGGGAGCCTTGACCGGAACCTCGAAAGAGGGCGGCGCTTTTACCAACGCATCCGGGTCGGTGATTCCCAATACCTTGAGCGCAGCTTCGGCTGCCGCCAAGTCGCCTCCGGCCTGCACCTCGGCCGATTCAGCCTGCTCCAGATTCTGTTCGGCGATGGCATGGTGTTGATACAAGTCCTTGGCTCGCGCATACGCTTTTTGTGCAAGCGCATAGGCATCTCTAGCCTTGAGATAATTCGTGCGGGTTTGAGAATAATCCGGACTGGCAACGTACAACATGGGCTGGCCGCGTTCCACTCTCTGGCCAGGGACGACAACGATGCGGCTGACCGGACCGCTCACCTGCGTGATCACCGGCGTGGTATGAAAGCTGTTGTAGGCGACGGCTCCAGTCAACCGAAGAGTTCGGGTCAAATTTGTGGGCTGGACCTGGAGCACCTGCACGTGAGCCATCTGGTCGGCCGGAATAGTGAACAACTCGGCGGTATTGGCATTGTTCGCTTCGTTCTTGGCGGCATTATCCGGCCCCGCTCCGCTGCAGCCGGCCAGCGTCAGGATGATCGCCGATAGAAGAATCAGGGTGACCCGGTACTGCCAATAATTGTGGGACGTCTTCACGGAAGATTCCTCGTTCCTATGGCTTCCTTGAGCTGCTCCAATGCAGTCATGTAAGCGGACAAAGCCTGGCGATAGGCCAGTTGCACCGCGCGATAGCTGCGTTCGGCATCGAGAAAATCCAGCAGGCTGGCTGCGCCGCGTTTATAAGCGTACTCACTGATGTCGCGCGAATCCTGGGCTTCTTTCAGATAGCCAGAAGTATAAAGCTGCACGACTTCATCGTTGCTGCGCAGCGCCTCATAGGCATCGTTAACATCAGACAGCACCGTGTCGCTAGTCGAGGCCTGGGTTTCCTGCGCCTGAGTGAGAGCATATTGCGTGCGCGCGATTTCGCCTTGATTCCGGTCGAAGACTGCTATGGGGAAACTGGCAAAGAACGAAGCGCTGTTTTGGTCAGCGGTGTGGGAATAATCGACGGAAGCCGTCACGTCTACTTTGGCATTGGCCTTCGCCAATGAGATTTGACTTTTTGCCGCGGTTGTTCCCAACTCAGCCGCACGGTAATCAGGACGTTGTTGCAGAGCCTTCGTCTGCAAATCCTCCAGCTTCGCCGGCACGGGTTGATACGACAGGTCGCCGACCACGTCATAGTTAGCGGGAACAGCATCATAGCCAAGCATTGTCCGCAGGTCGATCAGAGCCTGTACCCGGGCTAAACGCGCGGAGGACACGTCGGTCTGAAACTGCAGAAGCTGCAGCTTGATCTTGAGGTAATCTCCTTCACTGATGTAGCCCGCTTTGTACTGTGCCTGACCGATGTCAACCGTCTGCTGAAAGCTTTGCAAGTCCTGTAGAGCAAATCGCAGGGTTGATTCGGCCAGCAAGACGCTGATGAACTGCTGGCCGACGTTGAATGCCAGGGTACGCTCGGCGTCTGTAACCTGCGCACGCGTGACGGCGGTCGTGTCCTGGGCAGCTTGTAAGCGATAGTGTCGTTTGCGGCCACGCTCAAAGAGATATCCGATTCCGGCATCGAACTGCTGAGTTTCACTCAAGTTGTCGGAGTTGAAGTTGGATGGGGAAAAAATAGGCAAGAACTGCGAATCGAAATTGAGAGTCGGATTGGGACGCAGATTCGCGGTAATCTCCTGCGCCTGGTTCTGAAGAACGAGCGTGCGGGTCGCCTTGAGCGCGTGGTTGTGGGCCAGCGCCAAGTCAATGGCCTGATCAAGCGTGATCATTGCCGGACCTTGGGCGTCAACCGCTGGCGCAAGTAGCAGCACGCAGGCCAGAGCCGCAACAACATTCATCCGAAAATGCGTTGGACGCATAAGACTCAATCTAAAGCGCACGGCCTAGGACTGCGCAGCGACGAGCGGGCGATGAACTTCCCTGAGGCAGCACTTCCGCCGCTCCTCTGAGCGAGGCTTGCCTGAGGGACAAACGCCCCTTTTGCGAACCAACGCAAGTCAATGCGACTAAGAAACACATTGTAGATCAAGAAGAGTGCCGGCGGGTCTAAGTTAGTCGTGGCCCAAAAAGCCGGCGATCAGCGCCGCGGCCGTGCCGTCCTAACACGATGCCGCATAAGGCGAGCGGATGAGGCGTCATGGAGCCGTGGCGTAGTGGGCCTGGGCACCTGGATATCTAGTCCGCGCGGCACATGGAACTGATGCGGCCAAGTAAAGTTGCGCCGGCAACCTATCCAGCGAGTAGCCGGTCGTAGTGCACACCGGCGTATTCGACTTCACTGTGCGGCACGTTGCGTGCTCGCTTCAATCTTGCTGATGTCGAGGCGCACTTGGTCAGCGCGCGGCCCCTTGGGCTCTTCTTGCAGAAATCTCTGGAATTCGGCGAGCGCTTCCGACTGCTGCCCTTCCTGCTGATAAGCGCGCGCGGCAATGTAGTGAACGAACGACGGGTGATCGCGCCCCGCCGAATGCGACTGCTGAGCGCTGACAATGGCAGCCGCGAAGTGGCGATTCATATATTGCGCGTCGGCCAGCAACATCAGCGTCTCAGGGTTATTCGGTTCGGCGCTGATGGCCTTCTGCAGCAGGATTTCGGCCTGGGGGAAATTCTTCTGCTGCAGGCACATCTTTCCGTAATTCACGAACGGGGTCGCGAAATGATCGTCCAGGCTGATCGCTTTCTTCAGGGCTTCCTCCTCGTGGGGAAGATCGTTCATCTTGGCGTACAGCACGCCCAGGTTGTTGTATGCCGTGGCATATTGGGGAGCGATGGCGATCGCTTGATTCAAGTGCTGCAGCGACGCCTTCCAATTCTTTTCGGCCATCGCTACATTGGCCTTGTCGAGCTCCTTACGGGCTTTCTGCGGGACGTTGAGGTCGGCCACCGAAATCATGGTCGAATGGGACGAGACCGGCTTGGGGCCGGAATCCGCTAACTGGCGCACCGTGACGTACTGCTCCTGCGTTACCTTGCGGGCATCCACTTCGAAAGTATCGCTATTCGTAGTTTCAATCCCGTCTCCGCTAACCTTGACGTGATAGTTGCCCAGCGGAACGTTGCCAAAGTCCGCGCTGCCGAGGTCATTGGTATAAGTGGTACCCACCACCTGATCGGTCGTTCCGTCCAGCAAGAGCACCAACAAGTATGGGCCCGCGCTGCGGCTATTCGATAGAACGACACGCACATGGACGCTGCCGGTTCCCCCGGCGCCCGGCATTCCACCTCTGAGTTGGGCTTGCACACCGATGACAAGAAAGGAAACGATGACTGGAGCCAGCCAACGCTGATACAGCATGATTACCTCCCCGAGGTCGCAGACGGGAACTACGATCTCGTGAGCGCCGGATCGTGTGCGCGTGCAACGCGCCGGAACACGCCGGGAAGTTGAATCGCAGGTCGCGAGCAATCAGGGATGGGAAAGCAGTCGCCCCACGAACTGCGGCACAGTGAGCCGATTGTACACCGTGCGGTGGCTCAAACTCGCCATACGCATACCTCTTTTTGAGACCAATTCCGATCTTCTGAAGCTTGGGCCGATTGAATGGCCGGCAATGCGACAACGCTGATCGGATGAACCTCAGAGGAAGAGCTTTGCCGCGGTGGGATATCTTTGCAGGCACACAACGCCGCACCGTTGCCGACGGTATTTTGTGGCTACGGTGCGGCGTTGTCTTATCCTGTCGAGTTAACTACTGCTTCGCTGCCTGAAGCCGCTCTTCGAGTGCGGTCAGCTCCCGATTCAATCCTTCCGGCAGATGAGTGCCAAAATGCGCGAAGTGTTCTCTGATGAGTGGCACCTCAGCCAGCCAGCCCTCCACATCGACGCCAAGCAGTTTCGCCAATTGTTCAGGCGCCAGATCCAATCCGCTGGTATCAAGATCGGCCGCCTCGGGAGTGCGTCCGATGGGAGTGTCCTTCGCATGTACCTTGCCGTCGCAGCGCTCAAAGATCCATTTCAGCACGCGGCTATTCTCGCCAAACCCCGGCCATAGGAACTTGCCATTCTGATCCTGGCGAAACCAGTTGACATAGAAAATCCTGGGCAGCTTCGACGAATCCGTTTGTGTGCCGATCTTGAGCCAATGGGCAAAGTAGTCGCCCATGTGATAGCCGCAAAAGGCCAGCATGGCCATGGGATCGCGCCTCAGCTGTCCTACCTTGCCCGCTATGGCGGCTGTCGTCTCGCTGCTGACCGTTGCCCCCAGGAAAGTGCCATGCTGCCAATTGAACGCCTCGGTGACCAGTGGAACAATTCCCGCTCGTCGTCCACCGAAGAGGATCGCATCAATGGGCACGCCTTTGGGATCCTCCCATTCCGGCGCGATCACCGGACACTGCGTTGCCGCAACAGTAAACCTTGCATTCGGGTGTGCTGCCTTCCGCCCTGAATCCGGCGTCCATGGACGACGCAGCCAATCCACCAACTTGGACGGTTTCTCTTCCGTCATTCCCTCCCACCAAACGTCGCCGTCGAGGGTCATCGCGCAATTGGTGAAGACGGAGTTCCGATTTACGCTGAGCATGGCGTTGGCGTTCGACTTCATACTGGTGCCGGGCGCCACTCCGAAGAAGCCGTATTCCGGATTGATGGCGTACAGCCGGCCGTCTGCTCCGAACTTCATCCAGGCGATGTCATCGCCAATGGCTTCCACCTTCCAGCCGGGAATCGTGGGGATCAGCATCGACAGGTTGGTCTTGCCGCAGGCCGAAGGGAAAGCGCCCGCGATGTACTTCGCATGCCCGGCTGGGCTGGTCAGCTTGAGAATGAGCATGTGCTCCGCCATCCAGCCTTCGTCACGCGCTTGCACCGATGCTATGCGCAGAGCGTGGCACTTCTTCGCCAGCAGAGCGTTGCCACCGTACCCAGAACCGTAGGACCAGATCTCGCGCGTTTCGGGAAAATGGCATATGTACTTGTGCTCTCGGTTGCAGCGCCAGGTTGCATCCGGCTGATTGGGACCGAGCGGCGCGCCGACCGAGTGCAGTCCGCGCACAAACTCACCATCTTCACCCAGGGCATCAAGCGCGCGGCTGCCTACCCTGCTCATAATGTGCATGCTCACGACGACGTAGGCTGAGTCAGTGATCTCCACGCCGATCTTCGCACTGGGCGAGTCGATCGGGCCCAGGCAGTAAGGGACGACATACATCGTGCGGCCTACCATTGAGCCGGCGAACAATCCCGTCAGCTTCTGCTTCATCTTCGCCGGATCTTCCCAGTTGTTGGTCGGGCCGGCCTCTTCCTTGGTTCGCGAGCAGATAAAAGTCAGCTCTTCAACGCGGGCAACGTCAGCGGGGTCGGAGCGCACCAGGTAGCTGTTGGGGCGCTTGGCGGGATCAAGCGGGATAGCGGTTCCGGTGAGGACCAGCAGCCGCAACGCTTCGCGGTATTCCTCGGGCGAACCGTCGCACCAGTGAACCCGATCGGGTTTGCACATCTGTGCCATTTCTTCAACCCAGCGCTCCAGCTTGGCGTGTCGGGGGCGAGTCGCGGCTGCCTCAACTTCTATGATCGTACTGGCCATGGAAAATATCTCTCCGTAGAAAACCGTGGATTGAAATCCATCTTGCTAATCATGATGGGCGGAACGCAGAAAGCGTCGCCTGCGAGTCAAACTCCGGGGGTGCGGTCAAGTCCCACAAGCGCCAGACCGCGAAAGCAAAACCGATGCCAGGGCTGGCCTATCGCCAGTTTAACTCCTCTCCCGTCATCGTTGTCCGGCGAACACCAAAACCTCTTTTCCCACATCTGTGAGGATTGGTCGATCGCTCTGGTTGCACAATTAGTTTACAACCTGAATTAGTATTTGAGAGTTCTCGACGCTTGAGATTCAGGTTTTGCCAGCGACTCCTGACTTTGCCAATCTGTCAGCAACTGCTTAGCAGGATGGCAGTATTACGAGGCGAAACTCGGACGCTGTATTGAATTTTATTCGGGTCGAGATACATATCCAAGACAAGAGCCATCTAGTTACATCCGTCGGCGATCTTCTTCAATTTCGAAACCGTCAACGTTGGGGGTTGCTGTGACAAGACGTTATTTCTGGAAGTGCCAGGCGGAGGTTCGGAGATGGTTCCTGTGACTCGGACCAGCACCGCGTTATAACGCTTCAACAGGGCCGGGTCACCGTCGAGCAGATACAAAGTGTCGCTGGAAGTGCCCAGGGTGTAATGACCTTCGTAGCCGGTGATACAGCCCACGATCGTTTTCGCCACACCGGGCGTGTCAGCCTGCTTCGGGGACGAACCGTCCTTGCTTTGCGCGGATGCGGTCATCCACGCGCACAGGGAAAACGCTACGAAAGTTAAACCAACTTTACCTGCGCTCTTCATCAGGATTTCTCCGCCAATTAGGATTTGCCGCTTCGGGGCCGCAATTCTAAGCGTCGATCTAGCGAATTGCATCGCCCATCATCAACGCAAACAGCAGGGGTAGATAAAGAATCGAACAATGGAACAGCTGGCGAGCAACGGCCTTCGACCTGCCGGCGCCCACGGGAAGACCTAACCTTGTCATGCGGGCCGCGTAGTACAACAGGGCTATACCCAGGCATAGCGCGCCGGCGAAATAAATCCATCCCGCCATTCCCAGCGCGGTTGGAAGCAAGGTGACGGGGATCAGTGCCAGGCTATAGAACAAAATTCTTCGGGCTGTCGAGCGTCCATCGGGCTCGACGACCGGCAACATGCGAATGGCGCCTTGCGCATAGTCTTCACGATAGAGCCAGGCAATCGCGAAGAAATGGGGGAATTGCCATAAAAAAAGAATGGCGAACAACACCAGCGTACCCCGGTCTAGTCCGTTACGCGCCGCTGTCCAGCCAAGTACCGCCGGCATGGCCCCAGGAAACGCGCCGACAAAAGTGCAGATAGGAGAAATACGCTTGAGCGGAGTATAGGCAAGCAGGTAAACGAGCGAGGTTAGAAAAGTCAAACACCCGGTCAACCAATTTGTGGCCAGTACCAGGTAAATGGAGCCTCCAACCGTCAGCAGGCCGCCGACCAGAGCGGCGTGAAACAGCGACATGCGGCCGGCGGGAATGGGACGTGATGCAGTACGCCTCATCTTGCGATCGACGTCATGTTCCATCACTTCATTCAGGGCTGCTGTGCCGCTTGAGACCAGCCCAATTCCCAACAAGGCATGAAACAAACTCCAACTGAGCGACGGCGCTCCCGCCTTAGCCGATCCGAAGAAGAAACCACACCAGGCGGTCATGACAATCAGGGTGGTGACGCGCAACTTTGTGAGCTGGGCGTAGTCGCTTAAGCGTGGTACAAAGTACAACCGGCCGAAGGTTAAGCCTTCCGCAAGAGTAGTCATTGGCTGCTTGCTCCATTACGGCTGTGTTCTTCGTCCAACCTAGTTCTGGCCCTTGAAGGCGTCTGCCGGATCTCGCCAGCAGCGCCTCCAAAATACGTCGTCAGATAGATGTCCGGCTCGCCACTGCTGCAAAGAAGACAACGTGGTGGCAGCCATGCCACCGTCTTCGGCGTCGAAAATCACGACCACTCCGGCTATCTCAACATTGTTGCTGGGAGCGCCGGCATCAGCTTTGCGAAAGATAGACTTCACCAGATTCCACCTGGGCTCGGAGCCGAACTTATCGCTGGCCAACGGCTGTACCCAGATGATTTTCACTTGCCTGCCGTCCAGCGGCTCCCACTTTCCGGGAAATGGCGCAACTTCTTCCTTGGTCTGGCGGACCGCATCCTTGTCACGCTGGTCGCCTATGGCCGCAACGCTGATGCTCGCCGCGCCAGGCAAATCCACGTGGTCCCGGCGTATCCAGCCCCGAGAAATACCAGAGATCTGGATGTGGACCCAATCGTCGGTTACATCCAAGACCTGAAACTCGTCTTCGGCGTCCGCCTGGAATAGCACTTCCGCTCCTCCCACGGGCTGGGTCACCACCGGAGTGTTGGAACGTTTTACCACGGCCAGATCTGCCGGACGGGTTTGGTTATGAAGTATCTGCTGAAGACTTTGCTCTTCCTGCATCAGCGCCAGGGCTCGTTTCGTTGGGGGCGGCCCTGCAGCCTTGCTGGCCGCTGGCTTCGTGTCCGACGGAGCGGTGGTTAGACGCTGAGTATTGAAGAGCGATGCAGTCGCCGATGGACTATCCGGAAGCGGGTTGCCAGTTGCGGCTTTCGAGGAAGGCACGGACGATTGGCCCGCCGAGTTGGGATTCAACTTGTCATTGAGAGCGTCGAGCAGGTCGGATTCCAGTCGCCCACTCGACTTCAGCAACCGATACCCTGAATTTGCAGAAGTCGTGCCCACATACCAGGCGGTGATCTTTGCGTTCACTTGCACCGCAGTTTCGGTGGGGCTCACCGATTTTAGTTGCACGTCGTACTGATAGAAGCCACGCTTGTAGTTGTCCAGCGAATGGCCATCGCCTTCGGCGAAGCCTTCCAGAACGGGCAGCTTTCCGCCAGAATAAGACGGAATTTCATGTAGCGTCTTTTGCACATCTGCCTTCGAGGCATGGAAGGTTCGCTCGCTGGGTGCGGTTTGCGCGGAACTCCCGCAGGCCACGAGAAACCAGCAGCAGCAGAGACTCGCGATAAAACGTAGGCAAGCGCGGCCACCAAGTGCCTTATGGACGCTCATGGAAGTGGCTCCAGCTGACTGTGGTGAATCCAGCCGTGATGCCCGTCTTCCGTCTCGACTCCGTACCAGTAGGGAGTAAGAATTTCAACCAGGACCTCCGTTGCTCCCGGTAGCGATTCGAGAGTCGTGGAACCCTTAAAGGGTGCCGACTTGAGGGGCGCGCCCGGATCTTTGACCCGCAACTCCACCTGACGCCGCAGCGTCTCAATCTGTTTCTGCAGCTCGGGCACGGTCAAGCTCGAGTTGGAGGAATCGCTGCCGGCGTCGGCCGGTGCCGATGTTGCCGCCGGTTGGAGCGCCGACATGGCGGGTTTAGCACCGAACGTCGCTGCGGCCTCTTGAGTTGCTCTTCGCCCTTCTTGAATGGTTTTAAGGTGTTGCTGAACGGCAGCGTATTCGCTGGATTCTACGTTCCCCAAAGATGGATGCCTAACGTTGCGAGCATCGACGAATATGGCGTCAATCTGCACAGAAGCTGCGTCGGGACCGGCCTCCTGAACCACGTATCGGACGCTGATGGTTCCAATGTCTTCACTGTCTTTGAAGAATCGCGGAGACAAGACTTTGTTGGCGACCTTGTAGAAAGCTTTCCCTGACCTTTCCATACCCCGAACACATGAGCCGCGTCCGCGCTGTGAGCTCCGTACAGAATTCGTTCCTTTTCGTAGGAGTACGTCCCGTGGATGATCTGATCCTGGGTCACTTGCTCGACCGCTTTCAGAACGTCGCTCTCGGGAGCTTCCACCCGCACCAGCAGGGTTTGGCCTTCGTCGGAATGCGGTGTTGCAACAGCCGTTGCAACAGCAATCATGATGGCGAGGACTATGAATCTGGCTTTCAAACCGAAAGCAACCATGCCTGCGAGGTGTTTACGTCGCGCCGGGATAGGATTTGTGCGCATGGAGTGGGCTGACGAAGCCGTGCGTGGAGAGCATAGATAGCTTGAATGACAGCTGGTTGTCAAGCCAGATTGTCAGCGCGGAACCGCACTCCGATGCCAGACCAGCGGAAAAAGTTGTCACAAAATTGTTTCCGAGACGTGAAAGATTTGCAAAAAATGTGTTGCAATGCCGTCGCAACTCCATATAGTATCTCGCCCTATTCGGTGGTTCGCTGTGCGGACCACTGTTCGAGACGTAGCCCCACGGTGAAGTCGACCGGCGTCAGCCATCTTGTGAACTGCGAGGTAATCGCTATGCAGATTGGCATTACGACTTTTTCGAACCGCAAGCAGTCTTTCCTGCAGTCTATTCTCGCAAGTCTTGCAAGCGCGTTCGCACTGCTGTTCTTTCTCCTGATCTTTTTCGCCAATCCAACTCCCGGGCGAGCGATTCCCGCCTTTGCCCGAAAATATGGATTGCCTTGCTCGGCCTGTCACGAAGCGTGGCCGATGCTCAACACGTTTGGGCAGACGTTCAAAGACAACGGCTACCAGTTGATGAACGATCGTGATTCGCCAATCTGGCAGAATCCATCGTACTGGCCGGTGACGTTCCGCATGACGCCGAACTGGCACCGTGAAAGCACCAGCCAGGTCGCGATCGACGGTCCCAATGGCCCGATTCCTGAGGAAGTCACCTCGAACGGCTTCGATCTGAGCGGTCTGGATTTCCATACCGGGGGCACGCTGTACAAGAACTATTCGTTCTACCTCCTGCCCTCGTCCGATCCGACGGGTGCTTTTCACTTCGAAACGGTCATGGCCAGGATCGACAACATTGGTAGCAGCCCATGGTTCAACTTCAAGTTGGGCAAGTTCGAGCTGGACAACATCATTTCGGAAAAGCGAATCCTCACCATCTCCAACAATGGCGGATTCTACCAGCTCTATCACTTCATTCCGCTGGGCGACGACAACGTGTTCGGCCAGATGGGCGACAACCAGTTGGGCATCGAGTTGATGGGGCATTCGCTTAACGATCGAACCCGCTACTCCGTCGCTCTGGTCAGTTCCAACGACGGCAACGTCAACTTGCCCAACAAGGACTCCTACGCGACCTTCATGGCAGTGAGCCAGGCTTTCGACGCCGGATATCAGGGCGGAGTCGATCGCGTCGGCGCGTATGCGTTTATCGGAAATGGTCCGACCTACTCTCTCAACTCCGGCGGCGTGCCGGTAACGGCAATCGGCAACAAACCTTTCAATCGCGAAGGTCTTTTTGCCCTGGTGTACGTCAAGAAGCTCGACTTTTCGCTGTTCTACCAGCATGGCTGGGATAGCGCATATTTTGGAAGCAGCACTCCGTCGAATGTTCCTCTGCCGGCGGGCGCACAAGGCCCGTCGTGGAACGGCGGATTTGTGGAAGCCCATTACGTGGTCAATCCGCAGTTGATCTTCATCCAACGCGACGAGTTCGTACGCATGTCGCAACAATCGGTGCCAGGCACGCCCGGAAATGCTGGCAACATAAACGCATACACTTTTGCCTTCCGCTACTACCCGTTCATGTTTAGCCGGGCCGGCTTCGCCTATCACGCCGAGTATTCGATCGTGCAACAGAAAGGCGCGGCGCCCATAACCTTCACCCAGTTGGACAACAGCAGCGTTTTCCTGGGATTTGACTTTGATTTCTGAGGGACACCCGATGCGCACAAGAATGCTTCAATACCGGTTGGTCTTGAGTGTCGTGGCGGTTCTGGTCCTGGGGATCGCCTGCTGGGCACAACAAACAGAGTACAGCGAGGATAAGCGCCTCAACATGGAGAGCCATGTGGGCGGCATGACAGGGCATGCCACTACCGGAGCGCCGCTCTATAAGCGCTTCTGCATTGGTTGCCACGGAGTGCTGGGCGACGGACAAGGCGAGAATGCGCCTTGGATCGACCCCAAGCCGCGCAACTTCACTACTGCCATCTTTCGCTGCCGCTCGACTCCCACCGGCACGCTGCCGCTCGATAGCGATCTGTACGACACGATTGGGCGCGGCATGCTGAACTCCAACATGCCGCACTGGCTGCCTCTGACCGACATCGACCGAGTGAACCTGGTGGCCTACGTCAAGCACTTCTCGCCCCGCTGGGTGACGGAAAAACCCGGCACTCCCATCGTTATCCCGCCTGAGCCTCCGGTGACGGCCGATCGAATTAGAGCGGGCCGGGTGCTTTTCCAGAGGCTGGAGTGCTGGAAATGCCATGGAGTCACGGGACGCGGCAATGGACCTTCCGCCGCTACCCTGACCGACGACGACAACCGACCCATCCAAGCCTTTAATTTCCACGATTCGCAGCGCTTCAAATGCGGCTCCAGCGACGCGGCGATGTATAAGGACTTCATGACGGGCTTGGATGGCTCTCCTATGCCGTCATTCTCCGACAACGTGAAGCCGGACGAGGCGTGGGAGCTGGTGATGTATTTGCGCACCTTGCAGCCCGACAATACCCCGGAGAAGCAAATTGCCAAGCAGCTTGGACTGACGCCGGTCGATCCAAGCCAGCCTTTGCCGGACACCAGTTCGCCAAGCGATTCCGGGCAGCCAGCGCCCAATGCGCCAGCGAATCCACCTGCCCAACCCAGCAACCCTGCGCCGGCGCCATCAACGAATCCGCCGAGCACACCGCAGTCCAACAATTCTGGAAACCAATGATCGCGGGAATTACTAAGGAGATCGTTTGATGAAAGCTCAGATCAAAGTTGCGGGAGTCCTGGCTGTTCTGGTTCTGGTTGCCACCGTGGCGCTAACCCATGGACCGAAAGTCAGCGCCGCGGCAAACGGCAAGATTACAGGCACCGTGAAGCTCGACGGCACGGCTCCTCACATGAAGGGTATCGACATGTCGAAGGACCCGTACTGCGCGAAGTATCACGCGAGCAGTCCGGCCCAGTTGGAACTGGTCGTAGTCGGCAAGAACAATGGCCTGGAAAATGTCGTTCTCTACATTTCGCAAGGCTTGCCGGCGGATGCGGCCAGCCAGAAGGCTTCCACGGTTCCGGTTTTTGACCAAAAGGGTTGTATGTACACGCCGCACGTGATCGCCATGAATCCGGGCGAAGACTACAAGGTGACCACCAGCGACCAGACCGCGCACAACATCCATCCGGAGCCGGACCCGAACACCGGGAACATCCCGTGGAACCGCTCACAACCGCCGGGAGCTCCGCCCATCGTGCAAAATTGGAAAGCCCCGGAAGTCGCCATTCCGGTGAAGTGCAACATTCATCCCTGGATGCATGGTTATCACGTGGTGGTGAAGGGACCGTATGCGGTGACCGACGACAACGGTTCGTACACCATCGAAAATGTCCCCCCAGGCAGCTATACCGTAACTTCATGGCAGGAAACCTACGGGACCCAGACGCAGAAGGTGACGGTGGCGGCTGGTGGATCAGGAACCGCGAACTTTACCTACAAGGCGAAATAGCGAACCGCGAAAGGCCGCCGATCAGTCGTAGGACGAGCTCGGCGGCCGAACTACCGCAGGAATGAGTTTCGTTGATCGGGTGAAACGCGTATGGCGAAATTGTTTGCGGTAACGATCATAGTAATTGCGCTTGCCTCTGCAGTTCCCATCGTGCTGCACACATGGGAACCTCCCGCTGATATCTCGACACACGGCCACTTAATCGACGAGCAGATGTCAGAGACCATGGTGGAGGCCGGAATTGCATTTCTGGCCGCGCAACTGCTTCTTGGTTTTTTCATCTGGAGATTCTCCGACCGTCCTAAGACTGAAAAGATCAGAAACTTCCCCGGCGGAGCCCGTGGATTGGTCGCCGCCGCCGTGGTCATCGTGGGACTCGAGGTAATGGCTCTGGGAGTTTTTGGAGCCAAAGCCTGGGCCACTATCTACTTCACGCCGGCGTCCGCGAATGCACTGCCCATCCAGGCCCAGGCTGGCCAGTTCGCGTTCTATTTTCGTTATCCCGGGCCCGACGGGAAGTTCGGCCCGATCCATCCCGAACAGATCAACGAATCAACTGAAAACTTCTTTGGCCTCGATACGACCCACGATGCGGATTCCAAGGACGACATTGTGACCGCCGAGTTGGCGGTGCCCGTCAACCGCGAAATCCATCTGCTGATGCACTCCAAGGATGTCGGCCACTCGTTCTTCGTGCGTGAACTGCGTATTCAGCAGGATTTCGTGCCCGGTCTTGATCTGGCCGTACATTTCACTCCCACCAAGATCGGCCGGTACGAAATTGTCTGCACGCAGCTTTGCGGGCTGGGTCACTACAACATGAAAGCGTATCTCGAAGTCAAGTCGCAGGAGGACTTCGACGCGTGGCTGAAGCAACAGGCAGCCTTACAGTAGTTCGTCGCGCCGCTTCGCATAGTCGAGAGTACTGAGGGGGTCAATCCATGCACGATATGTCCGGACCGGCGGTACATCACCATAGTCCACCCACGGGCTTCCTCCGGAAATATGTCTTCAGCCTCGACCACAAGGTTATCGGCGAGCAGTATTACGCACTCGCTCTGGTCGCGGTTTATATCGGACTGGTGTTGTCGTGGATCATGAGGATCCACCTGGCGTGGCCGAACTATGCCATTCCCGGAGTTCGCTTCCTCTCCAAGACCGGCGCAGCCGGCGGCGTACTTACCCCCGAGTACTACCTGCAACTGATGACCATGCACGGCACCATCATGGTCTTCTTCGTCCTGACGACGGCCCCGTTCGCGGGCTTCGGCAACTACTTCCTGCCGATCCAGGTAGGGGCCGAGGACATGCCGTTCCCGCACATCAACATGACGTCGTTCTGGGTCACGTTCGTCTCTTTCTTAGTCGCCGTGTCTGCCTTCTTTGTTCCACAAGGACCGCCTCTGGCGGGATGGACGGCCTACGCACCACTGAGCGCCCTCGGACAGGTTGCCGGGCCAGGCGAAGGCACCGGACAAGTTCTCTGGGCTGTTTCCATCGCCATCTTCTGCGTAGGCCAGTTGCTTGGGTCGTTGAATTTCATCTCCACCACTCTCGATATGCGTTGTCGGGGCATGAGCCTGATGCGTCTGCCGCTGAGCGCCTGGGCATGGTTCATCACTTCCTGCATCGGCCTGACGGCATTTGCAGTGCTCATGCCGGCTTGCATCCTGCTCATCCTCGATCATGTAGCCGGAACAAGCTTCTTCATCCCCTCAAACCTGGTCGTCAATGACCAGTTGCAGCCACACTCCGGCGGGTCGACTCTGCTCTGGCAGCACCTCTTCTGGTTCTTTGGACATCCCGAGGTTTATATCGCGATCGTTCCTGGAATGGGTGTGGTGTCTCATGTCTTGATCACCAACATGCGCCGGCCTCTGCTGAGCCACCGGGTCATCATCTACTCGATGCTGGCGCTGGCGTTTCTCAGCTACATGGTTTACGGACATCACATGTTCGTCAGCGGGATGAATCCTTATTCCTCGATCGCGTTTTCCTTCCCTACGCTGGCGATCACCATCCCGGCAACCATCATCGTCCTGATCTGGATTGGCAGCCTCTACGGTTCGAAGCTTCGAATTAATTCGGCTTCCCTGTTTGCGTTGGGCTTCATCTCGATGTTCGTCAGCGGCGGAGTGAGCGGTTTCTTCTTAGCGCAGCCGTCGCTCGACATCATGCTGCATGCAACCTACTTTGTGGTTGGCCACTTCCATCTGGTGATGGCCGTTGCTGCACTGTTCGGAATCTTCGCCGGAACCTACTTCTGGTTTCCCAAGGTAACCGGAAGGATGATGAACGAGACTTGGGGACGAATTCACTTCTGGTTCACCTTTGTCGGCGCGTATTGCATCTTCATGCCGTTTCACTATCTGGGAATGGCCGGAAACATCCGTCGCTATCAGGCGTTTGTCGATGACTTTATGGCGCCGCTGATGCCGGTACACAAGTTCATCACCATCGCCGCTCTCATCACTGGAGCAGCGCAGATTCTATTTCTGTTCAACCTGATTTACAGCCGCTTCCGCGGCAAGCCGGCCCCAGCGAATCCGTGGGAAGGCACATCGTTGGAGTGGTCCATTCCCTCGCCGCCGCCGTTCGACAATTTCGGCGGCAAAATACCGGTCGTCTATCATGACCCGTACCAATACGGCATCGAGGGTGCGACTAACGACTACGTCATGCAGGATTCGCCGGAATCGATCAACTCGATTCACGACGAGAAATAGGTTTACAGAGGTCTTTGGGTAAGAGGCAAAAGGGTGTAGTTCATCATGGCAAC
Source organism: uncultured Acidobacteriaceae bacterium (assembly GCA_963833305.1). Classification (GTDB taxonomy): domain Bacteria; phylum Acidobacteriota; class Terriglobia; order Terriglobales; family Acidobacteriaceae; genus Bog-257. The sequence continues at coordinate 51,982 of CAWHXN010000028.1, read as the reverse complement.
CACAATTCACGAACCACCGAAGATGGGTCGGAACGGGTCCGTAGGTAAGTCAGGTGGAAACGGAAATTTTGTACCCGTAAGCGGAAGCCTGCGGGCCGTTGATGACAGCTCGCCCGCCTCCCGAACCGGCGTATGGGTTGGAATGGCGGCGATTACCATGACCTTCGCCGCGTTCACCAGCGCCATGGTGGTTCGGCAAGGTTCCTCCATGGACTGGCGGCATTTTGTCTTGCCGTCGGTGCTCTATCTCAATACCGCGATATTGCTGGCTAGCAGCGTCACGCTGGAGTTTGCTCGCGCACGGGTTCGGATGTTCGAGCGCGGATTGCAGTCGCGCCGTGGGATTCCGCTACTCTGGCTGTACGTCACCCTGGGACTCGGTCTTTTGTTCGTCGCCGGCCAGTATCTGGCGTGGCTCAAGCTGAAGTCGGAAGGACTGTACCTGGCGACCAATCCCAGCAGCTCGTTTTTTTATCTGTTCACCGCCATCCATGCTCTTCACGTGCTCGGGGGACTTGCCGGACTGATTTTGGTGATCTGGCGTTTCAGCAGACCGTTCCCAACTCTGCACCTGAGCACGCTCAGCACGGTTTCGTACTACTGGCACTTCATGGATGTGCTATGGATCTACCTTCTGCTGTTGCTGTGGACACGAATTTGACAAGGCACTGGGAGGAGACGCTGTGAGCCAATCGGACTTGACGATGGGAACACATCCCGCTGTGCATGAGAGGTCCTCGCCCTTCGCGATTCCGACCAAGAAGCTGGCGATGTGGCTCTTCCTTATCGCCGACGCTGCGACCTTCGCCGCGTGTCTGGTGGCCTACGGTTTCTTGCGCAACGGTTCCCTTAACTGGCCTACGCCGTTCAAGTTTTTCCCCACCGTCGTCAATGCCATGGTGATGACCGTCATCCTCATCAGCAGCAGCTTGACCATGTTCCTGGGAGTTCGGGCCGCCAAGATGGGCGATCGGGATGCGGCGTTTCGCTGGACCATGTTCACGGCCGCTGGAGGAGCCATTTTCGCGATTTTGCACATTCGCGAGTGGATGGGCTTGATCGATGAAGGAGTGACGTTGTTTCACAACCCATGGGGCAGTGGGCTGTTTGGCGCCTCATTCTTCAGCATTACCGGATTGCATCTGACCCACGTCACCATTGGAATCGTCGTTCTAATCGTTGTCGGGCTGCGCTGTAAGAACGGCAAGGCTGATGCCGACGATATGGAAATCACCGGACTCTACTGGCACTTCGTAGACCTGGTCTGGATGTTCGTCGTGCCATTGGTTTATCTGCTGAATATTTCCAAGTAGCCGGGCGCGGAACGGAGGGGCAAAGTGTCTCTGGCAAAGCAACAGGATGATGGAGCGGCGCCGTATGCCGCTAGTCTCGGAAAATATCTGCTGGTTTATGCCTGCATATTGATCCTTGCCGGTCTTCAGTTCGTCATTGCCTATCAACATGCCGATGTGACCGCGACGCTTTTCCGCATGTTGGCGGTGGCAATCGTTGAAGCTGGTCTGGCGGTGGTATTCTTCATGCATCTGGGGTCGGAGAACCGGACCTTCGTCACCTGGGTGGCAGTCGTTACACTGTTTGTCCTGGCGGCAATGCAATACAGTTGGACCGACAGTTTCCGCATGGAGCGAGATGCTCCGCCCAGCTATCGTTCACCCAGCTATCAGAGTGGGCCTTCGCAATGAGGGGAAAATATTCCATTCCGGCGCGTCTGCGATACTGCCTTCTAGTCATCGCGGGACTGGCCTTCCTATTCGGCCCGCATACGCTTCTCGCGCAAAGCTGTTCTCTCTGCTACACCCAGGCTGCTGCCTCAACTGCGCGCTTTCTTCAGGCGCTGCGCAGTGGCATTCTGATTTTGATGATCCCTCCCATGCTGATGTCGATCGGAATCACCGTACTGACTTACCGGCGCCGAAACCAGTTCCATTCCTGAGAGTGGTGGTGTTTGTTCGCGCCCGTCTGTGGTCACCTGACTTCCATCAAATTGCGCCCGGCAGGCTGCGCCGCATATCACACGAGTGTGTGATAACAGGGTATCGGCATCTTCCGAATCTGGGGATATCATATGCTCAATGTGAGAGTTTCTCGGATTTGAGGAGATCTCAGTTTGGGCACCGCTGCACTATCGACCGATTCCGTCCGTTCCTTGATACAAACTGAAGTTGGGAGCCAGCTGGCATCGTGCTATCAGTGCGGAAAATGCACGGCAGGATGCCCGCGAAGCGAACGCATGGATGCGCCTCCGACGCGTCTCATACGCTGGCTGCAAATTGGCGAGGAAGCCCGGGCACTGGAGGCACAGGCTATTTGGGATTGTGTCGCCTGCCAGACCTGTTCGGCGCGATGTCCACAAAGCGTCGACTGCGCGTCCATTATGGACGCGCTTCGCCAGATCTCCTTCACAGCAGTGGCACCGTAGCGCCCTCCAAACGGCGCGTCGTGGCTTTCCAGCAAGCTTTCCTGGACAACATCCGGCGCAATGGACGGTTGAATGAACTTGAGCTGACTGCCTCGTTCAAGCTTCGTGCCTTCCGTCACGACCACGCCATCGAGCCACTGTTTCAGGACGCATCTCTGGCGCCGCAATTGCGTAAACGGGGCAAACTCCACCTCAAAGGCGAACGCGTCCAGGATCGCGCCGTGGTAGCTCGCATCTTCGACAAATGTAAAGACAAGGGCAATGGGGGCGCGGCATGAAGATTGGCTACTACCCCGGCTGCGCGCTGCATGGCTCTTCCAACGACTACGAGCAATCGTTGCGAGCCTGCCTGACGCGCCTGGATGTCGACCTAACCGAGATCAAGGACTGGATGTGCTGCGGCGCAACCGCCGCCCACTCGCTTAATCACAAACTGTCGCAAGCGTTGCCGGCCCGCAATCTGGCGCTGGCCGAGCAGCAATCCCTGGACGAGTTGTTGGCGCCGTGTCCGCTTTGTTCCATGCAGTTGCTGAAAGTTACGGCCGATATCAAAGACGCCGACACTCGCGCCGAACTCAGCGCCATCGTGGAACTGCCGCTCGAAGGCCGCACCCGCGTTCTTAACCTGATCGAGATTTTTCAGAAGGTGGGCCTCGATACTCTGGCCGCCGCGGTCACCAACAAGCAGGATCATCTGCAGGCCGCCTGTTACTACGGATGCCTGCTGACCCGGCCTCCCAAGGTCGTCACCTTCGATGATCCCGAACAGCCGCATTCCATGGAAGCCGTGCTGAAGGCGCTGGGCGTCAAGACGGTCGACTGGAACTTCAAAACCGAATGCTGCGGCGCAGGCCTGACCATGGCGGATGAAGACACCGTGCTGGAGCTTTGCCATCGCATCCTGGAAAACGCCCACGCTCACGGCGCCAATTGCCTGGTGGTGGCTTGTCCCATGTGCCATGTCAATCTCGACATGAAGCAATCCGCAGTCTTCCGGCGTTACGGAACCGCAGCCATGCCTGTCTACTATCTTTCCGACCTGGCCGGACTGGCGCTGGGTCTGGCTCCCGATAAACTCGGCATCCACCGTCATTTCACGGAGGCGAAATGGCCCGCATAGGCGTGTTCCTCTGCTGGTGCGGCGAGAATATCGCCCGCACGGTCGATGTGGCCAAGGTGGCGGAACTCTCTGCCCAGATCCCCGGCGTGCGCGTGGCGCTGGACTACAAGTACATGTGCTCCGATCCCGGCCAGTCGCTGCTGCGCGAAAAGATTGCCAGCGAACGGCTCGATCGCGTCGTGGTGGCCTCGTGTTCGCCGCACATGCACCTGAAGACTTTTCGCAAGGCCGCCGAACGTGCCGGCATCAATCCTTATTTAGTCGAGATGGCCAACATTCGTGAGCACTGCTCCTGGGTGCATCCCGATCGCGCACAGGCCACGCTGAAAGCCGCCGAGTTGGTGCGCATGTCGGTGGAGAAGGTGCGGCACAACAACCCGCTGTCTCCCATCAAGGTTCCGGTCACCCGGCGGGCTCTGGTGATTGGGGCAGGCGTGGCCGGAATTCAGGCTGCGCTGGACATCGCCGACGGTGGTTACGAAGTTGTGCTGGTCGAGCGCGAGCCTTCCATCGGCGGCAAGATGGCCGGCCTGTCCGAAACGTTTCCCACTCTTGACTGCTCGCAGTGCATCCTCACGCCGCGCATGGTGGAAGTCGGGCAGCATCCGCGCATCAAGCTCTACACCTACTCAGAAGTGGAAGCGGTCGACGGATTCATCGGCAACTTCACCATCACTATTCGCAACAAGGCGCGCTACGTCGACATCGCCAAGTGCACCGGTTGCGGCGAGTGCTGGAATGTCTGCCCGCTGAAGAAGATCCCCAGCGAATTCGAATACGGCATGGGCAACCGCCGCGCCATCTACGTTCCGTTCCCGCAGGCTGTCCCGGCGCGTCCGGTGATCGACAACAAAGTCTGCGCCAAGCTGGTTCGCAACGGCTGCGGTCTCTGCGAGAAGAAGTGCCCCACCGGCGCCATCAGCTTCAAAGACGAAGATCGGCTGATCGAAGAGAAGGTTGGCGCTGTAGTCGTGGCGACCGGCTACAAGCTTTACAGCATCGGCAAGGAGCAGCCTTCCGACAAGCTGCACGGCTATGGCGAGTACGGTTACGGCAAGTACAAAGACGTCATCGACTCGTTGCAGTTTGAGCGCCTGCTCTCCGCCTCCGGTCCCACCGGCGGCGAAGTGCGGCGGCCGTCCGACGGAGCCGTGCCCAAGAACGTGGTCTTCATCGCCTGCGTAGGCTCGCGCGACAACGCCAAGGGACTTTCCTACTGCTCCAAGATCTGCTGCATGTACACCGCCAAGCACGCCATGCTCTACAAGCACAAAGTGCATGAGGGGCAGGCCCACGTCTTCTACATGGACATCCGCTCCGGCGGCAAGGGCTATGACGAGTTTGTGCGCCGCGCCATCGAGCAGGATGGTGCGCGTTACTACCGCAGCCGGGTATCGAAGATCACCGAAGAGAACGGCAAGCTGATTGTGCGCGGCGCCGACACGCTTTCCGGAATGCCGGTAACCGTCGAAGCCGATCTGGTGGTACTGGCCTCGGCGATGCGCCCGGCCGACGGCGTACAAGACCTGGCGCGCAAGCTCAATGTTGGCTACGACGAGTTCGGATTCCTGATGGAATCCCACCCCAAGCTTCGGCCGGTCGAAACCAATACCGGCGGAGTCTTCATCGCCGGCGCCTGTCATAGTCCCAAAGACATTCCTGAGTCGGTGGCCCAGGCCTCGGCCGCGGCTTCCAAAGTTCAGTTGACCTTCGCCAACGAAGCGCTGACTCGCGAGCCCGAAATCGCCGGTGTGAACGAGCGCATGTGCGCGGCCTGCTTCCGCTGCATGGGAGCTTGTCCGTACCACGCCATCGAACGCGCCGAGATTCGCGCGCGCAACGGCGATCTCATCAAACGCACCGCCCGGGTCAATCAAGGGCTGTGTATGGGCTGCGGAACCTGTGTTGCGGTGTGTCCGTCAAAGAGCATGGACCTGGCGGGCTTCACTGAACAGGAAATCTACTCGATGGTGGAGGCGCTGGCATGAGCGAGGTCTTCGAACCGCGGATTGTCGCCTTCGTCTGCAACTGGTGTACCTACCTGGGTGCGGACTTGGCCGGCACCACCCGCCTGGAATATCCCGCCAACGTGCGGATCGTGCGGCTGCCTTGCTCGGGACGCATCGATTTCAACTTGCTGATCAAAGCTTTCGAAATCGGCGCCGACGCGATACTGGTCTCGGGATGTCATCCCGGCGACTGCCACTACAACACCGGCAACTATCACGCCCGCCGTCGCTGGATGCTGTTCCGGCCCCTGCTGGAAGTCCTGGGCTTCGACATGCGGCGTCTGCACTTTGCCTGGATCTCGGCCGCCGAGTCGCGCAAGTTTCAGCAGACGGTTAAGCAAGTCGTCGAGGAGACCCGGCAGCTGGGTCCCTACCAATATCCCGTGCCGCCCGCAGCGTCCTCTGGCCCGGGGCGTGAACCTCAAAACCGCCACTTCGATCCGGAACCCGCCCGGCAGTGCGCGCGCGAACTGCTCGAAGCGAAAGAAGTCGACGTCGTCATCGGCTACGGCTCATCCGGCCCGGTATTCATCAGACGCCCGGAAGACGTAAATCGCATCACCTGCGAAGATACCCGGCTCAATCTCGCAACCTATCTGGCGAAAAAAGAAGTCCGCGCTATGGGACGCGCCGCCATTTTGACGAAGCCGATGGATGCGGGCGCTCTGGTCGTGCTGGAACGGGAATCGCAGATCGAAAGCGGCGCGGTAAAGACCATCCCCATCGGCGAGCCTGGCCAAGGAAGCTTCGCCGATCTCGACGCGTTGCTGGCGCTGCCTCCCGACGAGCGGATGGCGTGGTGGGCAGCCGAGTTCGCCCGCTGCACCCGCTGCTACGCCTGCCGGCAGGTCTGCCCCATGTGCTACTGCGAGCGTTGTGTGGCGGACAAGAATCGGCCCGGTGATCATCGATACCTCGCCCGCGCCGATAGGCAACTTCGCCTGGCACGTTACGCGCGCCTTCCACCTGGCGGGCCGTTGCGTAGGCTGCGGCGCTTGCAATCATGCTTGTCCCGTCGGCATCGATCTGCGGCTGTTGAATATGGCTGTCCATCGTGCCGTCGACCAGCAGTTTGGCTTCAACGTTGTTGGCGATCCCAAGGCTGAATCGCCCATCGGCTCCTGGGCTCCAGCCGACCATGAGGAGTTCATCCGGTGAGCGAAATCATCTCTTCCGAAAAATTGCGCCAGCTCGCCGCGGAATGGATTGGACAAGGAATTCGCGTAGCCGGTCCGCAGCGCGCAGGCGGTCGCGTCCTGTACCTGCCGCTCAAGAATCCCGCCGACTTGCTCCTCGACGGCTTCATCCATCCCGCGAACTCGGCGAAGGAATTCCTCTTCCCTAAGACGGAAACGCTTTATTCCTATCGCGTCGAGGGTCACGATGTGAAACTGGTGGAAGAGGCCGGGACTGACGCTCCCCAGGTATTACTGGCGGTTCGTCCGTGCGACGCCGCGGCGTTTCCTATTCTCGATCACATCTTCAACTGGGATTGCGCTGACGACTTGTACAACCGCCGTCGCAGCAACACAACGATCGTCGCGCTAGCCTGTTCCACTCACGACGCGAATTGTTTTTGCACTTCGGTAGGACTTGGCCCGGCGTCCGATCGAGGCGCAGACGTCCTGCTGGTTCCGCTGACCAGCGATACCTTCGAAGTCCGCTGCCTGTACCGACAAGGGTCGAGCGCTATTCGCGGGCAAGACCACAACGAACAATGTAGCGGCCATGGCAGCCGCCGGTCCCGAGCCGCAATTCTCCGCCGAGGCCGTGCGAAAGTTTTCCGCAGCCAACTTCGAGCATCCGCTCTGGGCCGAACATGCTCTGGCCTGCGTGGGATGCGGCGCCTGTGCTCATACCTGTCCCACCTGCCATTGCTTCGACATTGTCGACGAGCACAGCGAGCGCGTTCGCAACTGGGATTCGTGCCAGTTCAGCCTGTTTACGCTGCACGCCAGCGGGCACAATCCTCGTCCTGACCAGGGTTCGCGCCAGCGCCAGCGCATCTTGCACAAGTTCTCGATTTATCCCGACAAGTTCGGGGAAATCCTTTGCACCGGCTGCGGTAATTGCACCCGGAATTGCCCCGCCGGTCTGGGCGTCTTACCTCTATTGATTGCGATTGAACATGAAGAACATCTACCAGCCTGATCTGATGGAAGTGGCCGCCGTACAGCGCCACACCGCCGACGTGAAGTCGGTGAAAGTGCGCTTCCGCGACGCCGATTGCGCGCAGCATTTCCAATTCCGCGTGGGACAGTTCGGCATCTTCTCTGCCTTCGGCTATGGCGAGTCGGTGTTCAACATCTGCTCCAGTTCCACCTGGAGCGACGGTCTGGAGTTCTGCTTCCGCAAGACCGGCCGAGTCACCGAAGCTCTTTGGGAAGTTGAAGAAGGCGACACCATCGGCTTCCGCGGTCCCTACGGAAACGGATATCCCGTCGAGGCCTGGAAGGGCAAGAACCTCATCTTCCTGGGCGGCGGAATCGCCATGCCGCCTATCCGCTGCGCCATCTGGTACGCCCTGGAGAATCGCGCTGACTACGGCGACATCACTATCGTATACGGCGCGCGCACCGTCGCCGACCTGGTCTACGTTGACGAGTTGGACGAGTGGTCGAAGCGCGACCGCGTTTGCGTCATCCGCTGCGTCGATCCCGGCGGCGAGACTCCCGACTGGACTGGCGAAATCGGTTTCGTGCCCACCGTCTTTGAGCGGGCGCAAGTGCCGGCGGAAAATTCCGTTGCCCTGGTCATCGGGCCGCCCATCATGATCAAGAACACCATGCCTGTGCTCGACCGCATGGGCCTGCCTCGCGCCTCGGTTTACACCAGTCTGGAAAATCGCATGAAGTGTGGCGTCGGCAAGTGCGGCCGCTGCAACTGCGGCCCGGTCTATGTCTGCAAAGAAGGGCCGGTATTCACCATGGAAGAACTGGCAACCCTGCCGCAAGACTACTAACCGCACCGCCACTGCAAGTCGGTGGCAACTCCCTTCATTTTCGGGGTCACAACGCGAGGCCTCTGCTCGCAGCAACCGCCAGCTTAAGTCTCGACAAAATATCAGATTAGATTTAATCTAAATATCTCAATGCACGCCGAAGCGGTAAAACAGACTCTGGAAGGCAGCGGGTTGCGGTGCACTCCGCAACGATATGCCGTGATGGCATTCTTGATGGAATGCAAGCGGCATCCCACGGCTGCGGAAATCTTCGAAGCCGTGAATCGCATGGATCCACGATCCTCCAGGGCCACAACTTATAACAATCTGCGAGACTTGGTGCAGGCGGGATTGGTGCGTGAAGTGGCCGTCGAAGGCCGCGCCGCGCGATTCGATGCGAAAGACGTGCGGCATCACCACTTCATCTGCGATCGCTGCGGCAATGTCGAAGACATTGAGTGGTACAAGGTGCCCAGGCCTGCCTCGCGCTCGCTGGGTAAGCGGGTTCTTCGGGAATGCGAGCTGATTTTCCGGGGGCTCTGTACGAAGTGCGCGCCGCGGCACGCTTCCGGTTCAACGCCGTAAGCGGGTGGAAACTGGATAAATAGCGGGCCGCCGGCAGTTGTGCGAACCCGTGAGGGGTTTGTAATTCGTTACTTTTCTTAACTGATTTGAGGGAAGAGAACATTATGGATAAAGAACTCGCCGCAGCAGCGGGGGCGACTGCCCCCATACTCAGGAACAAAACTCGTCAACCGAATCCAAGTGCCCGGTCGCGCACGGTGCTCACAAACTGCAGACGAATGCCGACTGGTGGCCGAATCAGCTAAACGTGAACATCCTGCACCAGCACTCCCCCAAGTCCGACCCCATGGGCAAGGAATTCAATTACGCGGAAGAATTCAAGAGCCTCGACCTGAATGCCGTGATCAAAGACCTCCGTGCCTTGATGACGGATTCACAGGAGTGGTGGCCGGCCGACTTCGGTCATTATGGACCGCTTTTCATTCGCATGGCGTGGCATAGCGCGGGCACCTACCGCATCGGCGACGGTCGCGGCGGAGCAGGCTCCGGCGAGCAGCGTTTCGCGCCCCTCAACAGTTGGCCCGACAATGTGAACCTCGACAAGGCGCGCCGGCTGCTTTGGCCGATCAAGCAGAAGTACGGGAAGAAAATCTCCTGGGCCGACCTCATGATTCTCACCGGCAACGTGGCCTTGGAGTCGATGGGATTCAAGACCTTCGGTTTCGGCGGCGGACGCGAGGACGTCTGGGAGCCCGGGGACGACATTTATTGGGGCTCCGAGGGCAAGTGGCTGGCGGACGAGCGCTACAGCGGCGATCGTGATCTCGCGAATCCGCTTGCCGCGGTCCAGATGGGCCTGATTTACGTGAACCCGGAAGGTCCCAATGGAAATCCGGATCCTCTTGCCGCTGCGAAGGACATCCGAGAGACCTTTGCCCGCATGGCGATGAATGACGAAGAGACGGTGGCGCTCATTGCCGGCGGTCACTCGTTCGGCAAAACCCACGGCGCTGGCGATGCGAAGCTGGTGGGCGCAGAGCCGGAAGCCGCCGAGCATCGAGCAGCAAGGCCTGGGCTGGAAGAGCAAATTCGGCACGGGCAAAGGCGGGGACGCCATCGGCAGCGGCCTGGAAGTCATTTGGACCACGACGCCGACGAAGTGGAGCAACAACTTCTTCACTAACCTGTTCAGCTACGAATGGGAACTGACCAAGAGCCCGGCTGGTGCGCATCAGTGGACACCGAAGAATGGCGCCGGCGCCGGCACGGTGCCGGATGCACACAACGGCTCCAAGCGCCACGCGCCATCCATGCTGACTACCGACCTCGCCTTGCGGTTCGACCCTATTTACGGACCAATTTCGCGGCGCTTCTACGAGCATCCGCAGGAATTCGCAGACGCCTTTGCCAAGGCGTGGTTCAAGCTGACACACCGCGACATGGGACCGATCCCGCGATATCTTGGCCCGCTGGTTCCCAAGGAGCACCAGATCTGGCAAGACCCTGTTCCCGCCGTCGATCATGAACTCATCGGCGACAAGGATATCGCTGCTCTGAAGGCTAAGATCCTCGCGTCCGGACTGTCGATCTCCGAGCTGGTGACAACTGCCTGGGCGTCGGCGGCAACGCTTCCGCGGCTCCGACAAGCGTGGTGGCGCAAACGGGGCGCGCATTCGCCTGGCGCCGCAGAAGGATTGGGAAGTTAACCAGCCGGCTGCGCTAGGCAAAGGTCCTTCAGAAGCTGGAGGTGATCCAGACGGACTTCAATAAATCGCAGTCCGGCGGAAAGAAGGTCTCGCTGGCTGACCTGATCGTTCTGGGCGGTTGCGCGGCCGTTGAAGAAGCTGCGAAAAAGGCTGGGCACAACGTAAAGGTTCCCTTCTCGCCGGGACGCACGGATGCTTCGCAGGAGCAGACCGATGTGCACTCGTTCGTCGTAATGGAGCCGAAGGCAGACGGGTTCCGCAACTACGTCGGGAAGCAGAACGGAACGATCGCCGGAGGAGATGCTGGTGGATCGGGCGCAGTTGCTGAACCTGACTGCTCCTGAGATGGCGGTCCTCATCGGCTGGCATGCGCGCCCTCAATGCTAACTTCGGCGGCACCAAACATGGCGTTTTCACCAACCGGCCTGAGACGCTGACGAATGATTTCTTCGTCAACCTGCTCGACATGAATACGGAGTGGCAGCCCTCTGCCTCCGAAGGCGTGTATGAGGGGCGTGATCGCAAGACGGGCAAAGTAAAGTGGACCGGCACTCGTGTCGATCTTATCTTCGGCTCGCACTCCCAGCTTCGCGCGCTTGCTGAAGTCTATGCTTGTGACGACTCGAAGGAGGCATTCGTAAAGGACTTCGTGGCGGCATGGAACAAGGTGATGAACCTTGATCGCTACGACCTTGCCTTGGCGAAAAAGCCGGCTATCAACTAGGTGCTAACCCCAGGGTAGTGTCTCAAACTGAGACGCTACCCTGACCCACTTGCTATGTGCTACGTGAAAGGTCTCTGGCGTGGTCTGTACAGAAACACTACTCGGGAAATACTCTGAACGTGTATGCCAACGGCAAAAGGACCGAAGAGAATCCGATGAACAACTATCTCTGGCAGCCTGGGGAAAGGAAACGAAACGTAAGCAGACCTGTCGCTTACGTCAGAGATAGTATGGCTGACCATTCGTTTGTGCCCGCAGAGATAGAAGCTGCTCTGGGTGGTCGTTACCTGGTCGGCCCCAAAATTGCCGTTGGGGGCCAGGGAGTAGTTTTTAAGGCAACCAGAAATTGTCGGCCAGACGGCACGGCGACGAATGACGTTGTCGCTCTGAAATTGAACCTCCATCCCCATCAGGAGATTCGCGTACAGCGCGAGATCACCGCGATCGAAAACATCGCAGAACCAAGTTTGGCTCGGTTGATTGAACATGGCCATTGCGACGTGGATGGTACACAAACCCGATACGTCGCGTGGGAATTCATAGAAGGACAATCGCTGAGCAATCGGCTGCGCATCGGAGGAAGGCTGCTGGATGCAGAAGTCCTGCCGATAGGGCGCGATGTTTCGGCTGCAATTGCGGCAATTTGGTCGCGACGCATTGTTCATGGCGACATAAAGCCCTCGAACATCATGCTTAGAGATTCCTCCGGCGCGGTTCTCATCGACTTGGGCGCCGCCAGGCAGTCAGAAGACAATACTCTTGCCGCACGCAGGCCTTTTGGAACGTCGGGTTACTTTTCGCCGGAGCAGGCCAGAGGCGAACAGGTGTCCTGCGCTTCAGACATTTTTTCGCTTGGCGTAGTAATGCTGGAATGCCTACTTGGGCGGCATCCTACAGCCAATCACCAGAGCGGCTTAGAAGAAGGATTCCGGGCCACCAACTGCAGGCTTGGATCGAACACAGGCTTACTTTGCATGTTGGATAAAATGCTGTCCGAACGTCCGTCATTCAGGCCGCGTCCTGCAGACCTCAGCCTCTATTTCCAAAAGTTACAACAAACGATGGAAGCGGAATCTTAGTTAAGCCAAGAGTTGTCCTTCATCGGCCACCCAGCAACACCCCGGGGACACTACCGGAATTTGCTATCACCACACTTCCTCGGGAGTCGGTGATATCGTAACAACTGTGTATTTGGCGAAACGCCATTCTGGCAAAGAAATGTCGCGACCTTACTTCCAGGGCTGGGTGCAAAGAGCGGGAGGATTACTCTGGCTAATCCTGTGGGTGTTGCCCTGCACCTTCCCACCGCCTGCTCTGGCTCAGTCGCAGCAGACCACCGCCGTCCAGCAAGCTGGCAGTACGCCGGACGCAATCGGACAGCCCGCTTCAGGCGGCGCGACGGGCGATCGGCAACTGTCCGCAAGCATTAGCGGTACGATTATCGATCAAACGGGAGCCGTCAACAGGGGAGCCCATCTGCGGCTGACCCGCGAAGACCAATCCCCCCAGCAAGAGGCGGTGTCAGGCGAAAATGGGCAATTCTCCTTTGCCAATCTCCCTCCCGGACCCTTCCAGCTGACCATTAATTCGGCAGGCTTCGCGCCCCATTCGATATCCGGAGTTCTACATGCGGGAGAGGCTTACATTGCCCCGCCAATCATGCTGACTCTAGCCACAGCCGTTACGAACGTCCAGGTAGGACTTCCGCAGGCTGAAGTGGCGGAGATGCAGATTAAAGAACAAGAGAAGCAACGCGTGATCGGATTCATTCCAAATTTCTATGTCAGCTACGTGCATGATGCAGCTCCTCTCGCGCCGAAGCAAAAGTTCGAACTGGCCTGGAAGACAATGATCGATCCAATCACCTTCCTTAGCGTTGGCGTCCTTGCCGGAATTGAGCAGGCGTCGGATGATTTCGGGGGATACGGTCAAGGCGCACAAGGTTACGCGAAACGCTACGGCGCAGGCTACGCTGACGCTTTTGCAGGTACATTCGTCGGGGGCGCCGTCCTGCCCACTCTTCTGAAACAAGATCCACGTTATTTCTACAAAGGTACCGGTAGTATTCGATCGCGGACGCTGTACGCGCTTGCCACTGCTGTGATTTGCAAGGGCGACAATAAGCGTTGGCAGCCGAACTATTCGTCGATTCTCGGCAGCTTTGCCAGCGGCGGTATCTCCTATCTTTATTATCCGGCAGCCGATCGCGGCGCGGAATTGCTGGTGCAGAACTCGCTACTCAGCATCGCCGAAAATGGTATTGCCGGCGTCTTCCAGGAGTTTGTGGTCCGGAAATTCACTCCACACCTTCCCAAGCACACTCCAGCCCAGCCCTGAACTCATTGGACAACGCCGTAAGCGCGGATTTCCTTGGGGGTTGTGCTGGCGTGACGATGCCGTTTCGGCCGTTACGAACCCCCTATGAGGACCGCCTAGTCCATGGATCAACCCACCGTGAATCCACAGAAAAGCCGCAATTGCTGACTCCGGATGATGTCGGACTATGATGCAACAGCCTACGGAAAGTGGATGCTGGTGCTGAATAGCAATCGGGGTTGCCATCCTAATCGTCTTGTCTTGAAGTAACCCCAAGAACCCAAGCTGCTGTGTCATCCTGGCCGATCCGCCAGCCGCAAATCTAAAGGCCCTATTGCGCATATAGAGACGAGTCGAGATGGGTTACTGATCCAGACAACTTGTTCGCTGCCTTGAAGCATTGGCGCGCGTTCTCAGTATCGCCCAAGTCAGCGTAGGCATGACCCATATTAATCAACGCCCGGTGCCTTAATTCGGTTCCACTGCCAGCCGCATTTACTACCCTTTTGTAATGTTCGATAGCCACCAGTAAGTTACCGTGCTGATGCTCATAGAAAGCAACCTGCAGATCAGCGTCCGGATTGGCGGGGTTAATTGCCAAAGTTCTCAAGAAATGTTGCACAGCTTCCGCATCTTTTCCCCTATCCTTCAGATCTCTTCCCACTCTATCTTCGGCAAATGCGTTATCACTCGTAACCTGCAAAGCATGAGACCACAAAGCTAGGTCGTCGCCCCAGTAGTTGACCTGACGATAAGTCAACGTCGTTAGCGTCACCAGAACCGCGACACTGAGACCAGGCAGGACGGCGGAAGCAAGATGCCGCCGTTCCGCCCACTCTGTCACGCTCCAGCAAACCATGATGAACAGACCGCAAAAAGGCTCATACGCGTATCGGTCAGCCATGGCTTGGTTGCCAAATTGCACAATGCCAATCATTGGTATCAAGCTGACTAGAAACCAAAGCCATCCCACGGCCAAGTATCGGACGCGCCGGGCAGCGAGTGTCAGACCAGTGATCGCTAACAGAAGGGCGCTGGCTCCTAGTACTTGCCACATCTTTAGAGAATTACCTGGATGAGGATAGTACGGGGCCAACCAAGCCGGCCACAACGCCTTTCCGATATATCGGACATATGCGACGACCGCGTTTTCGAGACCGACCGAAAACGGGTAGCGCCAATATCGTATGCGAGCCGCGTGTTGTATTTTTATCGTAACGGCTGCATCCGTGGCTGCTAGGACGAGCAGCGGAACCTTCTCTTTGACTAACCAGGAGAAACTTCTGCTCGGCAGCGGCGCGACCGACTTTGTTCCACCAACGAACCCTTGGCTGGTAGCAAACATCCGTTGCAGAGGCCAATAATCCCAGAGCAGAAGCACCAATGGCAGCATAATCACCTGAGACTTGGCCATTATGGCTGATGCATAAAGTATGGCGACGAGCAAGTAGCGGCAAATCTGGGGATTGTGCGCGTACCAGCGATAGGCTCCCAGCGTCAAAACAAAAAAGACCATACTGAGCATGGTCTTGCGCTCGGCCACCCAGCACACCGCTTCTACGTTGATGGGATGAAGTGCAAATAGCGCGGCTACCATGAAACTGCGGCCAGCAAAGCCGGTCGCCCGCTTCAACACGCAGAACAATAGTACTGCGTTCAACGCATGAAGCATCGCGTTTATGTCGTGGTGTCCCGCCGGATTGAGACCAAAGAGTCGATAATCCACTGCGTGGGACAACCAGGTCAAAGGAATCCAATTGACCATGTCCAACGCGGTAAACGCCCATCTCACCGTTTTCCAGTCCAAGCCGTTATGGACATGCGCATTATCAACAACGTAGAAATAGTCGTCGTCGGGAACGAACGAGTGTCTGTGTACGGGCGAATAGACGGCGAGCGTGGCAACCGCGAGTACACTGCCCAGAAGGGCGGTGCGCGCAGGCGAATCCATGAAGAAGAAGTTGCGACGAGCACCAATTGCTCGAGGGTTAACGCTGAGGGAAGCCACGAGATCCCCCTTTTGATTCGCGAAGAGTATCTCTAAAGCTTACACATCATTTCGGACCCCAAGTGCGATTCTGCCCGGACCGCCTACTCCACGGGGTACACGAAGAGCCTCTGCGCGACGACTTAAGCGAGCTAAGAGCGAATAGGTGGATCCGAGGCACGGGCCATCCACGTTGGGAGACCTGGATACACCGTGACCGGCAGTCTCGCTGTCGAGTAGCGGTTATGGTTTGAAACTCTGCCGATCTGCCCTAAGCTTGTTCTGGTTCCTGGCCATCGCGAACGAAATAGGCGTCAACCGCGGCCAGCAACGCGTCGCGATCCACGCACGGCTCCGCCTCTTTGTAGCGCGCCTTCCAGCAGATCTGGTTCACCAGGTCGCGGGGATGACAGGCCCGCAGCGGTTCCTTCAGCTCCCTCCGGATGACCGTGATCAACTCGTCGATGATGTCGGTCTCACACTCAAGATTGCAGGTGCTGCAAACCGCACGGAAGATTGCGTGGAATTGCTGTTCAGAAACAGCACCCACTTTGATCTTGGTCTGAATTCTTCGTAAGAACGCCTCGTCGGCCAGAGAGGCCGGATCCAGATTGGTCGCAAATACAACGCACGGCTCGAACGGAATCTCGACTTTTTTCCCTCCTGCCAAGCTGAGGAAGTCAATTCTGCGATCGAGGGGAACGACCCACCGATTGAGCAGTTCTTCCGGGCGCAGCCGCTGACGCCCGAAGTCATCGATGATCAGGACACCATTGTTGGCCTTCATCTGCACCGGAGCCGTATAGAACTTTGTAGACGCGTTAAACTGCAGCTCCAGCATTTCCATGGTAAGCTCACCGCCGACCAGAACCGTCGGACGGTGGCAGAGTACCCAACGCGCGTCACCACTCTGTGCGGCGGGATCATCGATTCTTGAGTGAATAAAAGGGTCATAGAGGTCAATAATTTGACCGTCGACTTCCACCGCGTACGGAATCCACACCCGATCGACTGCCAGTACTTGCGCCAGCGCTGTCGCTATCGTGGTTTTTCCCGTGCCACTCGGTCCATACAAGAAAATTGAGGCGCCCGAATTCAGCGCGGTCCCCAGCTTTTCCAGAACCTCTACGTCGAGAACAAGATGGGCAAAGGCACGCTCGACATCGGGCGGATGCACGTCCACGTGGCGAACGCTTTGTTCGTGAACCTGCTGTCTGTAATTCTCTAAAGAAACCGGAGCCGGACCCACATATTGGTTCTGGGACAGTAATTCCATGGCTCGCACTCTGCCCGGCGAGGTGATGGCGATCTGAGGAATATTCCCCGTCATGCCCGTGACTTCGCAGAACTGCCCGGCACGCAAGCGACGAAGCAACTCATTCACTACCGAGAAGGAGAGCCGCGTGTGCTCCACCAATTCGCGTAGCGACAAAGGACCGGACAAAAAAAGGATCTTTAGCGCCAGATCCTCCAGGATGGCTTGGCGCACTCCCGCTTCCGCAACGGATTCGGGAGCGTGCTGGGGTCCGCGCCAGAACGCGCCTTTCCCCGTAGACCGATCGCTCCCCAGTGGCGCCTTGGCTGCAACCGATCCGCTAGACTGCATGGATCCCCGCCAAATCCCACTTCTGACTGCGGACGAAGAATCCGTGCGTGCCGCAGCCGATCCGGAAGTGCGCAAGGGGCTTCTGAGGCCGGACGAAGAATCCGTGCGCGCGGCCACCGAGCCGGAAGTATGCAGAGGACTTTTGACGCCAGAGGAAGAATCCGTGCGTGCCGCAACCGATCCGGAAGTATGCAAGGGGCTTTTGACGCTGGAGGAAGAATCCGCGCGTGCGGCGACAGATCCGGAAGTTTGAAGTGGTCCGCGCCGAATTTCGCTTTTGAACGTAGCGTCATCGTCCATATGTGTCTCCTGCAATACCGATCGTTACCGACAAATGTTTATCGATGGGAGCGTTCGCCTTGTTAGTCAGTGCCCTGCAATTCCTGGATGGCATGCGCCAGCTCTTCTATGCTCCGCAGAAATGGCTCCCAGCGCGGGTCGGAGCGGAACGGGTCTAGCGCGGGATTCACCGCAGCCGTGGCGAGAACGGCAAAGCCAAGGTCTCGAGCTCGCTCGAGCTCCGCGAAGCCCTTATCGAGATCACCCAACGCTCCGCAGATGGTAGCGGCGAAATAGGCACCACCGGCCACTGCCGCGCAATCCACCTGGGCGAGAATGCCCTCGGCCTGTTCGCGCTCTCCGGCAAGAGCTTCAACGTAGGCCAATAACAGCTCCCAGGTCGGGTCGGGCTCCCTGTTCAGCAGAGTATGGAACTGGGCCATGGCCTCGGAAAATAGTCCTAAGCGGGCAAGAACAATTCCGCGCACTGCCCCCGCCATTAAGAAGTCCGGATAGATCTCCAGGGTACGTTGCAGCTGGGCGTCTGCTTCGTCCCAGCGCCGTTGGTAATAGAGAAGAAGTCCATAGCAGTAATTGATGGGCGCCATCAGTGGATCGATCGCGCAACCTTCTCTGGCCTGTTCCGTTGCCTCGTCGATCCGACCGCAGGCGGCCAGCGTTTGCGCATAGGCGTAGCGCGCAACGGCGGACTCGGGATTCAATTCGAGCGCTCTTTCTCCGTGCCAAAGAGCTTCGGCGAGGTTGAAATCACAGAACACCTCGGCGAGACTCAGGGCCGCGTGCGCTTCCGACAGCGTCTCATCCAACTCAATCGCTCTGCGGGCACATGCTTTAGTTTCGCCAAACGCCTGTCCTATATCAACTCGACCCACGACCGTCAACATCGTGTACGCAATCGCCATGCACGCATAAGCCGCTGCGTACCGCGGATCGATGTCGATGGTCTGCTGGTAAAGCTCGATGCCGCGCTGCAGCCCTTCCGGAGTCCACTGTATCGCTTGATCGTTGCCACTCAGGAACAGTTCATCCGCCTGATTGCGTACAGGCGCGGGTGAAGGTTTAGCCGTAGCTCTCTTGCTGCCGGCTGATGACGGTGCCCGCAGCCTTTCGGCCACCCGCCGGCCGATCTCCTGCTGAACATCCAATATCTCGCTGGGGGCGCAACTAAACTCCGAGCCCCACAACTGGGTGTCCTTGGCCACGTCGATCATTTCCGCTCGAATCGATAGCAAGTCGCTGCGCAGAGTAATGCGGCCGCTCAGAACAGCGCGAACCTCAAGTTCTCGTGCCACCAGGTGCAGGTCATCCACATGGTCCCGGTGACTGAAAGCTTTCCTGCGTGGCACAACACGAAGCTTCGGAAGATGAGAAAGCTCGTCGATCAATCCTTCAGCGATCGCATCCCCCAAGTAATCCAGTTCCGGGTTGCGCGTCTCGTTGGCAAATGGAAGGACCGCCAACGAATCGATGGTCTTTCCCACTTTGCGTACCGTTGGGGAACTTGCGCGGGCCGGCTTGAGGGAACGTCCATCACGATGCAGATCGTGCAGGTCCGCCACAACATCCGAGGCACTCTGGTAGCGAAGCCTGCAGTCTTTCTGCAGCAACTTGGTGACGACGTTGGCAAAGGCGGCAGGCAGACTGTTGTTGTAGTGAGAAAGCGGAAGAGGTTCGCGATTTAGAATCGCATCGAAGATAAGCGCCGTGGTGCCGCCGGGGAATGGCAACTCTCCTGCCGCCGCCTCATACAACACCACGCCCAGCGAGAACAGGTCGCTCCTCACATCCAACTTCTGGCCGCGCGCCTGCTCCGGCGACATGTACGCGATGGTCCCGACAGTTTGCCCCGGACTGGTCAACAGCTCGGCTTTTCCGCTAGGCGCCGCCGTGATACCGGCCGCGGTGGCGGCAAGCTTCGGCGTTTCCAGCTTTGCCAAACCGAAATCCAAGACCTTCGCCTCGCCGCGGCGGGTCAGAAACACATTTGCCGGCTTGATATCGCGATGAATAATGCCTTTTTTGTGCGCCGCGTCGAGGGCATCGGCAACCTGAACACCAATACGGAGTAACTCTTCCGCGGGAATCGGGCCTTCTCCAATCCGCTCCCGTAGCGTCTGGCCTTCGAGCAGTTCCATCGTGATGAAGTGATGCCCGTCGGCTTGATCAACTTCGTGGATCGTGCAGATATTCGGATGGTTTAGAGAGGACGCAGATCGCGCCTCGCGCACTAGGCGTTCCACCATCTGCGGATCGCCGGCAACCTCAGGGGGCAGACACTTGAGCGCCACCTCGCGTCCCAGGCGAGTATCTTCGGCCCTGTACACAACGCCCATGCCGCCGGAGCCCAGCCTGTCAAGCACCCGATAGTGGGAGATTGTTGTTCCTAGCATCACAGTGGCAAATCGCGCAGTAAAGTGTCGCGACTATATCATTGGTTGAGCTACGAATGACATGGGGCAGGAGTGTCCCCTTCCCGGCACAATAATGGCACTCACCTATCGCACGGTGGTGCCACTTCTTGATGATTGCTGAGCTTTTGGCTCAGCTTGAAGTCGTTACGACGGTACCGAAATTGTCGGACAACTTCGACGCTGAATGCAGTCGGCGGCGCCATCACTTCGAACATGGCGATCGTACCGAACATCGACGGCAAGACCGATGCATTCGCCGACGGTGCCACACGACTGATCCTGGACATCTCCAGTTACTTCGCACCGTGAGGGATGAATCGCAGACGGACAGCCCTCACAGGATCCGCAATTTTCCACTGCAGAGCGACCTTTACTGCATGTGCTGACCGCCGTTAATCGACACGTTGGCGCCAGTGACAAATGCCGCCTCGTCCGAGCACAGATAAATGATCAAGCCGGCGACCTCATCTGGTCTTCCGAGTCGGTTGAGAGGGATCTGGGGGAGAATCTTGTCGTCAAGAATGTCTTTCGCGATGGCGGTCACCATCTTGGTTCCAATGTAGCCGGGCGAGATGGTGTTGACCGTGACACCCTTATTCGCCGCCTCAAGCGCTAATGCCTTGGTGAACCCATGCATCCCCGCCTTAGCCGCCGAGTAATTTGTTTGGCCGAACGCGCCCTTCTGACCATTTACCGAGGAAACGTTAACGATGCGGCCCCATCCACGGCTGATCATGCCCTCGAAGACTTGCTTGGTCATATTGAATACGGAATCGAGATTGGTGTGGATAACCGCATCCCAGTCGGCTTTCGTCATCTTTCTGAACGTACGGTCTTTTGTTATGCCGGCATTGTTGACCAGGATATCGATGGGACCGATCTCCTGTTGAATTTGCGACACGCCCCGCTCGCACGATTCATAATCGGCCACATCGACCGGAAATGCTGAAAACTCATACCCACTCGCCCTCATGTGAGCGAGCCAGTTCTCAGAGGTCTCATTTCCTGGAGAACGAGTAACGACAACCCGGTAGCCCGCGTCGTGCATCTTCGTGCTGATCGTTTCACCAAGTCCACCCATACCACCGGTAATCAGTGCAGTGCGCTGCGCCATATTTTGTTTTGTCCTGCAAATTTGATTTGGAGTTTTATTTTAGACCACGATAAATTTTGTGGTCAAAGAGGCCTGGATGCTAGACCATTCCGCCACTTCGCAGTCTAGGATGCTTCGAGGATGCCTCTCCAGTTCGGAACTTCGTCACGAAGTAGGGGGCGAACTGACGGCAATCCTTCCTTAGTGAATTAAGCAAGACTTTTCGTTCAACTTTATCCTCCAAGAATCCGCCATCTCGGGATATACTCTCCACCCAGCGTAGCGTTAACTACCAGACTTCCGGGTGAGGCGAGTGTCTGGTGTCCTTGTAAAGTTGAGGACGTCGCCGATGCAAATCGCCAATGCCTATCCGAAGCGTGCGATAGGACGATCGTTACCTCTGTCGGAACGATTGCGCAGACATTCCTACGTCTGCATGCTCTACATAGGAGCGCTTGCCGGCATCCTGGCCGGAACGCAGTGGGCGGAACTCCACGGTCTACCCACACCCAAGGTATTTCTGGCGATGCTCTTCATCTTCCCGGCAGCACTCGCAGGGGCTAGGCTGCTTTTCGTAGCACTGCATTGGCATGCGTTTCGTCAGCACAAGGACCGGATCTGGAGCACAAGTGAAGGAGGCGCCGCGCTCTACGGAGGGCTCATCCTTTCGTGCCTGATCAGTCTGCCTTTGCTTTGGGCGATGAGACTGCCCCTGGGAAAATTTTGGGATGCGGTGGCGATTGCCCTCCTGGTCGGCATGATTTTCACCAGGACGGGCTGTGCCCTGCAAGGCTGCTGCGCGGGCCGGCCTTCGCAAAGCTGGATAGCCTTCAGCATGCCGGACGTAAACGGTGTCTGGCGCCGTCGATTGCCTTTTCCGTTATTTGAGGCAGGTGTTGCCGCCGTAACTTTGGCGGTGTGCATTCGGCATCTCGGCAAGTCTTCCGGCGGCTTTCTATTTCTCGGCGCGCTCGCTATGTACGCCAGTGGCCGATGGCTGCTGGAGCCCACTCGCGAGAACATGGACCGCGTCGGCGGCTGGAGCGTTCATCGGATTATCTCTGCCCTACTAATCGCACTGGCGATCACGGGATTTCTTCTGATTTGGATGATGCAGAACGCCGCCACAACCGCCGCTCATTGACCTTGCAAAGGAGGTAGAGTCGCTATGGCAATCACCCACTGGTATTACCTGCTTTTGCCTCTCGTCGTGTTCGCCGTCATGTCGTTGCTACGGTTCCGGGGCTGCCGTTTTGATCCCGGCGCTGCCGGCACTCCCGACCAATACGGAACCGCAGTGATGGGCGACGGCCCGATTGCCTGGTTCCGCTTGGAAGAGGCACCCGGCGCGACCACCGCGGCCAACGCCGCCGGGTCGCCTAATGGGACTTATGGAACAGCGCCCAGCCCGCTAAGCGCCGGTAACGCGAGTTGGCGTTCGCCCGCAGTAGCTTCAACATCCCTCACTCTCGGCATCAACAACCCTGACCTGGTGCCGCAAGAGTCCCAAGATCCTTACGATTTCTCGATTCGGGTGGCGGGTGCCTATGTGCAGGTTCCGGCCGATGCCACGTCACTGCAGAACCTCACCGAGTTCACGCTCGAGGGGCTGGTTTATCCCGATTGGGACACCACCGTGCTCGGCAACTACTATTGCGTTTTGGAATTGGCGGCGCACGTCCTGCCGGCAACTCTGAAGAACCAGGGCTTCGGCCTCTACGCCGGTCCTTCCGATACCACCGATCCTAACTCCTCCTACTCATGGCAGGTATGGATGGGAAACGGTACCAGCTTCCAGCGTCTGGAAGAAATGAAGCCCTACACTCCCAATGGTTCCAACCCGGGACCGAACGTCGAAAAAGATCAGCCGACCTATCTGGCCGTTACGTACAGCCAGTCGCAGGGGGAGGCGTTTCTATACCTCTTCACCGTCGATCGCGACCTGGATTATGTTGCCTACCAGTTGATTTTCGCGCCTTACACGCCCGTCGCCTCGGCCGCGAATACTCAGGGATTGCACATCGGGCTTACGGCTGAGGGCCCGCTTTTTCCGCCCGGTCCGCCTGCGGTTGTGCCGTTCCTGTATCCGTTCATCGGCCAGATGTGCAACATCGCGATCTACAACAAAGTTTTGTCCCAGGACGAGCTCCGGAACCACGCCACAATAGCGTTTTTTGTCAATTCACCGAGTACGTGAAAGGAGTAGACACAGATGCCATCGGCACAGGATATCTTCAATGAGCTGATACAACTTGGGAGCAAGCTGGACACTCTGAACGCCACCTGTCAGTCCATTAAGACGGATGACGACCAGCTTCTCAACGTGACCAGCACCGACCTCGGTGAGTTGGTTACGGCCTCTACTTATACCAATCAGGCCCTCTACCAGAACGCACTGCAGAACGCGACCATCATCTGTCTTCTCGAGCAGATCTCGAAGAACACATGCGACCTGGTGAATTTGGCGACCGTGCAAACCAGGTTGCAGGAGAGCATCGAAAAGAACACGATGCGGATGGCGGGAGTCTTAGCCGCCACGCACCCGGAAGCTGCGCTTGCGCTCGAGCGGGAGCAG
Source organism: uncultured Acidobacteriaceae bacterium (assembly GCA_963833305.1). Classification (GTDB taxonomy): domain Bacteria; phylum Acidobacteriota; class Terriglobia; order Terriglobales; family Acidobacteriaceae; genus Bog-257. Next base: position 28,229 of record CAWHXN010000028.1, on the reverse strand, counting down.
GCCTTGCGCCGCGACCTTGAAAAATGCTGTCCGCCGGAACCGACGCCTCCGGCGTGCAAGCAGAAGCCTTGCCAGGCGCCGAAGCAGATCGATCCGCCGCCAAGCAACGTCATTCAATAGCGTGTGACCGAGCAACTCCTTGTCGGTGCTCTGGTGCTCGCCGCTGACCGTTACAGCAAAGCGGCGGTCGGCGAACGTCTGCGTGCAGGCAGGGTCCTCAGTGTGGGATCCTGCCTGCGCATCCACTACGTGCTTACGCGCTTCAAAACCCGCGGACTTCTGCAAAGTCCAACTTCGCTGGCGGTGGTTTGGACAGCCACGGCAGCGTTGCTCGCCCTGACCACGCATTGGGGCCTGTTCTTCCGCTCTCCCGCAGCGCAAATGGGTCTGGCGGCCGCACTCGCCGGATCCGGAAGCAATCTCTACGACCGGCTGCGCCACAGGGCTGTGATCGACTTTCTGGACGTAGGGTGGTGGCCCGTAAGCAATCTCGCCGACATTGCCCTGGTTTCGGGCGTGATTGTAGCTCTTGGCTTTCTCTGCTGCGGTTCTTGAAACCACGCGTCGAAGCTACAGGCTCTTGATGCATTTAATCGAAACGATTGTGTAGGAGCAAGAATCGCTTCCGGTGTTGCACTTACCGGATTTGCGTCATCTTCGAGGAGAATCGCAAGGACCCCGGAGTTGGTCAGAAGGCAGCTTATGGAAAGTGCGGCCTAAGTTCCTACGAAAGCAGTGCCAGGAGAACCTCCTCAAGCGATTCTTTATGGGGTGTAGGTGAACATGAAGGACTTGCCATCCCATAAAGAATCGCTTGAGGGTCGGAGATGTAAGCGAGACGGTACGATCGCTGTCAAAGCAGATTCGAGATCGACCTCTGCATCGTCTCCCTGCAGGTCCGTTCGGAACGAAGATGAACCGGGCATTGTATCTGGAAACATGGCCTCGCAGCGGCGCTCGTCCCTTGGACCGACGTGGTTGGTTCGCCTGAGTTCGTGCGCTTGTTTTTTGATAAAAGCGTAACACGAGAGAGTTCTCAATACCCCTATTTGCCATCAGTGCGGTCGCGCTAGTGAGCGCGCGTCACCTCGGAGTGATATCCTTGCGGCGGTCTCTCACAAGTGTCATCGCTCGAGCATGTAGTGTGTTACGAATCTTCTCTCCTCGTCTTACTTTCGGTCGTTTCGTCAGAGGTGCAATGTCATCCTCGCCGATGAGCACCCGTGCCGCGATCGCTCTGATGTGCGCGTTTGTGATTGCTCTTCCGGGATACGCAAGTGCCGGCTCCAATACCTTCTCGGGGTCCTCGCCTGCTCAGCCTCCCAGCCAAGTTCCCTCCTCGATTATTGTCGTTGGCTTTTTAGGGGGCTTCGTCTCTTACGATGAGCCGCACCATCCCGAAGTTCAGATGATTAAGAGTTTACGTCAGGAGTATCCCGGCGATGTTTACTTCGGCCTTTTTGAAAACCGCAGAGTCGGCGAAGCCTACAAGACGATACTCAAACGACTAGGCGCGAGTCACGGTGATGCCCTATCAGGTGACGCGAAGCGTCGAGCGTGCATAGTACTGTTCGGACATAGTTGGGGTGCTTCGGCTGTGGTAGCTCTGTCCCGGAAATTAGAACGGGCAGGCATCCCAGTTACACTGACAATACAGATCGATAGCGTCGCAAAACCCTTTCAGAATGATTGGTTGATTCCCCCCAACGTCATTCAAGCGGTGAACTTCTACCAAACCCATGGTCTCGTTCACGGCCGAAGGAAAATCGTTTCCGAGGATCCTGCGCACACCACAATCCTTGGCAATTTTCTTTGGGAGTACAAAGGAGATTTCGCGGAATGTCACGGATTCTCCTGGCGTGGCCGTCTTTTGAGTAAAGGTCACACACAGATCGAATGTGATTACAAAATGTGGTTAGAAGTCGAGACCTTGCTGCGTCCCTACTTGCCGAATCTGGCGCAAGGCAAACCTTCACCGTCAGGCAACGACACGATACCTCTCAGCAGAGATACCAGTCCGTTTGAAAAACCTGATGAGTCAGGATACAGTGACACTCCGTAACCTGAGTCCAACGGGGATGGCTTAAGGATTTATCGCCTTTATTCTTCGCAACGGAGAAATGAGCCGTGTGTTTTTCAGCCACAGCGAACTTTGTCGGCAGCGGAGTTTTGGGCGCCATCGGCGTGGCCACATTGACGAAGGTGAAGCACAGGCGCGAATTGCTTTTCGCAACGCTACCGATACTATTCGCCGTTCATCAGTTCATCGAGGGATTCGTCTGGCTGGGATTGGATGGGATTCTCTCGCCTGTAGTGGCGCACAACATGGGCGCGGCGTTCATGCTGTATGCGCAGGGGCTATTGCCTTTCCTGCTGCCGTTAAGCGTGGTGCTGTTCGAGCCTGACGTGAAGAGCCGCAGGCGCATGCTGCCTTTTCTGGTGTTAGGCGGAGCAACAACGCTGTACATATTATGGGCTTTGACGGCGTACCCATTGCAGCTATATGTAAAGGGCAACAGCATCGTGTACATGAATCAAGCGACAAATAATACAGCGGTTGCGTTGCTGTACGTGCTTGCTACCTGCGGCTCGTTGTTTTTCTCGAAGGTAAGGGCCATGGTAATTTTCGGCGCCGCAAACTTGGTCATCCTTCTGTCTGTAATGGAGTTCAAGCGTTACGCGTTCACTTCTCTGTGGTGTGCATACGCGGCGGTTGCAAGTGTGATCATCCTCGCCTACTTCTGGAAGAGCAGCGGAGACCGGCCATTCCTCTACGCATAGCGCGGCCCACGTGGAGTTCATAAGTAGTCACGTCTGAACCTCACTGAAGTCCATCTTGCGCTTGCGCCGGCTACCGATTGAGCGCAGACTGTCCCTTTCGGAGGAGATCCCATGCTGCATTTGGATACTGGCAACACCGGCTTCATGATTTTGTGTGCCAGTCTGGTGATGTTAATGACTCCCGGCCTGGCATTTTTTTATGGTGGCTTAGTGGGTCGCAAGAATGTCCTCGCTATCATGATGCAGAGTTTTGTCTCGATGGGATGGACGACGGTAATCTGGTATCTCTACGGATATTCGCTCTGTTTCAGCGGCGACTGGCACGGCATCATCGGCGATAGCCATCAGTTCCTGCTGCGCAACACCAATCTTACGACCGCCTCGCCGAATCCCACGATTCCGGCGCTGGTCTTCATCGCCTATCAAATGATGTTCGCGATTATTACGCCGGCGTTGATCTCGGGCGCATTCACCAATCGCGTGACCTTCAAGGCCTACATGTTGTTTCTCACCGGCTGGCTGACGCTGGTCTATTTTCCTTTTGTGCACATGGTCTGGGGCGGCGGCTTGCTGGCGCAGTGGGGAGTCAAGGATTTCGCGGGCGGCATCGTCGTTCACAATATTGCCGGCATGGCAGCACTCGCCTCTGTCCTCTACGTAGGACGGCGGCGGGTGGTCGAGGCCGGCCTGCACAGCATTCCCATGGTGGCGCTCGGCACCGGCCTGCTCTGGTTCGGGTGGTATGGATTCAATGCCGGCAGCCAGATGCGGGTTGACTCAGTTACCGCCGTGGCCTTCCTTAACACCGATCTGGCCGCATCTTTTGCAGCCATCGCCTGGCTACTCGTCGCCTGGACACGCGAGAAGAAGCCCAAGCTGCTAGGACTGCTGACGGGCGCCGTCGCCGGCCTCGCCACTATTACCCCGGCCGCGGGCTTCGTTTCCCCGGGGGCCGCCGTGTTGATCGGCATTGCCGCCGGCGGAGTGTGCTACTTCGCGGTCGAGTTGAAGAACAAGTTGAGGTGGGACGACGCGCTTGACGTCTGGGGCGTGCACGGCGTGGGCGGCATGTTGGGCATCATTTTATTGGGCGTCTTCGCCGACCAGACTTTTAACCCCGAGGGCGTGAACGGCCTGCTCTACGGCAACCCCGGCTTCCTCTTCAAGCAAACGGTCGCGGTGGTGTTTTCGTCAGTGTGGGCCTTCGGCTTCACCTACGCCATGCTGGCCATCATTAACCGCTTTACTCCGGTCCGAGTTGACAGCTCCAGCGAAACCTTGGGTCTGGATCAGTCGCTCCACGGCGAACGCGCCTACGAGGAGATGGACCTCGTTGCCTCGTAGTGCGGCGCTCTGACTTGCTCGGCTCGAGGGCGATAGAAGACTGGCGTTAGAGCGGTTTGCTGCAACCTTCTTGGGGGTAACGGTTTTCTTCTTGGACATTCTGGGAGCTTGAACCTATACAAGAGCAAGAAAACTGGACGAGTTTGTCTCGAGTTGTCCTCATAACTAAAGAACCTTGGCCGCGGTGACTACCGTGTGCGCCTCCCATTTCACAGTGATCAACGGTGAACATCACGGTGCTGTCTTTCCAGTAGCGCAACTCGGCCCTGGACTCATCGAGCAGTGCTTTGAGAAAACCACCGATCAAACCATCGCAGAGTTCGTAACGTATAGTCGCGTACATCGGCGGGCTTGTTGAACAGATGGCCTTCGTTCGGATACACGACCAGTTGCACCGGAACTTTCATCGTGTCGAGGCCGTGATACCACTCCACCGATTGCTCCATCGGCACTTCCCCGTCGCGGTCGCCCACCAGGATCAACGTCGGCGTTTTCACTTTCTTCACGAAGTGCAGGGGATCAGATTTCTCATACACTGCCGGGTCATCGTAAACGGATGCTCCGAAGAACGGGATCATCCATTCGTCGATGTCGTTCAAGCCGTAGTAGCTCTGCCAATCGGAAAGTCCTGCGCCTGCGACAACAGCTGCGAAGCGAGTAGTTTGGGTTTCAGCCCACATTGCCATGTAGCCGCCATAGCTGTGACCGCGAAGGCCGAGCTTTGTGGGATCCACCGGAAACTGTGTAATCATGGCGTCTACACCAGCCATAAGATCGCGATAATCGCCGCCACCGAAGTCTTGGATGTTGCCCTGGGTGAAGGCTTCACCTTGTCCAAAGCTGCCGCGCGGATTGGGACACAACACGAACCATCCGAGCAACGAGGCCGCTCTCATGTCCTCCAGCGGATCGGTGGACCATACTGACAGACATGCCCAACTGGGCCCGCCGTGAACGCTGACGATGAGTGGATACTTTTTTGAAGCATCGTAGTCTTTGGGAAACATCAGCCAGCCTTGAACCGATTGGTCTCCGCTCATCCAGTGAACATTTCGGGTCTCGCCCCAAGTCGAATGGGCGCCCTGATTCAGATGGGTGAGCTGTTTCCATGCGCCGGCAGGTCCGACCCACACTTCGGGCGCCATCTGGGACGACTGGCGCACCACCGCGCTCACCGAACCGTCGCGCGAGAAAGACGCTGAAGGAACCCATACCTCGGTCGCATCGCCGATCAGTTCCTCTCCCACCCAACCCTCCCAACGAGCGCCGGGTTGACGTCCCGTGCTACTAAGCACCGAATAGCCGGAATTGCCATCCACATTAGCGACAACGCTGATGCGTTCGGCTGAATTCCAGGACAGTGACGAAGGGGACGCGCGAATTCCCGGCGTAAGGTTTCGCGCAGCGCCACCCTCCGTTGGCGCAAGCATTACGTCACCTCCGGTCAGTCCCTCGTCGCTCATGAGGCCTTCGATAAACGCCACGGACTCGCCATCCGGTGAGACATGAGGTTCCGCGATCTGCCACTTGGGCTTGTAGATTTCCCGCAGAGCTCCGCTGACGCCGTTGACGACGTACAAGCGGGCGATCCACCAGTTGTTGTCGCCAGAACCGTACGCCGCGGTAGCAGCCCAGCCTGAACCGTCGGGCAGCCAATCGTATTCATAGACGTAAACGTCGGGGCGCGAGACTTGTGTAAGTATGTTCGTGGCCAGATCAATCGTGGTAATTCGCTGCTCGTAAATCTTCGAACCAACAACTCCAGCCAGAGGCGTCATCGGCTGCAGAGGCCCCGCCACGCGCGGCATGCCCTCGATGTACAGCACCGCAACCCTCTTGCCATCAGGCGAATAGCGAGGGGTTTGCGCGTAGCCGTTGAAAACTGCACGGCGCGTAACGCCAGCGCCATCGGCCGAGGAAGACCACAATTGGGAAGAAGGCTTATCCCCCGGTACGTCGCGGAGCCACGCAATGCTGCGGCTGTCGGCGGACCACGTCACTTCACGAATCGTGTTCTGGTCGGGCGCAATGCGATGCGATGCGCCATCGGAAACGGCCGCCACGAATAGTTCGCCTCCTACGATGTAGGCGACCTGGGATCCGTCAGGCGAGATTGCGACCTGGTCGATGCTCTTGACCGATGGCAAGGAGTCTATCGCCACAGCCACGCGATCCTGCGCGGCAGAAGAAATCTCCACCGCACAACACAACAACAGAACGACGCAGAGTTTTGTCTCTCTCATGGGGGCTGCAGTATACACAAGCGCGCCACGGGCACGAAACGAGAAAAACCTGCCGAACTCCCGACAACCAATCATGATATGGGGGCTTGATTACCCACACGGGTCCTGTTGGCTTAAGTGCGATTTCGCAAGGTTGCCGAAATCTGGAGCCAGGGGACCGGGCACCAAGCTGGTACCTCCAACAACGCCAATCGGGCTACTGAATGCCTTTTGCCACAAACAGCGTCGAAAAGATGCGCTGTACGACGTAGAGCACGTGGGCGCCGTCTTGAGTGATGATCGGGTGACGCATGGCCACCATCGCGGTCTTGTCGGTCGGAGTGAAGTGCGACCACAGTTTGCTGTTCCCGGTTGCGAGGTTGAGATCGTAGATCTCGCTGCTATCGGTCCCGGTGATGCGCTCGAAAAAGATATTCTCCGAACCGTTGTGCCACTCGAGGGGCAGGTCCCCCGCCGACAATCCTTTAATCTCGCTGGCCTCTCCGCCATCCATCGGTTGCACCCAATAGCGCTTTTCACCGTCGGTCGCGATAAAGGCCTTGCCGTCGGGCGAGGCGCTGGCGATACCTTGCTCACCGACCGTCCAGAGATACCGGCCTTCCTTCCCGACCTGCCGGACCGACCCCGTCTCCAGGTCCTGGATATACGTGGCTAGCGCGTGCCCCGGAGCTTGCACCAGGATCACGAGATGCTTCCCGCCCGGCACCCACGCCGCGCCAATGTATTCCATGCCCGGCGGAGCACTCAGAGTGAGGGCCTCACCCACACCGGTCGGAATCACTCGCATGTGTCGCAGATTAGTCGGGTCGAGAGCCAACACCCACTTGCCGTCGAAGGAGAAGCTAAGTCCTGCGCCCTGTCCGATCAGCGCGGGCGTCGAGCCGTCGGTGCGTTGCGTGTAGAGGTTGTAGTCATTGGTCGCACCGGTGACGTAGGTGTTCAGCAGCAGCATCTTCCCGTCGTGCGAAAACGCCTGGGTAATCTGGAAGGGAAACGAGCTAACATCCCGCACCTTTCCCGTCTGGGTGTCGGAGAGTATCTGCTGATCGCGATAGTCCTCTACGCTCAGCAGGACGGCTCCTGTTTGCGAGACGTCCTGCAACTTGAGCTTAATGGGCGAAGAAAGCAGTAGCCGCTCCTTACCGTCGAGGCTGACGGCACGCATAGAACTCGGCTCACTATTGACCGCACTCGTGAACCAGATCTCGTTGCCCTTCGATGGCCAGGCCAAGCCCTGTATGGTGCTGAACTCCCGGGTCAGCACCTTCCGGTTTCCCTGGAGGTCCACCACCTCAACCGTACCGCGATCGTCGCCCAGGATTGTATGGTCCACGAATGCAATTCTGTCCCCCGCCGGCGAAAAACACAGATCGCTGATGTAGCCATCGCTCTGGTACAGGGTCTTGCCGGGAGGAAATTCGAGCTGGAAGTGATGTCCCACCTGCCGGCTTACCGCAACAGCCGAGCCATCCGGCGTCCAGTCAGCATCGGTCACCGCGTCTAACAGCTCGCGCGTGGAGCCGCCCCCAAGGGGTACGCGCGCCAAGCGCCCGGTAGGAGTGAACTTCGGATCGAACAGAGTATCCAGCGTGACCGCCATTTCCCCCGTCGACGAAATGCTCAGCAGGCTGGCAGGAATATGCAGCGGCTGCGCTTCGATGGTGTCTGTGCGGGTGGAAAACAGTTCCGTGGGCTTGCCGTCGGTGGTGCTGTCGTACACAACCGTGCGGCCGTCGGGAGCAAAGCGCGCGTGGCGGATGAAAGCGGAACGAAAGCTGATCTGGGTGAAAGCGGGTTGGCCCACCATTGGACGATGCAGAGCCCAGGCGGCAATCGCGCCGATCGCCAGCGCCGCCAGTAGCAAGGCCGATACCAGCAAACGCGAGCGATTCTGCTTCGTGTCTTTCAGCGCCCGCAATCCTCCGGTTGAAGTACCGGCATTGCTCACCGAATCCAGGGCAAAGGCCAGGTCGCTAGCGGACTGAAAGCGTGCTTCGGGCTTCTTCTCAAGGCAGCGGTGCACGATCCGCTGCAGCCCGAGAGAGACATTCGTATTGCTTTCGCTGAGCTCCGGCGGATCCGCTTTCAGGATCGAAGTCATCACTTCGACGCTGGAGTCTCCGCGAAAGGCGCGCTGGCCGGCGATCATCTCGTAAAGAATGGCGCCCAGCGCGAAGATGTCGGAACGGTTGTCGACAGCTTCGCCGCGCACCTGCTCAGGAGACATGTAGCCCGCCGTGCCGAGTACAGTGCCCGCCGACGTACGATTTGCGCTGGTCATGGTTGCGTCAGCCGTAACGGCCATCGCCGTTTGCTTGGCCAATCCAAAGTCGAGGATCTTCACACGGCCATCGCGCAACACGAAGATGTTTTCCGGCTTCAGGTCGCGATGCACAATATGCTTCTCGTGCGCCGCGGCCAGTCCCTTAGCGATCTGCAGTCCATATTCGACCACTCGGCGCTGGGGAAACGGACCTGTCTGCAAGCGATCGCGCAGCGTCTCGCCTTCGAGGAACTCCGAAACCAGGAAGTGCATTCCATCCTGCACGCCGACATCGTAGACAGCCATGAGGTTGGGATGGTTGAGCGCGCTAAGGACGCGGGCTTCCTGCTGGAAGCGCTCCAGACGTTCGCGATCGCCGGCGAAGGACTCTGGCAGGATCTTGATCGCGACCATTCGATCCAGGCGCGTGTCGCGAGCGCGATACACTTCGCCCATGCCGCCCGCGCCCACTGTCGCAATGATCTCGTACGGGCCCAAGCGGGTTCCCGGGGTCAGAGCCATTTTTCACCTGAAAGGTAAGTGGCTCATTCTATCGTGATTTATTCAAATTCAGGAACGCGGAAGTTTGTCCAGCATCGCCACGGCACAATTCCTTCGGCAATCTTTCCTACAGAAAATGGTAGGCGAGTCGGGCCGGAGATATGCGAATCGGGAACATTGACTGAGCCCGGGAAGATACTTGCAATTTTCCCAAGCATTTACCGGACCTGCATTTTGGCAGCCGGAATGCGACAAGCCAGCCAATTCGGTTCGAAGTTTGAACCTCAGGGTGAATCGCTGTGCCAAGCTGCGGAGTGATTGGCGTAGCGCCACATTATTTTCTCGTTCGCCGACAATGTTCGGGTTGCCGCCGATCAGGTCCAACCTCGCCCTCCAAATTCCAGCTATTTGTACGTTCAGTAAGGTCCTACGGCAGGCCGGCCGCTGGATCGATTAGCTCTATCGACAGCTGTCCTTCCCGACCTTGATCTCCCGAACCAACGGGAGATCGAACCTTTTAGGGGTGAAACCTGGCGGGTGCCTCTACCTGCTGCTCACGGAAAGGAGAAGGTGCATGACGATTCTAAAAGCTTCTGGCAAGCAAAAGCTGCTCTCTCTGATGTTTGTGTTGATGATTCCTCTCTGGTTCACGTCCATTCTCCAAGCTCAATCCACGATCTCCACCGGAAACATCAACGGAGTGGTTACCGACACTACCGATGCCGCCGTGGCTGGGGCCAAGGTGACGATCACCCGGATTGACACGGGCGTTTCCACCTCGGTCACCACCAACGGCAGCGGGTTTTACAATTCCGGCTCCATCGCGGCGGGCACCTATCTAGTGAAGGTCGAAATCAAAGGATTCGAGACTTCGCAGACTCAGGTCGTGGCCAAGATCGGCAACAACAGCGCTGTCAACTTCAAGCTGAAGGTCGGCTCGCAGGCCACCACGGTGAACGTGGAAGCCACGTCGGTAGGCGTCAATACTGAACAGACCTCGGTGCAAGGCGTGCTGACCGCAAGTCAAATCGAGAATTTGCCGGTCAATGGCCGCAATTTCCTCGACTTGGCGCAGCTTGAGCCCGGGGTTCAGATCCAGGACGGCACAAACTTCGATCCCACCAAGATTGGCTACCAGTCAGTCTCGATCGGCGGACGTTTTGGACGGACGGCCCGCATTCAGGTGGATGGTACCGACATCTCCGACGAAACCGTGGGTACGACCACGGGCAACATTTCGGCCAGCGCCATTCAGGAGTTCCAGATCGCGCAATCCACCATGGATCTGTCCAACGACCTGAGCTCGTCCGGCGTGGTCAACGTATCGACCAAGTCGGGCACCAACGTCATTCACGGCAGCGCCTACGAATATTATCGCAGTAGCAATATCGACGCCTCTTTGCCGAAGCCGGCGGGATCCCCCGATCCCAACTACCACCGCAATCAGTTCGGAGGCACGCTGGGAGGGTACTTCATCCCTGACAAGTTGTTCTTCTTTGCCGAGGGCGACGGCACCAATCAGAATTTGTTCACGCCGGTGGTGTACGCTCCACCATTTCAAAGCTTCGGTGGCGGCTTCAATGCGCCATACTCGAATCCCAACGCGCTGGGCCGCCTCGACTGGGTGGCTCCTCACAATGTGAAGCTGTTCTTCCGCTACAGCTACTCGCAAATCCAGGCGGACGGAACCTTCTTCTCCGACAGCCTGCAGGTCTACCAGTCGAAGAATTACTCCCGCAACTTTGTTGGGGGAGCGGACTTCACCACTGGTCCGTGGACCCACAGCATCCGCTTCAGCTATCTGAAATTTCAGAACGAGATTGTCGATGGCGTAATTGGCAGCGGACTGCCACTCTCCGATTTTCCCGGCAATGGACAATATCTGAACATCAACGTAGTCAACGGACCTTCGACCGGTCCAAACCTGTTGGCGCCGCAGAGCACGCCGCAGAGCGATAAGCAGCTTAAGTATGACGGCTCAAAAACCGTGGGTAAACATATCCTCCGCTATGGCGTGGACTACAACCATATTCAGGGCGGCGGCTTCGCCAGCTTCTTCAAGCTGGGGCCGCAGGTGGTCACCGGTCAGAACGAATTCGGATTTAATGACCAGGCATTTGCGGCTACGGGCCCGTTCCCGGGCGGCGCGAGCAATCCTCTGAACTACCCGGTGGAAACGGTCGTGCTCGGCAACGGTCAGGGCTTTTCAACGACCCAGCCGGCGTTCGGCTTTCCCGCAGGCGGCCTCGGGCCAGATAATCGTCTCGGGCTCTACATCGCCGACACCTGGAAGATGTTTTCCAACTTCACCGTTAACCTCGGCTTGCGTTACGATCGTGACACCGGCCGCACCGACAGCGACTTGCCCGGATTGCCCTTCCTCAACAATTTGATACCGACGTGGCCAAACCTGGGCGCGCCCATTCCCAACCCCAATCTGAACTTTGGACCATCGCTGGGAATCGCCTGGGATCCCTGGAAGTCCGGCAAGACGGTGATTCGCGCCGGTATCGGGCTCTATTACGAGAATGTGATTTGGAACAACGTCCTGTTCGATCGACCTTTGCGTCTGCCTACCGGAGCGTTCCTGCAGACCCCGACGGCTTGTGACAATGGACAAGCTTTCGCGCTTCCGGGTGTCAGCTTAATAGGTGGCCAGGCACAATGTGGCTCCCCCAGTAATCCGATCCGCATTGGAGATGCAGGTTCCGCCATTGCTCAGCTGCAATCGGAGTATCAGGCCTTGTCCCCGTTCAGTCTCACCAATCCCAATCCTAACTATCTGGCGAACTTCGTAAGTGGAGGTGTCAACTTCCCACTTGGACTGTTTGCTCCCGACTACAAGACGCCGCGTTCCACCCAGATCAACGTTGGCTTTCAGCACGAGTTGAGCCCGGGCGTGGTGATCAGTGTGGACTACGTGCGCAATGTAACCACTGGCCTGCTGCTGGGGGTGGACCAAAACCACACCGGAGACGTCCGGTATTTCAACAAGCCGGGTGCGATGGCCGCGATATCCGCAACTACCGCACAATATGGTTGCGGCGGAGGCACCAGTGCTGCCGCTATCAACTGCGCGATTGCGGCGGGTGCAACCATCTCCTCCTTCGCCACCAACGGCCTCGACTCGCAAGGCGATCTCGGCGGCACGTGTGCGACAGGTTGCGCCTTTGGGGGCTTGAATCCGGCCGCGCCCGCCATGCCCTTCCTCGTTCCAGCCGGCATCTCCAAGTACAACGCGCTCGACGTCAAGCTGAACTATCAGAAGAACAATCCGTTCAAAGGCATGCATGCGGTCAACGCGCAAGTCTCTTACTCCTACTCGTCGTTCAAGAACTCCGGCGGCGGTTCGGGTATCAGCGGCACGCTGGGAGGAATCTCCAACAGCGATCAGGACTTCATTGTCCCTTCGCTGGACAATGCCGACCCCAACAAATACTTCGGACCTTCGTTGCTGAATCGGCCGAACCAATTTTCGTTTGGCGTGGTGGGAAGTCTCCCGTGGAATTTCCAACTGTCGTTTATCGGTCACTTCTATTCCGCGTTGTCGGTGCCCATTGAGGTGCCCGGAAGCGGTCCAGGTGCTATTTTCCAGACTGACTTCACCGGCGATGGCACCACCCAGGATCCACTGCCCGGCACTGCCAATGGAGCCTTCGGGTCACAGTACAACGGCTCGACGATCAACCAGCTTCTGACCAGCTACAACAACAACTACGGAAACAAGGCCACTCCGGCGGGTCAGGTCCTGATCGCAAACGGCCTGTTTACGCAGGCGCAACTCCAGCAGCTTGGAGCCGTGGCGCCGTGCATTGCGGGGGGCAGCATCAACAGCGCGAACTGCACTTTGCAATTCGCTCCTCCCGGTCAGGTGAATATGGGTAATCTTCGAGACTTCGATCTGAAGTTCGCCTGGACCTACAAGCTGGAAGCGAAGTCGCACGTCATCGCGTTCCAGCCCAGCGTCGGCTTCTTCAATCTGTTCAACTTCGCTAACTTCGATTTGCCGCCTAACGCGCTCACTGGCGGTCTGACGGGGAGTGCCGGTTCGATTAACGGCACCACCTCGGCCACCCGAATCACCAACCGCGTCGGCGCCGGCACCGGAGTCTTCAACCTGGGCGCTCCACGCGCGATGGAGTTCGGCATGAGCATCAACTTCTAACTATTTTGGAGGGACATCCTGATCAGGAATGCCAAGGGCACTCGAAAGAGTGCCCTTTTGGCGACGGATGCAATCACATCGTTTGAGGAAGGGCAGCCGCTTTTCATGCGGATAGATGATCGCACGCTGATCCTGTAGAAGTCGCCGGCATTCGATTCACTCACGGCACGTTCGGGTCGCGATAATGGGCACCGCCTGCGTTCCAAGAAGCTACAGCCCCGATGAGGATCGCGTGAAGTCCGGTTTTGGAGGCGAACACGCTGAGTCGAACCATCGACTAATGTACACCTGAGAGTGGCCTTCTCCGCAGAAGTGGCGTGCTCCAGTCGCATTAGCGGCCTCAGCATTCCACTTAAGGACGGTGAGCTCCGAATTTCCGCACTGAATCACAAACCAGTGAATGGGGTTGCTTGTCACTGTCCCGCAGATCTCACATCTGAATTCCTGTAGCGCTGTCATAGGCTTCTCATCATAGGCTACCGGGCTGTTCTTCAGTTCCACAATTCCCGCGGTGCGGCCCATCCGCCACTCGTGTTGCCAGCCTGGGTAGCAAGAAGCCGCACGGTCGCGTTCGAAAGGGGGTACCAGGGGTAGCTAATTACCAGCCCGCCAACCCAAGACCGGGTCATGTGCGCCCTGCGGGATCTTGCAGCTTGGTATGCGGCCGAAGATAGCTGACCTTGCGTGTGTGTCCGAAGTCTTGCTGACCTACAGGATAAAATAGCTGGCACTGAACCTAAAAGTGATCAACCAGCGTTTACCTGGTGCTGAAGGTGCCAACGCTCTGTGAGGGATTCGTATGGGCAACAAAAGGTTTATGTGGGTTGCGATGAATGAGGCCATTCGTAAATCATTCATTCCGGGAATTCTCATTCTGCTTTTGCTGGGCAGCGTCGGATGTGTCAGTCAGAAGAGCGTTGATGATCTGAGCAAGCAATTGGCGGACGTGGACGCCAGATTGACAAAACTGGAGCAAGCAGAGACTGCAAGGTCTCGCGAAACTTCCGCCAAAGACAAAAATAAGGCTCTTCTGGACAAAGCCATCGCAGACGCAGCGAAACGTAGACAGGATTGCAAAGCTTCGGCTGAACTGGACTTTAACGATTGGGTGCGAGCTAACGGAACACGGGCTCCGGGGAAAGCGGAGGTGTATACAGCGCCTCCTGAGGCCCTCAAGCAAGTCCAAGCTAAACAGGACAAAGCTGAAGCAGATTGTCAGCAAGAATATGAGAATGCCGTGAAAGCAGCTCAACTTAAGTATCCGCAGTGACCTGTAGCGGTGAAGTGGCACGGTGATTCGCATGATCCATGACGAAACTAGCGAAGTTGCCATAGCACTAACATTGTGGAGTGGCGGGAAAAGGGACTTGCTATGGTGCTACGGGAAAGGCCTCTTGAGTGGTCTGTACAGGAACACTACTCGAGAAATATCCTTAACCGATACCCAAGAGACAAAAGACCTCCGCGAGAACCCTATGAACAACTATCTCTGGCAGCCTGCGGAAAGGAAACGAAACGTAAGCAGACCTGTCGCTTACGTCGGAGATAGTATGGCTGAACAGCCGTTTGTGCCCGCAGAGATAGAAGCTGCTCTGGGTGGTCGCTACATCGTCGGCCCCAAAATTGCCGTTGGTGGTCAGGGAGTAGTTTTTAAGGCAACCAGAAATTGTCGGCCAGACGGCACGGCGACGAATGACGTTGTCGCTCTGAAATTGAATCTCTATCCCCATCAGGAGATTCGCGTACAGCGCGAGATCACCGCGATCGAAAACATCTCAGACCCAAGCTTGGCCCGGCTGATTGAGCATGGCTATTGTGTCGTGGCCGGTGGACGCACCCGATACGTCGCGTCGGAATTCGTAGAAGGACAATCGCTGAGTAATCGGCTGCGAATTGGAGGAAGGCTGCTGGACTCCGAAGTGCTGCCGATAGGGCGCGATGTTTCGGCTGCAATTGCGGTAATTTGGTCGCGCCGCATTGTTCATGGCGATATAAAGCCCTCGAACATTATGCTTAGAGATTCCACCGGGGCAGTTCTCATCGACTTGGGCGCCGCCAGGCAGTCAGAAGACAATACTCTTGCCGCGCGCAAGCCTTTTGGAACGTGGGGTTACTTTTCGCCGGAGCAGGCCAGAGGGCAGCAGGTGACCTGCGCTTCCGATATTTTTTCGCTGGGCGTAGTAATGCTGGAATGCTTACTGGGGCGGCATCCCACTTCCAATCACCAGAGCGGTTTAGAAGAAGGATTCCGGGCGACCAACTGCCGGCTTGGAGCCAACCCAAGCTTACTTTGCATGTTGGATAAGATGCTGTCCGAACGTCCACTATTTAGGCCGAGCCCTGCAGACCTCAGCCGCTATTTCGAAAAGCTACAACAAAAGATGGAAGCGGATTCTGCATTGAGCGCCCGCGCGCCTCAGAAAGCCCCCGGCATGGCTAAGTGATTCCTGCTGCCACGTTGGTTAGATTTGGCCTCCTCCCTCAAACGGACTGCAAGTTGTTGGAGTAGAAAGAGCCGGCGTAATTCCAGCCCGACGGCCTCGGTTCCGGTCCGGACGGGCGCGGGCTCTAGCGTGATGAAGGGCTCGCCAGCTTGCCGCTATCAGTGGCTAGCTCGGCTGCCATCTGAGTGACTGCCCCGTTTACCGCTTCTCCAAGCAGGGTCAGCCGGAAATCGCTGCTATCGAAATCGATGGGGGCATCGCCAACTCTGCGCCACCCACCCAGCAGCGTAGCGCCGGTGCGCTGGGATTCCGCATGCCCGCCAGCCACTGCAACGATCTCGCCGGTAGCGACATTCACCAGGCGCGCCATCGCGTCTACCGCAGCCCTACGTCTTGGCTGTTCGTCGAAATTCGGGCGATGGCCCACATCGCCAAACCGCGTCACATCGCCAATGACCACCCCATCGACACCGAGAACCTTGCCCAGTTCTACTGCGGAGTTGCGGTCGGCGAGATTGGCCTTGGAAAACACCTGCTCGGCCTGAAGTTTGTCTACTGTCTTGGGATCCGTCACCGAATAGCTGCCGCTCTTCATCAACTCGCGCGCTAGAAACTCGGCGATGCTCTTGCCCACATCGACGTCATAGCCAAACACGTGTTGCGCAGAGCTTTTGACTGAGGCATCCGCAAAGACGAGGACGGCGATCCGCTTTTGCGTCGGGGGCGTAGTTTGCTGGGAAGCAGTCGAACTGCTGGCGGATTGCACGGGCGAAGCGGCGCGAAGTTGCGTCGTGCTTAAGCCGACGAATGCGACGCTGATAAGTAGCAGCGATACTCCGCTTGCCGAGACCGGCCTCCCACTAGAATGTTGCGAGCAATACATTCCCAATGAAATCGCAATTTTGGCTGCCTGCATCGCGCTCTCCGCAGCTGTGACGACCTCGATGCAATTCTGAACGCTGCCAGTCCAGATTTGAGAAATGATAAATCGCCCGACAAGAGAACAAAATCAGCCCAGCCAACAGGGGCAGTTAGTACTGACCTTAGCTTTCAAAAACTACCCTGTCGGTTTCAGACTGCTGATCACCATTGCCTTCTTCATCTCAAGGTTCGAATTGAGCAGGCGAACTGTAATCGGGACACCGAGAACCGGCGCGAGGGACTGGCGCACCATGCCCTGACATTCCGCAACGTCCTGGGGGTTGTCCCAGAGGCCTTCGGCCACCACAAAAGAAACGGTCGTGCCGCTCTCATCTTTCGCCAGAAAGACATCGGCGCCATGGTCCTGAAAATACGAAACGGCCTTAAGCGCATTTGCGACGGCCGTGGCGTCGGATGCAGTGGCCGAACCGAGATAGTAGACATGATCCTTTGTCCCGACCAACAGTCTGCCCACTGTGACTTCTTTCTTGGTCTGTTGCTGCGTGTTCGCCAGGCGCACCTTGATGGGAAATCCACCCACGGAGGGCGCAACCTGCCGACCGACTTCTTCAAATCCTGCGACCATATCCGGTTGGTCCCAGATGCCGTCTTGCACGACGAATGACACTACCGTCCCGTCGTTACCTTTGGATAACAGAACCGTCGCACCTCGGTCAGTGAAGAAACCATCCGCCTTGAGAGCGGCACCCAGAGCCTCGGCATCCTGCTTTGTCGCCGAGCCAGAGTAATAGACATTGTCTTTCGATCCCACCACGACTTTCGAGCCTGCGCCGGTTGAAAACAGAATGACGCCAACCCATGCAGCCAGAGCAATCAGGCCCACGCCGGTTGCTGCCCATCGGGATATCGTCTGGCCGCCCATTTGCTCGTGGCGTGCGACGAGCGGCCCCTGCAGAACCTTGGCAGCGTTATAGGTTCCGAGAAAGAGTACGAGACCCACAGCAAAAGTCGCCCACTGCGGGATCCAGCGGCCGCAGGCGATGACCAACCCTGTTATTGCAACCCCGGTTACGATGGCCGCACTAGCGGCACCCGACTTCCCCAGTCGACGGTAGTTAATCCCCATCAGGACAGTCCCGGCGATCGGACTGCCAAGAAATGCAGCCAGTCCCACTGAGGTTGGATCGAAGAGTTTGTACTGGGGAATGTTCTTGCTGAACGTACTGGCATCGTCCGGCACGGCAGATGGATATTGAGATGGGCTGCTCATGGGGTGAGTTCCTCCGCGCGTCGATTGGTTATTGGAAACTGCTTCCCGCTTCCATTTGCTCGTCCTCAACAAGCACCGAATCGCGAACTCTAGTCTGCTCCTCTTGTCTTGCTGGTCTCCTGGTTCGTCTCCAGTAGAATTTTGCTGTGAAGCTGCTCGGCCTTAGCCTTATCGACCGTCTGTAGCTTGCGATAGGTGTCGAGTGCGTCATCCTTCTGGTGCAGCGCCAGATAGACCATCCCTAGATCGTAGTAGGCCATAGCAAAGTTCGGGCGCAGGCGAATAGCTTCCTTGAATGCCTGCACAGCGTCGCTATATTGCTTGACACCGTCTAAGGCATTGCCTAGCTCAAAGTTGAAGTCGGGATCGCCAGGTTTGAGATTCATTGCCTGCCAAAGTGGGTGCAGCGCTTTTTCGGGTTGACCGGTCTCGTTATAGATGACTCCCATCCAGTACTTAGCCATGGCTTGATCGAGGTCGGAGGGCAGCAGCGCAATTACGTTGTTAAACGCTTTCAGAGCTTCGTCGTACTCCTTCAGGTGGTAGTAATCAACTCCCATAACCAGTAGCATCGCCGCTTCGGGTTCCAGCAGCGCTCGTGCTTGTTTCCAATTGTCAATAGCGAGCTGCCACTGCTGTTGCTGGTGGTAGCACAGCCCGAGACCGTAATAAGCCAGGCCGAGCTTGGCGTCGACAGCTATCGCCCTCTTGTAAGCTTCAATCGCATTGCGACAGTCGCCAGCGCGGAAATACTTGTCTCCCCGCTCGGCGTAAGTGTCTGTTTGGTTGCCGGCGAAGGCGCAAGTCGATCCGCCCATTGCGGTCGCCAAAGCCAGTGCCAAGCTGACAGCTCTGTTCAAGATACCCTCGGTCCCCCAAGCTAACCTTAGGATTCTTCCGTAACAATGGACGGTAAGACTAAACCAGTTGCTGCTCGGACATCGCACAACTTGTCGCGTTTGTCGTCAAGCTTTGTAACAGGGCGCGATCTTCAACAGTGCCGCAGAAGTACGGGCATTAGCTTTCAACAGCCCGACACTATATACCCCTTGGGGACTCCAGGGCATAAATATTTTCCTTCTGGCTCCGGACTCGGAACAGAGTCCAGACCATGCAATATTGGGCATGAAAGCACTGCAGTCGAGTCAAAAGTATGGGCAATACCATCGTCCTCTGATATGCCTGGGTATCAATTCTGGATTGCGAGAGGTGCTATGGCCCGCCCGCTGCGGTATTTGCGGGGACGTTGCAGTATGACTGTTGAAGCATCCTGCTATGTTCCAACATCTCGGCCTGACCTTCCACTAAGACGCGAGGAGATTATTCAGGCGCGGCTGCCAGAACCGAGGGTCATGGTGACCTCGTTTTGTAGCCCAGGGTTGCCCCGGTACCACGACACGGTCAGATCCAGCCCTTTCTGGAAGTCGACGGAGGGCTTATACCCTAACTCATCTTCCGCCGCTTTAATTTCCGCGAAAGAATGCCGGATGTCCCCTGAGCGTTCGTCCAGATAGACAGCCGGCCCCGTATACCCGGTCAAGCGGCGCAGTTGTTCACACGCCTGATTCAGTGTGATCTGCTGGTTTGTTGCCACGTTGAAGTACTTTCCGGCCACTCCCGGAGCATGGCACGCCAACAGGTTGGCGTTCACCACGTTATCGATGAAAGTGAAATCGCGGCTCTGCCCTCCATCTCCATAGATAGTCGGCGCTTGCCCGGCCAACATTTTCGATATCCAGATACTTAACACCCCGGAATACATCGAAGTCGGATCCTGATACGGACCGAAGACGTTGAAGTAGCGCAGCGAAACCGTTTCCAGCCCATACACGCGATAGAACGATGTCATGTAGTACTCGCCTGCCAGCTTCGAAACGGCATAAGGCGAAATCGGATTGGGAGCCATTCCTTCGTGTTTGGGGAGTGTCGGCGTGTCACCATAAATGGATGACGAGGATGCATAGACCACTCGTTTGACCCCGGCATCGCGCGCGGCCACCAGGATATTCAAGGTTCCATCTACGTTGGACAGATGGCTTGTAACCGGATCGGCAATCGAGCGAGGTACCGAAGGGATTGCTGCCTCATGAAAGACGTAATCGACTCCCCGGCAGGCGTCTGACATGGAAGACATGTCGCGCAGGTCGGCCTCACGAAAATCGATCTGGTCCCTGAAGGAGGAGAGATTTTCCATTTTGCCTGTGCTGAAGTTATCGATGCCGCGAACGCTCTCACCCCTGCGAATCAGTTCTCGGGCAAGCGATGAGCCGATGAATCCAGCGATTCCTGTGACCAGATATCGTGCCATTCTTTACCGACCTTAGCTCAGTGAGGTCTACCGACGAGGACGACTCCTCCGAAAACGTTCCTCAGAGGTGAGGTCTTGTATCGAGAAGCCACTGTCTGCCGAGCAATTTCCCTGCCAGCTTGGCGGCCAGAGGCTCACAGGTCGCTTTCTGCGGACCCGCTTCTTTCCTCCTGACGCTTCGAGGGCATTTAGGAAAACTTTTTCCCATTACTAGGATGGCTCCTGAAAGGCCTTAGCCCCGTGCGGGTGGTCAGCCCGTCCTCTCCCAGCCGATACCACGCGGGCTCTTGGCACGTCGAATGCAAGTATTCGTGCAGATGAGCCTGACTAACGCGATTTCGGTTGACGTCGAAGATTACTTCCAGACCGAAGCCATGTCTGCGGTGGCGCCGCGCGACAGGTGGGACAGCTTTCCTCCCCACGTCGAAGCCAATACGCATGCCTTGTTTGAGCTTTTTGCCCACTTCGAAGTGAAAGCTACGTTCTTTTTCCTGGGATGGGCAGTCGAACGGTTTCCTCAGCTGGCCCGGAAAGCTCATGAGCTGGGACATGAAGTTGGCTGCCATAGTTACTGGCATCATCCGGTTTTTCGGCTGACCGCGAAAGAGTTTTGGGAAGACACGTACCGGGCAAGAAATGTGATTGAGGATGCCACCGGAGCAACTGTGATCGGTTACCGGGCTCCGAATTTCTCGATAAACCAATCGGTGCCTTGGGCCTACACGATCCTCGAGGAACTGGGATTCCAGTACGACTCCAGCGTTAACCCGGTCCGTCACGCGCTGTATGACAACCACGCCGCACCGCGGCACCCGTATCGTGCTGGCGAACGCTTGCTCGAGCTTCCTATTGCGACCTGGCGAATATGCCGACAGAACCTGCCGGTCGGTGGTGGCGCTTATCTTCGAATTCTGCCTTACGCGCTGATGGAGAATGGCATCCGGGCGATTAACCGGGATGAACAGGCACCGGCCGTACTGTACCTGCATCCCTGGGAGATCGACCATTCCCAACCTCGCTTGCAGGCTTCGCTGAAGTCGCGCATTCGCCAATATACCGGGCTGGCGAGAATGAAATCCAGATTAGAACTGCTTCTGCGGCAGTTTGCGCTAGGCCGGATTTACGATTCCGTTTACCTCCCTGCGCTGGTGAAGATGCATGATCAGATCGCAGGCGGTTCGCAGGTTGAACCCTGTGACAGCCTCGCTGCTGCCCGACTCGCGCCACAGGCAATTGCGGATTCATCGTCCCATGCGAATACTAACGTTCACTAGCCTATTTCCCAACGCTACGGCTCCAGACTCGGGAGGCTTTGTCTATCAAAGGACTTCTCACCTTGCCAAGAGTAATGGGAACCTTGTTGAGGTGATTGCCCCGGTTCCCTATCTGCCGAAGTGGCTCCGAAAAACGGATCGAGGAGCTTTCGCCTCGGTTCCGCGGGCGGAGACGATTGGAAACCTACGAGTGCATCATCCCCGTTATCCGCTCCTGCCAGGAATGTCCATGCCGTTCCACGGCCTGCTAATGTTTGCCGGATGCATCGGCTTGGCCCGCAGCCTTCACCAGAAGCATCACTTCGACTGTATTGACGGGCATTACATTTACCCCGACGGCGAGGCGGCAACCTTGCTTGGAAAATACCTCGGTGTTCCCGTGGCAGTATCGGCGCGAGGCACCGACATTCACACTTTTCCCGGCTTTCGGACCATCCGGCCACAGATCAAGTGGACGCTTCGGCACGCCGACATGGTGGTTGCGGTTTCCCAGTCGCTTGCCGAAATCATGACTAACCTTGAACCGCAACTTGATCGAGTCGAGGTGATTGGCAACGGCGTCGATGCGCAGCGATTTTTTCCGGAAGACCGGCTGGCCGCCAGACGAAAACTTGGCCTCGATCCGAATCAATCACGTAATCGTCAGCGTGGCTGCGCTTCGACCGGTTAAAGGGCCGGAATTGCTGGTTCGCGCCGCTGCCCTTCTGAAACAAAGGATGCCGAACTTCACCGTCTTGTTCGTCGGCGCGGGACCCGAGCTGACAAATCTTCAGCATCTGGCGTCGCAATTGAATTGCGCCGGCGTTTGCCAGTTTGTCGGATCAGTGGCTAATGAGGATCTCAGGGCGTACTACACTGCCGCCAATGTAAGCTGTCTCGCCAGCCGCAAGGAAGGATGGCCCAATGTCATTCTCGAGTCGCTAGCCTGCGGCACGCCGGTGGTGGCAACCAGAGTGGGCGCGGTTCCCAATATTCTTACGCCTGCGTGCGGCGTTATCGTAGATCCAGAGCCGGAATCAATCTGTGACGGACTGCACACCGCGCTGCAACGGGACTGGAATCCAGATATGGTTTCCACTTACGCCCAAAGATATACCTGGGAGAATGTCGCAGAGCGCGTGGACCACGTTCTCTCTCGATTCCTGGCCAGTAAGCCTGTGGCAGATCCTTCGGCGCTCCGTGTTTAGAGCATGAAATTAAACTTAATCAGCAAAACGCCGACCTATCTGTCTGCTAGCCTAAGGGCAATGAACCGCGACGCCACCCAGCCGCTCAAGAACCCTGTACTGATTTCTGGGGAAACGCCAGGCGCAACAACGATCATTAACTCCTCTACTTTGCCGACAGAACCCACTCTATCGACAGCCCCGTCAAAGCCTTTGGTAACGCATATCCTCGTCGGGATCTGCGTTGCCGTATTCATTGCCATGCTGCTGTTCAAAGTGTCACCAACTCACCCTACCACCGAACAGTTGCTGCGCTGGGGAGCCAACTTCGGCCCCCTTACTCTTAGTGGGCAATGGTGGCGCCTACTCTCCTACATGTTCCTGCACATTGGTATTGTCCACCTGGCAGTGAACATGTGGTGCCTCTGGGATCTTGGAAGTCTCGCAGAACACATTTATGGGCGAGTCACTTTCCTGGCTATTTACGTCATTACCGGTCTCTCGGGAGCAATCCTGGGCTTAGTATGGCATCCATTTGTTGTCGTCGCGGGAGCTTCGGGTGCAATTTTCGGAGTGGCGGGAGCGCTGATCGCCTGCTTCTACTTTGGCAAGCTCCCTTTTCCCAAGCAATCGATCAAAGCTGCACTGTTAAGCCTGTTCGCCTTTGCGGGCTACAACCTCTTTCTGGGCATCGTTAATCCTCGCACTGACAACGCGGCTCATCTGGGTGGATTGCTCAGCGGCCTGTTGTTGGGATTCTTGCTGGTGCGGTTTCCCAGTCGCTCGGTGCTGGCGGTTGCAGGATTATGTCTGGTGGCCAGCTGCGTAATTGTCGGCCGAACCCGAGCTTACGCCGTGGGTGCCGAACATGCTCGCGCGGAATTGGCTTCTGGACATGCTGATGCCGCCATCAGCGTACTCAACGAAACTGTCCGCAAGAATCCTGACTTCGCCCAAGGATATTTTCTGCTCGGCCAAGCCTACATGCAGAAGCGACAGTTTTCGCAAGCTGAAGCCGCCTATCGGCACGGACTCGCTCTCAAGCCCACTTCCAGCGACCTGCACTATCAGCTGGGATTGTCCGTGATGGCGCAGGGCCGGGCAAAAGACGCATTAGCAATCTTTGGCGACTTGGCAAAGAGCGATCCATCCAATCCCGAGGCTGAATTAGGAATCGGTACAGCTGCAGAAGTGACTGGGGATTACCAGCTTGCGTTCACCGCATTTCGCCGGGCGACGCAGCTGGGTCCGCGCAATGTGCAGGCATTCTCGAACCTGGGGCTGGCGGCGTTACAGACCAAGCAGTTCGATGAAGCTGTCGCCGCATTCTCTAGATGCGTTCAGCTCCAGCCGAATAACGCCGAACCCTTGTTGAGCCTAGCTGTGGCTTACAAGGCGAAGGGGATGGATCGCGAAGCCGAAGCCGCCTACAAACGCGCTATCGAACTCTCCCAGAAAAAATCGCTAGCACGCTAATGGACAGGCTTGGGCTTCACCACCGATGAGCCTTCGATTTAGCAATGCACAATCTTGTCCGACTTAATGCCGCGAGTCGCGTTGCGCGAGTCCACTACCAGGTCCGACTCTGCAACGATGCGCTCATAATCGTAGCTGGAATGGTCAGTAACGATGAGCACGCAGTCGTAGTCGCCCAGATTTTCCAGAGACGCGCATTTCATTTGCAATTCGTAATGACGGCCGCGGCCGACGTAAGCGAAATACGGATCATGGTAGCGCACCTCCGCCCCTTCCTTCTTCAGAGCTTCAATAATGGTGAGCGAAGGCGACTCGCGCAGATCATCGATGTCTTTCTTGTAGGCCACTCCCAACACCAGTACCTTCGCGCCATTCAAGGCCTTTCTCCGGGTATTGAGCGCTTTGCCCACGGATCCCACAACGTGGTAGGGCATCTGCATGTTGATCTCACCCGCAAGCTCAATGAACCGGGTGTGAAAATCGAACTCTTTCGCTTTCCACGAGAGATAGTATGGGTCGACCGGAATGCAGTGACCTCCGAGCCCAGGCCCCGGATAAAACGCCTGAAAGCCAAAAGGCTTGGTCTTGGCCGCATCGATGACCTCCCAGAAATCGATACCCATGCGCAGGCTCAGCAGCTTGAGCTCATTGACCAGGGCAATATTCACGCAGCGATAGATGTTCTCCAGCAGCTTGGTCATCTCGGCGACGGCAGGGGTTGAGACGCTTACAGTGCGACGAAAGATGCTTCCATAGAGGGCCGCGGCCAGTTGCCCTGCTGTCGGATCGAGGCCGCCGATCACTTTAGGAACGTCGTGTCGTTCAATGTCGGTGCGGCCGGGATCTTCGCGTTCCGGAGAAAACGCCACATAGAAACAATCGCCGCCGGCGTCTGTGCCACTGGTAGCCGCCTTCAGGCTGCCCGGATTTCCCCGCTCCAGGATCGGGACCAGGACCTCTTCGGTAGTGCCCGGGTAGCTAGTGCTTTCCAGCACGATCAGTTGTCCCGCCCGAAGATGAGGTGCAATCGCTTCAGCCGTCTTGACGATGTAACTCATGTCTGGCTCACGATATTCGTTGAGCGGCGTGGGAACACAAATGATCACAACATCTTGGCTGGCAATACCGGCGTAGTCGGCGGTAGCGGTAAATCCGCGCTGCCGGGCACCGTCGATCTCGGCCGCCTCGACTCTCACAATGTAAGAGCCTCCATTCATCAGGGTCTTTACCTTCGCATCGTCGACGTCGAAGCCGGTAATCGGAAATCCCTGGCCGCTGAAAAGCAGTGCCAACGGTAACCCGACGTAGCCCATGCCAATGACACCTACCTTGGCTTCTCGGGTCGCGATCCTTTGCAGTAACGAGTTTTCAATTGCTACGTCTAACGAATTCGGCGACATACTTCTCCTTATGAAGTCTTTGGTTCAAATCCTGGTGCGATGAGCCTGAGAGTCCTTATCTTGAACCTGCGAGGCTGTAAGGCAGCTGCGAGGAACTGGGTTCGACCGAACGGCTTGCATGCCAACCGGTCACTATCGCAGCGATGCGATCCGCTGCGTGTCCGTCCCAAAGTGGCGGGATGCGGCCGCATTTCGCCTGCCCACCGAGCACACGATCCATTTCCTGGCGTACTTTTTGCACGTCGCGACCGACGAGAACATTGGTTCCGACATCTACCGTGATCGGCCTTTCGGTATTCTCACGGATCGTCAGACAGGGCACTCCGAGAAACGTCGTCTCCTCTTGAATGCCTCCCGAATCGGTAATGACCACTCGTGCGCGGCTCTGGAGTGCGAGAAACTCAAGGTAGGGGGCTGGTTGGAGTAACTGAACTCCCGAACGTCCGCGGTCTGACGCGATCCCCAACTCAGCGATCCTCTGCCGGGTTCGCGGATGTACCGGAAATACAACCGGCAGCTCAGTGCTAATGTCGTCCAGCATCTGCACGAGAGATCTGAGCCAATCGACGTCATCCACGTTCGAAGGTCTGTGCAGCGTAACTAAGGCGTAACGCTGGGGAATATCTTTTGGCAACCGCTCTAGAGCTTTCGGTAACATGTGAATCAGCGTATCGATCATCACGTTACCGACGAGATGAACTTTCTCTGCGTCAATACCCGCACGCGCGAGATTGTGATTGCCATCTTCGGATGGAGTGAAGAGAAGCTCCGAGAGATCGTCGGTCAAAATACGATTGATCTCTTCCGGCATCGAGCGATCGAAGGAACGCAAGCCGGCTTCGACGTGCGCTACCGGAACTTCCAGCTTGGCGCACACCAACGCTGCCGCCACTGTCGAATTCACGTCGCCATAGACAATTACCAGGTCGGGCTTGCGATCCAGAACGACGGCCTCGAAGCGAGCCATGATCTGACTGGTCTGTTGCGCGTGACTCGCCGATCCGACTTCCAGGTTGACGTCCGGAGCGGGCAATCCCAGTTCCTGGAAGAACACGTCCGACATATTGAAGTCGTAGTGCTGGCCGGTGTGGACGAGGGTCTGCCGAACGCCGTCGACCCGATCCAACGCCCGAACCACGGGCGCAGCTTTCATAAAGTTTGGGCGGGCTCCAACCACGTGAAGGATGTTCATTTCCAGATTTCTCAATAGCGAGCGAGTGTCGATGCTTGGTACTGATAGTCGCAAGTGGGTTGCCAATCAGGGCGCGCTCAGGCGACGCCCCTTCGATCATTCGAACTCGGCTGACGTGTCGGGCCGCGACCTATAAATGCGGTATTACTGCTCTATCCGTGCTCGGGGAGGGGGTTTGGTCAACCCTTCAGAATGGCAAGAGAAATGATTTTCCCAGTAATCTGGAAGTTTCCTCCCGATCAGGATGGCCAGAAGAAGAACTTGGCCCATATTAGATTATTGGCGGTAAGCCCGCATTCTCCTTCATGCATCAACTGCACGCTAATACAGCTCTTCGACTTTCATTGCGTCAAGAGATGAAGGAATCGCGAAGAAATTGCGCAGGTAACTCGCAACAATAAAGCGCCAATGGCGGCGCTCATGCCTAGGTTAACCTTTCGAAAGGAGCCTGGCCCACCGGGGGAAGGAACGTGGGCCAGGGTGAAACGGTGCTACAGCGCTGACTGAGCCAGCCCCCGCCGTCTCATGCTCCAAACTCCCACAAACGCCAACAAGCCCCATCCCGAGGTCAAGCAGAGCGCTAGGCTCAGGAATAAAGAAGAAATATTCCTGCGGCGAAGAAGGGTTAATGGGGGTCAAGATCTCGACATCGGCGAAGTTCATTCCGTAGTAATTGGCGGCCGCTGCAGCCGCGGCGGCAGTCAACCAACCTTGTTCTCCCGGTTCCATCGGCGTGTTAGGAGAGAACAGCGCCCAGATTGCAAACTGCGCGCCCGCGATGGTCGCCAGCGAAGAGCTGCTGTTGATCTGCGAGGCGATCCATGCCGCCTCATGGTATTGCGTGGTGTCTGCAACGCCAAAGCGCGTGCCGCTCAGATTGCTGAAGGTGCTGACCAACGCTGTCCACTGGTCTCCGATGCTGACCGTGTGGTTGAAGTCGTCACAAATAACTGCAACCGGAGAAGAGTTATTGATTGTGAGGTAGTACGGCATAAGGTACTCGCCGTAGGCGTAGTTTGACCCCAATCCGTTCTCGCTCCCACCCGCTCCCGTGAGTTGGACGCTATCGGTAGAACCAGCATTAGCAGCAATACCTATGCTCAAAAAACAAGTGAGCAAAACGAGGCGCAAACACACCCGTGAATTCCAATTCTTGACCATACCCTCTCCCGTCGCAGTGGCGAAACTTCTCATTTTTCAATGCTTCATGGATTTCATTGCACCCAAATGGCCAATAAATTGGTGGATAAGCAGGAACAAACCACCGCTGAGAACCTGGGCTTAACATCGGTAACCCTTAGCCTATTGACCGCGGCCTATTGCCACCAACCGCATGATAATACGATGTTTATATCCCATGGTTCGGCGAAGAGCGACCCTTCACCGTAGAGTATCAAGCCGACACTACCGTCCTGAGCACTTTTACCCGGGCCAGGCGGGGACTCTTGTGCCAAGGCAACCGATCGACCGCGCAAGAATTTTCCTAGGAATTTGGCAGAGATGTCCATCGCCGTTCCCGG
>CAWHXN010000027.1:0-13512 GCA_963833305.1 uncultured Acidobacteriaceae bacterium | reverse complement strand
TGGCTCTGTAGCACTATTTGTGGGTAAAAGGGCCCGTGGAAAAAGCCGCTTCGTGTCAAAAGTCCAACACCGGGACTTTCCCACTCCGCTTGGAAATCCCGCAAGAGCGGCGGGATTTCGCACTTTTTCCACCGCCCCCGACTACGGCGAATTTACTTAGTTCAATTTTCATCGCTAACAAAACTCGCCCAACCGGGTTCTTAGTGGGTCCCAGGAGCCAGGTCCAGACCTCCACAGTGGAAATAGATCGCGTTGATGAAGTTCTGTTTGTTGCGAAATCCTCGAGCCGTGTATTTCACCCATTGAATCTTGGCGTTGATGGACTCGCTGGTAGCGTTGGTAATCGGATGGGTCAGGTAGGTAATGATGTTCTCGAATCGCCGCTTCAGCATGGCGGCGACCTTCTTCATCGGCTATGGGCCGCCCAGTTATACCACCACTGAAAATGCTTGCGCGCCGGCTCTTTGTTCCTCCGTCAGCGTTCCCCAGAATCCATCCAGACTTTTTGTTCGCGATCTTCCGCCACGTACAGTACGCGGCTGCCGCGTAAATCATTGACCAATGTGAGATAGTTGTGGCCTTTGCGAAAGGCTTTCTCATCCATCCCCAGATGTGCGATGGGCTCCTGCTTCCTTCGTTCTAGTCCGCGCTGGACCGCGCGCTACAGGATGCCGTGAATCTCATCCCAACTCGGCGCCCAAGCCCTGACCTCCACGCGGGGCTGCGCTACGGCTGCGCGCCGTGGATCGCGGCCCGATCGCGCTCGGTCCTATAATTGCAACGCTGGCAATTTGGAGCAAGCGAGGATGATGGCGGAGTCGCAGCCGCAAACGGCGGATGGCACGGTAGAGAGCCGTGACGAAAGGCACCTTTGTCCGATGCTGGGCGCGACCACGATTGTACTCCTGATTGCCGCGTGCAAGCTGGTGGTGCATTTGTACGCGGGACACAGGTATGGGTACTTGGGTGACGAGTTGTACTTCCTGGCCTGCAGCCGTCATCTCGCTTGGGGCTATGTCGATCAGCCGCCGCTGATCGCGATGATTGCCTGGGTGGTGCGACATACGCTGGGTCAGTCGCTGCTCGCGATCCGATTTTTGCCGGCGCTCGCGGGGGCGGTGGAGGTTGTGCTAACCGCGCTGATTGCGCGCGAACTCGGTGGGAGGCGCTTCGCGCAGGTACTTGCGGCGATTACCACGCTCACTGCGCCCGGCATTCTCGGGGCGGACAGCCTCTTCACGATGAATGCGTTCGAGCCACTGTTCTGGATGACCTGCGCGTATCTCGTGATTCGCATCATCAAAACCGGAAATGAGAGGCTGTGGATTTGGTTCGGCGTGGTCGCGGGCATCGGTCTCGAGAACAAGTACTCGATGATGATCTTCGGCGCTGGGATTGTCCTCGGACTACTGCTCACGAACCAACGGAAGCTGCTCGCGAATCGGTGGTTATGGATTGGCGGGGTGGTCGCGTTTGTGATTTTTGCGCCGAATCTCTGGTGGAATGTTGGGCACCACTTTCCATTTCTCGAATTGCAGGCCAACATTCGACGCAGCGGGCGGAACGTGCCGTTGGGCTTCTTCAGTTTCTTCGGTCAGGAAATTGGTGCGATGAACCCGTTGACCGCGCCCGTGTGGCTGGCAGGCCTGTGGTTTTTCTTGTTCGCGGAGCAAGGGAAGAGATTTCGCGCGCTGGGCTGGGCCTGGGTGTTCACAGCGGGCGTGATCGTAACGATGAGTCCGCGCGTGTATTACCTCTTTCCCGCCTTTCCGCTCTTGTTTGCGGCCGGCAGCGTCCTGTGGGAAATGTGGCTCGAGGCGCGGCAGCGAAGGTGGGTGCGAGTGGCCTACCCGGCACTGATGATCGCGGTGGGCGCGATTTCTGCACCGCTGGCCACGCCGGTGCTGCCGGTCGAAACGTACATTCGCTACACGCGCGCGTTGCACCTCTCGCCGCCTCCAAGTGAGACGCACAAGCTGGGCCCGTTGCCGCAGAATTATGCGAGCGAGTTTGGCTGGCCGGAAATGGTCGCGACGGTGGCGCGTGTTTACGACAGTTTGCCGCCGGGTGTTCGAGCGAAGACGGCGATCTTTGCCCCGAACTATGGCGTAGCCGGCGCGATCGATCTCTTCGGGCCGAAATTTGGATTGCCGTGGGCGATCAGCGGTCACCAAAGCTATTTCCTGTGGGGACCGCGCGATTACACCGGCGAAAGTATGATCTTCATGGATGATAGCCAAGAGCGCCTCGAGCAACTGTTTGTAAGCGTGCAGAAGGCCGCGAGCGTGTACCACCCATACTCGATGCCGTACGAGCATTTCGACGTGTTCTATTGCCGAGGGCTCAAGCAGCCGTTGAAGGAATTCTGGCCGCAGCTGAAGCACTGGGACTGAAGAGCCCTCATCGGGAAGGCATCAAAGCGTTAAATCCTGGGGGTGCGGGGGCAAAGCCCCGTTCGCTTCCCACTAAAAAACCGGAATTCCCAACAAAAATAGCTGAACTCGGCGGACTCGTTTAGTCTGTGTTTGCCAAAACATCGACTGATGAGCCGGGAGATCAGCTATTCAACTACAGATTAAGACCATCCTCAATCGAATACAACGGTTTGTGGGATTCGTTTACCAGGAAGTGCTGATGTGCTCCGGTCCAGGGCAGGGAGAATGGATCGAAATCAAGCTGGAGCCACATGCGGGTATGCGCGGGCGTTGCTCACAGTGCCGGCGGCCAGCACCAGGCTATGATCGTTTGCCGGAGCGCTGCTGGCATTTTGTGCCGCTTTGGGGAATACCAACTTACTTTCACTATCGTCCACGTCGCGTAGCCTGCGACGAGCACGGGGTGTTGGTCGAACATATTCCCTGGAGTAACGGCAAACGTCCGGTGACCTGCGCCATGATGGGATTCTTAGCGCGCTGGGCGCGGCGGCTAAGCTGGCGCGAGACAGCGCAAGTATTTCAGGTTAGCTGGGAGGCAGTGTATCGCTCGGTGGAATGGTTCGTGGAAGGGCTTGGCCCATCGCGAACTGCACGGGGTAGAAGCGATTGGGGTCGATGAGATTCATTGGGGGCGGGGACTGAGGGCCGACAACTTCCTGACGGTGATCTACCAAATCGATGCAGGTTGTCGGCGCTTGTTGTGGGTAGGAAGGCGGCGATCCCAGGCGAGTCTGCGGCCTGGACTGAAGGCGTTGGGGCCGGAGGTGGTGCAAGGGTTACGGTTTGTGTGTAGCGATATGTGGAAGCCATATTTGCAAGTGATCGCGGCCCAAGCCGGACAAGCTATGCACGTGTTAGACCGCTTCCACATCACCACACACTTGAACCAGGCAGTGGATCAGGTCCGCCGCGCGGAGAGTTCACGCTTGCGGGCGGTGGGGAAAGTCCAAGCCCAACGACTGAAGCATCTGCGCTGGGGGTTGTTGCGTCGCGGCAGCCGCATTCGGGGGCGAGTGCGACAGCGAGTGCACGCACTGCTCACCAGCAAAATGGCTACGGCTCGAGCCTGGGAACTAAAGGAGACCTTCTTTGACTTCTGGAAGTACAAGTCGGTCCTCTGGGCGGGAACCTTTCTCGACTACTGGACCGAACGCGCTCTGCGCAGCCGCATAGAACCCATGAAAAAAGTCGCCCGCATGCTGCGCGTTCACGAAGAACTGATTCTGAACTGGTTCCGTGCGAAAGGTGAGATCTCCGCCGGTACGGTCGAAGGTCTCAACAACAAGATTCGAGTGATGACCAGACGATCGTATGGCTTCCGCACATACGAAGCGATGGAGATCGCTTTATATCACACACTCGGACGGCTTCCGGAACCGGAATCAACCCATAGATTCTGCTGAGGAGGCAATTTTCTTTCGAACCAACGCATTCGAGAAAGGCCAGCAGTCGTTGCAACGGTGATTCGCGTCGGGGGAGGAGACTCACACCGCGAGATCAAGATTGGAGATCGACTGTTCTTTAGCGATGGGACGATTGAAGGCGGCTCTCTTGTAGGTTCAGTCGTTGAGACCAAGGTCGCACAATACGCTGCGACGGCCGCTACACTTCGCACGAGCCATCTTACGTCGATCGATGCCATTGAAGTCTTTATCGAATATGTAGGAACTCCAACGCGACTCTTCGTTTTTGGTGCAGGCCACGACGCGATTCCCCTTGTACGCACTGCCGGCTTACTGGGTTGGAAGACTACTGTGGCTGACAACAGAGCTGCCTACACAAAATCAGAGCGCTTTCCTGACGCAGACTGCGTCATTCTCCAGCCGGAGCCAGAGCCTCTTCACGATTTGCCAATTA
This sequence comes from uncultured Acidobacteriaceae bacterium, assembly GCA_963833305.1. Classification (GTDB taxonomy): domain Bacteria; phylum Acidobacteriota; class Terriglobia; order Terriglobales; family Acidobacteriaceae; genus Bog-257. The sequence continues at coordinate 9,220 of CAWHXN010000027.1, read as the reverse complement.
CCCCAGACGCGGCGGTGGTGCTGATGACGCACAACTATCCCCTGGATAGACTCTTACTGCCGCCGATCCTATCGCGAAAGCCGCGCTACATCGGGATGCTCGGTCCAGCTGCGCGCGCCACCAGAATATTTGCAGAACTTGATATTCAAGCCCCGCCCACGCTTCACTCTCCCGTTGGGCTGGATATTAGGGAGTGATTGCGCCGCGACGATCGCTGTCTCGATCGCCGCCGAGATTCAGGCCGTGACGAATGGACGCTCCGGAAAGATGCTGAAATTCCGCGAAGAGGCCATCCATCTTCACTTCGCAAGGTTGAGCGAGAGCTCACTGGAAGTCACCGGGGCGCTTACCGTGTTTCATTAATGATTAACAAATGATGCTCGTTTCGATGGCGTCAGTTGACAGTCTTGAAGATCGCATCTCATCTCGCTCTGGCCGGCCGCAGCGTGCCGGTTGCTCAAGAAGAACCGCAAGCAAACGCCGCAGACTTTGAAACCGCGCTGTGAGCTGGGGATTGTGGATCTTGAGGTCTGCAATGCGGATGCGCAGGAGAAGTTGCTAAACGGCACCGTCGTTGCTTATGTTGTAGCTGACCAGGAATCGGTTCCGCAGTACGGCTGCAGCGAGTTCCGATGCCGCTCATGCGCGGACGCAACTCCAGGCCGCGCACGTCCTCGCCGGAGACATCGCAGTGCAATGCGCTCAGTATGATTACGCTCTGCGACCCTGATCGACAAGTCGCCCGCTGCTTTGAGTCCGCCTCCGCTCCCGCTCAAGGTGCAGCCAGCCGACATGCCGTCTGTGACCCTTGCTTTGCTGAAGACCCCTTTGAAGCGGCGTCCTGATATTGCAACGGCCGAGCGCCGCATGGGGGGCGGCCAACGAACAGACTGTGAATGCGCCAGTCAGCCTACGATCCGACCGTCTCAATCTGGCCGCTGTAGTCGCACTTGAAGGCTTATCCCTGTTGAACCGGCTCAATTTACGGAGCCGGCTCGAGGCGGTCGACGAAGTTGGCCTGAAATACTCTTCGATCGCGGAAGACGTCGATGTATCACGGAGCCGGTAAGAGCAGGCTATGCCGTCTCCATTGCTAACCACCGCTCTGGTGGATGAGCGAAATGATATCGACCTGATGAGACAGCGATTCGACGCAAATGTGCTGCTGCTCAAAGCAACAGGCGCAGCATGGGATATCTCGGTCCTTCCCAAGCTGTGAACAGCGACGCTGCCCGATCGTTTGGCGCCCGATTAATACAGGCCGAACAGGTCAGTACCTGAACGTCAAGTCCCTCAATGGATTGATCAAGAACCTCTGAGTCGGACCTAGATTCACAGCCGGTCGAAAGGATTCGTGGATTCTTCTGTCGAAGAGTAGCTACAGAGTAAAGTTTTCTTTAGTCGTTCCGAGACTCTTGAGGTAATCCTTGAGTGTCTGAGGTAAGGCTTCGAACCATTCTTGTTCCGATCCAGGCTCCGGAAGAACATTCCCATACTCGATCATGTCGGTGGGTTCTAGATTGCACAGGTAGACCCAAATCGAGCCTGTGCTGACACCGGTAATTCGACTCACATCCTCCATGATCTGACGCATCAGCGTCTTCCGATGCTCCTTGGTTCTTCCGGCTCTGATGTCGCCCCGAACCCAGACGTGACCACCAGTCATTTCTCCGCCGAGGAATCGATCATTTGTCTGCTTTTCTTCAAATACCACTTGCACGAAGAATGGCGGTGCACCGGTTACCTGACTATGGTTGCGAGAGATCGCATCGGCGATCGCTTTCCTTTGATCATTGTTAAGCGAACTTGCGGGGACTGAACAGACATATGTCGGCATAACATCTCCTTGGGTGAGTGTAATTTCACTGAGCTGCGACGAGTGCAGCACGTCGATGACCAGCGCAGTGTTCATTCAGCGTTCTGCCAGCATTAGTAGCAACTGCGATTCCAAACCTCCGATCGAGTGCGCAGGGATCTGACACAAACAGCAAGCGGAAGTAGTTACTGAAATTCTTCCCGAACTTGTCGCATCTAGCACCTCAGCCGTGTGGACAGGTGGTGTATTGAAGGTGCTACAGTTTGACTCGACATCTTGTATGACAATTCGTCACCCGCTTTAGCTGAACCGCGATAATCGCACGTAGAACGGTCGCTCGGCATGCAGAAACGTTTTGCATGACACGAAATTCCATTTTAGTGTGCGATCGAGAAGACGAAGAAGGACTGAACCTTTCGACAGCGGATGCCATTGTTCATTTAGATATCCCGTTCTCTGCGGAAAGGCTTGAACAACGGACCGGGACCGGCAACGTCCCTTTCCGGTAGTCATTTGATCGCTACATCGTTGCCGAGATTGGCCCGAAGATCATTGTTGTTTCCTGCTTCGTGGGCCAAGGAAATCACTCTCCAATCGCGGTAACCGGGGGAAATTGTGACTCCGAAGATCGGGGCAGCCTCTCCATCGGCGTCCTCAGACGCCCGGGCCGTGAACGCGACGATACCGGCCACCGTTGCCACTGCAAGCAGCAAGAAGGAAATCCGTTTCATGGAGCGTCCTTTCATGTCATGCCCTTGGTCGCGTTCCCTCCGCGGTTCTCTGCAACTCGATCCGGTCAATCGTGGTTCCTGAGAGTCCTCGCGGAGGTACGCCTACCAACATCGTGAGTAGGTATTTTTTGAGTCTGGGCAACAGATAAATCAAGTGCTTGATCGAGCTTTCGTCCCTGGAGGACACGCGAGATGAAGTCGTGCAGCCATGTTTACCGGATCGGCTACCGAATTGGCCTTCATTCTTTGCATCACTGCTCAATTTGAGCGCGGCATGCAAGTAGCGGAATATCGCTCTGATGGGTCAAGCCCGATGCGCAAGCGCTTCCAGCACGGCTTGCGGTCGGATTGGCAAATGACGGACGCGCGCACCAGAGGCGGCAAAGATCGCATTTCCGATCGCGGGTGCAACCGGAGTAGTCCCCGGCTCGCCAAGCCCTACGGGCGCTTCCGTACTCGGAAGAAACTCCACCTCGACTTCGGGTACGTCTCCCATGCGCAGCAGGCCATAGGTGTCAAGGTTGGTATCTTTCGGTTGACCGTTCACGAACTCCGATCCCTCGTGCAGCGCCATGCTCAATCCCCACAACGCGCCGCCCTCCACCTGGGCTTCCGCGCCATCCGGCTGAATAATTGTGCCGGCGTCAATCACCAGCGTCAGCTTCTCTACCGATACGCGGCCGGTCGTGCGGTCGACATGCACGCGAGCGGCGCAGGCTGTCCAGGTGGGCATACGGCGTTCCTGGCCGAACGTCGTTGCAATCCCGAGCCCCACATCTTTCGGTGTCGGCTTGCCCCACCCCGCCTTCTCCGCCACGCGGGCGAGCACAGCCGCCTGCCGGTGCGCGCCGCCGACGGAATTCGGCGCGGATCCCGCATTTCGTCCTGCTCCGTCAAGCAGTTGTAGCCGAAAGTTCACCGGATCAACGCCAGCCGCGTGCGCAGCCTCGTCCATGAAACTTTCGACAGCCCAATTCGTCCAACCCCCGCTGACGGATCGCAGCCAGCCGGGTCGGAACGTCTGTTTGGCCAGATCGTTTTCCAGCGCGCGAACCCGCTGCGCTCCTACCGTGTACCAGTGGTCGGCGCCCGCGATGGAAAACGGATCGTACGGAACGCCGTTGAGGCCTTTCGGCATAAAAAATGGAGCCATGACAGCGCTGGGCCACCCGGCCGCCGCATGATGATCCATCGCTGTCACGCGGCCGCCGTCTCCCCAGGCCATGCGAACCACCTGCGTCGAAGGGGACCGCGGACAGTCGAAGCGCATGTCGTCCGCGCGCGTGCAGACCATCTTGACAGGCTTGCCAAACGCCTGAGCGGCCAGCGCAGCCGGCACCGCGTAGTCACCATCGAGTCGACGCCCGAATCCTCCACCCAGCAAATAGCTGCGCATCACGATCTTGTCCTGACTCCGCCCTAGCGCCTTGGCCAACACCGGAAGCATCAGCGTCTGCCACTGATTTCCTGTATGAATTTCGAAAATGCCGTCTTTCTCGAACGCCAGCGCGTTTACTGGCTCCAGCGCGAAATGCATCACGGTGCTCGTGGTGTAAGTTCGCTCGATGTTCTGCGTCGCAGAAGCGAGCGCCGCGTCGACGCCCGGGTCGTCGACCAGCAGCGAACCTGCCTTTGGATCCGCGATCAACTCGGCTGAGCGGTTCTGGATATCCGCCTCGGATACCGTCGCTGCCTTGCCCGATCTCCAAGTCACCCTCACCAGATCGGCCGCCTTGTTTGCGGCTATGAAGCTCTCCGCGAACACCATCACCCAGCCCGGCGTCGTTCCCGACGGATCGTCCAGTGCGAGGCTCTTCAGGTATCCCGGCACTCGCTTCGCCGCCGAATCGTTAATCGAGACAACTTTGGACTCGTAACGTGTCGGCGGAATTTTCGGACGCGCATAGACCATTCCTTCCACCACTGCATCCAGGCCGTATTTGCCTTTGCCATCGACCTTCGACGGAATATCCAACGCCAGCGTATCCCGCCCGATCAGACGTCGTTTGTCAGGCGCCTTAACTGGAATCTTTTCAAGCTGCTCAGGCGTGAACGTTCGTCGGAGATTGCCGTGGGCCACTATATCGCCATAGGGGATAGTTCTTCCTCTTGCCATCACCGCGCCATTGCGTGCCATGCACCATTGAGCAGGAACACCAAGCAGCTTCGCGCCTTCTTCGATCAGAGCAATTCGGCCGGCCGCGCCTGCCCGACTGAGCACCGGGAAACCCTGCCACACCGACCAACTGCCACCGGTTATCATATTGCCCCACTTGGGAGCGGAATCGACGGTGACGACCCGCACCTTGCTCCAGTCGGCCTCCAACTCGTCTGCCACGATTCGGGCGAGCGCAGTCCCGACATGCTGGCCCATCTCCGCGCGAATGATGTTAATCGTCACCGTGCCGCTGGGATCGATTTCATACCAGATGGTTGGTTCGAAAAGTTCATCTGCGCGACGGGCAGGCTCGGCGTTCAAGGTCGACAGCATCGCGTCCGCCGCGCACAGGGGCGACCGGGCGTATCCCAGCATGACGCCTGCTCCCAACATCGTGATCAGGAAGTCGCGGCGCGACGGTTCGCTGCTTGACCGAAGTGCGTGAGATGACAGACTATTCATGACCCGTTTCTCCTCTCACTCTCGCCGCAGCCAGCTTAATGGCTTTGCGTATGCGAACGTAGGTCATGCAGCGGCAGACACTCCCGGCCATCACCGCATCGATGTCGCGGTCGGTAGGATTCGGATAATCCTTCAGCAGGGTCGCCGCCTGCATGATCTGTCCCGGTTGGCAGTAGCCGCACTGCGGAACCTGGAGTTCGAGCCAGGCAGTTTGCAGTGGATGTCTGCCGTCCGGGTCGAGCCCCTCGATCGTTGTGACTTTGGCACCAACTACGGCGCCGACCGGGGTGATACAAGATCGCGTCGCGCGTCCTTCTACGTGCACGGTGCACGCACCGCACATGCCAATGCCACACCCGAATTTGGTTCCCGTGAGACCAAGCTCGTCGCGTATCACCCAAAGCAACGGCGCGTCATTGGGACTGTGTACGGAGACCGTACGGCCATTAAGATCGAAGGTGGTCATCATCTTTTGCTCCTGTTGTGCTCGTGTGTCAATGCGATACCGCCGACTGCCGGCGGATGGCGGCGACCTTTTCATTTAGATCGGTCCAGGGCGGACGGCTCGTGCGGGTGCGACGTAGATAAGCCGCGAGCCTGGCGATTTCGCTGTCAGTGAGCGATGCGCCGTACGCAGGCATCACCAGATCGGGCGCACCTTCCGTGTCGCCGACACCGTTCAGCACAACCTGAATGAAATTGGTTGGTTCAGACAGCGTTAACGAACTGTTGAGCGCCAATTCCGGACGAGCGGGAAGCGGAACCGGCCCAGCATTGTAGTGGCACGACATACAGGCTGAGGCATATAGCTCAGCTTCTGGGTTGTACTCTTGGCTACTCCCAAGATAGGAAGTCGCGAGGGCCGCTCGTGTTGTCGCCTCAATGCCCGTTACATGGGCGTTCGCCTGGTTCTTCTCGCTGAAGTAGAGAGCGATAGCGCGAATATCGGAGTCCGGCACGGCGGGAAGGGCGAGGGCGTTGCGGATGACTTGAGTCATGGTGGCGCCGGTGGAACCATGCAGCGGGCTCGTACCGGTGCGCAGATAGTTGACCAAGTCTTCTTGTGTCCACGGAAGGGGCGAGGGGTTCGCCTCAGTCAGCGCAGGAGCGATCCAGCCTTCGACCACCGCGCCTGCATAGGTGTGTCGCATCTCCTCGGCGCCGAGAGGGTTGCGCGGCGTATGACAGCCTGAACAATCGGCTAGCCCCTCAGCCAGATACGCGCCGCGATTCCACTCGTCGCTGCTGGACGGATCGGCTTTGTATCGCGCGCTTCTGAAAAACAGAATCTTCCAGCCTTCCTGGAAAGCGCGTATGTTGAGCGGGAACAGAACCGTGTTGGCTGGCACGGTGTTGCTAGCCGCTGGCCGCGTCATCAAATAGGCGTACAACGCCTTCACATCATCGTCAGATAACTTGGTGAATGCGTAGTATGGGAACGCGGGAAAAAGATGAGAACCGTTACGAGCGACGCCCTCATGCATGACACGGGTGAAAGCTTCCAGCGACCAAGTCCCTATGCCGGTTTTCGAGTCGGGAGTGATATTGGTGCCATAAATGATCCCAAACGGCGTGTTCATTGGGTATCCGCCAGCAAACGGTTGTCCGCCTGGCTGGGTGTGGCATGACGCGCAATGTCCAATCGCTGAGAGAGCTTCTCCCTTGGCGACCAGCTCGGCAGGAAAGCTTGATTGGCTCGGGGGCTCGATTGGAGTGATGGAGGGCCGCCACGCCAGGAGGAAGAACCCCAGTCCGAAGAAAGCTGCGAGGAAGACCCCGATCGCGACGCGGCGAATCATCGTCTTCTTCCTCCAATCGTTCCCGGGGTTGTTACTAGAACTCGATTTCATTTTCATTTGCTCACCAATTCGGTTATCGCCGCAGCTCACGAACTGATTGCCGGACCCCCAGTCCGCTCACGTTGTGGCTCCTTCACGCCTTGAGTCGACCGAGAAACCCAACGCCAGTGCCAGCAAGGCGAAGCCGGTTGGCAGCGCCAAGGACCACGGCCCAATCACGGCTTCCAATACCGCACCGAGACAACAGCCGACGGTGAAACCGACGATCGCGGGCCAAGTCCGTCTTGCGCGACTGCGAGCGTAGGCGACTCCGTTAGCGTCGCGCAGGAACAACATCGCGCCGACATCCATCATGAACATCGTGATGTCGGTCGTCATCACCGCAGTCGCCGGTGCCCCGACCAACAACCGCACGAGTGCGTTCTGCACCGCCATCGCGGCGACCCCGAGCATCCCGGCAACAACGGCAGTCGGCGCAATGGGATCGAGGCCCGCCCCTCCCGCGACCCAGACCGCCAGAAAACTCAGGAGCAAGAGCACTTGCAGCGCCAGCAGGGGCTGTAGCAGGCCGTGGCCGGTTTCCTCCACACCGGCGGCCGCAAGCCTGGTCAAACCTAGTACCGCAATAAATACCGGGACGGAAAGGATCGACGCGAGCGACGCGGCTCTCCCGGTGGCAACATGCGCCGCCAGAACCACCAGATTACCGGTGATGTGTGCGGCGAACAGCCCTCCCAGTCCAAGGAAGCTGATGACGTCGACCGAGCCCGCCACGACGCTGAGTACGCCCGGCAGCAGCCTGGTGCCGAGCGAGTTGTCCACAGAAAGAGCCACAGGGACCGTAGTCATGTGTTCACTCCAAGTCATGGAGACCATCGATTGAGGTTTCGCTGGCTGCCAGCGTCTATCGTCCTCCGGAGGCTCTTCCGCATCTGCCCTGTCATCAGGTAGACATTCGCTCAAAGCGCGGGCCGCCCTATGCTTCGACTCCGTCCACTCGCGTGACGCAGCGGCCCAGCCGATGCGCCCCTTGGCGATTCCGGCCGATAACCTCCGAATCAGAGCCGCTAGTGCGCTGCGGTGGATGTAGTCGCCGCCTCTAGGGACCGCAGACGCGTCTTGAAAGGCTCTGACAGAGCCCCGAACCAGCGTTCGTCGTCATGGGGCACTACTCCCGGGTCGGTCACAGGCACGATTTCGAGCGTCTCTGCCGGCGTCGGGCGCGGCATGATGTGCCCCCATTCCATGATGTTCATCGCAGGAAGGTCATTGAGATAGAACCAGATCGCCTCCTCAGGGATTTTGGCGGTCTTGGCAACGCCTTGCTGGACCCGGAGAAGAAGTCTGGATTTCAGTGCCTCATCCCGTCCCGATCGAACATCGCATCGAATCCATACGACGTCAGGCGCCGGCTGGCCGGCGATATACTGGTCGCCGCTTGCGACCTCCTCGAATATCACCTGTATGAGATAGCGCTTGATCCCAAACTCCTCGTGATACACGCTGGTGCACCAGTTCGCGATCTCCGCCTTTTGGGGCAGCGTCAGTTTTCCTGGGGCGGTAAAACAAGTAAAAGTCGGCATTTGATCCTCCTGCTCTCGATCGGAAATCGTTTAGAGGCCTTCTAAGATCTCTTGTTTCGCGGATCGTCTTTTGCGTTGTGGTATTCAAGACCAAGCGGCCCAATCGCCGAAACTTGCGCGATGTACTCACTGGATTTCGCCCAGTGAAAATGGGATGTATTGCCAGGTAGGACGATGACGCTACCGGGCGGATACGCCTGCAGCTTATCGGCGTCGAACTGATCGCCCAGGCCGATGTAGAAAACGCCGGACACAACTGTGTAGACTCGATCCTCCGGGTGCCGGTGTGGCATCACCTTCTCGCCGTGGGGTACTCTCACCCTGATCGTGTACGGTCCGGCCTGCGAGGGCTGACCGACGACGACAGCCAGGTGAACCGAAGGTGGGAACGCCGCGAAGGGTTTCCAGTCGATTTCTTCCGGCAGAACTGATCTGAAAACGTCTTGGCCTGGCTGGTGGGGTCGAACCGCGCCTTGCGGTGCTTCCGTGACGGTTGCTTCTTTTGTGTTTGACATATCAAATCTCCTGCTTAGAATCTCGTGTTTCGTGCAGATGAACTGACACCTGCATCTGCAGGGCCAAAGCGAATTTCGCGTCATGCAAAACGTGTTCGCATGCTGAGCGACCGTTCTCCGTGCGATTATTCACCGTTCAGCTAAAGCGGGTGACGA
>CAWHXN010000026.1:0-97678 GCA_963833305.1 uncultured Acidobacteriaceae bacterium | reverse complement strand
TATCACCGTTCGCGCTCGCCTTCACGAGACTTATGAGCAAGTCAGACCGCGCCATTGGATTTTCCTTGCGATTGACGCCGGCGTCCGCGCCGGTCGACCAACTGTTCTTTTGGTACCTTTATCCCAATCTCTCCCAATGCACGGAGAACGACAGTGCGAATGCTTTCGCCGCGCTCGGCGCTCATTATCGCAAGTTGCCGTCGCACCTTTTCGGGAACCATCACCTGTACAGGCACATCCTTTTCAGCGCCGCGCCCGTCATGCCCGTTCAGCCGGGTGGAAGATTGTCCTGATGCCATTGTGCTCCTCTGCCCGAATACTATGACATCATGAAGTCATGATCAAGGTACCTGATCCTGACTGGATAATGCGACCGTTGGTTAGTTATTCGGCCCGCCTGCCTCTACAGCAGTTTCACTGACAAATCGCCTGAAGCACTCGTTCTCCACAAAACCCGAGCATACGATGTTTTCCGTTCGTGAGGTGACACCTTCTTCTTCCGTATGCCTCGTCGGCGGATTCATCAGACTCCCGGTGGAGACAGCTTCACGACGATGAACAGTCCGGCAGTGCTAGAGCTAACGAGGTCTTGGCGACAGCCGGGACAGAGCGCAGAAATCTAGAAGCCTCACTTTATTTGACAAGCCGGTTCATCAAAGATCAGTTGGACTTTATCTAAATCTACTCAGATTCCCTTTCTGCGCGTTCGCGTTCCTCTGCGATGGCGCGCAGATGCTCTGGCAGGCTGTTAATCTCTACGTTATCTTCGTCAGGATGGTCGCGTGCCCATTGATCTAGGTAGGTGTCAAGCTGTACCTGCAACTTCTTTACGCCGTACCAATCGACTGGTTCCTGGCTTGAGCGAGCCTTAGCGCAGCATCGAAGGCGCGAAATCTTACTGGCGTCACCAGCGCCGAACCATATCGTTTCCAACCATTTCCCGTCGCCGTCTTGTATTTGTGAAAGTCCACGTACTCGGTCGCACTGTTGTAAGCTGTCCACAAAGTACCGGCTACTACCTCGATGTCGTTACCCTTGCCGTTCTTGAGAAGTCTTTCGGCCGCATCCCGATCTTATTGCATCTGTCGCCTCGCACGGACCTAAATGCTTGCATCGGAGAGCCGGAACGAATCGCCCAAGCACTGACAGACGAGTTCAAGTGGTCTCAGTGCTGGTATCGAGAAACTCCATCAGCGCAATCGTTCGCATGATTGGCGTAGCGAAGCAAACCGTCTTGGATCCGCTCCGTGATTTGGGATTGCGCATGCAGTGCGTATCGCCCACGAGAACGTGTGCGGTTTGCGAGTCGCCAGATTGCAGTGCGACGAAGTTTAGGCCTTCGTGGGCGCGAAGAAAAAAAACGTCACCTCAGAGCGAGAGCAGATCGGATGGGAGACGTTTGGACGTGAACGGCGATAGACGCAGGCATAAAGCTCTGCGTCACGTACCACATGGGCGACCGTGTCAAGTATTCCGCTTACAACTTGATGCGGGATGCCGCAAACCGCATTGTGAATCGCCCACAGCCCAAAAATGCACGAGTACGCCCGTCTGATGACCGGGATTTCGACCATAATTGAAGCCTGGCCCGGTAATGCGATCAACAAACCGTTAGACGTTCCCTCCGGGCCGAACCGAAGGTCGTTGAATTGCGCGGCCCGGATTCACTGGCGCATGAAAAACAAACTCAGCCGCGGCAGCTGGTGTAGTTCAAACAGCCGTTTATGCTCGTATTGCTTCTTCAAGCTCGCGATTTGATCGGTGCTCATTTTGGAGCGGTAGGGCGCTACATCGTCCTCTGCCGCGGTGCGAATCGCGAGCAAGGTGCTGTCGGTTTCCGCGGTGAGCAAGGCGTCGACCAGGGCCTTCTCCATGACGGTCAGCCTGCCTTCGAGCTCCTCGTGCTGGAGCGCATTGCCCGCTTCGGACGAAGCAGCCACGGCGCGCAGCTCTGCCGCACTTTCGGCCGCGATCTTCTGCGCGGCTCCCGGTAGAGAAGCGCAGTCCAACTTGTCAGCGTTACCCCTCAAAAAGTCGTTTACCCCGGTCTGGGGTGGGTGCCTTTCGTCGCGCGGAACATACAAGCCCACGCGGGCCTCGGCTTGCAGTTTCATTTCTCGCAACTCGGTTTTGGTGTAGACACGTTCGGGGGGGTTCGCTTTGAAATCCAGCCAGAATTGCCGATACTCGTCGGTGAAATACTCCGGCACCTTTCGGAATAACACCGCGAAATTGTCATCCGCACCCTCAAGGTCGTGCCCCTTGTAGTGGAGCGCAGCGACAATCTCCTCCGTCGTGCATGTCGGATCGTTCTTCCGGCAGGTCCGTGCAAGGTGCCTCGCTCCGGAGAACTCCGCTTTCTCCGCATACTTTTTGAAGGCTCGCAGGATGGCCGCCATGTCGAGACCTTCAAGCGAAGGGGAAGGTGGTGGTATGTATTTTTTTCCAATAAGGCCACCACCACCTTCCGCGCGCGCGCGTTCTCTTTTTATGCGACCGGTCCAGACCTTCGCCAGTGCGAAGGTCTGGGAAGCTTCCAATTTCCAAACCTTCGCCAGTGCGAAGGTCTGGGGAGCTTCCAGGTTCTAGACCTTCGCCAGTGCGAAGGTCTGGGGAGGTTCGAATTGGTACGAGAGGGCCATCGACCACCGGCCCGTGCACGGTGGGCGGCGGCACAGGCGTCTCGAAAACGACATCAGCGATGATGTAATCGGCCGCGCCGCGGCCGCGCTTTTTGGTTTTGATGAGATTGGAGTCGCGCTTTAAACTTCGCAGAGCTTCGTAGAGACAGGTTTGCTCGATGCCGCACCGCCGCTTGAGGTCGTCCCACTTCTCACCGTACACCGTCCTGGTACCGGGCCTGACAAGCGAGAGCAGTACACTAAACACGCGGTTCTTGTGCGGGTTGTTCCGGCGGCTGCCTTCTTTCCGGCCGCGACAGTCAGCGATCCACCTGGCACTTCGCGCCGCGTAGTCCTGCGCACGACGCATGTCGGCTTCCCAACTTGGTGCCGCTTTTGCGTCTGCGGGTGCATCATTAACGGCCGCTTCACGGTGTGGCGGAAGTTTGTCATAATGAGACATGGGCTCACGGCGAGCCTTTCTACTGCGTCGCGAGTGGCTCCGCTGCGTTCCGAGGCTGGGAGCCGCTCGCCGCGATTGTGCTTTTTCACTTTCTCTAGCGGTCGCGAAGGACAAATCATCACTGCACCTGGCTGGCGCTTTTACGCAGCGGGGCGAAAACCTCTAGGCCGTCGCGTCGGCTGCCGTCGTGATCCAAGACGTGCATCCTCACCATCGCGTCGAGACCGGGGGCTCCCACCGTTGCGTTGCTGCTCGCGCGATAGCAACCATTCACGTACCGTTTCTTTGCGGTAGAGGATCATTCGCCCGATGACAACGCGCGGCGGCCCGATGCGGCGCGTCTCCCAGCGGTCAATCGTGCGCAGAGCCTTTCCCAATTCTTTCGCTAGTTGTTCGCGACTTATGTACCCGTCGAGTAGTTCTTCAGACATTGTTTTTCTTCTCCTCGTCGCCAGCTAATGCATGCTGAGCGCCTACGGTGGCACCAGTTGAACGCATGACCTATGGACAAAACTAACGAAAAACGAAAAATCTGCTTAAGGTGTCACAGGCGTATAAACAGAGGACGAAACGCAGAGTCTAGGCTTTTGTAGCGTGAGGGATTTTTGTCCATAAGTCCGATTTTGCGGGCTCAGGGCATAACTATTTCAGAAGGGGAGGCTTTTCTAAGTCTTCTAAGAAGGGTCCTGTCCATAAGTAGAATTTTGAGGACTCATCGCCTAGCCGTTTCAGAAGGGGAGGTTTTGCGTAGTCTTTCAGTACCTGTCTGATGATGCGCGAAGGATATTTGCCAATTCCCGCGGCCGTCATGCACGCCGCGAAGAATGGGTGTTGTTCCGCTTTGTTCAGGTGCTGCTTGTACTCGTTATAGCGGCGTCGCGGTACCGTCCCCGTTGCCCGGGCATAGGCAATCACCAAGTTGAACACGTACATATACAGGGCAATTTGGGGGGGGCGCCCTTTGAGGCGGAACCTCTCGGCGGCGTAGTGCAGACGGACAATTTGTATCGCGATTTCCGCAAGGCTCAAGCAAGGCGATTCAGGACTGTAATTCCGCGGCGGCAATTGGTCTTCTAGTTGGTGCCAGCCAACTCCGCCCAGTGCAGTTATCGCGAGTACGAGTTCGGCTGCACAGTATGCGACGCAGTCGAGATCGAACGCGAGTCTCCTCGATGCATCGGAGAACCGTGGGCACAATGAGACGTACCAGGATAGCCGCTCTTTTTCGTTCGTGGAATCTTTCCAGTAAACTTGCGTCGCTGCACCGATTTGGACCAGGATCTCGTCGAGATTGGCCCCATCGCGCAAAGGAAGCAACGTGCGGGCGATCCGCTTGCGGTCGCGGCCGCTTAGTCCGCGCTTGGTCGTCGGCATATCCGCTTTCATCACGATCGCTTCTTGCCCTTGCTTGCAGTTTTGAAGATTTCGCCCATGCGATTGCTGGCATCTCGCAGGGCCCGGTCCGCCACGTGCGCGTATCGCTGCGTGGTCTGCGATTGTGTGTGTCCGAGTAGCTTGCCAACCACGTGCAGCGATATCCCATTCGAGACGAGGTGGGATGCGAAGCTGTGGCGGAGATCGTGTATGCGCAGCGTCGGCTTCCAGCGCGTAATGATTCGCCGCTTTCCTTGGCGGGTGAACGCAACGGACAGGCCAGCGGCTTTGCATATCTGGATCCAGGGTTTCCGCAGAGTGACGCGAGCCCCTGTGCAGTTTGCTCCAGGAAAGAGCGGGCCGGCTGTGGCGCCGGCGGTCCGCTTCATTCTCCGCAGCAAGCCCAGGGCCGCGGCGCTCAAAGGGACATGCTCAATTTTCTTCTCTTTGGTGTGGTGGCTAGGCTTTGTCCATACTCCGCGTTGCAGATCGAATTGCGGCCAGTGGGCTTTCAGTGCCTCGCCCTCACGGGCGCCGGTCAAGAGTAAAAGGCGCAGCGCATCGGCTGCGTTCTGGTCGGAGTACGAATCCAGGGCTTTCGAGAACCTATGCAACTCTTCTACCGTCAACCATCGTTCCCGTTTCTCCTCGCGAAACCGCGGAATGCCGTGTGCGGGATTGACACTCACCCATTCCCAATCCGTCGCAAGAGAAAACATCTTGGAGAGCAGTGCGAGCACGCGATTTGCGCGATAGGGTGTTGCCTTGAACGATGTGTGCAGCGTCTCCAGGTCGCGTTTGCCGACGGCCTGGACACGCAACGACCCAAGCGCTGGTCGGATGACGTTGTTAATAATTTGTCGATCGATGCGGACGCTGGAGGCCCGTTTGTGCGGCACGGCGTGGCGCTCCAGGTATTCCATGGCCAGGTCGTTGACTGTTGGCTCTAATCGATCCTGTTGGCGTGCCTCCAGGGGATCGTAGCCATCCATGATCCCGACTCTGAGTTGCATTGCCCGCTCGCGCGCTGCGGTTGCCGTCAGCTCCGGATGGCGGCCGATGGTATAGCGACGCTCTCGGCCGTGAATCCTGTAATTGAGAATGAAAGAGATAGCGCCTGCCGAGGTCACCCGGACACCGAAGCCGGCGATTTCAAGGTCGTAGAGAATGCGATTGCCGCGGGCCGGCGGCCTGAGATTAGCGATTGTCCGCTGACTGATTCGCTGGGACATTTAGGCCCTCCGTGTCCGCACCGTGTCCGTATCCGATGCGCACCCATGGCCTCAATTGTCGCTCAAAGTCCGCAGAGGGTCAATCTATGTCTATGCAGATAAAAGATATCGGTGATAAAGGTTTGACAGCCCCTGTGTGGGAAAGTGCGGGCCGAAGATTCTCAATCTTCAAACCCGGGTTCGATTCCCGGTAGCGCTACCAACCCTCCATTTTGATCAACTATGCCCTCTAACATGTTGAACTAAGGCTTGTTGCGAGAGTTCGATAAACTCCATCTTTGTACGTCGGGCCGCTCGGGAATAGAACCTGCTGTAAACGCCGTTTTTGCCCAAGACCACTCTGATTCATACGCTAGCCGCATTCAGCGAAAGGTTCTCGGCGAAATCCAATAGTTCGTCGATTTCCATTTCTTCCTGCCGTGCCTCATTGACTTTCAGTTCGAGCGTGAGGATCTCAGCATCCTGCGAGATGTCTCCGTGCTCAGCCGTTTCCCTTCCCAGGTCCGCTGTCGCAGATCGGCGATTTTCCGCGCCGTTTCTTGTCCAAATAAAAAAGCATTAAATTTTACAGTAATAGTCACCAAGGTGACTGGCTTGGTCTAGTAACAAGGTGCAAGATTGTCGGGCTCTTTAGGGCCCCCGTCCGCTTCTTGCGGGACGTAACTGTAAGCAACCTAGCTTAAATTGCTGTTCCTGCAAACCTCTACCTATCAACCCACCATTCGACTGAGGAGGACAACATGAGAGCTCGGAAGGAAATCTGGATCACGGCCGCATGTGCCTTGACGCTTATCCTTGCTACCATCAGCCTGAAGTCATGGCCGATAGTGGTACAAGCTGCAATCGCTCACACCCAGCTGAAGCAGGGTCTTCCACTCCATTCAGGCGTGCGCGCCGCCGCTCAAACTGACCTCGCAACCCTGCGCAGCATGGCGATGCCCACTTCAAATGCAGCGACTCGCAAAGGCCACAATGTCCAGCCCCGACCTATTTTGCCGAACGTTGAAGAATTCACCCTCGCGCCACCGAACGCCGCAGCGGGTGTCAATAAGACAATGTTGACCGTCCGCTTCCCGGAACTTCAGGCTGAAAAGCTGGCTTCACGAATCCCCATGATGATCGGCAGCCAACACGTCCTCCTGCAGCGCTCCACTACCGACCCGAGCGTGTTTGTCACCTCTTTGAACTTCGACTGGCAGAAGTTCGAGCACGAGCAGGCCCTGCGCAAACAGCAGGCGAGCCACGGCAAAATGATCTCCGTCTTTGCCGGGCGCCGCGTTGTACGCACGGAGAAAATGCAATTCCTGGATCCGGCACAGATTGAGGGTGCGATACAAAATCACCAGCCGATTCAATTCACCACCGATATCCTCCTGGCACCGATTGGACCCAGCGTTTACCCTGACCACGAACTCATGATGGTCAACACAGCGATTGTTGAGGACACAACTAGCCCGGCTCGCACCTACGACCAATGCTTGCCAGTGGGTTCGCAAGGTAACCCCAATGGTCCGTGGACCTTCAACACTCTGCTGCAAAACATCGCGTGCAGTGTGAACAGTTGCACGCCCGGAACAAATCAGGGGCAGCAGATTGCAGAGAATATGCTGCTTGGCATGCTGAACAGCTGGAACCAGAACCAATCGATTAACGGGTTTACTGTACTGGCGCGCACTAAGATGGGTGTTTTGAACCCACCGTCCGGCTTTCTTGGCAACTGGCCCGCCGACACCAATCCTAGCAACCAATGCACCGGACTGAATGGATTACAGGTGTGCCCATCTCTTCCTAACGCTCCCGTGCGGCTGGACGCGATTGTGAATCGTCTCGACTTGGGTGCGGATCCGCAATTTCCACAAGCCGGCCAGTTAAGAATGATCTTCACGGTAACCGCTGGGCTGTATAACCCAGCTAACGGCCAACAATCGTGCGTTGCAGGCGCTCCCTTTAACTTCATTTTTGAGTTCAGCGTACCAAGCACCTACACGGCGCTGACGTGGGCCCAGCAGTGGGCCAGCTTAAGGGACCTCAATGGTAATGGCACCTTCAGCAGTAACTACCTCAGTGACTTGCAGACACTGAT
This sequence comes from uncultured Acidobacteriaceae bacterium, assembly GCA_963833305.1. Lineage (GTDB taxonomy): Bacteria > Acidobacteriota > Terriglobia > Terriglobales > Acidobacteriaceae > Bog-257. The sequence goes on along the minus strand of CAWHXN010000026.1, from coordinate 89,905 downwards.
CACTGATCAGGTAACCAAGCCGACATCTTGTGGTGGAGCAAGCTGCCTATCTCGTATTCGAACCAATGAGATTCTGGTTGAGCCGAGCCCTGGACAGATCAATGCGGATTTGTGGGAGCAGAGAGAGTTCCAGTTGCAAGGTACTCAGTTGGCCGAAACGACTGTATCGATGACCCCTGACCCACGCTTCAACAGTTCGGGATTGCCGGTGTGTACCAGTGTGAATGGGAATACTCCAGCCGAATGTAACTTGGCTACCGGGATCCTGGAGAGCTATATCAACTCCATCTCAACAAATCAGACATTCCTAACTACGAAAGGAGCCGCACCACTTGTGCCGAATGACTACCCGCAGCAGACCACACCATTCCTGGGTGGGTCGGCACTAAACGGAAATGGAGGATGCTGCGGCAACGCATACTGGAACGACTCAGTGCCGACAAGTTTGGAAACTGCTCGAGTGTATTTCTCTTCCAACACCTGCAATGGATGCCACGGGGCGGAGACAAATGTAATTTTCCAGCAGGTCAACCATCGCGAGATCAACCATCCTTCTGGCATGTCTGATTTCTTGCTTGGTGCACCACAGTGCTCGTTGCAGACAGTCAACCTTGGAGATGGGGGCACCTGCACGGAATCGGTAACAGATCCGAATCCGGCGTGCATTCCGACTCAGAACAACCACAACTGCACCGAGACGTTTGGTGACATCGGTCATCGCGTTCAGTACTTCCAGGCAGTATGCGGAAGCATCGGCTGCCAGGGCAGCCCGGGAGGCGACTTGCTACTGTCGTTTACCAACCGTCCGATTGGTGTTCACTGATTCGCACCAGACCGGGCATATTGCTGGTGCCACCCGAGCAAGTGCTCGGGTGGCATACTGAGGACATGTGACAGCGCGCCTTGCCCTGCTTCAGGACAGCGATGATCTGCTCTTCGCTGTGTCGTGTGCCTTCCTTCCTGGGGTTCTGAGAACTGGCATTTTAGGTGGTCCAGTTTTCGGGAGCTACGTCAGTTCCATCGGCCTGTTTTGGAATCGAGGGAACAATTAGGGAACATTCACCGTTCCTGACGGCAACTAAGGGCTCGCGCTAAGTCTTTCCCTCAAAATCCGCCGACATCAGCGTTACATCTTGAACGACGCGCTAGCTATACCGCTTTCCGTCCGTCTCGGCCATATTCTCGGCTAATCCATCCTCGTATTCAAGAGTGTTACGGGTTACCAGAAACGAGAAAACCGCCTTTCGGCGGTCGTTGTCATTTAACTGAAAGGGCAGCGACCTATCCATCATGAATATCGGAGAGAAGTAGCTTTGCTTTGTAGGGAGCGTCGGTTGCTTGCCGAATATCTGTTTACGAACACCGGATGGCCTACAAGTCACACTTGTGGCTTTGGGCTGAGCCAGACCCTCAATGGCTGTTTCGCCAGTACGCGCTATTCACACGCAACGCGTTGCAGAATTCATGTAACGATGCCCTCTTCCGAGTATTACAGGATGCCTGACTGCCAAAGGCTTTGCCTGGCGCCACGCCCACGCAAGGGTAAACCAGACAAGTGGATATCGTTCGGAGTGATGTTGGATGCGGCTGCGCCGTTCGCACAAGATGTTCCCAGCGATGGCGACGGCATTGCGATCGACGAACGATAGACGAAACGGCATACCTGACAGCCACCCCACAGGTTTGTCAGGTCGTGTAATCGGTTAGAGTGAACGTATCGCAGGCCGTACAGCCAGCACCAGTCCATAAATTCCAACCAGACTGGCACTCAGTAAGACCGTTCCCGGAGCGCCTATCCCCGCAATCAGAGCGCCCGCGGGAAAATCACCTAACGGTCGAACGCCCATGATGATCAGGGTATTGAGACTCATCACGCGTCCTCTCATTTGTTCTGGAACACGCGTTTGTAACAGCGTGATCGTGGTCGTTCCGGCCAGCGTCTGGCCAATTCCAAAGGCAAGCAGCGCCATCATCGACAGCCAGAATTGGCCGCTGAGAGCAAATCCTGTGAGTGCCACAACCCAGACGAAAATACCGGTCAGAAAGATAGGTCCGTTTCGTGGATTGCCGCCTAGAGAAGCCAGGAACAAGGCGCCAAGGATGGTTCCAACGCCCGCGGCTGAGAATAGCAAGCCAAGACGTTCGGGGCCTATGTGAAGGATCTTGACCGCATAAACCGGCAAGATCAAAGCAGACGATGGCCCCAGAAAAAGCAGCGCAGCGTAGCCGGATAGCACCCACGGCAAAACTGCATCCCGCCGTACGGTGCCGAGCGCGTCGCGAATCGCCTGCAGGGTCGACCGTTGATGGCTCGGCCCCTTGGGTACGCGCATGCAGTACAAAGCAATTAATACTCCGAGGAAACTGGCGCCGTTCAAAAAGAAGTTGCCGGCGTAACCGAGCGTAGCCACGCCAAAGCCAGCCAAGGCCGGGCCCAGCGTCGAGGCGCCGTTGAAAATCATCGATTGCAGACTGATGGCGTTTCCCAGATCCTCTTTGGGGACGAGGAATGGAACGAGCGCACCGCGAGTGGGCTGATCAAAGCTCAGCAGAGTCCCATTCAGAAATGCGAGTACGAGGATCATCCACAGTTGGATGACGCCGAAGAGGGTGAGTAAGCCCAGCAAGATAGCCAGGGCCGCAGATCCAGTTTGCGTGAATAATAAAAGGCGGCGCTTATCGAGACGATCGGCTACGCTGCCGCCGACCAGCGCAAAAAGAAAGAATGCCAAAGCTTGCGCTAGCGATACAGTACCCAGCGCGAATGCCGATCCGTGAGTTATCTTCAGGACCAGGAGGCTCTGGGCGACAATCTGCATCCAGGTACCGACTGCCGAAACAGCCAGCCCGATCCATAGCAGCCGAAAGTTGCGATGACGCAGCGCACGGAATGTTTTGAATACGCCGGATCTTGGATTGGATGGGGCGGTCGAGCTTGGAATCGCGGCCATCATCCCATGGTGGTTCGGTATGACCAAGCGACTTGCGCGGTGTCGGGTTTTGCAGCACCTCGGGCAGCTTCAATCAGGTGATGATCGGGCGATAGCGAGCAGACGGGATCGGTAGCATTTGCGTTTCCGGTAAGCAGCAGCGCCTGGCAGCGGCAGCCGCCGAAATCTTCCGACCGGCGATCACAGCTTTTGCACGGCTCGGGCATCCACTCTTCGCCGCGAAATCGCTGAAATGCCGCTGACTCTTGCCAGATCCATTCCAGCGGATGGTCGCGCACGTTGTCGAATTGCAAGCCGGGGATGACCCCAGCGGCATGACAAGGCAGCGCCTGGCCGGAAGGATCAATCAGCATCAAACGCCTTCCCCATCCACCCATGCATGCCTTGGGATAACGGGCATAGTAGTCCGGAACCACACTGTCGATTCGCACCTTTCCTGCAAGCCGCGATTGCGCTTGTTCCACCACGCGCAGGCAGTCTTCTAATTGCTGAGGAGTTGGAAGCAGGGTGTCGCGGTTCTTCAGCGCCCAGCCATAATATTGTGCGTGCGCAATTTCAATGCGCTCTGGTTGGAGCTGCTCAACGAACTCGATCATCTCCTCGATGTGGTCTAAGTTTTGCCGGTGGACGACCAGGTTCACGGTAAACGCAACCGGGAGCTGGCGAATCTTGGCGGCGAGAACGACCTTATAGGCATGACCCTTGGCGCCTGCAATCCATCTGGCCGGCTCGTCTTTTGAATCCTGGAAGCTCAGCTGGATGTGGTCAAGTCCCGCTTCTACCAGTTCCGCCAAGCGCGATTCCGTGACGCCGAGACCAGAGGTGATCAGGTTGGTATAAAGACCAGCCTGGCGGGCTCCTGCGATGAGTTCTTTCAGGTCGGTCCGAGCAGCCGGTTCGCCGCCGGTCAGATGCAAGTGCAGAACGCCGAGGCGGCTGGCTTCCTGAAATACGCGGAGCCATTCTGCGGTGGAAAGTTCAGCGTTCGTGGGAACCAACTTCAGAGGGTTGGAGCAATAGACACAGTGCAGCGGACAACGATGCGTCAACTCGGCGATCAGCGCCAAAGGATTCTGAATCATTCGTAATCCACGATTCGCTTCTGCTGTAGAGCTTCCAGAAAACTAGATACGTCTTCCTTGATCTTCACCGGATCCGCGGTGCCGTACCGTTCCGCAAGCGTCGCCACGATATCCTGGACTGTCCGTTGCCCATCGCAAAGTTCCAGGATGCTCTGACCCGTTCCCTGCACCTTGATCATGCCTTCCGGGAAAAGCACAACTGGTTGTTCAGCCTGCGTGCTCCACCGGCAACCGGGTGCGAGGCGGGGCTGACTGGTTGGCGAAGGGCTAGGCACGATTAGGACTCCATTCGAAAGGCGCCTGGCGGAGGCCATCCCGGCTGGACGTAGGCAAAATGAATCGCGTCCAGCTGCGCCCAGAGAATATCGCATTTTGCCTGTAGTGCCGCTATGGCCAGTTCCTGTTCGGCTCGGGTTTGCGCGTGTTCGGTGACCCATTGCAAAGCGAAACGCGCGTCTTCCGGCGCCTGATGCAGCCGGGCGGTGAAGTAATCAAGGCCGCTCGACAGCCAGGGATAGTGCTGGCGCAGACGATCCATGCGCAATGCAATCAAGTCGCGCGAAAACAACTCGGTCAGCGACGAAGCCACCGCTTCCAGGAAAGTGCGGTTCTTCACCAGATCAAGGTAAGCGTCCACGGCATAACGCACCGCCGGTAGAACCTCATCGCAGCGCATGACGCGTTGACGGTCCAGTCCGGTCGCTTCCGCCAGACGGATCCAGCGCTCGATGCCGCCTTCCTGCGCGGAATCGCCATCGTGATCGACGACACGCTTACGCCACGCCCGGCGAAAGTCCGGATCTTCGCTGCGCGAAAGAATAATTGCGTCCTTAATCGGAATACGGCTCTGGTAATAGTAGCGATTCAAGGCCCAGGCCTGCATTTGCCCGCGGCTCAACTTGCCTTCGTGCATCATCAGGTGAAAGGGATGCTGATGGTGATACCGTTCCTCGCCAACCCTTCGCAGACGAGCAGCCAGTTCTTCCGGGGAAAGCAGCTGCGAGCCGGAAACAGCTTCTACAAATTGAATTGCCACCCATCCTCCGCCACTTCCCAGCCTGCCGATCGTACTTCGCGATATTGGGCGCTCGACTCATCCAGCATGGGATTTGTATTGTTCAAGTGTACAAACACTTTTCGCGGGTGCTGCAGTCCAGCCAGCTTGCGCAGGCTTCCATCATCGCCAGACACCGGAACATGCCCCATCTCACGAGCGGTAGCTCCACTTCCCTGAACCTGAATCAATTCGTCATCGCTCCAGAATGTTCCGTCGAACAAAATCAGGTCGGCCGTTTCCAGAAGCCGTAACAATTGCTCATTGATCGCTGGAACAGCCGGCAGGTAAGCGAGCCGTCCACCCGAAGAGGCGGTCAACATCGCTCCCAGCGACGCTTCCTCGGGCTTGAGCGCGGCGGCCCGCTCCGGCGAAACATAAACAGGATACTTCTTCTCCAGCGAAAATACTTCGCAGCAGAGTCCCGACTTGTCGCCTGCCACCGTGAGCAGCGGGAAACTTTGTCCAAGGGAGACATCAGTCCAGCAAGCCTGCTGCGGGATTCGATTCAACATGCCAAATACATTGTTAGCTTCGCGCAGAATGCGACGCAGCGAGGGCGTGCAATAGATTTGGAAGGGCTGCAACTCGCGAAGCGACAATAATCCCGCGATCTGATCGATATCGGCGCTGGTGAGCAAGACGCCCGTAATCGGAGAATCGCGAACACCGCTGCGAGGCTGCAGCACTGGCGTTCGCTCAATTTGCATTCGCAAATCGGGAGAAGCGTTTAACAGGAACCATGCGCGGCCGTCATTGCTGACGGCCACCTGGGTTTGGGTGCGGCTCGTGCCGGAAAAACTTCCTGCTCGCAGAGAGTGGCAATTCTGGCAGTTGCAATTCCACTGCGGAAATCCACCTCCCGCGGCGGAGCCCAAGATCTCAATGCGCATCCCTCAGCTTACAGCTCTGCGTTAGCGTAGCAGTTGATTTCGCAGTTCAGGCAGATCTCTTCGAATTTAGGACTGGTCCATTCCATGGTTTTCTCCTTAAGCTTTTCGATGATCAAGTTCGGTTGAGGGTTTGTCGCGCTCGAGTATAAACAAGAGCCGCTCCTTATGCACGCTGTTTCACTTCGCTGTCAAAAATGTATACCTGGAAAACGGTTTTCAACCTTCAGGCACTCTTCGAAGATCGAAGAAAATCTGTCGGCATTCCCTAAACTACTTCGACCGCGATAACTCGGCGTAGAACGAATCTAGCTGCTGTCCGGTGAAGTCAGGCTGCCAGCCCGGATCGTCGGTCTTGAGCTGAGCCATTAATCGATCCTTTGGGACCCCTCGCTTTACCAGACCGGTTGCGCGCTCAACCATCGTATCGATTTTGGTCTGGAACGCTTGCAGATCAGCTCGGCTGATCACCGGACCCTGGCTGGGCACCACCGTATCGAAGTCCAGCTTCAAAATCTGCTCCAGCACCGGGCCCCATCCCACCAGGCTTCCACCGGCTGCGAAATCTGGATTGGGGGTTGCGGCGAACAAATCTCCCACGGCGACGACTTTCAAGTTGGGGAAATACACGACTGTGTCGCGATTGCTGTATGCATTGCCGAAATGCAGGACCTGAGCTTCGACCCCACCCATGTGTATAGGATATGCACTCCCGTAGGTAACCAGCGCTGGAGTCAGTTTATCGCCGGCAAGGTTACAGGAGTCGGGATTCTGTTTGGCATTTTCCTGCGCAATAATGCCCGCACCGTTTTCCGCGAATTTCGCGTTGGTTCCGGTGCCAGACTCGGCACACCCGGTAAGAATGAGCGCCCGTACAGGCTGTTTTGAGATTCTTTTCACCTGCGCCATGAGGGCATCGTAGCTGCCGGGAAGTTTCCCGTCCACGAGGATCAAGCCGTTGGCGCTCAGGCGCAGCACAGAATTGCTGCCACGACCGGAAATCACAAACAGGCCTGTCTTTACATACTGCGCGGTCATCCCCTCGTCGCCGCGGGTGTTGACTTGCATATTCTGCGCTGCGCCGGTAGTGGCTCCGGCCATCACGAGCAGAACTATTCCGGCTATTTTGTAACTCGACGATACTTTGACCAAACCGAAATCTCCGAAGGTGCTTTAGAGCTGTTCTTGTTTGAGGTAATCGATCCGCGGTTTTGTGCAAGCCACGGATCGATTGGGGAACAACTTACTCCGGCCCTAGTTTCCGTTTCTGGAGAAAGCGTAAAACTTATTGTTGCCGGTGAAACCGGGTAGCGGCAGGTGCGAATACCCGGAACCCCAGTAAACGCTATCGCCAGAGATTGTGGCGCCTGCGACTACCGACGAGCCAGCCGCGTAGCTCCAGAGCGTACGGCCGCTGGAAGCGTCCAAGGCAAACATGGTTGGCGCGGACGCGGTTCCTGCCATCGATTCGGCATAAACAACGCCCTTTGCGACGGCCAGAGGTCCAAGATCGATGGATCCGTTGGGATCAGGAACCTGCCACTGAATAGCTCCCGTCGCCGGGTCAAGTGCTGCCCACGAACCTGCATTACCTCCCGCATAAGGGATGCCATACAAGTTGGCGATGGCGACGTAGATGCTGTTGCCGTCACTCGCAGAGCCCCATTCCATGCCGCCCAGCGACGACCCCGGTCCTACTTGGGTCTGCCACAGTAGTGCTCCGGTGTCAGGATCGAAAGCGTAGTAGATACCGCTCTTTTGTCCTGCACCTATGATGGTCTTGTGGCCGCCCTTGCCGTTGAAAGAGACTTCGTTCGGGGCCGAGCCAAAATCAAAGTCAGGTCCGGTCGGGGTAGCAGCAAGGTTAGCCGGACAGTTGGGGCCGGCGAAAGCGCAGGCCACGTTCCAGTCATCACTACCACTGGCGACGCCTGGCTGATACCAGGTCACCATTCGCGACGCCCACTTCACATTGCCGCTCCACATGTCGAGGGCAACAATTGAATCCACATGGTCGCTGGCAGGAAGGCAATTCGCCTCTACGCCCCCAGCAGCGATGCAAGCCAGAAACGCCGGATCGGTCGGATGGCTATAGTTATCGCCGGTACCGACGTACACGGTGCCGCGCGTCACATCCACCACCGGGTTACTCCCCCAGATGGCACCACCGCTGTAGCCGGTCGGGACGGTGAAGGTCTGCCAGAGCTTTGCGCCGTTAGAAGCACTGACGGCTACAACGCTGCCTCTGGCTGAGCAGCAAGGATAGTAAGGGTTCGCTGCGGCGAACTCTTCGTTCGAGGTCATACCCACATACACATTGCCCGAGGCTACCACCGGTGAACTGGTGATCACCGGAAAGGCGTTGGATGTGTCGGGCTGCGTTTTCCAGATCAGATTGCCGGTCTGTGCATTGATCGCCATCAGCCAGCCAGTCGGCCCCGCCGCGTTGTACTGAGTTCCGATGTACACCACACCATTGACGATGGTTGGGGCGGTTCGAGATACCGTGCCCGTAGCCACGCCGTAATCCGAAAGCTGGTGTGACCAGACCACGGCTCCCGTATTGGAGTTCAACGCGTAAAGGTTGCCTGTCCAGTCCGGGAAGTAGACGATGCCGTTCACGATGGACGCGCGGGCAGATACATCGCCGCCAGTTGTGAATACCCATTTTGGCGCCAGTCTGCCTACATTCCCAGTCGTGAGGCTGGTTTGCGAAGCAGTGGCGGTATTGGTTAGGTCTTGTCCAAACATTGGCCAGTCTTGCGCCATCAACGGCGCCACAGAGAAGGTTGTCAATATCAGGCTGAGAACGAGGGTAGAGAAACTGAGAGAGTGGCGAATCTTTTTCATCGTTTTAGTCCCCCCCACGAGGACATTGTCATGACTGGACACACTGCACGGGTATGCGCTGACCAGCAGCTATCACCTGTGAAGGTTGTGTCGGTGCGGGATAGAACTTTGCGGCAGAAAGTAGCCGAAGTAAATAGAGACGGAGTGAAGCGAAGTAAAGTTAGGATAACGGAAGTGTGAAGATTGGGGGAAGAATCAAGCGCAGGAAAGCGTCTGGCAGAGAAAGCACTTTACAATCACGGGCCTTCCATGTAGACAATTGCTTGCTGCCCGAAACCCAAGTCTGGACTTAGCGGGAACCTACAGACCAAAAGAGCCTTGGGGCTTCAAAGTTCTCGGTGCACCACGTAACCCTTGCTTTACTGACCTCTCCTTGCTCCCGAGCAATCATGAGGATGATCTTGGGCAACGACTCAAACCCGGAGCGAATGGCAGAATAGGGCCTCGAATTACTATCGACCTCGTTTTTAAATTTCGTAACAGATTTGCTGTCCTAACCACCTGGCCTAGAAGGGACTGCTACTTGGAGAGTGTCTTTCGTTTTGCTAGTTTTGAGGCGGACCGAGAGCGTTATCAGTTGCGTCAGGGAAGCCTTGTAATCAAACTCGAGCGCATACCTTTAGATCTTTTGTTTCTCTTGCTCGAACAGAGCGGACGGCTTGTTCCTCGAGAACGGATAGTTGCCGCGCTTTGGGGGGACGCCGCATTTCTGGATACCGAGCGCAGCATCAATACAGCAGTTCGCAAGATCCGGAAGGCGTTGGGGGATGACTCGCATGATCCACGATTTGTAGAAACAGTTGTAGGCAAGGGCTACCGATTCGTTGCCCCTCTTATCCCAAGTAATGGCAGCCTTCACCCATCACCTCAACTTCACTTGGTTGCGCGCTCTGTTGCCGATGAAAAAGATGGAGACGGAGAAGGCAGTGAAATCCGCCTGCGGGGCTTCCTGGTCGAAACCACCGACGGACTGCCGATCTTAACCTGCGATGTCATTGTGAGCAATATAGCTTTGGGCAGGCTGCCACTGTTAAAGCTGGAACTCCCAGCCAATGTGACTCTTCCTCTGAAAGCGGAAGATAGATTACTGCTGAAACTTCATGGAATGAACGCTACTTTGACTTCCAAAGCGGCCCAGGCCCTGCACGCATTCTCTATTTCCGTTCTTCACAGTGGCTTGCGGACGCGAGTAACGGACTCTCGACCTTAGGAATCGCGCGCGGCAATCGGAGAACATCTTGGAGCTTGAATTAGCGCGCTCAGAATGCGTAGCGCAAGGCCAGGGTGGTGTTGTTGGCATGGAAGTAGCGCGGCGCTGTGGGTCCTACGAACGAACCTTCTCCGTACTGGTAGTAGTTCCAGGCAGCTTTGAAAGTTACATCCTTATGAACACCGACTAGAACGGCCGCCAGTGGAGATTGAAATGTGGAAGACAGTGGTCCCAACGGCAACAGTGTATTGAGTGAAGTAGTGTTGCCCTGATTGTCGACGATGCTGTAGCCCAAGTGGAACGTGACTCGTTCGATGGGAGTCAGAGTTAAGGCGAAGTAGCCGAACTGAGTGTGGGTGTGGTAGAAGCCGTACGTTTGCAGCAGAGTTGGGTCTTCGGGACAGGTAGTCGTGTCCGCCGGGGTAACTGTTCCGGCAAAGCAGAGGAACATGTTCTGCTGAATAGCATCGAAGTTATAGGCCGCGTCCAGCCCCCAATATTTGTTCGGATTAATCATGGCATTCAACGTCGTTGAGTAGTTATGTTGGTTGTAATTGATGTCGCTGACATCATTCTTGCCCTGCTGAAACTTCAGGTTAGCGCCCACCGTGAGCCAGGGATGTGGAGAATACGAAATGTTGCCTGAAATGTTGAAGGAAGCTAAGGGGTCGATACGATAGATCCAGTTATCGGCACCGCCGAATTTTGCGTTTAGGTTGGCATGTAGAGCTCTGCCTTTTCGGAACCACACACCGAGAATGCCGTAGTAATCGTTAATCTCAGTAGTGGGACCTCCCCAGGGAGCGATAACCCCGGTGAAGGTGCAGCTGCCATCAGGATTTAACGGCAGCCCGGCGCAATTGCCGCGGTTGGGAAGGTTGGGGTAATAGATGTCCCCCAGCGCGGCCTGATAGCTTTCTCCGGGCTGGATAGTGTAGTTAGCCCAAGCGAATCCGGCCCTCACTCCAAACCAGCGCGACACGTCATACTGCACCTGGAAGTCGTTCTGTTTCATATTCTGGGCGACCAGATTGACGTTTATCTCATTCGTTATGTCGGCCGGAGAGCCGGAGCTGTGAGACAGGGGCGTACCCGGAAATGTTCCTATAGGGGTAAGCAGAGTGGCCGAGCCATTGCCGGCAGCGGTGAAGTAGCTGTCCTGCAGGTTTAAATAATTACCGGCCACGCTGAAATTGCGGAAACGGAAAGTCTCAACCAGACGAAGTTTGTTGCTGAGATGATATGTAGCCGAGATGTCGGCAGACGAGGAGTTCCATTTCGCACTGGAATTACTGCCTGCTGTATTGGAACCGAGAGTACCGGACCGACTGATTAATCCACTGAAATCCTCTGTAAAGGGCGTGTTCATTTGCGCATGGCTGTACTGAAACTGGCCATTAAAGTCCAGGCGTTTGATCGAAGAGGATGCCAGGTTAAATTGTTCGGTCGGGATGAAGGTGTTGATGTGCTGGTCCAAGCTGTAATCGAGAAAGCCGTTGCAGGTTGGATTGGCCACGCCGCCCATGAGCGGCACGGAGCAAGGACTTCCGTTATTGAACCATGAGAGCCCTAAGCTGACGGGCGTGCCATTGGGAAGTGGCCAGGAATTAAAGGGATTGAGACCATAAGTGGTCCCGCCATCGTAGTACTGAAGTGATTGGGTATAGCTAAGCGTGGTCTTTTTGGCAGCGCGGAAGTCGACCCCAAAACGATAACCGTTGAGCGTGTTATCGGTACTCTCGTTGAGCAGAGCTTCTGTACCCTCGTGGATGCTGCTGAATGCGGGTCCGTCGAAACGGTTGCGGTTGTAGGCCAGCCGAAAGGAAACTCGGTGCATCGGCAGTAAGACTAGATCGTAGTTGTAAAGGTTCTGCCGGTTGTAGTAGCCGTGCGGCGAGTTCAGGATGGGGACAGCCGGAGACGCCGTTGGGGGATTGAGCGGGTTGGCAAACAAGTCGTAATCGAAGTAGTTCTGGATGTGCTGATAGCTTCCGCTAAAGGTGTACCAGTGATACTTTGCGACACGCAGTCGGGCTGCCTGTTCGGGATCACCGCCCCATCCGAAACTATTGAGCGTCAGGGTATCGAAGATATCCTCGTGTGACAGCGACTGCATGGTAAGCGACTGGTCGAGGATGCGCGCCCCACTCTGATCATTGACCAGCGTGTCGTACATCGGCTGGCTCCCGCTGACGTCAGAGATGCGGCCACCGAATTCGATCGACTGAGTAACCTGAAAGCCACCAATCTCTTTACCCTCGCTGGACGACGGGGGAGAGCCAGATGAGGCCGCGGATGTAGTTTGTCCCGAGTTCTGCGCAATCGCGCTGCTCAGCAGGCATAGGCCGGCCAGAAACAGAGCGAACCGAGAAGAGTAAGCAATTCGATTGTCTTGATGACCCATTGCATGCCTCGCAGCTACCGAAAGAACACCGGATCGAAGTTAGAGCCGTGAATCTGCGTGTGGCACATGGTGCACGCCTGATATTTAGTCGCCTGGTTGTGGAATGAGGGCGCGCCTGGCGCGGCCCCATTCATATTCGGCGTATGACACCGGAGGCAAAGGAAATTGACGTTACTGACCTGGAGCAGTCGCGGATTAGTCGATCCGTGCGCCACGTGGCAGGAAAGACAGCCTTCATCCGTCTTGACGGGGGCGTGCTCGAAGACAAATGGCCCCATAGTGTCGGTGTGACACTTAGTGCAAACCGCGAACTGACCGGCGGCAGTTCGCACCTGGTGGCCTGTTTGGGTGCCATGAGGATTGTGGCAGTCACTGCACTGGATAAGTCCAACATCGACACGATGCCGGTAAGGCCGGGCAAATTCCGCCTTCTGAGCGGCGTGGCAGCCATAACACAGCTGAGTTTGCGGCTTCGCCAGCAGAAAATTGACATCTGTCGAACCATGGGGACTGTGACAGGTGGTGCAACTGACGCCATTGGCCAGGTGTTCAGAGTTGGAAAAGTTCTGCGTCTCCAGACTGGATTGATGGCATTTCGTGCAGATCGCAGCCGTTTCCGCGGGGCTGAGCGTTTCAAAACGAATGATCTTGGTAGGATCGCCTCCGCCGTCAACGTGGGCCTGTGCTGGGCCGTGACAAGACTGACATCCGTGCTGATCTCCCTTCAGCAACGCTGCATGCGGAGTGTTGGCAAAATGCTTGTCCCACACTTCCTGGTGGCAGGTCTTGCAAATATCGGTATCGGCGTACTGGCCCACGGTAGACCCGGGGAGCGCGGCGGACGTCTGCGGAGCCGGGTTACTGGGGTGCTCCTGTCCACCTAGCGTGACGGTCAGGCAGAAAGCTACGAGGTAACCAAACATCAATGACAAGATGGTGCTGCGTTTGGCGTGAATCATTCTCGCTCCCAGGTCCATTCCAGAGATCCCGTAAAGAGGGAAAATCAGTTCAAGTTCTCCGATTGGGACAGCAACAAAATGACACCACGGTAACAGATCCGGACCACTCCAACATACGACTTAAAAGCGTGTCTGGTCAAAATTGAACAGTTCGGAATATTTCGCGCAGCTCCTTGAGCTGCATTTGGCATTGCGGCGGAGGTTTGTGAGGGGCGACTGCCAGCTGCTGTGAGGCTGGATTCGCCTGAGAGGCAGCCGACCACAAGCAAGGGGACAATCAACCGCGCGATTCTGCTGATCGGAAGACGCATCGTCCACTCCTGATCACGAAGGTTGCCAGTTGTTGAACGATGCGGCGCCTAATGTGGCCGTCACGCTACCACGGATGCTGGCTTCCCGTGAACCCGTGTAATCGACGGTGTTTGAACAGAACACCACCTCAAACACATTGAACCGGTGGGAATAACGCCGCTTTCTTAATCGACACACGCCGCGAATGAACAGAAAGAATCCTCTATGCGGTTAAGACCGCCTGGCTACTGCTAAGGCGTAATCGGAGTTTGGGATTTCCCGGGCTTGTGCAGGATGCCGATGACCGCCTGCGCCACCTGTCTTGTCGTATTCTTCCCTCCCAGGTCCGGAGTGCGAATCTTCCCTTCGGCAATTACGCTCTCGACCGCCTTCAACAACGTTGCAGAAAGCTCAGGTTCGCCAAGATGATCCAGCATCATGGAGACAGACCAGATTGTGGCTATGGGATTGGCGATGCCTTTGCCCGCCAAGTCGGGTGCCGAACCGTGGATCGCCTGGAACAGGCTGGGATAACGGCCTTCGGGATTGAGGTTGGCGCTCGGCGCCAGTCCCATGCTTCCGGCAATGGCTGCACCCAGATCAGTGAGGATATCGCCAAACAGGTTCGAGGCCACGACGACGTCGAGGCTCTCAGGCGCGGTGACAAAGCGCGCGCATAGCGAGTCGATCAATTGCTGTTCCTGCTGAATATCGGGATATCTGGCAGAAACTTCGCGGAACACGTCATCCCAGAAGACCATGCTGTAATTGATGGCGTTGGACTTGGTCGCGCTGGTTACTTTCTTGCGCCCGTGCCGGCTCGCATACTCGAAGGCATAGCGCATCACTCGCTCGGTGCCGTGGCGGGTAAAGACGGCCGTCTGCATCGCCGACTCATTTGGAGTTCCAGGGTAGATTCGGCCTCCAACTCCGCAATATTCGCCTTCGCAGTTCTCGCGAACGCAGACTATGTCGATGTCCTTTGGTCCCTTAGCTGCCAGGGGGCTGGCGACGCCCTTCAACAGGCGCACGGGCCGAAGATTGATGTACTGGTCGAAGCCCTGACGAATTGGCAACAGCATGCCCCAAAGTGTGATGTGATCGGGAACCTGTGGATCCCCGACCGGACCAACCAGAATGGCGTTATAGCCGCGCGCCTCCAATATTTTCAGCGCATCCGGCGGCATCATCGCTCCCTGGCGCAGATACCGTTTGGAACCCCAGTCGTAGTCCTGGATATCGAACTTCAGACCACCATGCAGTTCGGCAACTGCCTGGAGAGCAGCAACACCCTCGGTTATGACTTCGGGGCCGATGCCATCGCCGGGCATTACCGCAAGGCTGTAGTGCCGCATTTCAATATCTTCTCACTTCAGCAGAAAAGCTGGCGTTCGCAGCCAAGTAAGTTCCTGTCTCATTCTTAACAAATTGTTGACAACCACGAGGAGTACTTCGAGGTATGGTAACCGCCGACTGTGGCAGGAAAAGCTTGTTTTATTCCTATTGATTCCACGTTATTACGGCAGAAGATTGTTTCCTTGCCCGTTTCATGAAGGCCATCCTTTGCGGTCGCGGCAAAGAAGGAGAAGCACGATGAGACATCCTATCGGGAAGTGGAGCGGAGCATTCGCGTCGGAGGTTGTTATTGGCTTGGCTTTGGCGATCATCGCTCCGCAATTGGCACAAGCCCAGACATTCAACGTGATCTACCGCTTCACAGGACACAACAGTTCAGCGCATCCCATTTCCGGCGTGACGATAGACCAGCACGGCAATCTCTACGGAACGTCTGCGTGGGGTGGTATTTACAACGGTGGCACCGCATTCGAGTTGAAACCCACGCAGTCAGGCTTCATTTATAGCGAGCTTCACGACTTTGGGGGCGGCACGGACGGGTCGTTTCCCTGGGGAGGCGTTACCATTGGTCCCAATGGCTCCATTTACGGCACCACGGCGACTGGAGGAACCGGAATCGGCGGTACGGTCTTCAACCTGCGGCCGCCGGCGACGTTTTGCCGGTCGGTATTGTGTCCGTGGGATGAGACGGTCCTCTATAACTTCACCGGAGGAAGTGACGGACGTAATCCGCAAGCGGGAGTCGTCTTCGACGCGAGCGGAAACATTTGTGGCACAAACGTAAACGGCGGCGGCGGGAGTGTGGGTGTCGTGTATGAGATGACGCCGTCGAATGGCGGTTGGACGTACCAACTTCTTTACACCTTCACAAACGGGCGGGATGGCGCCAATCCTTCTTCCCTGCTGACGTTCGATTCTTCGGGCAACATTTACGGCACGGCCGCAGCGGGTGGCCAGCCCGGATGCAGCGGCTTCGGCTGCGGCACAGTGTACAAATTGACGTCTTCCGGATCGGGATGGAGCGAGCATACCCTTTACAGTTTCCAAGATGGCAGCGACGGAGCAAATCCCGCTGCGGGCGTGATTATGGACACTGCTGGCAATCTGTATGGAGCCACGCCGGGCAGCAATAGTAACGGTGGCACGGTGTTCCAAATGAATCCGTCTGGGGGAAACTGGATCTTCAATCTGGCGTACGATCTCACTGGAGTCGGGCCGGGGCCGGTGGCAAACCTCGTCAGGGATAGGGCCGGAAACTTATATGGCGCAAGTTGGGGCGACGGACTCTATGGCCAGGGGGCGGTTTTCAAACTGACCCCTGCCAACGGCGGTTGGACATATACCAGCCTGCACGATTTCACCGGGGGAGCGGATGGCGGTAATGCCGAGGGCGGCCTGGTAATGGACAGCAACGGCAATCTTTATGGCACCACGTATCAGGGCGGGTTAAGTAGCTGCGGTTACTGCGGTGTCGTGTTCGAGATCACGCCGTAGCATTAGCGTCCTATTGCTCGTGCTTTGGAATCGTCCGATCCGGGCTGATTGTGGGCTCGCCGAGCCGCGCCGCTTGCGTGATGAGGTAGTTCCTTTCCGGTATGCTCGTGGTCCGATTGGCGGCGATCCGGTAGTGTGCGATGGCAGCCGCCCGATCTCCAGCCATTTCCAACAGATGCGCACGAACCGCATCGAGGCGGTAATGGCCGGCAATTCGCGTGTCCGAATCGAGCGCATTAAGCAGTTCGAGCCCTTTGAACGGGCCGTGCACCATCGCTGTGGCGATGGCATGGTTGAGCACCACCATGGGATTGTCGGACATGTGTTGGAGGCGTTCATAGAGCGCCAGAATCTGCGGCCAGTCGGTATTCTCGACGCGCGGAGCTTCGTCGTGAACGGCAGCGATAGCCGCCTGTAGCTGGTAGGGGCCGATCGATCCCTTCGCCAGCGCAGCGGTGAGCAGCGCGATACCCTCGGAGATCTGGGCCTGATTCCAGAGCGTTCGATCCTGCTTGTCGAGTGGGATCAGTTCCCCCTCGGCTCCGGTTCGTGCGGCGCGGCGCGCATCGGTTAACAACATCAGCGCCAGTAATCCAGCGACCTCCGCATGGTCTGGCAGCGAAATATAAAGCGAGCGCGTAAGGCGGATTGCCTCATGAGAGAGTTCGAGTCGCTGTAGCTCTGGGCCTTCACTGCTGGTGTAGCCTTCGTTGAAGATCAGGTACAACACGTGCAGGACAGCCCGCAGCCGTTGCGCTTGTTCCCGGGGAGTGGGCATTTCGAATGGCACCCCGGAAGTCCTGATGCTTTGCTTGGCGCGACTGATCCGCTGCGCCATGGTCGCCTCCGGCACCAGGAATGCATGTGCAATTTCGGCGGTCGTCAAGCCGCCCACGGCCCGCAAGGTGAGAGCTATAGCCGATGACGAAGTCAGTGCTGGGTGGCAGCACATGAAGAGCAGGATCAAGGTGTCGTTGGGATCGAATTGAGATTCGAGATCGACGGGCGCGGCAACGGTTTCCGACTCCAGCGCCACGGCCGTTTCCCTGCGGCGGCGAGCGACCTCGCTGCGCAACTGGTCGGTCATGCGCCGCGAGGCGACCTGAATCAGCCAGCCACGAGGATTTTCGGGAATGCCTTCCTGCGGCCATTGCACAAGTGCCGCAATCAGCGCCTCCTGGACGGCGTCTTCGGCGGAAGCGAAGTCGCGGAAACGACGAATGATCGCGCCAAGCACCTGCGGCGCAAGTTCGCGCAACAGATGCTCGGAGTCGATGTTCCAAAGTCCCAGCGTCATGCCAATCCCGTCACACGAATTCCGGTGGCGGCCCGCTCATTACCGGACGAACCTCGATGGGCATGTTCAAGGGCGATCCGCCGGGTCCGGGAGCTGCCGAAGCCTGCGCGGCGATGGCGTAAGCTCGCTCCGGACTCTCCACGTCGACGATCCAGTAGCCGGCGAGAAACTCCTTGGCTTCCGGGAAAACGCCGTCCGTGATTGGTTCGCCGTCCTTGCCGGCCCGCACCAGCTTGGCCTGGTCGGGAAACGCCAGTCCTTCGGCTGATACCAGCTCGCCCGATTTTCGGAGTTCCTTGGAAAAGTTCACCATAAACGCGATATGCGCTTGGATGTCTTTCTTCGCCCAGCCTGGAAAAGCCTCGCTACCGGCCTTCATGGTGTTCATCATCAGAATGTACTTCATATCGTCTGCTCCTTTTAGTTAGTGGGCGCTGGCTTTCATGCGCTTTCATGGGGGTAGTCGGAGCAGGCGACGAATTCTCGACATCCGGACACCGACAAAACACTCTCCTCATCGACAATTTTGCCTTTCGTCGTTCCGACACCATTTTTTCACCTAACATTCCATAGCCCAGTGTCCCTGGCCCCGGCGCTGTGATCAAATACCAGAAGGCTGTGATATGTGTCACCTCTGTCGCCAAAAGGGGAATGCGACCATAAGCACAACGTACTGAGGAGCATTGCGGCATGCGGCTGTGCGCTTCTTCAGTAGATTTGATGAGGCGTGGGGTTTTCGAACCGCAGTAGCTTCGATATCGCAGCCTCGCCATTCGTCGGGCGAAAACACAATACCACCGGCCCCACACAACCGCTTCACCGCGAAGGAACTAAATGGCACGCATCGTGGAAGTCACCGAATTGCTGTTGAGAGAGGCGCAACAGAGCCTTCTGGAAAGCAGCATGACCCTCGAGGACCTGGCTCCGGTGTGTGATGACATCGACAATACAGGCTACTGGTCGGTGGAGTGTTGGGGTGGGACGGCATTCCATTCCCGCATCCGATTTCTGAATGAAGATCCCTGGGACCGGCTGCGAATTTACCGCAAACTGCTGCCTAAGAGCAGGCTGCAAATGCTGCTGCGGGGACAGAACTTAGTCGCCCACCGAAACTTTGACGACTCAATCGTCAGCCGGTTTGTCGAGAAAGCCGCCTCAAATGGCATCGATGTCTTTCGCATCTATGACGCACTCAATGACGTGCGGAACTTGGAGGCAAGCGTTGAGGCCGTTAAGAGAGCCGGCAAGCATGCCCAGGGCGCGTTCTGCTACAGCCCAAGCCCACTGCATACGATTCCAGTGTTCCTGGATATCGCGCAGCAAATCAAAGAATTGGGCTGCGATTCAATCTGCGTGCAGGATGTTGACGGGCTGCTCAAGCCCCAAGCGGCCTACGATCTGGTCAAAGGGATTAAGGAGAAATGCGGAAGCGAAACTCTGGTGAACGTGCACACGCATTCGACAACCGGGGTCACGCTGGTTTCGCTAATGAAGGCGATTGAAGCGGGATGCGACATTGTGGACACCTCAATCAGTTCTCTGGCATTGGGACGCGGGCACAACCCGACAGAGAGCCTGGCAGCAATGCTGGAGGGTACCGGTTATGAAGTCACGACCTGGATACCGAGCGCATGCATCGTGTGAAACAACATATTGCCGGCATCCGTCCCCGTTACCGCGAATTCTCGGGTCAGCCGGTTGGAGTGGAGACGGAGACGTTTGAACACCAAGTACCCGCAGCGCTTGTGTTGAATACGGAATATCAACTGAAGGGCCAGGGTGAGCCCAACTTGTTAGCGGAAGTACTTGCAGAGATCCAGAATGTGCGTCGAGATGCCGGCTATCCGGCACTGGCGATTCCAGCGAGTGAAATCCTCGGCACCCAGGCCATGTTTAATGTTCTGCAAGGTAAGTACAGTGTCATTACCAGTGAGTTTGCTGACTTGATGCTCGGATACTACGGAACAACCCTCGGTGAAAAAGATCCGGACGTAGTTAGCAAGGCTGCCACTCGCCAGAACAAAACTGCCATCACCTGCCGGCCAGCCGATTTGCTGGAGCCGGCGTGGGACAAATGCCGAACCGAGGCCTTGGCGCTGGGCGGCAACGGCAGCGACGAAGATGCGTTGACGTATGCCATGTTTCCGAACGCGGCGCCGAATTTTTTCAATACCAGGGCGGCGGGATCGCAACTAAGCGAGAAAGCAACGAGTCGGACTCGCGGGGTATCCGAACCCACAGGTACCAACGACGAGGCCACGCCACAGTCCCGGACGTACATTGTCAGGGTCGGGGGTGAGGAGCACAAGGTTTCCGTGACAGCGGCTCCGTAAGAGCAGCCTTACGATCTGTTTCTTCTTTTTCAGTTCGGCCAGGGAGGCCCAACATGGCGACACCAACACTCAAGCCCGCAAGCGCGAACATAGCAGAGCGCCTCGAGGAACTTCGTGCCAAGCGCGCGAAGATCAAAGAGGGCGGGGGCAAACAGCGTATTGAGAAGCACCACAAGTCCGGCAAGCTCACAGCGCGCGAACGAATCGACAAACTGGTTGACGGCGAGAGCTTCCAGGAGATTGGACTGTTCGCCAAGCACAGGGCGACCTACTTCGGCATGGCAGACAAGGACCTTCCCGCCGACGGAGTCGTCACCGGATGCGCAACGGTTGATGGCCGCCTGGTCCATCTGGCTTCTCAGGATTTCACAGTAGCCGGCGGCGCAGCCGGAGAAGTGCACTGCGCCAAAATTACCGAGATGATGAAGCTCTCCATGAAGACGGGGAGCCCCTTCATCTTTGTGAACGATTCCGGTGGCGCCCGAGTGCAGGAAGGAATTGACAGTCTGGCCGGCTATGCCAGCGTCTTCTACAACAATGTCATGCTCTCCGGAACGGTACCGCAGATTTCCATTATTTGTGGCCCGTGTGCCGGCGGCGCAGCCTACAGTCCAGCACTGACCGACTTCATCATTTTGACCAGGGGGGCGCAAATGTTCATCACCGGCCCTCAGGTCATCAAGCAGGTCACGGGAGAAAGTGTAACCGCAGATCAGTTGGGTGGTCCGGCGGCGCAGATGAACCGCTCGGGCGTAGTGCACCTGATCGCGGAAGATGACGAAGGAGCGCTTGCTCTTGCCCGCCGGCTGCTCAGCTTTCTACCATCGAACAACCTTGAAGACCCTCCGCGGCTGGCATATGACCAGGACTTGAAAGACGATCCCGCGCTGAATGATTTGGTGCCGACCGAATCCAAGGTTGCCTATGACATTCGCACCGTGCTCAAACCGCTGCTCGATCATCAGGACTTCTTCGAAATCCAGCCAGGATTTGCCGCCAATGCCGTGATCGGATTTGGGCGAATTCAGGGACGCACGGTTGGGATTGTCTCCAACCAACCCGCCGTCCTGGCAGGGGCGCTGGACATTGATGCTTCCAGCAAGATCGCCCGCTTCATTCGGTTCTGCAACGCTTTCAATATCCCGTTGCTGACTTTTGTCGACGTCCCCGGATTTCTTCCCGGGGTTGAACAGGAATACGGTGGCATTATCCGGCACGGAGCGAAAATCCTGTTCGCCTACTCGGCGGCCACGGTACCCAAGATCACGGTCGTATTACGCAAAGCCTACGGCGGAGCCTACATCGGGATGTGCTGCAAAGACCTAGGCGCAGATCGCGTGGTGGCGTGGCCCACGGCCGAAATTGCGGTGATGGGCGCGGAGGGCGCGGCGGAAATTGTATTTCGCCACGAGATCGACGGTGCCGAAGACAAGGTACAACGGCGGAATGAACTCATCGAGTTGTATCGCAAGACGTTTGCCAACCCGTACGTATCCGCCGGACGCCGCTTGGTGGATGACGTGATTGAGCCCTCCCAGACGCGGCGATATCTGGCACGAGCCCTGGAAGCGTTGCATACCAAGCGCGAGCTTCGTCCGGCCAAGAAACACGGGTTGATACCCCTATGACGCGGAAGGGAGCAAGCGATATAGAATGTAAGGCAAGCTCATCCGCTGTGATCACGCCCAAAACGCTGTCGGTCATTGCCGCAGCCGTCACCGAATTTCTTGGCAAGACAGTCCGGATTCGCGCCATAAGAACAGTGGAAGAACCCGCTGCAGTCGGCCGCTGGGTACGACAAGGCCGAGTGTTGGCACAGAACTCCCACAACATCGGCCGAGGGGGTCGCTGATATGGTCGGGAAGATTGCGAGTACGAAATGATCCGAGTTCGCGAATGGATCGGCCGATGAAATTGCAGATCTCCGTCGATGGGAAGGCATACGAAGTCGAGGTGGAAGTAGTTGAGGAGGACTACGCTCCTCAGATCCAGGACAATCGCCCAGCGCCGGCCTCAGCCACGATTCAGTCGACCGTCTTGCGTACTCCGCCGAAGCCAGGATCATCGCTGAATCCCGATTTAAACGAAGCCAAGCTTTGCCGAAGTCCGTTGGCTGGTATCGTCGTTCGTGTGCCGGTGGTGCCAGGACAGCAGTTGCGGGTCAACGATCTGATGGTCATGCTGGAAGCTATGAAGATGGAGAGCGCCGTGACGGCGCCAGTGGCGGGAAGATTGAAGTCGGTTCATGTCGCGCCCGGAGAGTCGGTCAAGGCGAACCAGGTGCTGGTGGAATTCGAGTGATTGGGGCGGCGCAACCGATGAACACAAGCATCGACGGAAAAACCCGTCGGTGACTCGGGTCACACCTGGAAATTGCTGAGGTCACAGATACACGTTCGCTGCGCAACGTAAGCTGCTGCTAAACCGCACCCGACAGTGGCATTGTTTAGGTGAAGCCGTCGTTGTTCCACAAGCAGGTTATTGTGCTTGCCGGTCAGAACAGTTGGCTGGTGCGGGTCGACCATTCAAAGGAAAGCAGAAGTAGCATGTCGCTGAAACCTTTTGTCATTAATTCTCACGGCAACATTGTCTTCCCCGGTAACTTTTTCCCGGAGTTGGATTTTTCCGTTTTCAAAACCCTCAAACAATTTGCCGCGGTCATTCGGCGCGATTTCGGCGAGAAGTCGTTTACCGATGCGGAGATTGCCGGCCGTTTGCAGGCAGGCGAATACAAGAACCGGTACGACCTTTGCCGAGACTTGGCCCTTAACCGGCTTTGGGTGAACCGCTATACCCTGACCATGTACGAGAAACGTCCTACGCGCTGGGGAGATCTTCCGCGTCACCGCAGCGATGTGTTTCTGCCGGTGTATAAGCCGCGTGATGACTCCGCAGTGATCACCGCGATCCAGGCCGGATATTGGGAGTTGCCTTCAGCTTGGGACGAAGATCTGGAAGATCGCGCCTTCAGTATTCTGCTGAATGTTTTTCGCAACAAACTCAGCTCGGGAGGGGAGCTTCGTCCGATTCGGCCGACGGTCGCGGAAGCGCTGGAGGTTCCCAAGGCCCGGACTCGGGTCTTGACCAGTTACGACGCTGATTACCTGCGCTACACCTATAACGACGTCCTCGACTGCCTGCATCCCGTGCCCGAACTTGAAGCCCTGATGCGGCAGTGCATGATCCTGCACAACCAGTATCCCTGGGATCCTTCCACGAGCACGCAGACTGAACTCAGCCAGCTAAAAGACGACGACTACGTGGTCGCATTTCATCCTCGCAGCCAGGAAGTCATGCGCTTTATCCAGCGCGTCAAGACCGATACCGAGTGGGGGCCGCGAGTTCGCCAAGCACGCCGAGCGCCTGACACCCTCGCTCTCAGCGAACCCGTCAAACCTTACCCGGCGGTAGAGGTCAACAAGCGTTTCGCGATCCTGCCCCGGATTGAGGGTATTGCGGTTTACGAAGGCGAAATTGCGTGCACCAACGCGGACCTCATTCGCAACCACGCTTATTGCTGGTCGCGCATGTCGGCGGCCGAAATCAGCGAGAAAACGGGCATCGAACAACGCTGTTACACCGAGCTCGGCTTGGACGAGATGGCTCTGCTCGCCGCCAAGAACGCCCTTACCAAATCCGGGCGCCGGCCTGCCGAAATCGGAGCTGTGTTGTTTTGCAGCTGCACCAGCACCAAGCTAATTCCATCCGTTGCGACCTGGCTTTCGGGAGAACTGGGATTATTGCAGACCCATAACTCCTGCGACATCGTCGCTGCCTGCGCGGGAATGTCGTACGGCATGGCGGAAGCAGTACGCCTGCTGCAGGAAATTGACCGGCCGATATTGCTGGTCTGCGCAGAAAAGTTTTCTGACAAGATCGGTACGGTGCGCACCTCGCGCATGA
This sequence comes from uncultured Acidobacteriaceae bacterium, assembly GCA_963833305.1. GTDB lineage: Bacteria > Acidobacteriota > Terriglobia > Terriglobales > Acidobacteriaceae > Bog-257. Next base: position 65,831 of record CAWHXN010000026.1, on the reverse strand, counting down.
TTTTCGGTGACGGTGCAGCCGCGGTCGTGATCGGACCCGCGCCTGAAGGCACGGCGTCGGACATCGAAATCATCCAAACCTACGCCAGCGGCCCGTGGTCAGAGGTGAACTCGATCATCTGGCCGAACCCCGAGTTCGACAACAACATCACCGTTTACGGGCCAGAGGTTAAGGCTTTGGTCACTCGTTATCTGAAGCAGATGATGACTGAGCTGGGTCAATTCCCCAACCCAGATGGCGGAGAAGGATCGTTGATTGACGCCATTGACCTGGTGGTTCCACATCAGGCCAACAAGAACATGGTGCTCACCCTGGCAGAAGCTGCCGGGATTCCCGGCGACCACATCTTCTTCAACATCGAGCGGGTTGGCAACACTTCTTCGGCGAGCATTCTGTTGGCCGTCCACGACGCTGTGCAGGAAGGGCGAATCGATCGGCCAATGCGAATCTTTGCGCCGGGCTTTGGAGCCGGCGCGGTTGGCGGATATGTGGTCATGCGGGTCGACCCCGCGGTGGTAAGTTGCAGTTCTGAAGACAGGAGCGTTGAAATGGCAAGCATTGCAAGCGGAAATGGGTACCAACAGACTTCCCTCGCCGGCCGGGTCGCGCTGGTGACGGGCTCCTCGCGCGGCATCGGACGCGCAATCGCACTCGAGCTGGCGCGTCGCGGAGCCAACATTGCGTTGAACTTCCGCTCCGACGCCAAACAGGCCGAAAGCGCTGCCGAAGAAATCCGCCAGATCGGTGTCGAGTGTTTGCTCGTGCAGGGCGACGTATCCAAGAAAGGCGAGGCGGCGCGCATCGTCAAAGAAGTGCTGGATAAATGGCAGCGCCTCGACATACTGGTGAACAATGCCGGCATCACGCGCGACCGCAGCATGCGCAAAATGACCGACGACGACTGGGTCTCAGTCATTAACACCAACCTAAACGGCACTTTTTATTGCACCAGCGCGGCCGTTCCCGCCATGGTCAACCAGCGGTTTGGGCGGATCATCAACATCAGCTCGGTGGTTGGACAGATGGGCGCATTTGGACAGGCGAATTACTCGGCGAGCAAAGGCGGAATTATCGCATTCACCAAGACGCTCGCACTGGAAATGGCCAAGTTCAACATTACGGCCAATGCCATTGCACCTGGTTTCACGTCCACGGAAATGGTAGACGCGATTCCAGAAGAGATCGCCGCGCAGATCAAGGCCAAGATTCCGTTGGGACGTTTCGCTACTGCAGAGGAAATTGCCAAGGCCGCAGCATTCCTCGCTGCCGACGGCGATTACATCACCGGACAGGAGTTGAATGTCAACGGCGGATACCACATGTAAGAGGAATTAGTTTATTTGGAACGAGGTGCCAGCCAGCCGTCGATATGCGGCCAGGTGTGCTTACTGGCTCCGCTGCCAGCCATGATTCCGATGTGGCCGCCCCGGACGCGGAACAGTTCCTTGTCGGTGCTGCTTACTTTGGCCATGATGGGCTCGGACTGACACGAGGGCGTGATGTGATCGTCCTCGGCAATGACGGTCAGCAGATTGGCGTGAATGCGGCTTAGGTCGACGCGCTGGCCTCGAATCACTAGTTCGCCGCGCATCAGTTTGTCGTTGCGGTAAAGATCGACGATCAGTTGGCGAAATGCTCCGCCGGCCAAAGGAACATTGTCGGTGACCCAGGTGTTCATAGCATGCCAGGATTGCACCATCCGAGGATCGTCAATGTTGTCCCACAGCTTGACGTAGTTGCCCACGTAATTTTCTACCGGCTTGAGGGCTTTGGCCCCGTAGTCGATCATCTCGCCCGGCATATTTCCAAACGTCGCCAACACCTTGTCGATATCAAAGTAGCGCTCGTCAGTCCAGCGTGCGAAGGTCAGGCCCTGCTTATTGGAAAAGTCGAGGGGAGCGGTCAACAGGATCAGGTTGCGTAGACCGTCCTTGGTCGCCGCGTAAGGCCGAGTAGATCGTAGTGAGGATGGCACCGATACACCAGCCCAGGAGGGTGAACTCCTGCACGCCAAAAGTCGCCTTGAGTTTGCGAATGGCGCGGGGCATGTAATCCAGCGTGTAGTCGTCGAACTTCAGGTTCTTGTCTTCCGGTCCCGGCGCTCCCCAGTCGAGCAGGTAGAGGTCATAGCCTTTGTTGACCATGTACTCGACAAAGCTGTGACCAGGGCGAAGATCAAGAATATAGGGCCGATTCATCAGAGCGAAAACCAGCACCACGGGCACGGGATGGCGTTGCGCTTCGGGAAGAACAGGAGTGTAGCGGTAGAGCTTGGCCTTGTTGAGCGTCCAGACCAATTCTTTCGGCGTCTGGGCGATGGCAGCCTTGGTAGTCATCACCTTGGTAAGGGTTTTCAGCCGCTCTGCGGCTTCTGTATAGGGGTCGGTGAGAACCGGGGCTTCGGCCATCCTACTTCTTGCCTCTCTTCACTGCTTTTTTCGTGCTGCTGGTCTTCTTGCCGGGCTGCGACTTGCGGGCTTGCGGTGCCTTTGGCTGCGCTGGACGCGCCGCGGCGCCGCCGGCCTGCATGATCAACCGTTGGATACCGTCGAGTTTCGCATCCAGGTCATCCAGACGCATTTCGATATTGGTCATGCGCTCGGCTATGGACACAACGTCGGCCCGCGTCGGCATGGCTAATTGCTCCAGCGTCTTGAGCATGGCTTTCTCGATCGCTTCGCGGAATGGAGCTGAGACTGTCAGATAGGTATCGAGCACCGCTCCCGTGGCCTGGGCGTAGGCTTCGCTATTCACCATGTCGACCATGGTCTTACCCCATGCATCCATATAGACGTCGCGCACGCCACGCCACGGTTCCATAGGATCAAACTTCTTACCATCGCGGACTGGGTCTTCCGCCATTCAGGACTCCTTTTACCACGACGATACTACAGAGACAGCCACGAAGATATCTGGGCAGTGTTTTTTACCGCTGCCCATTCTATGCGACTGCCTCACCCCGACTGGATGGTTCCGTTAGTTCTTGGTGTTGGCAAGAAACTGCTGCGACGCAAAGTCCAGTGCCGACTTTTGCGCGTCGATCACGGCATCGGTTCCGCGCTGGAACGAGTCGACGATCAGAGTGGCCGGGCCGGGTACGGAGCTAAACTGCTTCTTGGCGGACTCAAAAACCGCTTTATTCTGCTGGCTGGCAAAATCCAGAACATTCTTCTGGGCTGCCACGGAGCGCTCAACCGACTGCTTGACGCTGGACGTAACGCCAGCTGCGATCTTGGTGTAGGCATCGGCGCGCACTTTGGTGATTTCGGTGGCGGACTTGGTCTGCTCGACTACCAGGTCAATGGCGCTCTTCTGATTTTCGACAGCGGTTTGAACGGCCTGTCCGGCGGTTTCAAAGATGAACGCTGGCGGGGCTACCGGGAAAAAGCTGAAAGCCTGTTTCCAGGCGCCGATCCATTGGGCGGTCTGCTGGGCAGCGACGTCAAGGGTCTTCTTTTGCAGGTCGGCAACCTGCTCGACGGTGTTGACGATCACGGGCGAAAAAACGTTTACGAAATCGGTATTCGCGGCGGCCTTGGTGACTGGCGCGGCCTTCTTGCTTGACTTGGATGTATTCGGCATGGTCTGCTCCTTTAAAGAACGGCGATTATGATTCATGTTGCACTTATTGCTGCACTGCAACATAAGCTATTTTGACCCGCCGGCGAGCGCATGTCAACAACAAAATGAAGAAAAATGTTTCGCAGCCTCTGATCATCAAAAAGTATGAAAACAGGCGTCTTTACAATTCCTCCACCAGCCAGTACATCAACCAGGAACAGGTAGCGCAACTGGTGCGCGAGGGCCATGACGTGCGGGTGATCGACGCGGCCACCGGAGAAGATCTGACCCGGCTGATCCTGGCGCAGATTGTTGTAGAGGACGCCAAGACGCCCGACTCGATTTTCCCGCTCGACGTGTTGCGCCAGATGATACTGGCCTCCGGCGTGACGACGCAGGAAAATGCCTTGCGCTACATGAAGAGCATGATGGAGATGTATCAGGACGCTTACCGCGCCATGCCGGTAGCGATGAACCCGTTTGAGTTCTTACAAGGGCGGTGGGGACAATCCGGATCGGCGAACCAGATACCCGGGAATTCGCAGGCGGATCCAGGCCGGCCGCCGAATGCTTCCACGGCGCCGGCGAAGCCCAATGAGGTGGACGAACTGAAGCGCCGAGTGGAGGAACTGGAATCGTTGCTGACGAAAAAGACGGCAAAGAAGAAGTCACAAAAGAGTAAATCTCGCCGCAAAGCTTGACGCACTGCGGCAAAGGGGCTAATCTTTTGTCGGCGCCCCAGCCGAACAGGTTGCGAATTGAATTTGCCTCACCCAAGGCGCTTCCTCCAAAAGCACGTGACCACCAGGAGCATTGATGCCGCGCTCTGAGCAAGACTCCGCGACCGAAGGTTTTACTCAACCGATTGCAGATCAGACGAGTTCGCAGACTTTTCAACCCAAAGACAGTAGGCCCGAAGGACTCGACCGTGGCGCGGGAAACGCGCCGGCCAGTTCGCGACAGTGGACAGCGTGGCCGGGTAGTTCTCATCACAGGAGCGGCGGCTGGAATTGGCCGGGCTACTGCGTTGCGCTTCGCCGAAGAGGGCGCGCATATTGCCGCCTGGGACGTATCTGACAAGACCGCGGCGCAACTGGAATCGGCGATCAAGTGGGCGGGCGGCGATTGCCATTTTCAGGCGGTCGATGTTTCTGACGCAAAGGCGGTTGAAGCTGCCGCCGCAACCGTCGCCGAGAAGTGGGGCCGCATCGACGTCCTCATCAACAACGCGGGAATTGTTCGCGACGCGCAGCTAGTGAAGTGGAACGGTGGCAGCCCGGAGTCGATCATGAGCGAAGAGACTTGGGATTCCGTGATCGGCGTTAATCTGAAAGGCGTCTTCCTGGTGACGCGCGCAGTGGTGCCATACATGATCAAAGCCGGAGGCGGAGTGATACTGTCGGCAGCCTCGGTCGTGGGACTTCTGGGAAACTTTGGGCAGACGAACTATGTTGCATCCAAGGCCGGAGTTATCGGGATGACGCGCACTTGGGCAAGAGAGTTGGGAAAGCACAAGATTCGAGTTAATGCGGTGGCCCCGGGATTTATCGCGACTGACATGGTGAGGTCGATGCCGCCAAAGATCCTTGAAGCCATGGTGGCCCGGACTCCGTTGGGAAGGGCAGGAAGCCCGGAGGACGTAGCCAACGCCTACTTTTGGCTGGCATCCGATCAGGCTAGCTTTATTCACGGAACGGTGATTTCCGTCGATGGCGGCGTGGTAATCGGAACCTAAGGCGCGTCGACAATTCCACCGAACTGAGTACTGATCACGTAGAAGCAGTTTTGGGTGCTGCCGTTCACGGCCACCTGCAATTCTGAGGCAATCATGGACATCAAGAGCGTAGGAGTAATCGGCGCAGGCACGATGGGCAATGGCATCGCTCACGTCTTCGCTAAGGGTGGATACAACGTCACGCTGATTGACGTTGAGCAGCGCTTTCTGGATCGCGGACTCGATACGATCCGGAAAAATACGGAGCGCGAGGTCTCAAAAGGGAAGCTCACCTCGGAGCAGCGCGACCAGGCGCTCGCCCGCATCACGGCGGCAACCGAGCGCACGCAACTGGCAAATTGCGACTTCATTGTTGAGGCAGCCAGCGAGCGCTTTGAGATCAAGTCCCAACTGTTTCGCGACCTGGATGGTATGTGCCGGCCGGAAGTCATTCTCAGCTCGAATACTTCGTCCATTTCGATTACGAAACTGGCGGCGGTAACCAAACGGCCCGACAAAGTCATCGGAATGCACTTCTTTAATCCTGTGCCGGTGATGAAGCTGGTTGAAGTGATTCGCGGGCTGGCAACTTCGGACGAAACCTATGCCACGGTGAAAGGCCTAGCCGAGAAACTGGAGAAGACTCCGGTCGAAGTGAACGATGCGCCGGGATTCGTGTCCAACCGAGTGCTGATGCCGCTGTTGAACGAAGCCATGTATGCCGTAATGGAAGGCGTAGCTACGCCCGAAGCAGTGGACGAGGTCTTTAAACTGGGCATGGCCCATCCGATGGGCCCACTGGCATTGGCGGACTTCATCGGACTGGATGTGTGCCTCGATATCATGCGTGTGATGCAGTCCGGGCTCGGCGATCCCAAATACCGGCCGTGTCCGCTGCTGATCAAGATGGTGGACGCGGGATGGATGGGCCGAAAGTCCGGACGCGGTTTCTACCAGTATTGAGGAGCACTCCGGAGGCTATTCAAACTGCAGCAGCACGATCTCGGGATTCGATCCCAGGCGTAGCGGCGGTCCCCACGTTCCAGCTCCGCTCGAAGTGAAAATCTGCATCTTGCCGATCCGGCTTAAGCCATATACAAATTGCCGGTAGACGCGCCGGGCGACCCAGCTCCAAGGAATAAACTGCCCGACGTGAGTGTGCCCGGACAATTGCAGGGAGACGCCCGCAGCCTCGGCTATCTCCGGATGGTCGGGGGCATGGATCAATAGAATGCTTGCACGATCGCGGTCCAAGCGGACGCCGTGCAGCACAGATGCCAACTGCGCGTCCTGGGTGGCGTTTCGATAAGGCACACCGACGATCTGCAAACCGTCTACTTCCACCTTCTCATTGCTGAGCACGCGTACTCCGGCTGCCGTAATGGCGCGCAAATACTTACCATCGTCCCCAAATTGCTCGTGATTGCCTGCGACAAAGTACACGCCCTGGGGCGCCGTCAGTTCGTTCAATGGCTCCGCTGCCCGGTGCGCGTCGATAGCGGTGCCGTCATACAAATCTCCAGCAATAAAAATCGCGTCCGGTTCTTCCCTCAGAATTTTGGCCACCATGCGGCGCAGAAAACCACCGTTTCTTACATGCCCTAGGTGTAGATCGCTGATCAGGGCCGCGGTTCGTCCGCGCCACGCCTCTGGCAGGTTCGCGAGCCTCACCGTGGTTCGCGTGATGCGCGTCCAACTGGCGTTGAAGACTCCGTAGAGTCCGGCCACTACCGCAGCAGCGAACATGCATTCCACGACCAGATGGAAATTCAGGTTGAGTCCAGCCAGCCACGCGACTCCGAAAATAATCCAAGAGAAAACCGTTGCGGCAAAGAGGAAAGTCAGCAGGCCCACCCAAACCGCGGCAACCCTGTAAAACACGCGCACGGCAGCATTTGTATAGCGATAGGCGAGTAGCGAAGCGGCGACGAAGCTCACCGATAAGATGCCGAGAGCCAATTTGATCCACAGCGCCGCAAGGCGCTCGCTTCCGGCCGGAGAAAATGTCCAAGTCTCGTAGAGGAGAAAATGGGTTAAGAAAAGAACGGACTGAATCACTGCAATGAAACCAACTAACCTTCTTGCCCGCATGAACCATTAGATTCCCCAACCCGGCATTCGGATTGTGGATTGTGAGATATGGGCAAATCCATTGGCGTTATCCGCCCAGAAGCGCGGAGAACTCTCAACAGCAGGTGGCTGCTTTACGCTGGTGTGCTCGCTACCTCGAAGTACTGCGCCATGTTGCGGAACTTGTCGTAACGGGCGGCAACCAGAGCCTCGGTCGGCAACTTCTCCAACTCAGACAGATGTTTCTCCAGCACGTCAGCCAGAGAATTGGCGGCGGCTTCAAAGTCGTGATGGGCGCCTCCCGGCGGCTCGGGGATAACTTCATCGCAGATGCCGAGTTCCAGATTGTCTTTCGCGGTGATGCGCAATGCCTGGGCGGCGATATCTTTCTTGTTGGAGTCGCGCCACATGATGGAGGCGCAACCTTCAGGGGAGATGACCGAGTAGATAGTGTTCTCCATCATCAGCACACGATCGGCAACCGCGATGGCCAAAGCGCCGCCGCTGCCGCCTTCTCCGGTGATGACGGCGATGAAGGGAACTTGAAGGCGAGCCATCTCGCGCAGGTTGTGGGCGATGGCTTCGGCCTGACCGCGTTCTTCGGCGCCGAGCCCGGGATAAGCCCCTACAACGTCGATCAGCGAAATCACCGGACGACGCCACTTCTCGGCAAACTTCATCGCCCGCAGCGCCTTGCGGTAGCCTTCGGGATTAGGCTGGCCAAAGTTGCGATGCACGCGCTGCTTGGTGTCGCGCCCCTTTTGCGTGCCCAGAACCATTACTTCCCTGCCGCGAAAACGGGCCATGCCGCAGACCATTGCGGCATCGTCGCCAAAACCACGATCGCCGTGAATCTCGCTGAAGTCGGGAAAGATGCGCTCAATGTAGTCCAACGGATAGGGGCGGTTGGGATGGCGCGCCAGTTCGGTGCGTTCCCAGGGAGTCAACTGTCCAGCCATTTGTCTGCGTAGCGCCTCGACGCGGTCGTGTAACACCTGCAACTGCTTTTGGGCATCCTGATTGTCGCCGGCAACGGCCTGCAGTTGCTGAATCTGACTTTCGATACGTTTCAGCTCGTCTTGCGCTTTTGAAACAGCTTCCATATAAGTGCCTTCCCGTCCGGCTGCAGTCTGGCATACTGCCTCGACCGCGCAGATCCAGAAATCCAACGCAGACAACATTCCACTTTGCTGAGACGAGAGCTCGGTTTCTTTGGCCACGGCGTTATCCGGAACACGCGCGCCCCGGATCAATCGACGACACGCACGCTGCCGCGGCCGCATAATTCTTCTACCCGACTGATGAAGGCCCGGTCCGGCAAGACATTATAGCCTTCGGCTTCCATCACGACGACGAAGTCGCCTTTGCGCTCCAGATCGAAGAGCACGCGGGCCGCGCCCTGGCGCTCGCGGCAGAGGGTTTGCAACTCGTCGATGGTCGAACTGGAAGCGGTCTCCAGCGAGACCTTGATACGCAGGTGGCTGGGCAGCTTGGGCTTGGCTTCCTCCAGCGGCGTGATGTCGCCGATCATCAGCTTGGGGTTCGATCCCTCTTCGACGCGCACGCCGCCTTTAACCAGCACCGGGACGGTAAGCTTCAATTTCTCCGACAACCGCCGATAGGGTTCGGCGAAACACAGCACATCGACCGAACCGTTCATATCTTCGAGCTGTCCCTGGGCGTAGAGATCGCCCTTCTTCGACTTGGCGACGCGAATGCCTTTCAGGATGCCGCCGATCAGAATTTCATCTTTGCCCGTTGACGATTTCAGTTCGCAGACTTCGGTAGTCGAGAGCGCGTGGAAGTCGAGCAACTTCTCGCTGTATTTTTCCAGCGGATGCCCGGTAATGAAGAAGCCGAGAATTTCCTTCTCGTGAGCCAGGCGCTCGTGCTCGTCCCAATCGGGAGTGTTGGGCAGCGGTTTCTCCGTGGCACGATTGTCCTCGTCCTGTTGGAACACGCCGAACAGCCCATGCTGGCCAAGCGCCGCGTCTTTCTGGGCCTTCAGTGCCTGGTCCATGGCGCTGTCGATGACGGCCATGAGTTGCGCGCGTCGACCCAATGCATCCATGGCCCCGCTCTTGATGAGCGACTCGACCACCCGCTTGTTGAGCAAGTGGAGATCAACCTTCTCGCAGAACTCGAACACCGACTTGAATGCGCCATTTTCCTTGCGCGCCTTAACGATAGATTCGATGGCATTGTGGCCAACGTTCTTGACGGCAGCCAGCCCGAAGCGAATCGCCTCGCCGTGTGGCGTGAAGTACGCGTCACTGACGTTGACATCGGGCGGCTCGACCGCGATGCCCATCTCGCGACATTCGTTGATGTACTTCACGACGTCGTCGGTGCTGCCGGAAACCGAAGTCAGCAGAGCGGCCATAAACTCCACTGGATATTTCGTCTTCAAATACGCGGTCTGGTAGGCGAGCAGCGCGTAGGCGGCCGAGTGCGACTTGTTGAATCCGTAGCCCGCGAATTGTTCCATCAAGTCGAAAATCTTGGCGATTTTCTTGGCCTGGAAACCGCGTTCCGTGGCGCCACGCACAAATCGCTCACGCTGCTTGGCCATAGCCTCGGGGTCTTTCTTGCCCATGGCGCGCCGCAGCAGATCGGCCTCACCGAGTGAATAGCCGGCCAGGCGATTGGCGATCTGCATGACCTGTTCCTGATAGACGATGACGCCGAGCGTTTCTTTCAGCATTGACTCCAGCTCAGGCAGCTCGTACTCAATCTTCTTGCGACCCCACTTGCGCTCGATAAAGTCTTCGATCATTCCGCCCTGGATCGGCCCGGGGCGATAGAGCGCGTTTAATGCCGTAAGATCCTCGACGACGGTCGGCTTGTAGCGCCGCAGCACATCACGCATGCCATGCGATTCAAACTGGAAAACGCCGGAGGTGAGACCGGTGTGGAACACTCGCTCGTAGGTTTCTTTGTCGTCGAGCGCCAGCTTCTGCAGGTCGAGCCGCTCGCCACGGGTCTGCTCGATCAGCCGCAGCGCGTCGTCGATGATGGTGAGAGTGGTGAGCCCGAGGAAGTCCATCTTCAGCAGGCCCAGCTTCTCCACCGCCTTCATGTCGTAGGCAGTAACGATTTCGTCGTTCTTGGTGCGATGCAGCGGCACCAGATCAGTAAGCGGGATGGGCGAAATCACCACGCCGGCAGCATGAACGCCTGAGTTGCGCACCAGGCCCTCGAGCTTCTTGGCGGTATCGATCAGGTCTTTGGTCTGCTGCTCCTTGTCGTAGGCGGCCGCCAAGTCTGGCGAATCTTTCAGCGCTCGATCAATCGTAATGTTCAGCGTCGGCGGAATCATTTTTCCAATGCGTTCAACTTCCGCATAGGGAATGTCCATGGCGCGGCCGGAATCTTTGATCGCCGCTTTCGCGGCCATGGTGCCGAAGGTGATAATCTGCGCCACCTGATCGCGGCCGTACTTCTGGGTGACGTAGTCGATGACTTCTCCGCGGCGGTTCATGCAGAAGTCGATGTCGATGTCGGGCAGGCTGACGCGCTCGGGATTGAGAAAGCGCTCGAACAGTAGCTCGTTCGACAGCGGATCGATGTCGGTGATGGACAGCGCGTAGGCCACCAACGACCCGGCCGCCGATCCGCGGCCGGGGCCGACTGGGATGTTGCGCTCCTTGGCGTAGCGAATGAAGTCCCAGACGATAAGGAAATATCCAGAGAACTGCATCTGCCGGATGATCTCGATTTCGCGCGCCAGGCGCTGCTCGTATTCCTCCAGCGAATGCTTCAGCCGGCCCATCGCTTGCAGTTCGCGCAGAATGTTCAGCCGCTTGGCAAAGCCCTCGCGCGTGACATGCTCGAAGTAGTCGGGCAGCGAATATCCGGTGGGCACCTCGAATTGCGGAAACGGGTCGTGCACTTTTTCCAGACGCACGTTGCAGCGCTCGGCGATCTCTAACGTGCGTTCCAGGGCGCGCTCGTAGCCGGAAAAGACCTTCGCCATCTCGGCGTAGCTCTTCACAAAAAATTGATTGCCGTGAAACTTCAGCCGGTTGGTGTCGTGGATCGACTTGCCGGTCTGGATGCAAACCATGACGTCTTGCGCGTGCGCGTCGTCTTCGCAGAGGTAATGGCTATCGTTGGTCGCTACCAGCGGCAGTCCGAGGTCCTGTTCCAACTTCAGCAGGTTGTCCTGGATGCGCTTTTCTTCCGGAACGCCCTGATCCTGAATCTCGAGATAGAAATTGCCTTTGCCGAAAATATCGGTGTAGGTCGCAGCCGCCTCGCGCGCGGCATCGTACTTCCCTTCCGTCAGGTTTTCCGCCACTTCGCCCTTGAGGCAGGCGGAAAGTCCGATGAGGCCTTGCGAATGCTCGGCGAGGAAGCGCTTGCTGATGCGGGGCTTGTAGTAAAAGCCGTGCAGCGATGCTTCGGAAACAATCTTGACCAGGTTGCGGTAGCCCTGATCGTTCTCGGCCAGCACGATGAGGTGGTTGTAGCTGTCGCCTTCGGGCGAGGCACGATGATCTTCCTTCTTGCAGATATAAAGTTCGCAGCCCAGTATCGGCTTGACGCCCGCTTCTTTGGCGGCGTTGGCGAAGGCGACTGCGCCAAAGATATTGCCGTGGTCGGTCATGGCGACCGCCGGCATCTCGAGTTCCTTGACGCGGTTGACCAGGCGCTCGATGTTACAAGCGCCGTCGAGCATCGAGTAGTCGGTGTGAAGATGAAGATGTACGAACTGACTTTGCGACATTCTGGCCTTGAACGTTGATTTGTTCTTTCTATTTTATTCGCTCGGCGTGCCCCTTGCAGCCTGAGGAAGGTGTGGAAAAGCTGGACGAAACTCACAGGCGGAAATTGGCTCGTGGAAATCGAGAACTTAGGTGATAAGATGCCGCAACATCTCGTCCGGCAGCGAGGCTCATATCGCTCCCCATCTGCCGCCGGCCCGTTTTTCGAAACTATTTTTCGGAAGGGCTTCGATGAATACCCGCACAAAAGGCATCTTGGCGTATTTGCTAATCGCGTTTGGCATCGCGTGGATCAATTGGGAGATCGTTCTTCGCCATGGATTCTCCGTCAGTAGCCCCCTAAATTACCCCGGTTCCTTTGCACCAGCCATTGCCGCTTTCGTCGTGCGGAAATGGATCTCTCGGGAGGGTTTCGCCGACGCCGGGCTGAGGCTCAACTTGCGCAAATGGCGATACTATCTGGTGGCATGGCTCTTGCCGCTGGCGCTGGTGGGATGGATTGTTGTTCTGGCCCCCCTTCTCGGACTTGGCAAGCCGGATTATTCATTTGCGCGGGGAATCACCTACATGATTCACGCGGGCATTTCACCAAGCAAACTGGGGCATCCCTGGCTGCTGGTAGCCTTCTTGCCAATTCAAGCCATCCTTGCGACCCCGGTCTTGTTTGGTGAGGAGTTCGGCTGGCGCGGCTATCTACAGCCGAAGCTATTCCCCGGCTCGCCTGTCGTGAGCGCGGTTGTCACAGGGCTGATTTGGGCTGCATGGCACTTACCGATGAATCTTCGCGGCTCTAGTTTCCCCGATCATCCCTATATAGGCGGCCTGATTCTCTTTCCTGTTGGTGGGATATTCCTTTCGGTCATTTTTGGATGGCTCTTCTTACAGACCAGAAGCATCTGGTCTTCAAGCCTGGCTCACGCAGCGTTCAACGGGGTAGGATTGGGCCTTATTTTGCTGCTATTCGGCGGTGAATCGAGTCTGCTCCTCATTTCACCCGCTGGAATACTAGCGCTGATCCCGCTGGGTGCTCTTAGTGCGTGGATCGTTTTCACCGGACAACTCAAGCCGGCCATGTCTCAGCCAAGCGAAAATGCATTGGCCCAAGCAGTTCGAGGGGGAGTATAAGGCGGCATCATTGGTACCTTGATTGTGAACCATATTTTTGTTCTCACCTTCGCCGGCATCGTCGCTGGAGCTATCGCCGCAATCTCCGGCTTCGGCATTGGCAGTATTTTGACTCCGCTGCTGGCGGCCTGGATCGGCACCAAGTTGGCAGTCGCCGTGGTGTCCATTCCGCATTTCATCGGCACGGCTTTGCGCTTCGTCGTGATTCGCAAACACGTCGACCGGCGCGTGCTGTGGAGTTTTGGCGCAACCAGCGCAGCCGGCGGATTAGCCGGTGCCATCCTGCATATCTGGCTGCGTAGTGCGATTCTCGGATACGTGCTGGGAGCACTGCTGGTGTTCGCGGGAATTACCGGTATCACGGGATTGGCTTCGCGGATGCGATTCGGCAAACGCTCAGCGTGGATTGCAGGCGCCTTGTCGGGAGCCTTCGGCGGATTGGTCGGCAACCAAGGTGGAATTCGCTCGGCCGCGCTGCTAGGATTCAATCTGCAACGAGATGCCTTCGTCGCGACTGCGACTGCCATCGCGCTGCTGGTGGATGTGTTTCGCATGCCGGTTTATGCGGCTTCGCAATTCCATTCCATTCTGTCGCAATGGCCGCTGGCCGCATTGGCGACGGTCGGAGTGATTATCGGGACGATCTCCGGCAAGTGGATGCTGCGGCGCATTCCGGAAAAGACGTTTCGCATGCTGGTGGCATGTATTGTTCTGGCGCTGGGGATCTGGATGTTTGTGCATCCTACCTCATGAACTTGGCTGGGCGCCGCGAACCACGAGTGGCTGGTAATTCGGAGGCGAGTTATAACGACGAATGAAATCAAGCATTTTCTGCTGTGGTGTGTCGCTCTTAACTACGCGCTGTTATTCCTCTGGTCCGGAGTGTTTGTCTTTGCTCACGACTGGATGTATCGACTGCATGGCCGCTGGTTCAAGCTCCCAGTTGAGACTTTCGATGCGCTCCATTACGCCGGCCTGGCGGCGTACAAAATCGGCATTATTTTGCTGAACTTGGTGCCCTTGATCGCAATGTATTTGGTTTCGTGATGGCGTCGCCGACGGCATCGGGGGCAGCCGTCAAAAGGCGGGTCCTAACTACAGGCCATCTGGCTTTGCCACATCGCAGTGTGCCGCCCCTCAAGGGGCTCAATCATAAAATCTTAGCGCACCCAGCGCTGAAGCACTGGGCTACGATCTTCGTCCCGCAAAAGCGGGACTTGATCATTGTCGCTTACAGCGTCTCGTCGCGGCGAGGAATATGTCCGGTTGGCTCGCCCGGCGAAATGAGTTGCCCGCCGGTAATGACCTGGCCGGGTGGAGTCTGGCGAGGAATGTCGGGGACGGCCCGCGACTTGTTATAGGCGCGATAGGCGAACATCACGGCTAACAGCGGCGCGGCCAACAGCCATCCCCAGAAGCCGAAGATCAGGCTCAGCAGAATGGGCACGATCAACGATGCCCAGATGGGCACGCGTGCAGTGCGCCGCATAATGACTGGTTGCAGCAACAGGCCGTCGATCATGATGATCACTCCGTAGAGAATGAGGACATAGAGAAATCCGTCGAAGCCATCGGAGATGAGCGCCGATAACGCGGGTCCTACGAACGCGATGACCGGGCCGAAGTGAGGAATGAATTGCAATCCCGCAGCGAGAATTGCCCAGAACAGGGCGAACGGCACATGCAGATACCAAAGCCCCGCCCACCACAGCGCGCCCACGGCCAGCGCGTCGTAGCACTGCGCGACGAGCCAGCGGCGCAAGGCGCCGGCGGTGAGATTTATGTGGCGGGAAAACTGCATTTGTTTGTTGGATGCCGACGTGATCAGGCCGGTCTCAAACCCATGCTACACTCGAATGTAAGTACTTAGCATTTGGCATTTAGCACTTGGCCGTGAGGATTTGGTTCGTGGTTCGGCCGTTGTCGTTTTGGCTAACTGCTAATTGCTGACTGCTAATTGCTATTATGAAATTCGGCGTCATCATCTTCCCCGGTTCCAACTGCGATCACGATGCCTACTGGGTGATTTCTGAAGTTGCCAAGCAGCCGGTAACCTTCCTGTGGCATGATTCGCCTGACCTGCAAGGCTGCGATGCGATCATCGTGCCCGGAGGTTTTGCCTATGGCGACTATCTGCGGACGGGAGCCATCGCCAAGTTCTCGCCGGTGATGGAGTCGGTTCGCAAGTTTGCCGCCGAGGGCGGCTTGGTACTGGGCATCTGCAACGGATTTCAGATTCTTTGCGAGGCCGGACTGCTGCCCGGAGCATTATTGCGCAATGCGGGCTTGAAGTACGTCTGCAAGCCCGTACACATTCGCGTCGAGAGCACCAACACTCCTTACACGCAGCAACTGACCAAAGGCGAGGTGCTGGAAATTCCCATCGGCCACATGGAAGGCAACTACTTCTGTGACGAACGCACGCTGGCGGAGTTAAAGGACCAGGATCGCATCGTGTGGCGCTACGTCACTCCCACAGGCGAAGTCACTGCCGAAGCCAATCCCAATGGATCGCTGGAAAACATTGCCGGGATCTGCAGCGAAGGCCGCAACGTTTTGGGCATGATGCCGCATCCGGAACGCGCCGCCGAAGCGGAGCTGGGGATGACCGACGGAGCGAAAGTTTTTCGCTCGTTGGTATCGGCGATGGCGGCGAAGTAGGAAGGCCGTTTTTAGCTTTTCGCTATCAGCCTTCAGCGCAGCATCAATTCTTACGTATTGCCATCCCGACCAACAGCTTTAGCCTGCATCTCCCTTGAAGGCGTTGTGCGAGAACCTGTGCCGTCCCTACGGGACTAAAATCAATTTTCTACCTGACCCAGCATTCCGCCTGCGGCTCCATGCTGGGCTAGGCTCTTCCGCACCTGCGGTGCTCGTTCTCTGCACTTCGCAAGTCACTGCCGAAACGTAGAGTTAGTTCTCACTCAGACTCTGAGGCGTTGAGCTATAGTCTCTCGTCCGCTGAGAGGACCAGGATTATCGTTGCTCATAGCTCCTCCCCGCCCTCAGCCTTTGGGTAAGAAGTAAGGGCCGCGACCGACGCCCAAAGTCTTTGGAGTGTGATCGTAAGCGGAGACGTGCCACGTTTGCATGCCGGAGTCGAAGAAATCTCATTTCAATCTCGGACCGAATTGCGGAGCGGCCGGCGGGAGTCCAACCCAGCGATCTTTGTCTTGAAACTTTGCATCCTAATTGTCAAATTTCTGAACCCCCGAAGGAACAAGGACCATTCCGATGCGATGCAAACCGATCTTGGCCGCACTGGCGCTGTTTCTCGCGACGCTGGTTGTAGCTTGTAACGAAAAGAAAATAACCAACCTGGATGCCGATACGGTGAAGGCCGCCGAGAATCAGGCCGGCTACAACGATGTGTCGGTCAGCGTCGACAAGGAAAAGGGCGTGGTAGCGCTGACCGGCAAGGTGCCGTCGCAGGCCGATAAAGACCGAGCCGCGCAAGTAGCGCAAGGCATCGCCGGAAACCTCGTGGTTTCGAACCAGATCAGCATCGAGCCGCCGGGGCTGGAATCGCGAGCTCGGGACATTGAGAGCAATGTGGACGCCAGCATCGAGAAAAACTTCAAGGCGGTGCTGCTGGCCAATCGCTGGGAGAAAGACGACATCAGCTACAAGGCCAAGAACGGCGTGCTGACGCTGAAGGGCAAGGTTCCCAGCCAGCAAGAACGGGAGGCTATCGAGAAAACCGCTGCCACGGTGCCCAACGTTACACAGGTAGTCAATGAATTGGATGTGAAAGCTAAGTCGTGAGCGATCGGGCTTTAGGGTGAAGTCGACTGCCCTCTCCCTTTCGGATCCCGCGTTTCGCGATTTGTGGAAACCGCAGATCCTTCGACTGCGCGTCCGCCGGCCCGCAAAAACAGCGGGTCGGAAAACCCAGGCGGACGCTCCGCTCAGGATGACAATCCGAAAGTGCAGCGTTGATGACGCAGCTAAAGCTGCGGCCCTTCAAAAGCAGATCCCTGGTCGGCCTGAAGGCCTCCTCGTGATGACAATTTCGCTATTGCCAGCCCGCTTCCGCGAGCTCAATGCAGGCTCCAACGGCTCACTTTACGACCCTACAAATTCTTCTTGGTCCACTGGTCGATGCGATCCAGCGCCTGCTCCAGATTTTCGATCGAATTGGCGGTGCTGAATCGCAGATGGCCTTCGCCGTAGGAGCCAAACGCCGTCCCCGACAGCGCGGCCACGCCCACGTCGTCCAGCAGGGCGTCGGCCAGCTTCTTCGACGGCCAGCCCGTCTGCTTGATATTGGGGAAGGTATAGAACGCGCCCTTCGGCAGCTTGCACGAGAAGCCTTTGATCTGGTTCAGACCTTTGACGAACACATCGCGGCGGCGATGAAATTCCTGGCGCATCTTTTCCGGCTCGCTCTGATCGCCGCGCACGGCTTCGATGCCAGCCATCTGGGTGAACGTCGCGGTGCACGATGTGGAATTGGTCGCCAGCCGGGCAAACTGCGCAGCCAGGTCGGGCCGCATCACGCCATAGCCCAGGCGCCAACCAGTCATGGAGTAGGTCTTCGAGAAGCCGGTCAAAATGATGGTGCGGTCCTTGAAGCCGTCGACCGAGGCGATGCTGTAGGGCTCGCCCTCGAACAGCAGGCGGCTGTAAATCTCGTCGCTCAGCACCATGATGTCGCGGTCGCCGATGGCGGCGGCAATGTCTTCGACATCCTGTTTGGTGATGATGCCGCCAGTGGGATTCTGCGGCGAGTTCAGGACGATGAGCTTGGTGCGATCGGTGATCAGGCCAGCCAGTTCGTTGACATCGAGCCGGAAATCGCGCTCCTCGCGCAACGGGATCGGGACCGCCTTGGCACTGAGGAAGTTGATCATCGATTCGTAAATCGGGAAGCCGGGGTTAGGATAGATGACCTCGTCGCCCTCTTCCACCAGTGCCAGCATGGTGAAGAAGATGATCGGCTTACCGCCGGGAACGATGACGACCTCGTCGGGGCTGACCTTGATCCCACGCGAGCTGGAGACTTCTTCGGCGATGGCTTCGCGCAGCTCCGGCAGTCCCGCCGCCGGGCCGTAGTGGGTGAAGCCCTTGCGCAGAGCGTCGACTCCGGCCTCGACAACGTTGGACGGCGTGTCCATGTCGGGCTCGCCGATCTCGAGGTGAATAATGCTTTTTCCCTGGCGTTCCAAAGCGCGGGCGCGAACCAGCACTTCAAACGCAGTTTCCGTTCCCAAGCGCGACATCCGCTTGGCCAGGCGCAGTTCAGTCTGTGTAGTAGTCATAAGCAAACTGACGATTATACCCCGACCCAACGCCTCGGATAAGGCACGACGGCCTGATTTAGCAGTCCGCTTTGCCGGAATGAAAATCTTGCACGGCATTGCCAGAATGGAGCTCGCGGCGCAAAGAGCAAGGTCTTGGTCTCCCACTCGCTGCCGCTGCGTGCGGAACAAGACGTAGCCCCCGTTGCGCAGAGCCTGTTACGCAACGGGTGCATCACCCCATCACGCACAACGCGCAATGGAGCCCGGCGGGGACCGCCTTAGCCGTTTGTTTCAAATGTCAAGGATCAGAGTCGGACAAGGGCACTGGGCCCGTTCGTTCTGTTCCGGCGGTCGAGTGGACACCGTCGTGTTTTCGATCGCAAAACAAAAAGGCGCCGGAAAAAGGTACGTCTCCTTTTTTCCAGCGCCACACACCAGACTGGCATGTAAGTCTTAATTTGTCCATACAACTTTAGTGTAATAACAGAAGGCCGGAAGATTCGCTGGCGCATGCTAGCGTGCCTAAAAAGCTAAGGTAGGCCGCGTTACCCGCGTGCAAGCCCAGCAACCGGATCGCGGAGCGAGCAATTGTGACCAGACTAAGTGGTCGTAAGAGCCATAGCATGGTGTCTGACCAAAGGCATAAGGAGAATTGCATGAAACTTAAGACACTACTTGCTTTCGTTGTAGGCTCGCTCGTTGTTTTCGCCCTGTCCCTGCCAGTTCTGGCACAGAGCACCACGCAATCCAGCAGCACGACGACCTCGCAGGATCCGGCGCCTGCTCAGACGCAGAGCACGACGACCACTTCGCACGACACGGCAGCGTCGCCAACGACGCAGACTACCGATACCACTACCAAGTACAAGCATCACAAAGTGAAGCAGACCGACACCACCACCACAACCACCACGCCGCCCGATCAGCAGATGAATCGGACCGACTCAACCACCACCACAACTACTCCGGCGCCGCAGCAGACGCAGAGCAGTACGACGACCACCACCACCACGCCCAAATAAGTGCGCACGCAATCGGTCTTGATGTTTGTGGGTTGTTGACCCAGCTCTTCCATTCACAAGATTCTTGGGATTGAAGCAGAGCGCAGCGATGCAAACCCCGCCCAAGCAAAAAAGCTTGGACGGGGCACACCCTGCCAGTAGTTAGATCCGCGACCTTCCAACTTCTTGAGCCGGTCTGATGGGGATTCAACTTCCGCGTCAAGCGCCCGAAGTGCTGCCGGGTGGATCATCATTTTGCCTGATGGCCGGTGGCCGGGTCTCCGGTGTTCGAGACCCGGGAAGTCGTCATCGATCACTCGGCTAGTGTGCTCGCAAACGCAGCACGAGGCACCGACTCCGTCTGCGCCGCTGGCATGCCCTGACTAAGAGCTGACGTTTACGGAGCTGACAAGTCTTCTGGCGTCGCGCGTCGTACCTAACCCAGGTCTCGAAAAGCGCGAGACCTGGGCCACCCGTCCAACTTCTTGAGCCGGTCTGATGGGGATTCAACTTCCGCGTCAAGCGCCCGAAGTGCTGCTAGATGGCTCCGCTGACGCAATTCGACCGCCGGGCAGCCATGGCTCGTGATGACAATTCCTACATAGGGTGCATGCACGCTTAATCGTCGCCTCCTCTAGCAAACGAGCCTCATCCCCCTACTAAACTACGATCGCGATGCCGGCATACAGCAGGTCTCTCCACTCGGACTAAAGTCCTCGGTCGGGATGACACTTCATGGAGTAAACCACGGGATGGAACCTCGAAGCATCGCATCTTCAGTGAGTGGAGGGCGCGGCTAGGGGCAGCCCCTTCGAGGCATCCGCCAATCCGATCTCACGGCTTTGGATGCGTCACTGAATCTCGATTACGCTGCCGCCCGCCGTCTCCTGCAGCTCCTTCGTCCGCTCGATCACCTTATGGGTAAACGCGAACATCGATTTGGCGTGGGGCGACTGGTCGCCTTCCAGCACGATGGGCTGGCCGCCGTCGCCACCCTTACGGATCTCGGGGTCGAGTTCGATGGAGCCGAGGAACGGTACGCTGAACTGCAGCGCGGTGCGTTGGCCTCCGCCCTTGGAGAAGATGTCGATCTCGTTATGGCAGTGCGGGCATACGAAGAAGCTCATGTTTTCGACAATGCCGATGATGTCGACTTTCACCTGCTTGAACATCTCGATGGCCTTGCGCGCGTCTTGCAGCGAGACATCGCTGGGCGTGGTGACCACGACGGCGCCGGTGACCGGCACAGTCTGCACCAGGGAGATGACAACGTCGCCGGTACCCGGAGGCAGATCGACGATCAGGTAGTCGAGTTCGCCCCACTCCACCTGGCTGAGGAACTGCTTGATGATGGAGTGCAGCATGGGACCGCGCCACACCAGCGGCTTGTCGCCAGGGCTGAGGAAGCCAACCGAGATGACTTTCAGGCCGTAACGTTCGGGCGGGATGATGCGGTTTTCGCCGGCCACGCTGGGCGGCTCGCTGGAGCCGAGCATGAGCGGAACGTTGGGGCCGTAGACGTCGGCGTCAAGCAGTCCGACCTTGTGACCCATGCGCGCCAGAGCGATGGCCAGGTTCACGGCTAGCGTGGTTTTGCCGACACCGCCTTTGCCGGAACCGACGGCGATGATGCTGGCAACACCGGGAAGCGGTTGCGGAGCGGTCGGCGGTTGGCCGGGCATGTGCGAATGAGAGCTCATGTATGTATTCCTAGCTGGACTGGAATGAAGTGCGCAAACGTTGATTATACGCTGGCAGGAAGGGCGCTCTGCGATACTCCTCGCGATGGTGGGCGACTCAGGTGGAGAATCACGTTACTGTTCATCCTGGATGTTGCGAACGGCGAAACGCTAATCCGTCTTTCGCACGTAGCGGATCTTGAAGACCTCTTCCCACTCGACGTCTTTCTGCATGAAGACGGAGAACCAGTAAGCATCGTTGCCATCGCGGGTCAAGGTAGAGCGAATGTGTGAGGTCTTGCCACCGGGATGCATCATGTCGAAGTCCTGATGGATGGTCTTGCCGTCGGGATCAACAGTGGAAGTACCGATGGTTAGCTCGCCCTCCGAACTGGTGTAGTAAAAATTGACGCTCTTGGTCGCGGGATTGTAAGCGTAGAAACCGTTGTAATGAGGTTTACCGTTGAAGTCGGCGTTGAACTCGATGGCCTGATGATTGGGCGCCCAGCGGATCCGATTCTCTATGTGCGTGGCGCTGCCGTCGGAACTATCTTTGACGTCTGCCACCCAGGTTCCACCTACCAGCCACGCCACGGGTGCAAGGGTTTGGTTGGCGTCCGGGGTCGCGACGGGTGTGGATTGCGCCAGTGCGCTGCCGGTCAGGATTGCGAGAAGCAGGATTGTGTATATCGTTCGCACCATATCGGTCCGCCTTGATTGAAAGAGTGGCCGAAATTTTGACATGAGGCGTTCCGGCGGGCAACGGAAATGAGACGAACGGCAAGCTGGATAACCGGCAGTCAGTATCCGGCCGTGTGAACGGAGGAAATTCGCGACTCCCATATCGCTAGAGTGGTAAGCTAGACAAAGCCTCTTGGAATCGGGCAAGCAATGAAGCGCATCGATACAAAATATGCTTCCGCTACAGTTGGTGCCGGCCGATTCCCGCTTCGCTGTTGTTGTTCCCGCTAGCTGCTTCTTCGTTCGCCTGTGTCGAATCAAAATCTACAACCTAAGCCCTTTGGGCGAGAGTTTCCGGAGATTGCCATGAAGATAGCCAATGATGTTACGGAATTGATCGGCCACACTCCGCTGGTGCGCCTGAACAAAGTCAGCGCCGGTTCCAAGGCGACGATCGTCGCCAAGCTGGAGAGCATGAATCCGTGCAGCAGCGTGAAAGACCGCATCGGCGTCAGCATGATCAACGAAGCCGAACGCGCGGGGAAAATTCAGCCCGGCAAGACGGTGCTGGTCGAGCCAACCAGCGGCAATACCGGCATTGGATTGGCGTTCGTTGCCGCCGTCAAAGGCTACAAGTTGATTCTTACCATGCCGGAAACGATGAGCCTGGAGCGACGGGTTTTGTTGCGCGCCTTTGGCGCCGAGATCGTTCTGACTCCCGGCCCGAAAGGCATGAAAGGCGCGATCGCCAAAGCCAATGAAATCCTGGCAAAGACTCCCAATGGCTTCATGCCGCAACAGTTCGATAACCCGGCCAATCCCAAGATCCATCGCGAGACTACTGGTCCAGAAATCTGGGACGACACCGACGGCAAGGTCGACATTCTGATCTCGGGCATCGGCACCGGCGGAACGCTCACCGGCGTGTGCGAATATATCAAGCCAAAGAAGCCTTCTTTCAAGGCAATTGCGGTCGAACCCACGGAGAGCCCAGTGTTGTCTGGCGGCCAACCGGGCCCGCACAAAATTCAGGGGATCGGCGCCGGATTCGTACCCAGCATTCTGCGGACCGACTACATTGACGAAATTGTGAAAGTATCGAGCGAAGATGCGATTACCATGGCGCGCCGCCTGGCGAAAGAAGAAGGATTGCTGGTAGGCATTTCCTCGGGTGCCGCAGTGCAGGCTGCGTTGCAGGTGGCGCAGCGAGACGAGAATGCCGGCAAGCTGATTGTGGTCATCATTCCATCTTTCGGTGAGCGCTACCTGAGCAGTATTCTGTTCGAGCAACTGCGCAATGAATCGCTGGCGATGACGGCCGAGGAGGTTACGGTGTGAGCATGCTCTCCTGCATGCGCGAAGACGTCGCCGCGGTACTCGAGAGCGATCCCGCGGCGAAGTCCTGGTTCGAAGTCATCGTGCTCTACTCCGGCCTGCACGCGCTGTGGTGCTATCGCTTTCATCACTGGCTCTGGATCCACGGCTGGCGTTTTCCCGCGCGCGCCATATCGCAATTCGGCCGGTTCCTCACTGGCATCGAAATCCATCCCGGCGCGGAGATTGGCAGACGCTTCTTCGTCGATCACGGCATGGCCGTCGTCATCGGCGAGACAACCATCATTGGCGACGATGTGACCCTGTATCAAGGTGTGACTCTGGGCGGCACCGGCAAGGAAAGCGGCAAGCGGCATCCCACCATCGGCAACAAGGTTGTGATCGGCGCGGGCGCAAGAGTACTGGGGAACATCACCATCGGCGAAGACTGCCGTATCGGTGCGGGTTCGGTGGTGCTGCGCGATGTGCCGGATCACTCCACCGTCGTTGGCGTACCTGGCCACATTGTCTTCCGCCAGGGCAAGCGGGTGGTGATCACCGATCCCAAGCAGATCAACGATCCGCTGTCGGAAGCGCTGGCAGCTGTGGCCAACGAAGTGAAGAAGTTGAAAGAGGAGGTTCGCGAACTGCAAGGACGGGAACTGATCCCGAGTGATGGCGACCGGCTGCAGCAGGTGATCGAGATCGATTACCAGATATGAAGGGCCGCTGTTCGCCTTTCGCTGTCGCTATTCGGCATTCGCGTATCGCTCTGAACTTCCTTATCTACTGTCGTCCGAGCCTTTTTACTGTCATCCCGAGCCGTTCTTACTGTCATCCCGAGCAGCCGAGGGATCTGCGGTTCGTCGCCAGCAGAAGGTAGTTTTCTCGGGTGACCACTAGAAGGGTGAATAGGCGTAGAGCGAAAGGCGAAGAGCGAACAGCGGCATTCCTACTCCACCCAATCCGCGATGAAAATATTCGTCTCGTGCGGCGCTTTGCCGTTGCGGTTCGACGCCCAAACCAGCCGTTTGCCGTCTGAGGTAAACATGGGAAACGCATCGAAGTCGGGATAGTACGTGATCCGCTCCAGCCCCGTGCCGTCTTCATTGATGATGTAGAGATCGAAGGCGCGTCCGCTGGTTGGATCGGCCAGGTTCGACGCGAAGATGATGCGCTTGCCGTCCGGATGAAAGAAAGGCGCGAAGTTGGCAGCCCCGTTATGCGTTACTTGATGCTTGTTTCCGCCGTCGGCGTCCATCACCCAGATTTCCAGATTGCCCGGACGAATCAGGCCCTGCGCATACAGCGCCTTGTACTCGGCAATCTCTTCTGGCGTCTTGGGATGCTGCGCGCGATACACAATCTTCTTCCCGTCGGCCGACCAGAACGGTCCGCCATCGTAGCCCAACTCATGCGTCAACTGCTTCACGTCGCTGCCGTCGGCGTTCATGGTGTAAATATCGAGATCGCCATTGCGCGTCGAAGTAAAAACTATCTTCTTGCCGTCGCGGCTGATCGTCGACTCAGCGTTGTAGCCCGGAGCATCGGTCAGCAATCGGACGTCGCTGCCGTCGAGCTTCGACGTATAGATTTTGTAGCTGCTGTAGATGGGCCAAACGTAACCGTGAGAATAATCCGGCTTGGGCGGACATTCGGGACTGGCGGCTTGCGTGGACGAATACAGCATGCGATCGCCCGCCGGAAAAATGTAGCTGCAGGTCGTGCGTCCTTTGCCCGAACTGATCAGCTTCGGCGTAGCCGGCTTGCCATCAGGCGTGTCGACCGGCATGGTGTAGATCTGATCGCACGGCACGCCGTCGCCCTGATGCTGAAAGCTGAGCATGCGATCGTCAGCAGAAAAATAGGCTTCGGCATTCTGTCCACCAAACGTGAGCTGGCGAATGTTGCGCAAGTGCTTCTCTTCGCCCGGGGTCACCAGCGAAGAAGAGTTTTTCACACTACCTGTCTCTTGCGAGAACAACTGGAAGCAAGTCGCGCCAGCGAACAGTAGCACGGCTAGATATCTGCTAAAAAACTTCAAGCGATTCAAAAGGTGTACCTCAAGGCTATCGCCCGCGAATAATTCCTATTTAATAATTCCCCATTCTGTTTTGCGGAACACAATCTACTTCCGCTGCTCCAGTTTCACGCTGACCGTCAGCGGCTGGCCCTCGCGCAAGACTTTCACCTCAACCACCTCCCCAACTTTGCTGCGGCGAAGCGCGTCGGTGAAATCGTAGAGATTGTGGATCGGCTTGTCGCCGAACTGCACGAGAATGTCGCCTGCCTTCAATCCCGCCTTCGCTGCTGGCGAGCCCGGACGCACATCGGAAAACCGTACCCCATCCTTCACTTCGCCAAAGTCGGGTATCGAGCCGAAGTACGGTCCGTAGCCTGCGCCGCCCGAACCACCCTTGGGCTTGTCTTCAACCACCGTAACGAATGCCGGCGGCTGCGGAGCCGACGCCAACTGTGTCGTCACATCGGCAACCATGTCCAGCAACTTGGCCGCTGACGGCGCGTTGATCTTATCCCATGTGTCGGAAGGTTTGTGATAATCGGCGTGCAGCCCGGAAAAGAAGAACAGCACCGGAATCTTCTTGGCCACAAACGATGTGTGATCGCTCGACGAATAGCCGCTTGCCGAATATTCAATCTTGAAGTCCGATTGCTTCTGCGCCTGCTCCAGAATCGCCTTGAACGTCGATCCGGTTCCCACGCCGCCAATGTAAATCTTGTTATCGCGAATACGGCCGATCATGTCCATATTGATCATGGTCACGCATTTGGAAAGCGGCAGCGTCGGATGATTCACCCACTCGGCCGAACCCAGCAGCCCCAGCTCTTCTCCAGAGAACGACATAAACAGGATGCCGCGATCGAGCTTTCCCTTTATCGGCGCCAGCATGCGCGCCAGTTCCAGCACTCCGGCTGTGCCCGAGGCGTTATCGTCGGCCCCAGGATGAATTTGCCCGATCTGCGAAGGCGCCAGCGAATTCGAATCGCCACGACCCAGGTGATCGTAATGCGCGCCGACGATGACATACTCATCTGTCTTGCCAGGCAGATAAGCGAGCACGTTGTTCACTCGCGCGTGCGTCGCCTCGATATCGATCCTCGTCGATAGCTGCAAAGTTTCAGGAAACGCGAAGGATTGCGGCTTGCCGCCGCTATTGATCTGCTGCTGAACGTTAGCAAGCGACTTCCCCGCCGCCTGGAACCAGGTCTCGGCAACACCGTTCGTTACCTGTAACAGCAGGATGCCGGAATTCTCCGGTCCATTCACGCCGCCGAATCGCATCAGCGAGTCCTGCTCGCCGTCGGCCAGCTTTCCGTTTACCAGCACCACCGCCTTCGCACCGTGATTGCGCGCATTGATCGCCTTCGTTATCAATTGCGAATGCAGCGTCAATCCCTGATGGCCACTCTTCTCGGCAAAACTGTCGGGCTCATAGCGCAGCACCACTACGATCTTGTCTTTTACATCCACGCCGGCGTAGTCGTCGTATTGAAACTCATCCGCTGAGATGCCGTAGCCAACAAAGACCAGCGCGCCGGTGAAGGATCCCGACGCCGAAAAACTGATGGGTTCGAAATCCTGATTGATCTTGAGCGGCTGCTTCTTACCACTATTCTCAACCACCAGCTCATTGTCCGATTTCAACTTTGCGCCGGTCGTCACCGTAAATGGCTGCAGGTAGCCGTCGGTGCCGGCAGCTTGCAATCCTAGCTCCTTGTAACGGTGTTCGATATATTTCGACGCGCGCTCCAAACCCTTGGTTCCGGGACCACGTCCTTCCATGTTGGGAGCAGCCAGCGTTTTAATGTCGGCGAGGTAGCGATTGGGATCGGCCGTGAGGATCGGAGTGGTTGTCGCTGACGCAGCCAGCACAAGCACCAGCAGCAGACAGATCACGGTTCTGCTAACACGAACTGCGTCAGACTGCGACCGGCACGGGCGAAACTGCATTTGCAACCGCATTTGCACTTTTCCAGTCGAACAAAACTCACGCGCAGACGGTCATACTAGCCGCGCAGCGGCGACACACTCGCGGCACGGTCTCTTCAGCCCGGTATTAACCGGCAACCCGCGCATCACTTTTATGAGTTGCCGATGAGTATACCTGTGGCAAACACCAGAGCGCCTCCGAATGCCACTTGCACCGCAGCCGAGAACGGTGGCGTATCCATGAATCGATGTCGGACCCAGGTGATGGTCGCCAATTCCAGAATCACGACAAAGATTGCCACCGTAGTGGCCAGGTTGAAGCTGTGCAGAAGATACGGCAGCGTGTGACCGATGCCGCCCAGGGCGGTCATGGCACCGCAGACCAGACCGCGCAACCACGGCGTACCGCGGCCGGTGAGGCTGCCGTCGTCGGAGAGCGCCTCGGCAAAACCCATGCTGATGCCCGCTCCCAGCGAAGCTGCGAGGCCGACGGCGAATGCGTCCCAGGTATTTTTGGTGGCGAATGCGGCGGCGAAGACCGGAGCCAGAGTTGAAACAGAACCGTCCATTAAACCAGCCAGACCCGGCTGCACAATCTGCAGCACGAACAACCGGCGCTTGGCCTTGTCTTCTTCTTCGCGAACCTCGGGCTTCAGCTCGGTCTTCTCCAACTCGGCCGCGCGCTCCACGTGCGTGGTCTCTTCGGCAGCCAGGTCGTCAAGCAACTGGCGGATGCTGGCGTCCTGCGCACGAAGCGCTGCGCGTTCATAGAAGCGCCGAGTCTCAGCTTCCATCGCTCCCACCTGCGCCCTGATCTGTTCCAGTCGCAGCGGCGTATTCATCCAGATCGGCTTGCGATGCACGAATCCGCGAATGTCGTGGCGGCGAATCAGCGGAATGTGCTCGCCGAACTTCTGTTTGTACAGTTCGATCAGACGCCGGCGATGCCCAATCTCTTCCAGCCGCATCTCTTCGAAGATTTGCGCTGTGCCAGGAAAGTTCTGCCTGAGATTCTCACCAAAATCGGAATAAATGCGTTCATCCTCTTCCTCCAGCGAAATCGCTAAGGCAAGGATTTCTTTCTGCGACAAGCTATTGAAGTCTCGCACGTGAACATCTCCTGAGAACAGCAATTGGCAATTAGCATTCAGCACTCTTAGTAGCTCTTAGCAACAAACCAACAGTGTTTTTATGAATCGCCACGCTCCCACGCAACCCTGTCATCCCGGCCGGAGCGGAGGAGGGACCTGCGGTTTGCCGGTTCGCACGATGAACTTCAAACTCCCGACATACTTTGTTACGTGGTAAGTGCTAAATGCCGAATGCTGCTTCTCTAGTACGGCCCAATAATCCCGCCAATATTACGCGATGCCGGCAGCTTCACCGGCTGCGCGAATGCTTCCACTCCCCAATACTTCGCGAACACGTCGAGGTACTTGTAACCCGAGCCGGTATTGAACAGCACAACTTTGTCGCTGCTCTTTTAAGAATCCGCTCCGCAAAAGCTGTTTGTAGGCCGCCAGCGCCGCTCCACCTTCGGGCGCGGGAAAGATCCCTTCCGTCGAAGCCATCTGTTTCACGCCTTCCATGATGGCGGCGTCGCTGACGGCAATCGCCGTACCACAACTCTTGCGCGCGATATCGAGGATGATGAAATCGCCATAAGCTTTGGGCACGCGCAGTCCAGCCGCCAGGGTGTGCGCGTCAGGCCACATGGTCGATACGGCCTCGCCATCCTGCAAAGCTTTGGGTATGGGCGCGCAGCCCTCGGCCTGCACGCAAATCATCTTCGGACGCTTGCCGCGCTCGATCCAGCCAAGTTCTTCCATCTCCCCAAATGCCTTCCACATGCCGATCAGGCCCACGCCGCCGCCAGTGGGATACAAGATCGCGTCGGGCATAGTCCAACCCAATTGTTCCGCCACCTCGTAGCCCATCGTCTTCTTGCCCTCGATGCGGAACGGCTCTTTCAAGGTCGACATGTCGAACCAGCCTTCCGGCCCTCTTCGTTCGGCCACCATCCGGCCACAATCGCTGATCAGGCCGTCGACCAGAGTCAAGTGCGCGCCCGCGGCTTCGACCTCAAGGCGGTTGGCAATCGGCACATCTTTCGGCATGAAGACATAAGCTTCCAGTCCCGCGGCGGCAGCGTAAGCCGCCATCGCTCCGCCAGCATTCCCCGCCGAAGGCGCGGCTAGCTTCTTCAATCCGTAATGGCGAGCCATCGTAATCGCCGCGCTCATGCCCCGAGCTTTGAACGAGCCCGTGGGATTCAATCCTTCATCCTTGATAAGCAGGTTGAGATATTTGCGACTCGGCAGCATGGGCGTAAGACCTTCGCCCAGCGTCACCGGTTCGGCATCGGGAAGAACGGCTGCGTAGCGCCACATGCTCTTCGGGCCGTCACTGATGCGCTTCGCGCTTTGTGTTGCGGCGAATCTCCGCGAGATCGTAGCGCACGTAAAGTGGACCGCCGTCTTTGGGACAAACGGTGGGAGCCGATTGAGGCAGATATTTCTCGCCGCACTTGCTGCATTCGAAAGCGATGATGGTTGCCATGAAACATTGACTCTAGAAGGCTCGGGCGCGGTTGGCAAGGTGCCGAATCTGCGCCGCTCCAGGCTGCTATAATCCGCCCAGTTTCCTTCCATGACCGAGCCGTCCACTCCGTTGATGCGGCAATATGCCGCGATCAAGAAAGAGCATCCCAGCGCGCTCCTGTTCTTCCGCCTGGGCGACTTTTATGAGCTCTTCTTTGAAGACGCAGTAGTCGCCGCGCGCGAACTGCAAATCACGCTAACCTCGCGTAACAAGGAAAAGGGCGCGGCCATCCCCATGTGCGGCGTGCCCTATCATTCGGCCGACAACTACATCGCCAAGTTGATCCGCAAGGGATTCAAGGTCGCCATCTGCGAGCAGATGGAAGACCCGCGTCTTGCCAAAAAGCTGGTGAAGCGCGAGGTCACGCGCGTGCTCACGCCGGGCACCGCGGTTGACGCGCAGCTTGGCTCGGAGGAGAACAACTTCCTGGCGTGCGTGGCGCGCGCCGGAATCGCCGCCGGATTTGCCGCGCTCGATCTCTCCACCGGCGAGTTTCGCGCCACCGAATTTTCCGGCGCTGACGCCGAACGCCGCATTCGCGAGGAACTGCTGGTATTGCGTCCGCGCGAGGTGCTGTTCGCCTCCTCGCTGCCGCTGTTCGAACAAGCGCGTCCCTCGGCACCTCAGGCAGCTGCCGCTCCGCGCATGGCGTCGCTGGAAAATGCGCGCTGGGCCGAGACTCCGCTCGATGACTGGGTTTTCGCGCGCGACTACGCGATCCCGCAGGTCGAGAATCATTTTGGCGTGCTCTCGCTGGAGGGTTTTGGCTTGGCTGACCGTTCGGCAGCGGCGACGGCGGCGGGCGCAATCCTGCATTACGTGCGCACCACGCAGCGCGGCTCGCTCGACCATGTCGATCGCATCGGCTTCTACGAGCGCCAGAATTGCCTGGTGCTCGACGCCGTCACGGTTCGTAATCTCGAACTGATCGAGCCGCTCTTCGCGGCCGCTGGAGACAACGCGACGCTGTTCCGCTGCCTCGACTGCACCGTGACGCCCATGGGCAAGCGCCTGCTTCGCGCTTGGATGCTGCGTCCGTCGATTGATCCTGCCGAAATCAACCAGCGCCTCGACGCCGTCGAGGGCATGGTGAAAGATCTCGTCGCGCGGGAAGAGCTGCGCCGCTCCATGGAAGGTATCCTCGACCTCGAGCGCCTTCTGAGCCGTGTAACACTGGAAACCGCCAATCCGCGCGATCTGCTTGCACTGGCTACGTCGCTAGCGAAATTGCCCGCGGTGCGGACATACCTGTGTCACTTCCCTGCCGAGCGATTGCACGCGCTGCACACTCAATGTGATGAACTCGGCGACTTACGCGAGCGCATCCTGTCGTCGCTGGAGGACGAGCCGCCGCTAACCCTCGCCGACGGTGGCGTGATCCGCGCCGGTGTCGATACCACGCTCGACGAACTGCGCGGCCTCAGCCGCAACAGCAAGCAGTACATCGCACAGATTGAGCAGCGTGAGCGGCAGCGCACCGGTATTGGCTCGCTGAAGGTCAAGTTCAACAACGTCTTCGGCTACTACCTGGAAATTTCTAAGGCCAACCAGCACCTCGCGCCCGCCGACTACGAACGCAAGCAAACCCTGGTCAACGCCGAGCGTTTTACCACGCCCGAATTGAAAGAGTACGAGGCCAAGGTGCTCGACGCCCAGGAGAAGATGGTCGAGATCGAGCGCCGGCTTTTTGCCGAGCTGCGATCCGCCATCGCCGCTGAGGCCCGTCGCATCCGGCAAACCGCGCTGGCGCTCGCCGAAATTGACGTGCTGGCCAACTTTGCCTCAGTTGCAGCCAATCGCAACTATTGCCGGCCCGCGCTTCGGATGGACAGCGCAGACATTGAAATTGTCGAAGGCCGTCATCCCGTCATCGAGCAACTGGAGATCAGCGGCGTTGCCGATCGCTTCGTCCCCAACGATCTCTATCTCAACGCCACTACGCACTCCATCCTGCTGATCACCGGACCGAACATGGGTGGCAAGTCCACCTATCTACGGCAGGCGGCATTGATCGTGCTGATGGCGCAAATGGGATCGTTCGTGCCCGCACGTTCGGCGCGTCTCGGGCTGGTCGACCGAATCTTCACCCGCATCGGCGCGTCCGACAATCTGGCGCGCGGCCGTTCCACCTTCATGGTCGAGATGACGGAGACGGCGGCGATCCTCAACACCGCGACGGCGCGCTCGCTCATCCTGCTCGACGAAGTCGGCCGCGGCACCGCAACCTATGACGGACTGGCCATCGCCTGGGCCGCCGTCGAGTACATCCACGCCAACACTCGCGCCAAGACGCTCTTTGCCACGCATTATCACGAACTGACCGAGCTGGCCGATCGCCTCAGCGGGGTGAAGAATTTCCACGTTGGAGTGAAGGAAAGCGGCGGCGGAATTGTCTTTCTGCGCAAAGTCGAGGAAGGTGCCGCCGACAAGAGCTATGGCATCGAAGTCGCCAAGCTTGCCGGATTGCCAACCGATGTCGTGACACGCGCGCGCGAAGTCCTGGCCGAACACGAGAACGCCGAGCGTAGCGCCGTGAAGCATCTGGCACATGACGAAAACCGCGAGTCCGGCCCAATGCAGTTAACCATCTTCACTCCACTGTCGCAGAAGATTGTGGACCGCATTAAGGAGACCGACCTGAACCGCATCAGCCCCATGGACGCGCTGAACCTGCTGCACGAACTGAAGAAGCAGATAGAGTAGACGATCGCGCTACTTGATAGGCAGAAACTCGATCTTGATCGTTCCTTTAGGAACATTCTTGAAATCGTAATCGGCCGTGACGAGCGTTGCGTGATCTGACTTGTGGCTTACCGTGAGAGCGCCGGCAAAGGCATCTGCATAAGGAACGCTGAAGTTCCATTTGAATTTGCCCGCATCCGCGGCAGCGGCCGCATCTACCGGCACAATCGTCATCGGAAGCGCAGCAAGGCTGGCCAGGATAGCATCGGCCCCCGCGCCGTTTTTCTTGTACAGCACAGCGACAATTTCGCCCCAGTTCACCGAACTGAGGAGGAGCTGTGCATCGCCCGCTGCACCGGCATAGAAGAGGTCGCGCACCCGGTCGAAGCCGGGTTCCTTGTCCGTGAAGCGCAAGATCGCACTCGCGTCGAGTACGTAAATCATCGCTTCTCGTCAGCCCTGTGCATACGCTCTCTCTCAGTGGACGCGCCCTTAGTCGATCCAATGAGGCTGTCGATGAACTCTGGCGTAATTGGACGCACGACGAGGGCATTACCCTCTCGTTGTATCGAGACCTTAGTTCCAGCGGTGAGCTTCATTTGCTCACGAAGCTCGGCCGGTATTACAAGTTGGCCTTTGGAGCTGATAGAAGCGTAGAGTGTCGCCATGTTGGATATATTATCATCTGTAAGGCGATCCCAAAAACATCTTACGCACTTCCAATCATCTTACAACTTATAAATAAGAAGGTGCTTCTAAGCGTGACGATTGTGGCGTGGTTTGGGTCGGCTGTGCCCGTAGGACAAAGACGCTACGGGAGACTCTGCCTTCACACCTGAATTCGCGCGCCTCTCGCGTTACACTCTTCTATTCCTTATGCCTCCCAAACGCAGTCTCGAACTTCGTCGCCAAGTCGGCCAGTTGCTCGTCATGGGCTTTGATGGAACAACCATGTCCGCCAGGCTACGAGTCATGCTCGACAGGCTGCGCCCCGGCGGTGTCATTCTCTTCAAGCGCAATGTCGAGCATGCCGAACAAACCCACGCTCTTTTGAGCGAGGCACAACAAGCCAGCAAAACACCTCTGTTCCTCTGCGTCGACATGGAAGGCGGCACGGTCGACCGCTTGCGCGACGCCATCGCTCCAGCGCCCGCGGTCGCCGATGTCGCTGCTACCAGATCCAAGAAGATGTTCCGCAAGCATGGGCGACTGATTGGCAAAGAAGTTCGCGCCCTTGGATTCAATACCGACTTCGCCCCCGTGCTGGATTTGCAATTCGAACCCTCGAGGAGCGTTCTGACCTCACGAACCGTTTCCGCAAATCCCAAAGAGGCCGTCTCCTACGCGCGCGCGTTTCTGCACGGCCTTCGCGACTGCGACGTTCTCGGCTCGGGCAAACACTTCCCCGGCCTCGGCGAAGCCAATCTCGATTCGCATGCCGAATTGCCCGTGATCGACAAGCCCTGGAAGGCACTGTGGAAGCAAGACCTGCGGCCCTATCGGGAATTGCGCGGGGACTTGCCATTCATTATGGTGGCGCATGCGGCTTATCCCCGGGTAACGGGCAACAACACTCCTGCGTCGCTTTCGAAGAAGTGGATGAGCGGTATCCTGCGCAAGAAGATTGGCTACCGCGGGCTGATTATTACGGATGATCTCGACATGGGCGGTGTGCTGGCGGCGGCGCCGATTGAAGACGCCGCCGTCGAAACGCTGCGCGCCGGGGCCGACATGTTCCTGGTCTGCCAAAAAGAGGAAAGCGTACGGCGCGCGTTTGAAGCCGTGTGCAAGCGGGCCGAAGCCGACAAGAAATTCGCCCGGCTCGTCGCCGAGAAGTCAGAGCGCGTCCTCGCCGCCAAGAAAAAGTCAAAAGCGCTCAACATCGGCATGGCTCCGGCTCCAACACAGGAAACCATAGAACGGCTGACCCGCAAAATCTGGAAGTTCGACGAAGAACTGCGCGCTTATGGCCTGGTTGGCGACGAGGCTACAGCGTGATCGTCGCCGGCATTATGAGCGGCACCTCGGCTGACGGCATCAACGTTGCGTTGGTGCGCGTGCAGGGTCGGGGATTTCGCTCGCGTCTGGAATTGCTGGCGCACTATCAGTTTCCTTATCCGGCTGAAGTGCGGCGCGCGGTGCTGTCGGCGATGAATGCAAAAGCGGCAAGCGTTGCTGATCTTTCGCGGCTCAACTTCGTTCTCGGGGAACTCTACGCGGATTCCGTTCGCATCGCACAGCGGCGCGCCCGGCTGGAGTGCGAACTGGTTGGCTGCCACGGTCAAACTCTCTACCACCAGGGAAATCCCGCGCCGTTTCTCAGTCGCCGCATTACCTGCACTTGGCAAACCGGAGAGGCCGCAATCATCGCTGCCAAAGTCGGCGTGCCGGTCGTCTCCGATTTTCGTCCAGCTGACATGGCCGCCGACGGCAAAGGCGCGCCGCTGGTTCCGTTCCTCGACTATGTGCTCTACCGTCACCGACGCTTTGGCCGGATCGTGCAAAACCTCGGAGGCATTGGGAATCTGACGGCGATCCCTCCGCGCGCTCTGCCCGAGGAACTGGTCGCCTTCGACACCGGGCCGGGCAATATGGTGATTGACGCTGTCACCGCGCATCTGTTCGACAAGCCATTCGATCGCAATGGACGGCTGGCCGCGCGTGGCGAGCCCATCGAGCGCGTGTTGCGTGAGCTGTTGCGTCAGCCGTTCTTCCGCCAGAAGCCCCCGAAGACCACTGGCCGCGAGCAGTTTGGCCGCGAGTTCGTGCGCGAGTTTCTTCGGCTATGCCGTCGCGCCGACAAAAACGACATCGTTGCCACGGCCACGGCGCTCACCGCCAGATCCATCGGTGTCGCGGTTCGTAAGTTCGTGCTGCCCCTGCTGGAAAGCGAAGATGCCAGGCCCGCACGCTTTCGCGAGTTTGTCGTCTCGGGTGGAGGAACGAAGAATGCGACGCTGATGCGGATGATCCGCGAAGAGCTGGCGCCACTGAAAATGCGGGTGCGGACCACTGACGATTTCGGGCTCCCTTCCGAGGCGAAGGAAGCCGCGGCCTTTGCGCTGCTCGCTTATCAGACGTGGCGGCGCCTGCCGTCGAATGTTCCTTCTGCTACCGGAGCCAAACGGCACGCGATCCTGGGTAAAGTCAGCTATGCATAGTGGTCGTTCCACCACGGAGAACACCGAGCGCACGCAGAGAGCTGGAGATCAATTCACCACAGAGACACCGAGACACAGAGAAAAAAGAAAGAACAAAAGGGTGCAGTGCGGCGGCCCACACGAAATTGCAGGAAAAAGGCAAAGTTGCTATCAGCGAGATCTTAGATCCAAATTCTCTGTGTGCCTCCGTGTCTCTGTGGTAGATATTTTCCGGGTCTTTTCAGTGCGCTCCGTTTTTTCCGTGGTAACGCTCTCTCTCGTCCTGCTATTCACGGCTTGCTCCGCTAAGCCCGATCCCAACACGCTGGTCATGATCATCGAGAGCAGCCCCACCAATCTCGATCCCCGTGTCGGCGTGGACGCGCAATCGGAGCGTATTGACGATCTGCTCTTCGACTCGCTGGTACGCCGCGACGATCATTTCAATCTGCAGCCGTGGCTCGCCGACAGATGGGAGATTCCAGATCCGCAAACCTACATCTTCCACCTGCATCACGGCGTGCGCTTTCACAACGGACAGCCGCTCACCGCGCGCGATGTCAAATGGACCTTCGATTCCCTGCTCACTGGCAAACTGCGCAGCGCCAAGGCCAGCAGCTACGCCCAAGTCAGCAGCGTGGAAGCGCCCGACGACTACACCATCGTCTTTCATCTGAAGCAGCCGTTCGCGCCCCTGCTGTGGAATCTCTCCAACGGCACGGTCGGCATCGTGCCATACGGCAGCGGCGAAGACTTCAATCGGCATCCCATCGGCTCAGGACCGTTTCGCTTCGTCAGCGCCCAGCAGGACAAGAACGTCATCGTCGAGCGCAATGCTGATTACTGGGCCCCGCCCGCCAAACTGAGTCGTATTGACTTCAAGGTCATTCCCGACGCCACCACGCAAGCCCTCGAGTTGCGCAAGCAGAGCGCCGACGTGGCCATCAACTCGCTAGTGGCCGATACCGTGGTCGCACTCCAGGGCGATCGCAATCTCACCGTCATGCAAGCGCCTGGCACCATTTACGCTTATCTCGCCATGAACCTGCGTGATCCCACATTGAAGGATGTGAGGGTACGCCGCGCCATCGCTTACGCGATCGACGTCCAGCCCATCATTCATTATTTGCTGCGCGACGAGGCTCGTCCGGCCTACAGCGTTTTGCCGCCGCAACATTGGGCCTACGACGGCGATGTCACGCGTTATCCGCACGATCCTGAACGCGCGCGTCAGCTTCTCGATGCCGCAGGTTATCGTGCGGTCAACGGCGTGCGCTTTCACATCACCATGAAAACTTCGACCGATGAGTCCACACGCCTGCTGGCAGCGGTGTTGCAGCAACAGTTGCGCGAGGTTGGCATCGCCCTCGACATTCGCACCTTTGAGTTCGCAACCTTTTTCTCCGACGTGACCAAGGGCGCGTATCAGATGCATTCTCTGCGCTGGGTAGGCGCCAGCAATCTCGATCCCGACATCTTCGAGCACGTGTTCGATACCGACAGCTTCGCTCCCAAGCGTGCCAATCGCACCTTCTACTCCAACCCCCGCGTGGATGAACTGATCCGCGAAGGCCGCAGCACGTTGGATCAGGAAAAGCGTAAGGCCATTTATGACGAGATTCAGCAGATCCTCGCCGAAGATCTGCCCTACATCAATCTTTGGTACCTGAACAACGTGCTGGTGCACACCAACCGGGTACATGGAATCCGCCTGGGGCCGTCAGGCAGCTACGATTTCCTGCGTGCTGCGGAGTTAGTAAACTAAGGCAAGCCCGCCTAGGCAAAGGAGCACCCGACAGATGTCGGATGCTTGATCCGGCCTATCTTTAGTTGCGTGTTACCATCGAAAACAAAGCCTCAAAGGACCCTGCGCCTTGCGAATACTATTCGTCGGAGACATTTTCGGCCGCCCTGGCCGCAACATCGTGCATGAGCATCTGCCCGAACTGCGGAAGCAGCATGCAGTCGACCTGATCATCGCCAACGGCGAAAACGCCGCCGGCGGCTTCGGCATCACGCCGCAAATTGCCGAAGAGCTTTTCGAGCTTGGCGTCGACGTCATTACCACCGGCAATCACATCTGGGACAAGCGCGAGATCATCGACTACATGAACTCGGCCAACGGCAATGAGGCTTCGCTGGCGCGTCGCATACTGCGGCCGGCCAACTATCCAGCGGGATCCCCAGGCTTCGGCTGGTACCAGGGACGCACGCGCGCGGGCATTGCCTACGCGGTCATCAATCTGCAGGGACGAGTCTTTATGGCCAATAACGATGACCCGTTCCGTCTCGCCGACGAACTGCTCAAGCAGATCACCGCGAAAGTAATCCTGGTCGATTTTCACGCCGAGGCCACGTCGGAGAAAATTTCCTTGGGCTGGTATCTGGAGGGCCGCGTGACTGCCGTGCTGGGCACGCACACCCATGTCCCCACCGCCGATGAGCGAGTGCTGGCCGGCGGCACGGCGGTACAAACCGACGTTGGCATGACCGGACCTTACGACGGTGTGATCGGAGTCCAGAAGCAACAAATCCTGCAGCGCTTCCTGACGAACATGCCTGGGCGATTCGAAGCTGCTACCGACGACGTCCGGCTCTGCGCCGCCCTGATCGACTGCAACGCAGAAACTGGCCGCGCCACCGCCATCCAGCGAATCCTGCTGCGACAGGACTAGAAGAGCAGCTGTCAGCCATCAGCTTTCAGCAAGATCTGATCGCATAATTTGGTTTTCGCCAGACTTCTTAGGTTGTCATAGCGACCGGCCCTACCGAAAAATCTACTGTTCCTCACTCATCAGGACAATACGGGCATAAAAGCAGATTCCTCGCTTCGCTCGTAATGATAATTCTTGAGATGACCCTGACGCGCTGGAGCATCGGCTCATGGCTGACGGCTGAGAGCTGACGGCTGAAAGCTAGTTGCTAGTTGCTAGTTGCTCATTTACTCTTCCCACGCATGTCCCAATCCGACGAGTTGTGGATGGAAGAAGCTCTGCGCGAGGCGCATCGCGCGCTGGCGTTGGGCGAAGTGCCTGTGGGCGCGGTAGTCGTCTACGATGGCCGGGTCGTCGGCCGGGGATGCAATCGCCCGCTCAGCGCCCACGATCCCACTGCCCATGCCGAAATACTCGCGCTGCGCGAGGCCGGCCAGACCGTCGGCAACTACCGCCTGCTTGA
Source organism: uncultured Acidobacteriaceae bacterium (assembly GCA_963833305.1). Classification (GTDB taxonomy): domain Bacteria; phylum Acidobacteriota; class Terriglobia; order Terriglobales; family Acidobacteriaceae; genus Bog-257. The sequence goes on along the minus strand of CAWHXN010000026.1, from coordinate 27,164 downwards.
CTGCGATTTGTATGTGACCGTGGAACCCTGCGCCATGTGCGCTGGGGCCATTACTCACGCGCGCATTCGCCGCCTCATTTATGGCGCCGAAGATGCCAAGGCGGGTGCCGTGCACTCAATGTTGCAGGTGCTCAACCATCCCCGGCTGAACCATAAAGTTGAGGTGTGCTCAGGAGTGCTGGCCGCCCGCTGCATGGAGCTGCTGCAAACCTTCTTCCGCGAACGGCGAAAGCCTGAGCCCGACCCACAAGGATTGCCGACAGGGTAGCGTCGCGCTTCTCATGCGGCGTCAAAGCTCTGCTATCATGGAAAACAACCACGTTGTCGCGCGCGGAGAGGTGCGTGAGCGGTTGAAACGAGCCGCCTCGAAAGCGGCCATACCTTGACGGGTATCGGGGGTTCGAATCCCCCCCTCTCCGCCATGTAGTCTGAGCTGCAGAGAAATCCTGCTAGGTTGCCCGTGAAAGTTGCGAAAAAGGCCGCCTTTTCGCGATATTTCCTCCACCAACTGGACCAGAGAAAATTGCCTCCTAGACCGCTTCGCTGCTGCTGTACCGATTTTTCTCCGAAGCCTCCATTGGTAGTCCGCTTTCAAGAACTCGCTCAGGCGAATGCCTGGCGATCACAAACCGAACACGGCGCGAAAGCCACGGATCACGGTGCCAGCCTCGTCTTCAATCGTTGCCCGAAGTGCGCTGGACTAGCGCGAACGCCAACTGCAAGGCAATGCCGCTTCTGCGGCCACGACTGGCACCAGGCAGAATAGGTCTGAGCCCTCGCATGGAAGTCCTTGGCGGAAGAACCCCGTGGCTACTTAGGGCATCTTGCCTTTTTCTAATGTAACCGCTTTGTGGTTTCTTCGGGCCTCAGGGCCTTGACTAGGAGAAACCCCATCCTTCGCGTCGCGAGTGATGGGGCGTCCCAAAAGAACGGGGTGTCAGAAAAGAGTAACTCGCTACACCGACTACTCCGACGGTGCGGCTATCTGGCCGCGAAGGTTAAAACCTCTCCCGAATCGGTTGAGTAACGGCTTAACTTTGTCGGCTGGCGATTCGCCGCCTCGTCCCGCCGTCATTGTCGCACTGGCCTGAGGAGTGATTGCTTCGATCAGGGAGTAATCTCCGCACTGCTCGTCGCAGGGAATCAGCACAATGGCATGCTGATCACCATTGGAATCTATTCCAAACCCCGAAATCTCTCCAGCATCATTGATGTAGTTGGTTTCCGAGATTGTCACGTCAGAGCCGGGTAAAACCAGTGTTTGTAAGTCAACAATGGGACCTCCGTTCTCCCAAAGGAAGCCGTAGTTCGTTCCACCACAAATTCCCGAGTCGCCCACAATCTGCTCGCTGGAATTGATCGCATATGCTGTGCCGCACGTACCTCCAGCTGGAATCCCCAGATCAATCATCGCGCCGTTCTTCCAGAGAAAACCATGGCGATTGATTAGACCATGCGTTAAGGTTGCGCGGCCGACAACCTCTCCCGCATCGTTAATCCACCTTGCGGATGAGTTATCGCCGCCCAAAGTGCCCAGGTCCGTAAGCGCCCCGCGACTCCAAAGAAAAGCATGGAAGTACACGTCACCTGCGAGATTCGATTGGCCGGTCACCTGACCTCTGCTGTTGAGGCCATATGGCCAACCCGCAGTGCCTCCGAGCGTTCCGAGGTCTATCATTGTGCCGTTGTCCCAAAGAAATGGGTCCTGCGTGGGAATACCAGTGCCCGGGTTTGGCGTAGAACTCGTATAGGAGACCCCGGCCACCTGCCCACGCTCATTCAGAAACATGCCAGCGCTATCGGGGCCACCTAACGTGCCCAAGTCTTGAATTGGGCCCGTCTTGCCACAGAAAAGCGTGCATTTGTGTTACTCCGCAACAAAACAAATTTGGAGGGCCGAGGCTGCTTTCGAAGGGATCGAGGATCGTATTCAGTGCGATTCCAGTCACTTGGCCCCGGTTATTGATTGCTTGGGCCGAACTCGCATTCCCTCCAAATGTTCCAAGATCGGTGACCTGACCGTCTTTCCAGACAACGGCACGAACCGCGGTATGCCATTTAACGGGTCAATCACTCCGTTTTCCGAACCTCCGACGACCATCCCACGGTCATTGATCCAAGTGGGTCCGGCGCTGTTGACGCCCGCGAGCGCTCCCAAGTCGGTGAGGATCCCGTCCTGCCATATGCCCGGGTGGTTCACCAGGCAGTCGTTCCAACAGTTTGGGTAATACGGATCCGGAATGTTGGTATCCGCCTCGACGATGACGGCACCTTGAGAGTTGATGCTCACCACTAAGCTTGGAACGTAACTATTGGGACCTCCGAAGGTCCCAAGGTCGATCAGCTGGTACTGATGGTGCCTTGATCTGTGGTCTGGCGATGGATTGTCCTGCGCTGCTGCGCAAACTGGTATCGCCAACGCGGCGAATAGATACACTACGGCTGTCCACATCCATGTGCGCGATTTCATAAGGTTGTCCTTTGAGCTACTAGGTGAGGGCGGGAGAAGTTGGCAGATTCGACTTCGCCGCCAGTAGGGCCGGGAAGATCCGAAATCGCGATGCCTTGGAGGCACCTGTCATGACATTAGATCGGATCGCAGAAATTACTTACGCCCTGGACTCAGAACCGGGCCTGCTCATTGCTGTTGAATGAGGGACGAAGAAGAGCTACATCCTGGAGCGATTAAAGCGAGTCTACGCGCGTGCCGCCTGATGTCAATGAGAATCCGAATTATCTCACTCCGCATTCCGTCCCCTGAGAGTCTCAGACCATTCCGTGGGTATCCCCACTCATTGGATCGTCAGCAGAAACGCTGATCGCTTTCTCTCGCGGCTGTCGCGACCCGGGCTCGAGCCACCCATAACACATGACTCACTTCGGCTCATTGTATCTTTACGGGACTGGCTTCATTTTGGCAGGTCTTCGTCGTTCGCCTGATACCACGGCTGCCGAAGAAAATTGCCTGCTGAGCAGCGTCGTTGTCTTTGCCGTGGTTTTTCTCCAGAGCCTCTATTGGTAGTTCCCCTTCAAGAATCCGCGCAGGCGAATGCTTGGCGATCACAGCTCGAAGACATCGCGAAAGCCGACGTGACTTCTGCTTAACAATGATGCTCCGAGACGAGCCCAAAATCGTTTGTACCGCTTACCGAAAGGGGCGGTTTTTTGCGTCCCCGCACAGGCACGTGGCTCTCCTACTTACGATTCTTACCGGACTCGTCACGCAATAGCTGATCGTCTTCTTGTGTACATCGAGTCCGATGAAGTACATAGTCTCTGAGGAGCCTCCCAGGTGTTTTCTGAATCAGCTTGGGCGCTGAGTTCACCTTCTTGTAACACCTCGCGCTCCTTCTGGACTTAGCATTCAAACAAACCGTCAAATTGGATTGCTTCCGTGTAGCCGACCACACAGCCACAATCAGTGATCGGCCTTCCAGAAGTTGTCTTTTCCTGACGACAGGCGGTCAATTCATGCGATGTCCTGGTTTCGCCAACTTAGTCAACTCCGAACGCGATTCAAACAGCACTCCTCGTGTTGCTCGGCACTTTGGCACGATGTTCAGCTTCACCGGAATACCCATCTGGGGAATCCGGTTATTTGTGGACGGCTTTACTGCCGTTTTTCAGCCGCTCCGAGGCCCAGTTAGCACCTTGCAAATCCAGACCCGACCGTGTTAACTCCCGTCGACGTAGGCGGAAAACGAAAGGAGACCCACTTGCCAGTCGGATTCGGTCGCCAGCGCCTGCCTGGCAGCTGCGACCCCGAGGCTGCGAGTGGCTCGCAGCGGCGACACCACGGAATTGGATTCCGCAGCGGTTCGATCCACCAACGGGTCGACACCAAATTGGTCCCACCAGTTCGCGGTTGGTCAAGGTGTCTGAAGGATATGCAGGCCCGAACCGGGTTGTCCGAAACCGGGTCCGAATGAGCGGCGAATTCGATGCAACGGTACTCATCAGCACACCTGACTCCGCTTCTTCACCAGCAGGTACACGACCGCGCCGCTGGGATCGTCGTATACGTCGTAGTTCTGGATTTGAGCCGGTTCGATCTGGGCCAGGAGCCGGACCATATCCTGTTGGTCGCGGTAAATCAGGGTCCAGTCCATGAACGTCTCCATGTACCCGCGGTCGCGCAACTGGGGTGCGAAATTGGGAATCAACATCTGTCCACCTGGATTCACCATTTCAAACAGGCGGGAGTATTATTCGCATTGAACACGAGCTGTTCTCGACGTATTATTCGCGATCATGAATCGCGTAGCATCGCAGGTCAATGAGGCAATTCACCTGGCAGTCGGGTTCGCCAACACTTACCTGGTGACTACACCTCAAGGCAATGTCGTCATCGATACTTCAGCGGCTGAGGACGCGCGCTGGCATGTGCCGGCCTTGAAGCGCGCCAGCTCGGCACCGGTAAAATATATCGTTCTTACCCACGGCCACCGCGACCATACCGGCGGAGTACCGCTCTGGAGAGAGCCCTCGACCAAAGTCATCGCGCAAAAACGGCACGTTGAGCTAGTGCAATACCATAAACGTCTGGAGGCCTTCTTCTCGAAGCGCGAAAGGGCTCAGTTCGGAGGGCCGGGATCCACCGGAAGTCCTTCGGCAGGCAACTACAGCTCGACAATTCGTCCCAATATCCTCTTTGACGAGCACTATGAGTTCTCGCTCGGAGGAACCCGATTTGAGCTTTACCATACCCCCGGAGAGACGCCCGATCACCTGACGGTGTGGCTTCCGAAATATCGCGCGGCATTCCTTGGGGACAACTATTACGAATCATTTCCGAATCTCTATACGTTGCGCGGTACGAGACCGCGTTGGCCGCTCGAATACATCGATTCCCTCAACAAAGTGCTGGAACTCCGGCCTGCGCTCCTGTTGCCAAGCCATGGACAGCCGATTAAGGGCCAGGCGGCCATCGCGGCGCGGTTGACGCGTTATCGAGACGCTATTCAATATGTCCACGACAGCGTCGTGAGAAAAATGAACGAGGGCAAGGACGTATTCGAGTCCATGCGCGAAATCCGCTTGCCGCCGGAGCTCGATGTCGGCGAGAGTTACGGCAAGCTATCGTGGTCGATCCGAGGCATCTACGAAGGCTACGCAGGATGGTTCGATACGAACCCTGCGTCCATGTACGATGTTCCGGTCTCGGCCGTGTATCCGGAGTTGGTATGGCTGGCAGGCGGCCCGAGAGCCGTGACGAGGCTGGCAGTTCGCGCCATCATACGCGGACACCTCGTAAAAGCCCTCCATCTGACGAGCATGGCCTTAGCGGCCAATGGCACGCATCAAGCCACGTTGCAAGTACGGCTTACAGCACTAAAAGGCCTGCGAGCGCACAGCCTCAACAGCAACGAACGGGGTTGGCTTGAGTCTAGCATTCAAGAAATTAAAGACAAGCTTTCCTTACCCGCCGGGTAAGTGCGAAATCTACCTTAAATTGCGTCTCGCAGTTTAGCCTCGCGTGGTGTCACGCCCGGCTCAGAACCTCGCGAACCCATCAAACCAGGTCAAAGTTGCTTGCGCGAGCTGGGTGGCCGTCGCCCTTCATTATCTATTGAGCCCTAATGCATATCTGCATATCGGCCTCGTGTGAAGAGTAGAGAGTAGAGTGCGGAGGTCCGACTTCGCCGCAATCAAAGCCTCAAAGCCTCTGCTTTCGTAACGATTTTGTCTGCCATCTATAAATGGGACAGAAGTCACGTCGAGCACGAGGAGATGCCGAAGCAGGTCAACTCGAGCTCAATATCTTGGAAGGGCGCTCGCAATGTAGGCATCGCGGAGTGTCCGACAAGCAGAATGGGATTTGTACCAAATCAGATGACCCTTGCGGCAAGTCAAAGATATTTATCTAAGAATGCCCCTGTCGCTTCCGCAGCCTGTAACCCTACGATTGGTCGGAGAATGTGCCGCTCGCATGGATAAATCTTCAGCTCACACGGCACATTTAGTGCCCTAAGGTTAGCTGCGAGCCTGATAACTGCTTGCACCGGGACGTGGCTGTCTGAGCCACCGTGTATCACCAACGTAGGCGGCATGTATGCCGGGTATGTCATTACCTCCTCGGGTACGACCCCGGTCCAGTGCACAAACGCATGAATAGCAGGGCATCGCGAAGCCAATACAAGTCCCAAAGACGCACCCAATGACATTCCGATCACACCCGCACGGTTTGGATCGATCCCAGGCCAGGAAGTCATCTGGGCTAACACATTCATCAACGTACGCAGCCACGCAGCGAAGTTTGCTCGGATGGCGCTCTCCCCAGCTAAACTCCTTCCTGGTTGCGCCAGGTAACGCGGTACAAATATTACATAACCCTGTTGAGCGAGGTAGTAGATCAAAGGGTAGTACTTAGGGGTAAGGCCAGTTGATCCATGCAGGAAAAGCACTGCTGGCCGGCGCCATTTTCCAGAGGTTTGGAAGATTTCAATGGGGATCGGTAACGCGTTGCCGAGCGGAGGCTCTGTTGCGTGCTGCACAGCTGAGTTATCGGTGCCGTCGTTCGCCAGTAACAATGAAGTGGCCTACGACTATGCGGCCGGCGGCTGTACGGACTCGACCGGGGGGTTACCGTGTTCGAGAACAGATCCGAATCTCAGCTTCGTCGGGACTGGCTTCTTTAACATGCCGACTCCGGCTGCAGGTACATTCAGCTTCGTACCAGTGGCTACAGGTCCACGTGACGTCTACCTCACTAGTACGAATGCCGGCATGAATATTCCAATTAGCATCATTTGGACTGGGGATACTTATGTCCAAGGCTATGCATTCATGACGGTCACCGTCGCGACCATTGATGGCCAAAACCGTCTGCCGGGCGCCTTGGATGGCAAAACTTGCGGCACATCGAGTATCAGTCTTCAGATGCTATGTACGGGTGACTCCGAATATATTAATCCTCCCACAAATAATTACTCAACGCTCCTGTATTCCTCGTCGGGTTCCAACCATTCCTATGATGGTGACTATACCTGCTACAACCACTACGTTGGCGAGCCGGGAGTGGAATTACGAGTCGTGCCGGGCAGTGGCGCCACAACCAATACCCCCACAGTATATCCGCTACGTTTACTCTGCTTGATAACTCGGGTAACATAATTGCCAGCGCTCCTGGTGTCACGTGGGGTTTTACCGTCAAAGCGGTTCCGTCGTTTACCATTACCCCACCAACATCTTTCCCATCGCTTCCGAACTATCGAAAGTACCTCGCCACCTCAGCTACTTGGAACACCCATGCCTGCGGAGTAATGAATGCAGGCATTACCAATGGCATATTCAACAACTCCAACATGTCTGCAACGGATACTACAGTTGATCCTTATGCGGTATTCAACTATGACGGTAACCGAATCTTCAAACAACTAAAGGATCTTTTCGGCAACGCAGGCGGAACATGGCAAGCCAGCCACGGAGGCAGGTTCTACATTGTGCATTCCTGGCGCCCGACATCGTGGAAGCGATTCTCGATGGCCGCCAGCCTCGCGATCTGACCCTGCAAAAACTCTTGACCAATCTTCCCACCAGTTGGGCCAAGCAACGTAAACGGTTCGGGTTTACGCCGTCCCCTCATAATTGAGCGCATATTGGCTTGACCTTTCGGGAAGGGCACGCTGATAATGGCGCTCGTAGAGAATCAGTCTCGGCTTGCCGGGATTGTGTGTTAGAGGGCCGTTAGAGATTTGCGTCTCTAACGGCTCTCGCCAATTGCACCTGACGCCGTTGAGGCAATCATGACAACTTACCGCGGATGCCACGAGGGGCCTGGCGACGTAAGTGAATCCTCCTCGGCTGCAACTCCTTCGCCCAGCCAACCCGTTGACTTCCCAAGCGCTCACCGCTAATGTGTCGGCGTGTCAAGGGCGGATATTAGCTGCCTAGGAGGGAATCAGATGCGTGAGTGGACGGCGAAATCTCATCTGGAAGAAGCATTTCGCAAAGAACTGCTTCGCCTTATAGACGAGTACCTCAGCTTTCCTGACGATGCCACTCTCGGCAAGATTGTTTGTACACTTGTGACCTTAGAACAGGCTAGAGCCGCGCTAGAGGACTGTCCAGGCACACTGGTCATGAGGATCAGCAATGCCGAAGGGGCTGCCATCCCACGTGGCCGAGGGACGAAGCCACGCCACGCGGCAAAGACAAACTTACGACTTGCGCCGCGCTGAAGCAGAACGGCTGCTCTGGCGTTTCCTCTTTGCGCGGGGATTTATCCCTGTAACTCGTTTTTCGATCCCTGATACGTCTTGATAAATTCCCTGCCTAGGACAACGCCTTCCGCTAACCTCGAGGCTGCAAATTACCGTACATGAACGACTTACAGGCAGTCTTGCCCGACCACAATCCACCTATTGGTTGAAATTCCCTGTATTTTTCGCTGTTAGCAGGGAAATCTGCCGGAGACGGGTTCGCTCCTGACTGCGCTCTCCGCCATGCAGTCTCAACTGCAGAGACATTCTGCTACGTTGCCCGTGAAATTTGCGCAAAAGGCGGGCTTTTCGCGATTTTCAGCAGGCAAACCGGACCGAAGAAAATTGCCTGCTGAGCAGCGTCGTTGTCTTTGCCGTGGTTTTTCTCCAGAGCCTCTATTGGTGGAGTTCCCCTTCAAGAATCCGCGCAGGGAATTGCTTGGCGATCACAATCCGAACACAACGCGAACGCCGACTTTACTCCTGCATCCCAACGATGTTCTGAGATCTTCCGGATAGCAGACATCTTCCGCACGCGAACGGTTCTCCGACACTGCTTACTTCCTCGAACCCGGTTTATCACCAACTACGGTCTGGGAAGGTGCGTCCCGCTTGCCGGCGATTACTTAAGGTCGTAGCCTAGCAGGGCTTCCTTCTGGCCAGTGCCGTTGCAGTCCTTTTTGCGGCGAAGTGGGATTTTTCACTGTCGGAGTAGCAGCGGTATACCGGTCGTCAGTTGCTCGAGGTTGTGCCGGGCGCGAATTAAATCGCACCCGGCAAAGTGCTGGCCGCGAGACGTTTCGGCTCAGGATGAGCTTACGGCACGAGTTGCCAAACCGTACCGAGGTTGTGGCTTCCGCCGAAATACGTGGTGCCGTAGAGATTGCCGCTCGCGTCCAGCACAACGTTGCTGACCGGATTGGATCCATCGGCGCCGCCGGTGAACTCGTACAGGTCGAAGTAGGTAAAGCTATTGCCGGAGCGGGTCAGCTTGAACACGCAGCCAAAGCTGTTCAGGCTGCAGGAGTAGGCCGCGCCATACAGGTTTCCGCTGGCATCCGCGGTCAGGTTAGCCAGAGGTCCCGGGTTCTGACCGACTCCGGAGAGGTTTTCCAGATTGCTGTAGACCCAGACGCCACCCTGCAATGACGTCTGGTAGATGGTCCCTCCGCCGCCGGGACCGCCGGTCGACGTCGTGCCATACAGATTTCCGGAGCTGTCGATGGTGACGCTGCTATACGGATTCGCGCCGTCCGTCGAGGCGTTGAACTGATGAACCGTCGTCTCGTTCCAGTTGCCGCCCGAAGGAGCCAACTGAATGATGGTGCCGCTGTTGCCATTGCCGCCGTTGAAAGCTGTCGTGTACAGATTGCCCGAGCTGTCGAAGGAAGTCCCCGCGATCGGGAAGGCTCCGTCCGCACCGCCGGTAAACGCGTACAGCGCGCTTTCGGTGTAGGTTCCGCCCGAATGCGTGATCTTGTAGACCACGCCGCAGCCCACGTGACCCGAGCAGTTGTTCAGGCCGCCCTGGCTGGCCGTGTTGTACATCGCGCCCGACTGGTCGAAGACGATGTCGCCGTATCCCGGATAGGCTCCATCGGTGCCGCCCTCGAAGCTATACAGAACCGTTTCGATCCACGGTGTAAGGGGCGAGGGAGGAATGGTGGGCGTGGGATGCAAGTTGAAGACCAGACCGCAACCTTGCGTGCAGTTGTTGACTCCGCCCCGGTTCGCCGTGCCATACAGCGTGCCGTTTGAGCCGATTACCACGCGGGCCAGCGGATACGCGCCGTCGGTGGTGCCGCGAAAGTCGTAAAGCGGGGTGAAAAGCCATGACCCGTTGTGCAGCTTCAGACGGAATACCGACCCATACGATGGGCCAGAGGTGTAGACCAAGCCGGCGGTCGTTCCGTAAAGCGTCCCGGACTGATCGATGGTAAGCCCGGCAAGCGGATACTCCCCGTCGACGCCGCCGGCGAAGTTGTGGATCACATTTAAGGTTTGACCATGAAGTAGCGGTGCTATCGCCAGATTTGTCACCGTTGTTGCCAAGATGCAGATCCAAAATGTGGCGCTGGTTAACGTGCGTTTTCGTTCCATCCGTAATGTCCTGCAACTTAGCGTCCGTAGTTTCTTCATTTCGATTTGGAATTGCTTTCCCATGAGTGTTTTCTTTCTCTCTACTCTCTTCTGATTGCTGATGAAGCGTCGTCGGGGAGTCGAGACGGCGACACGTGACGGTGGCAGGCTGAATTCAGAGCGATAAGCCTGGGCAAGATTTCGTTAGGGCATACATTGTCTGCACAATCCCAAATTGTCAAATCACCGCTAGGTAACCTCTCGATAACCCCATAAGTTGGTTTACAAGAAATACTTGGGGACTTTTGTTACACAGCTCAACCCCTAATGGAAACGCGGAGCACGTGTAATATTGTGTCGATCCAAGTCCTCAAGGTCATCGGTATCGGTAGATGGTGAGACCAGACGCAAATTCGACTTTCCGATTCGGAGTTTTCGAGGCGGACTTGAGTTCCGGCGAGCTACGCAAGCATGGCATTCAGGTCAAAGTACAGGATTCCCCGTTTCGTGCCCTGCGACTTCTATTGTTGCATCCCCAACAAGTTCTGAGCCGGCAGGAGTTTCGCAGCGCGCTGTGGGGCGATCAGGTTTTTGTTGATTTTGATAAGGCCATTAACACGACCATCAACCGCCTACGCGAGACGCTGGGCGATGTCTCGAGTAATCCTGTCTTCATCGAAACGGTCTCTCGCTCCGGCTACCGATGGATCGCTCCAGTAGAGGTCGTGTCCAAACCCAGCGAAGCACTCGCAACAGTTGATACTCCTCCTTCACAAGCGTCTCAGATAGAGAATCGGCCAGCGTCGCTGGCTGGAATGGGCGCCCGGCCATGGCTCCGCTGGGTAACACCCGCTGTAGCATTACTCTGTGCAGGGGGGCTGCTAGTTCTGATGTGGCAGCGCAGCCACGTAGCCCCTGGTTTGCTATCAAGTAAAACCTCAAGCGCACGAACCGCGTCTCCCATCGCTAACAGGAACGCATCGAAGAAGGCACACGATCCGGAGGCCGAAGAGCTATACCTGACGGGGCGCTACTACTGGAACAAACGAACCCCCGACTCGCTGCGTCATGCCGCTGACTCCTTCACGCAAGCGATTGTCCATGACCCGGGTTATGCTGAAGCGTATGTTGGCTTGGCTGACACCTTCAACTTACTGCGCGAGTTCGCGTCGATGCCTGACGCTGAAGCGTACCCGCGCGCCTTCTCGGCGGCCTCCAGAGCGGTAGAACTGGACGACTCGTCAGCCGAAGCACATGCCACGCTGGGTTTCGTCTCATTTTGGTGGAAGCGCGACGTGAGCGCCGCCGATCGCGAATTTCAGCGTGCCTTGGCTTTGGATCCACTTTATGTGGATGGCTATCATTGGTACGCCAACGTGCTGGGTTGTGAGGGCCGGACGGCTGAGGATTTAAAGTACCTGAACCGTGCGCAACAACTGGATCCGGCGTCGCCGTCGATTCGCGCTGACAAGGCGACTGCCTTAGTACTTTCCGGTCGCCGCCAGGAAGGTGTAGCACTGCTCAAGCAAATCGAAGCATCAGATCCGGACTTTGCCTCGCCGCATCTCTACCTGTCTGACCTGTATCTTTCAGAACTAGATTGCCGCGGGTACCTGGCGGAGGAGCGGATATTGGCGCGACTGCGCGGCCGCCCTGATGACATGCTTGTGGAACGCGCGGCGGAGAAAGGATTCGCCACCAGTTGTCCTTCAGGCATGTTACACAACATTCTGGTTGCACAGAAGAAGCTCTATACCGAACGACGGCTCGGCGCCTATCAGATCGCACGAACCGAAGCGCTACTCGGCGATCGCACAGCCTCACTGTCTTATCTTGGTATTGCTATGCGCAACAATGAAAGCGAGTTGGCCTGCCTTCGTGTGGATCTCGCTCTCAGCCGCTTGCACAGCGTGCCTGCGTTCCAGCAATTGCTCACTCAGGCAGGTCTGCCGCCGTTGAGCCTTCAAACGCCAAACTGATGTCGTCCCCAAGCTCGGCAGAGCCGCGCGGGAGCAATCGCCGGCTGGAATGACCTATGAAAAGCTCATTCAGCAAAGGTGAAAAGCTCCAGTTTCCGGGCCTCTCGAATACCTGCCCCAACAGCCGGCACGCACCCCGCTCCGACAACCGATGTTGCTCCCGGGCATGCTGTACCGCGCAACGTCACCGTTCGGGACTTAGAAGTTTCCCTCTGCCACGTCCTTCAAGACTAGTTTCTCCAGCGACAGCTCCGTCACCAGGCGACGTCTGTTGGGTGATCCCGGCCTCTTTGCAAGCTTGGCCGATTAGGATGCCGTATAAAGGACGATCTCTTGGTCGACATGCATTTCTGATCACCGATGTTAGGTCGATTTTCGGGAAACAGGGCTTTTTCAACAGCACGCCTGTTATCGCCAATTATGTGAGGCGAACCAGCGGCAGCATGTTTCAATGAGGGGCTGGTCCTCACGGACTGCCCCTCACCGTATTGTTCTACTAGTCCAGCGAGCTCTTGGCGCCGGTTCAGTGCTTCCAAACATCCACGCGGATGTTGCCCGGTCCGGCAGTTCTCTGGTTCGTGCCGCTGACATTACATCCCTGAATGGTAAGTTTTCGAATTGCCCGCTAAGGCCTCAGTGCTGTGAGCGTTTTACTTCGGCGCCTGCCCGGGTGAGTTTTCACTAGTCGGGGGCACAATCCCTTTGATTCGCAGATAGGTCGCCATGTTCCCATAGTGCTCATCGGTGTGCGCCGTGTTGAGCGAGAGCACCGTGAGCTTCGCCATGTCGAAGTTCATGAATTTCACCATCTGGCTGCCTTTTGCATCGGTCATGCTGTCGAACGCCTTGTTGCAGTACGCAACGGCGTCCTTAAGTGCGGAAACAAGGTCGGCCTTCGAGGTCTTTGTTTTTTCGATTCCCTTTGCTGGGTTGGATTCGCCGACGCTTAGCGAGCAGAACATGTAGGAAGCGTCGGCCACATGGCCAACGATCTGGCCAAAACTTCGAACCTCCGGTGTCGGTTTGAAGGAGTAGTTTTCTTCCGGCATCTTCTGCGCCGCACCGATGACGGCGTTGCTCACAAACGAGTACAGACCTTTTTCGCTCGCGGTGATCGGGTTCACTGGCGGCGTGGCCTGCGCTTGTGACTTCTCTTGCCCGAGTAGAGCACCGGGAACCGCCATCAGTGCAGCTAACGCAAAACAGAGTCTTTTGTTCACGAGATACCTCCTGGGAAATCATGCCACAACTCGAAGTGGGAAAGTAGGAAACCTCAGTCGGGTAAGTGAGGTGTAAGTACGTGATCCCCGAACTGTGGATCGAAAAGGAAGCTGTCAGAAGCCTAACCGGATGGTCCGACCGAACAATCCGATGGAAGGTGCAGCTGTTGAATTCCACGAGCGGAGCGATGGCCTCCAAGCAGCCGACATCGTGCACTCCGAGCTAGGGTTGGGACTGTCGCAGCGGAAAACCCAAAAGCTGATCTCGAAATCCCGGATCACCGACCTACGCAACGGTGGCCAGCACAGCTATGTATCGGCCCGACGGCTGTTCCGGGTGATTCGCGAGTTGCAAGCCGTCCCACGAAGAATCAACTCACGCTCGCGATCAATAGCAATTAAGGGTGCCGTGAGCGAACGCTAGAAGCAAGGGCGCACTCTCGTGCGCCCTTGTTGGGCCTTGGCTTGTTTTAGTTGATGGAGACGGTCACAGCGGAGGATTGGCTCAGTGAGCCCGATGTGCCCGTTACCATCACGGTGGCCTGTTGAGATGCCGGTGTTGATGGTTTGTTTGAATTGTTGCTGCTGCCGCATCCAAGAGCGAACAGTGAGATAACAAGGAGCAAGCCCAGTAGGCTCATCCTCACCATGTTCTTCCGGTTTAGTAGTTTCCTTTTGCGAGTGGTGATAACGGTTCCGAACAGCCCCAGACCAGGCATCAAGGCCGCTATGCCCGGCGCGTGGTAGCCCGTAGCCGGCGGGGTCGAGGCCGCAGAAATGGTCAAGGTGGAGGACGAACCGCTTCCCGGTGAGATTGTTGAAGGGCTGAAAGCACAGGTCAAACCAGCGGGTGCGGCGCAGGTAAGAGTAATCGGACTGTCGAATCCACCCACCGCGGCGGCGCTAACCGTGACGTTAGCCGACCCACCTGGATTGACGGTTGCGCTCTGGGAGGAGAGACTTAGGGTGAAACTGCTGTCGGCCGCGGCCGCCGGAACAAGGCTGGCGAACACAGCCGTTGCGCTTCCTCCAGCCGGGAAATTGGGTTGGCCGGCGCTGCCACCAGCGGTGAAATAAAGAGTGCCAGCTACGCCCGGATTATTATTGGCACCGCCGCCCCCTCCAAACACCATATCCCACATGCCGGGGTTCACTAGCACATTGCCTGAAGAGTCGCTCAGCTTGCCCTCAAAGGTACCGTTCGAGTCGAATGCGCTAATAGTGCCATCGCCAAAATTGGAGACCAGGATATCGTTGGCGAAGGTTCCAAAGCTGGCCGGAGCTTTCACCACGCCCCAAGGCGCATTAAGGTCATTGTTGGCGCCGGCAGCGACCAAGGTACTCACGAAGTTGCCGTTGCTATCGAAGATATCCACCTGCCCAGCGCCAGCGCCGGGCACAGCATCGTGCTTGGGACTATCCTGCATCGCGTAGGCGACGTAGACCTGGTTACCGATGACGTGGATGCCATGGGGAGCGTAGCCCACGGGAAGGTTTGGATCGGTGAACGTGCCGCCCAACGAAGTGAGGTGGTAGTTCAAATCGTAGACGTCTACCTTGCCGCTGTTGAAGTTGGCCGCCAACAGGTGGGTGCCCAGCAACGCGAGACCTTTGTAAACCGCGCCGCTGGCAGAATTGTCTTTACCGATGATTGCAGTGTTGCTGGAACCGTTCCAGTAGACGATGAGGCCGTCCTCGGTGTCGAAAATGAACGAACCGCCGGCGAAGTACGTGCCGTTGGTGTTGGCCACGGTTCCCGTCGGACAACCAGGGCTACAATTACCGTTTGGATTGCTTGTTGCCCCGGGTATGGTGACGACCAGCCCAGCGTCTTTGTTGCCATTTTGGTCATAGAGCGTGGAGACACCGCTGTTGTTGTCGGCGATCCAGAAATCTTGCCCGGGAAGAACGGAAATCCCCCAGGGGTTCAACAGTTGAGTGTCGTTGGTCTTGGCTACGCCGGCAATATTAGAGACCAGGTTGGTCTGGGAATAGCCGGCCTGTTGCGCCCATAACCCCGACGAAATCGTCAACGTCATGAGCAGCCCGAATAACAAGAGTGATCTTTTCATATTGTCCTCATAACCTATCTGTGATTTGTACGACCTTGAACCTGGATATTTCCTTTTTCGCTCGCAAAGCCATTAATTGCCGGCCGGACAGAGAATTCTGGAATGGATTGATGCAATTTCAGACCCCAAAACTCACGCCACAACCGTGTATCGGCCCTGTATGTTCTTCCTTGGGTGCGCATCCCATGTCTTCCGGCGTAATAACGGACAAGTGAGACCTTTATTCCCACTTGCTTTGTGCTTATAGCCCACTGCTTTTTATTTGCTCGTGGTCTCTAATTGAAAGCTATATCCAGCGGGTGTGGCAGTTGTCGATAAAATGTATCCGGCAGGTAGACGTTCCGTGAAGATGCTTCGGTCGTTTGCGACCATGACAGAGCTATCGAAGAACACGGAAACGGAAGAGCCAGTAGATTTGGGTGTTCGGGAACCTATCGTTCGCGACGAGTCGAATTCGCCGCGTTGTCCCACCATGGTTCGGAGCACAAGCAGAGAAAGGCCGGGCTGGATGGCCTGGTCTTTCAGGTCATAACTCTAGGCAGGACCAGTTCAGAAGTTTCACGGTACGACGGCGTGAATAGCCATAGTTTCCGTTGCATCCTCGTCCCCGAAGATCCAGATATTTCCTAGGGACGGCACCACTCCCGCCCATGCTAACCAGAGATGTCCACCACGCCGCCGAGCGTACCGGTGTTTTCGCCGAGAATCAACGGCGCCTGAAAGGCCTTCCAGGTTGTGCCCTTGAAGTGAATGGTTGACTGACCTACCGCCCAGATGTCGCTGGCGGAAGACGCCGACGCCGCGATCAGGCCGTTGTCGAAATTCTCATTGGGACTCGGAACTACCACAAAAAAACCCGGAGCCTGGGCTTGTACGAAGTTAGCGCCAAGTACCAGGCCGATTGCCAATAGTCCAGGTCGTGTATAAGCCTTGCAATCTCTTCATCGCTTTGTCCTTCTTGTTTTATTGAGTCCAGCCGCATGCCGCCCGAGCTAGCTGGAAGCCGCTTCGCGTTCTTGTGCGGACCGTTCATGCCTGTCAACCTTGATAACCGCCATGTGAAACACTTATTCCCCGGTCATTTCGGTATAGTCTTGCTGCTGCGCCTGTCTGCGCAATAGTGAACACCGTTGCATAACCGTGGATAGGTAATCTCCTTGTTTCATGTTTACTTGTTTCATGTTTACACTCCATCTCCTTTTGCTGGGGGATTCTTATTCCAGCTATATGTACAATTCCGCTAGTCGAGTAATATTCCCTAATTCCGAACATATTTCTGCTCACGAAGCAGTCTTGGGAGCTCTTAGTCATTCCCCGGTTATTTCGGTATAGTCTTGCTGCTGCGCCTGTCTGCGCATGAGTCGTAACTAACAAGATATCTTCACTTATGCTTTTGTGGGCAAGATGGTCGGTTTGTGTATGTTCGGTTAAGAGCCTTCGTTGTCTTTGAGGTCGACGTGCATGCAGAGGTCTAGCTAGAGGTTGGCGGAAGTCACAAGCTAGAAAGCAGACTCGCCGGACAATACCGTAGAGAAGCTAGCTCCTACCGTGCTGCGCCCGATTCTTTCTCTGCGTGGGGTGCACGAACCATGCGATTCCTATGCTCACCAGGTACAGTCCAATCATGGGTGCGGCAAAGATGCACATGTTCATAATGTCCGTGGTCGGAGTAATGATCGCGGCGATGATGAAGATGACCAGAATCGAGTAACGGAAGTTACGCCACATCCAGCCGGCGCTCAAAATGCCCATAAGTGCCAGAAAGAACACCAGAATCGGCATCTCAAAAACCATGCCCAGCCCCGCAATAATGGTCAGAAACAGGTTGGTATATTCGCCGATGGTAATCATGGGCGTGAACTGGCCGCTGAAGGCGATAAGGAAATCCAGCGCCGTTGGGTAAACCATCCTGTATCCGAAATAGCCGCCTGCCAGGAACAGTCCTACCGTGCTGAACATGAATGGCAGCACATAGCGGCGCTCATTGCGATACAGCCCTGGTGCGATAAACGCCCACAGCTGGTACAGCACAAACGGCGACGCCACGAAGATCCCCGCAAGAAACGAGATCTTCAAGTACATATTGAAGGGATCGGTGGGATTCAGGTAAACCAACTTCTGATCCAGATGATGATTCGCCAGCGCAACCATGATCGGCTTTTGCATGATGGCGAAAATCCGCTCGTGAAACCCCCAGCAGCCGCCTAAACCAGCCGCTACGTAAAGACAGCCATAGATAATCCGCCGCCGCAGCTCCTCCAGGTGTTCGAGGAAGCTCATGCTGCCTATTTCTGGGGAGGCATCCTGATCTGTTGTGATTATGGCGCTGGCCATGACTATTCGCTATCTATACCCGCGGTGAGAGATGGGAGCGGCCCACTCCGAGCCGCAACCCGCTGTACTCTTTGAGCTAGCTGGCTTCCGATGTTTTGTCGTTCTTGCCCGTCGCCGACGTCGCAGAGTCGTCCGTATGATTTCTCATGGAGTCCTTGAAGCTTCGAATTCCGTCCCCCAGGCCCTTGCCTAGTTCGGGCAGTTTCCTGGGTCCAAATACCATTAGGGCGATAAACAGAATCACAATCAGGTGCATTGGTTGAAACAAACCATCGAACATAAAGCTCTCCTGTAGTTCCGAACTATTAAGTTAGTGGGGCCAGGATCGGAAATCCGTTGTCACCGCTTTTAATATCAGTTTCCGGTCCTGCCCCGTTGCATGAACACCATGGCCACGCTGAGCAGCGGGTCGCTGGCCGCCGCCTGCGAGGACGCTCACAATTGGCGAGTGGCCGCGTCGGCTGCCGTCGCCAACTGGTTAAGCAGGGCAAGGAACTGGGACGACTGGCCCTTGAAAAGCCCATCAGCCGTAAAGCTGGCGATAGTTGCGACCGCGCCGGCGAACTGGTCATCGCTCGGCCGAATCGCAGCGCAGAGGGGCAGATTCTGACTGATGAATTGCGCCGGGACCGGGAAAATCAGGCTCGGCTGAATCAGAGGATTGAGCGGGTTGAAGAAGTTGGGGAATCTCAGCTTACTGATCGGGTCGGTGAACGGCGCCACCGGGGCCTGCACGGCGTTGCCCGCAAAGTCGACCCACTCCAGGAAATGAGCGACTTCGTCTCCGCCGATTCCCAGCGTGATCTTCAGCACTTCCAGGCTGCTGACTTTCTGGCTCAGCGCAGCATATAGACTCGACCCGCCTTGCTCGATATATCCGAAGTGAAATGCCGCAACATTCGCGATCGCCTGAATATGCACGTTGCCGGGAATGCTGGTCGCATTCTGGAACGGAGCGCCATTAAAATCGGCATCGGTTCTGGGGATGGCGTACACGCCATTAAGCGTGAGCGCCTGAGGAAAAGTAGCGCCAAAGTCAGGATTCGTGGTGCTGCGATAGCGAATGTACCAACTCGTATCCACATTGAGTTGCATGAGGTTTGTGAGCCGCCCGGCATTGACAGCAGGTCCTGCTTTGCTGCCCTGCAAAGTGCGGAACTTGTCGAAGTTCACTGGATCGGCTCCCTTCGATTCCAGGTAAGCATTCAAGAAGGTGGCGTGGCTCACTTCGTCCAGCGTGTTGCTGGATATATATTGCGGACCATCGGAATCGAGGTTCGACAAGGCTATCTGATAGTTATTCAGCTGCTGGTTGGGATCTACCTCGATGGGTGGATTGTTTCCGATACCACCCAGCTCCGCATACTGCGTCCAGAGATCGGCCTCGATCAACTCCGCCGCGGCGAGGAATTGCAGGATCGCGATATCGCCCTTATTCAGAGTGTCATTAGAGTCTTGAGCAAACGCCGCCAACCCATGGGTCAACAGCCCGGCTCCAACGGTTGCGGCGCCCGCGGCAAATGCGCCCTTCTTGATGAATGACCGGCGGTTTACCGGCCTTGTCAGTATATCGTCTACCTTCGTCATGTCTATTCTTCCTTTCTATCCCAGAACCTGGTTGGCTGGGCTTGATGGCAACAGTAGACTGCCCAGGTTACGGCACTTGTCATGGACAAGTCAGACTAATGTCACTGTTTAGTAAATTCGCTAGACCTGATTGTCAGGCCCGAATAGTTCTCTCCTGGAAAGATCGGGTTTGCCGTCTAGCAACAATCCGAAGTCGAGCCGACTTGCGAACGACAAAATGAGGAAAGCTACACTGCGAATTCCTTTGCTTTAAAATCGCGTTGCCGTTCACTGCAATAACCGTCAGCCTGATTTTTTATTCCCCGCAACTCGTATCTTTAAAATTGAGTCAGGAGTGATTAATATCTTTCGGGTGAAACGCCCGATGAGGAGTGCGGTTCTTATCGGGTAAGTGGCAGTTGCTGCGACCCCATGTGGGCTTTGGTAATCGGCATTGGTTTTGCTTAGCTATTGTTTTGACACGCGATCGTTATGTGCATAGCGATCGGATTGCTGCAGGCTCCGATCTGACGAGAGAGATATCGATATAGGTGTAGTGGAAGTTCGGCGCAGTGAGTCGCGAACTGTTTTTCGGGCTCTGGATAGCCGCGACATAACGGTTCCCATTGGGATCGACAATATTTCCGCGATCTCCTGGTAGGACGCATCTTCGACATCACTTAACAAAATGACTTCACGAAAGATGACTGGCAGTTGCTCGATTGCCTCCCGGCATGCCTCGATGCCGGAACGGTTTATCAACAGCGACTCGGGAGTGGCGGAAGTTGCGGACGATATAGGAAAGTCTTCTTCTGATTCCACTGCAACAGTCATCCGGCGATCAGGCGTTGAGCATGAACTTAGGAAGGTGTTCCTGAGGATCTTGAACATCCAGGCCCGGAAATTGGTGCCGGGCTGAAACGACGCAAAACTGCGTAAGGCCTTGAGATAGGTCTCTTGTACCAGGTCCTCGGCATCGTTGGCGTTGTGCGCCAGCCAACGCGCGAAGTTGTACAAGGAGTCGAACAGGGGCATTGCCAACTCTTCGAACCCTGGCGATGGCTGATCGTCCTGGCAGGCCCCGACCCGGATTATCCTTCGTGCGCCAACTCCACCTTGACTCACTTTGCCATCTCCTGAATTTCGAACCCCGGTTGCAGCCCACTCTGACGCGCCCGGCGGCGGGCGTCAATTAACTGCGGATTTTCTCCACCTATCCTGTTGATTGCCCAGTAAGTCATTGTTGATAAAAGAGTTGGCGGAGTCTATATCCTGAATCAAGAACGCTTGAACGGAGTGCTAGACTTCTATCCTGAAGCCCAAATGGCCCCTATGGAACACCTCAGGCCCATCTCCGTTGTGCGATTCGGATCGTATGAGGTTTCCTTCCAGTCGGGCGAGCTACGCAAATCGGGTTTGAGAATCAGGGTGCAGCAGCAGCCGATGAAACTGCTGGAGATGTTGCTGGAGCATCCGGGAGAAGTCGTTACCCGGGAGGAATTGCGCGGCAGGGTCTGGCCAAACGAAAGTTTCGGCGATTTCGATCAGGCTCTGAATATCGCTATCGCAAAGCTCCGCAGTGCGTTAGGCGACTCGGCTGATAATCCCCGATTCATCGAGACTCTTGCAAAACGTGGGTATCGCTTCATTGCTGATGTGTCGTTTGTCGATGCTGACCCCCGCCCAAAATTGCCGGGACCTTCCGCTGGAGATCTGCGAGCGTCAGAGGTTGAGCCGAAGCCCCCAGGTGCCAGATCGGCCGCTGCGCCCAAACGCCAGCTGTGGACTGCCCGTTGGGTCATCGTCGCCACGGCGCTCGTAAGCATGGCGATCCTCGTCGTCTTGCTATTTCGCTCGCGACCCCGTGCGCCCGCGGTCATACGATCGCTGGCGGTGCTTCCTTTGGAAAACCTTTCCGGCGATCCTGCACAGAATTACTTCGCTGACGGCATGACGGATGAGTTGATCACTGACCTGGCACAGATCAGCGCCTTACGGGTGATCTCCCGTACCTCCGCCATGGTATACAAAGGAGCGCGTAAGCCTCTGCCGCAGATCGCTCATGAGCTGAACGTGGACGCCGTAGTGGAAGGCACCGTGCTCCGTTCTGGTGACCAAGTCCGAATCACGGCACAGCTGATCGAGGCCTCTACCGACAAGAACTTATGGTCCCAGAGCTATGAGGGTGAATTGCGTGATACGTTGGCGGTCCAGAACAGGGTAGCTAGAGCCATCGCGGACGAAATTCGAATCAATTTGACTCCTCAGGAACAAGCGGCGCTGAAAACCGTTGAAGTCGTAAATCCGGAGGCGTACGAGTCCTATCTCAAAGGGCGTTACTTCTGGAACAAGCGGACCGCAAATGAGTTGAGGGTTGCCTTAGCTTATTTCAATCAGGCAATCGAACAGGACCCGAAATACGCCAGAAGTTATTCTGGCTTAGCCGACACCTACGCTTTATTGGGGGACTGGCAATATGCAGCGATGACCCCAAAGGAGGCATTCCCCAAAGCAAAGGCGGCGGCGACAAAGGCTCTGGAATTGGACAGCGCGCTCAGCGAAGCGCACAACTCGCTTGCCTTCATCTTGGATGGATTCGACTGGGATTTGGACGCTGGCGGAAGAGAATTCCGTCGTGCCATTGAACTTAATCCAGGCTACGCGACCGCTCACCATTGGTATGCGTGGCACCTGAGTCTATTGGGTCAGTATGACGAAGCTATCGCGGAAATGAGAAAGGCGCAAAATCTGGACCCGTTGTCTCTTATCATAAACGCGGATTTGGCGGAGATCCTTATCCTTGCGCACTCATTTGATGAATCCATGCAACAAAGCCTTAAGACCATCGAGATGGATCCTAACTTTGCTTTGGCTCATAACCAACTTGCCGAGGCGTACATTCAAAAACACATGTACGACAAAGCAGTCGCAGAAATGCGAAAAGCGGTCCAGCTTTCCGGCAACAGCCCGACATGCATAGCCAATCTTGCTCGCGCCTATGTGCTATCCGGCAACAGGAACGAAGCGGTACAGCTGCTGAACGGCCTTAAGAAGCGCTCAGATCTTGGCAATTCGAGCGCTCCGGAAATTGCCATGATCTATGCTTCTCTGGGCGATGCGAACCAGGCGATGAATTGGCTCGAGAAAGCCTTCGATGACCGATTTAACCCGGGTCTCCTGCTGCGGCCCGGTTTCGATCCTCTCCGCTCCGACCCGCGCTTCAGAGACCTTGTGCGCCGCACTGGTCTACGCATTTGAGATCTCGGCTTTCCTATCCTTAAAAAAGAGCTGCTTTACGCCGTACGGTGACTCATCCGCAGCTGACCTCGAGGCGTGCGCTGTCTCCGGCCTATCCGGGCTCGAGTAGGCTCTTTGTGCTTGCTGAAGTACCTGGTTAGCAGTTCGCGAAGGTCGTGCCGAGCTCGCCATAGCCGCGCCTTCACGGCGGCGGGAGTTAGGCTCAAAACCTCTGCCGTCTCGTCTATTGATAGCCCCTCAATGTCTCGTAGCACAAAAACAGTTCGCAAAATCGGGCGTAGCTCTTCCAGGGTCTTGATTAGGATGTCTCGTAATTCAGAGGCGCGGTAGAGTTCTTCGGGGTTGGGAGCCCAGTCGGTCACCTCGCGCGGAAGCGTCATGTCATCTCCCTCAAAGTCGTCATCGAGAGACATTTCTTTGATGGTGTGCCGCTTTCGCAGTCTCGAAAGTGCCTGATTCAGGGTAATGCGGATCAGCCAAGTCGAGAATTGCGCATCCTCGCGGAATTCGCCCAAGTGTTGGAAGGCCTTCAGGAAAGCATCCTGAACCGCGTCCTCGGAGTCTTCCCGATTGTGGGTGACGTGTTGAGCAATGCGAAGAAGCTTACCATCATATCGTGCGACAAGTTGTTCGAACGCAGATATATCCCCACGCTGGGTGGCGTGGACAAGCTCAAGATCATCGCTCGCCGACGTCGTCTGTTCGAATTGTGCGGCGCGCGCAGTCATATTGGTTTAAGCCACCTTGGGCCTATTTCTGGCCACGGGACTTCCCTTCGAAGGTATAACCTGATGCCGTTGTACTTATTCCCGGCGGCAAGCAGATTATGCGGCCACAACCACCGTGCCCTCGGCCCGGCTAACACAAGGCAGTACATATCCGGCAGCTTTCTGCTCAGCCGTAAGCCCGTCTTCGGCGTCCATTCGAACCGTGCCGCTCAAGACGCGGGTAGCGCACGTTCCGCATACACCCTGGCGGCAGCCATACGCTATGTCGACCCCGTTCGTCTCCGCCACATCCAGCAGAGTGTTTCCGGCGGAAACCTGACAGACCTTCTTTGACTGAATGAACACGACGGTCTCGACCGGGCGCGCTTCCAGTGGGCGAGCCTCCGTTGACAGTTTATTTTCTCCAAAGCTCTCCTGAAGGATCCGGTCCTGGTTTACGCCGAGCGTCAACAGAATCTGGCGCGCATTGTCCATGAATCCCTTGGGACCACAGAGAAAGAAAGTGGGTGAATCCAAATCGGTCACGTGCTGGGAGACAAATTCTTCAGTAAGGTGCCCGCTGTGTCCGTTCCAAGTTGGGTCCGGTCGCGACAGGCACACCTCACACTTGAAGTTGGTAAGAGACCTTCTAAGTCTCCTCAGTTCGTTTCGGAAAATGATGTCCGCGCGGGTGCGCACACAGTATAGGAGCGTGACCGGAGTAGCCAGTTTAAGATCGTCGATATAGCGCAGCATGGAAATCATGGGTGTGATACCGCTTCCGGCCGCAATGAGAACTATGCTTTTGTGGAGTGTCTCGTCAAAGTAAAACCGTCCGTATGGTCCGCTTGCCACCACCCTGAGACCCGGCTCCGCCCGCTCATTGAGAAAAACGGATACACAGCCATTTTCCATGCGCTTGGGCGTGATCTCCACATAGTCCTCGTGGATCGGCGAGGAGGAAATGGAGTAAGACCGCGATACTCGTTGGCCATCTATCGTCCACTGGAACGTCAGAAACTGCCCTGGCTTAGCACAAAGCAGTCGTTCCTTTGGGACCTGGAAGCGCAGCGTTTTCGTATCGTGCGTTTGCCGCTCGGTCTGTGCCAACAGAAGACTCATTGGGCTCTTCGCGTTTTCGAGGTCGGTTGATGGGGTTGCCGGCGCTAGAACCTCCGGAATCCGCGATGACTCTACGGAGGCACGCGACGGCTTCCTCTTAAACACCAAGGCACACTGGACCAGGCACACTGCAACAACCAAGCCGGTCGCGAGCCTGAGTCCCGGGCTTCCAGGGTTCACCGAATGAAGAAGTTCCGAGAACGCGGGAATGGACACAAGTACGAACGAAATTACGAAAATAGCTATTCCTAGTGCCTTCAGCGCCGAATAGCTCTGCTTGTAGCGGCGTGCCATCAATATTTTCAGCAGAAGAAGAGGCACGAGGACGAGCACAAACACAATATGCAAGACCAGGTACGTAGGCAGATGACCCGTTATCCCCGAACCAGCAAGCCTCTGACTCATGCTGTAGGCCATGACGCAAAACAGAATCACAAACAAGTAGCCACCCGCCCTGTGAACAGCCATCAACCGGCTTCTCGTGGTTCCGGTGCGCGAGGGTTGGGAAGCCTCCAGCATCACCACCACATTGGCGGCGGCCAGCGTGACAAAGGCAATGCCGGCCACGATAACTGAAATACTTGACATAGGCTTTGACCCCTCTGTGCGCCGCCGACCTCGTTTGCCCAAGACAGGCGATGAATGCAGATGCTCATGTAAGAATCGCTAAAATATCTTCGGGTCTTTACTGCACCACGACCTTGCCGGTCATCTTCGGATGGATCGTGCAGTAGTAAGGATAAGTTCCCGGCTTAGTGAACGTGTAGGAGAACCTTTCGTCGGTATCCATTACCTTGGACTTCCACACTCCCTCCGTGCTGACCGACGTATGGGGAATATCATCGCGATTGGTCCAGGTAACTGTCGTTCCGACGGCTACCGTAAGCGTCTGCGGCTCAAAACTGAAATTATCGATCTTCACTTCCGCGGTTGCCCCTAAGGGCTGGTCCTTCGCGGAGACGCTCGATGATCCCGCGAACAACAGGAGCATCGCAATCATTACCGGCGTCGCCAAACCTGCGATCCGCACATTTTTCCTTTTCATTGTTCCGTGTCCTTCTTAGTTTGATTTCTAGCTTGATTTTCTTTGTTACGACCCAACCCTTGGCGGTCCTTCCAAATGATTAATTCAACTACCGACAGGGCCCCTCAGTTTCCTGAGGCCGGAGACCCCTAGACCCGAAGTGGCGAATCGTCGATTTCGAGGCTGCCACCGCTGACCAGATAGTTCACATCGGTGATGCCGAATACCCGCTGCAACCTGTCTGCTCGCAGCTTCACAACTCCGGCAATCACCCCAAGACAAATGATGCGGTGCCGAGATAACCTTCTCTTGTCGGATAAAGATTTAGTACGATTTTGACCTGATTGCCTGCACGTGGGGTGCTATCGAACCCGCGATAATCCTCGGTCCCTCCCGAGGAAACTGAAAGTACATTGTGCGTTACGACCATAGTCCCGCTGCAGGATGGCCCTGCATAGTCTTCCGTTATGTTGCTCGGCATTTCGCATTGTTCGTCCTCAATTACTGGCGGCCAGTTGACCGCGTAGATAGCAGGAAGCAACTCGGGGAAGCTTTCATAAGTGATCAGTGCCGTTGCCGACACCTTTGCCTTCGGTTCCGCAGCCATTTCTCTCGGAAAGGCAAACACGACTTGACGCGTTACCTTGTGCTCAACTCTTTCGCCGTAAACCGCGCCGGCATAATCCTCGGATGGGCTTAAAGTTGCTTCGCGCTCGAGGACCGTCAGCGTCAGATCTCCAATAACATCTGTCTCGCCGTTCTGCACCACGGTCCGAGTCGACTTGAAGACCATCTTCGCCTGCACCGTTCCAGTGTCGGGCGAGACGATAGTGAAGTCAGCAAGCGACGCTGCCGGATTACTCGCAACCAGTTGTATCTTTCCGTTCACGGCGGCGACGCCGGCGTTTAGTGACTCAGCTTTTGCCTGCGGGCTCAGAGCGGAAAAAGCTCCGACTACCAGTACTAGAACCAGGATTCTCAGGGACTTCATATTTGCGTTCATTTGGTGTTCCTTGAGTACAGCTCGGTTGTTTGTCAGTATTGCTAACTGAAAGGCCGCGCATTTATTCCCATCAAGAACGAAAAGCTTTTATGGAGTGGACTTAGACAGGCTTGGAAGGGCGGTGTTTGGCAGGAGCCGCACCTAGTTCTACCTGAAAAGCCATCCATCATCGGACGGCTGGACCGGAGACTTGTAAAAGTGAACTTCCTCCGTTGCAGAAGACCCAAGACATTTTATTGACAATAGGTTGACAACTGTACCGCATCCCAAGATGCCGTCGTACAGTCCAATGTTCTGTAAAGCAGCGGTGGCAGCAATGGCCGTTGCTTAGACAAATTCAAAATCTGATCAATGAAAGGAAATCCCCATGAAGAAAGTCACTATGTCTGCATTCCTGTTGGCGCTTGCTATTGGTGCCAGCGCTCAGTCCGCCATTACGGTGCGTCCTAACGCTCACAGCAAAGGCGTAGGCAGCACGGCCATACCGGGCCCGACGGCGACGAACTCGACCGTCAACGTGCCTCCAGTCGCGGTTGCACCGAACGCCGTGAACGGCAAGAAGAAGTAAAGTAAGAAGGCTCTAGCTATTTCTATAACTA
>CAWHXN010000025.1:0-130712 GCA_963833305.1 uncultured Acidobacteriaceae bacterium | reverse complement strand
GCGACGGAGGGATGGCATGCCTGTAATTCGAACTTGTAAGAACTGCTCGCGCAAGAACCGCATTCCAGCAGCTCATCTGGCCGACACCGGACATTGCGGAGCGTGCAAGGCAGCTTTGCCTCCGGTGAATGAACCTTTGGAAGCCGATCCCCAACTCTTCGATGAGGTTCTGCGCGAAGCCCGCGTTCCGGTGCTGGTTGACTTCTGGGCAGCATGGTGCGGACCCTGCCGAATGGCCGCTCCAGAGGTCGCACGCGCCGCGGCAAATATGGCTGGGCAGGCAGTGGTTCTCAAGGTTGACACCGAACGCTATCCCGAGCTGGCAGCGCGATTCAATGTTCGCGGCATCCCCTACTTTGCGGTGTTCTCCGCCGGAAAGCCAGTCGTTCAACAGGCCGGCGTAGTCAACCATCAGCAATTGGAGAGCTGGCTGAAATCCGCTGCTCCGGTGCCCGCAACTTGACGCGCAACCGTTCTCAGTTCTAAACCCCTCACTTCGAAATTCGTAATGCGCATCCCTCAGTTTAAGAAAGCTGATAGGGTGTGGGCGTGCGATACTTCCTGCCCCTCGCGACGCTGGTTCTGACTTTTATTGCTTTCTTTGTGCTGGCGCGCGGCCGCTTCGCCCCGTTTGGAAGAGGGCAGAAGATTTTGCGTGTGGTGTTGGTCCTTCCTCTATTTGCATCTGGCTTGGGGCATTTCCTTTTTACCAGAACGTTTGCCAGCATCATTCCGCCCATCTTTCCATGCCGCGAGGCGCTGGTGATCCTAACCGGCATATTCGAGTTAACATGCGCTATCGGCTTGCTGTTATCTCGAAGCGCTCGGACAGCGTCGATCGGTCTTGGACTCTTTATGATCGCCGTGTTTCCTGCAAACATCTACGCAGCGAGCCGGACCGTCGGAGGTCTGCACATGCCAGGCGTACCTGTTAGAACCACGCTGCAGGCGCTTTACATTGTTTTGCTGCTGGCGAGCGGATGGGGCATCCCAGGGTGGCATGATTCCTGATGCAGTTGTCCCAGAGGCATGCCCGCGCCAGGACGCAGAAGCCTTCGCCTCTCAAAATGGACATCAATTACTGGAATTGCGTGATCTTACCGCCGCTTCGGTATAAGCTCGAATCTCTATGCACCAGGCCAAGCCGCAACCGTCGCTCATGGAAGACTTCGCCGCGGCGGCGATCCAGGCAGTTGCCAGCGTGCAAGTCATCGATCGCTCGCCAGCGGCTCTACGCGATGCGATCTTGCACGCTGTTGGCGAGGTAACCCGCATTCTTTACGCTCCTCCGCAGCAGCTGCCGCCGGGTTTGTTTGCTGAGTTCGCAGCCGATCCACGGGTGCGCGCGAATGCCACTGCCGAGGAGATGGTCAACTCTGCCGCCAGTGTCACCGAAGCCTTTGCGGCCGTGGCCAGCACCGGCTCGGTCTGTATCGATGTGAGCTACGAGCGCACTGGGATCGTGAGTCTTTTGGCCCCGCTGCAGATTGCCGTAGTTGCCGCTGAGACGATCGTTCCGCAGCCCCGCGATCTGTTTCGTGCCGACGTGCTCGACGGCGCCGGCCTGAAGCGCGACTTTGTCTTCGTAACCGGCCCCAGCGCTACCGCCGACATGGGCCCGCTGGTGCGCGGAGTGCACGGGCCACACAAGCTGCACATCGTTGTGTTGAGGTGAGTATGGCAAGTCCGGCAAATCCGGCCGACATCAATCCGCGCCAGGTGGCCAACAAGAGCGACAAGAAAGCTCTGCTGGATGCCATCCGCATGACGCTGAGTGTGCAGAGCCCGGCCGTGCGCCGCAACACGCAGACCTTCAATCGCAACCGCTACGCTGCCACCGCGCTGCTGCCTGATTACAACGAACTGAAGGACCGCGCCCGCCAGATCAAGGAAAACGCCATCGCCAATCTCCCCTCTCTGCTGCGGCAGCTTGAGGCCAGTGTGCGCGCCAATGGCGGCCATTTCTATCTGGCAAAGACAGCAGCCGACGCTGACCGGTACATTCGCGACCTGCTGCTGCGCCACGAAGCCCGGCTGGTGGTGAAAGGCAAGAGCATCACTTCGGAAGAGATCAAGCTCAACCATTCGCTGGAAGAGGCGGGCATAATCGTCGCCGAAACCGACTTGGCGGAATTCATTCTGCAGGTGGCTGATGAACAGCCGTCCCACATTGTCGCACCGGCACTGCATTACTCGCGTGAGCGCATTACCGCACTGTTCAAGCGCAAGTTCACCACTGACCTGCCGCTCGACACCGGCGAGGAGCTGACGAAGTTCGCGCGCGAGAAGTTGCGCGAGCAGTTCATTGCGGCCGATGCCGGCATCTCGGGCGCAAATCTCATCGCCGCCGACAGCGGTTCGCTGATGCTGGTGGAGAGCGAAGGCAATATTCGCATGACCACCACCTTGCCGCCGCTGCATATCGCCATCGCCGGGATCGAGAAGGTCGTGCCCTCGCGCCTTGATTTCGGAACCTTCATCGAATTGCTACCCCGCAGTGGCACCGGACAGCCGCTCACCTCCTACGTCAG
Source organism: uncultured Acidobacteriaceae bacterium (assembly GCA_963833305.1). GTDB lineage: Bacteria > Acidobacteriota > Terriglobia > Terriglobales > Acidobacteriaceae > Bog-257. Next base: position 128,181 of record CAWHXN010000025.1, on the reverse strand, counting down.
CATCTTGCACCCACCGCTCAAGGCGCCATCGTTTGCAGCGCCGGGAAAAGCAGCGAAGCCACGCGAGTTCCACTTAGTGCTGATCGACAACGGACGCAGCCGCATGCGCGAAGATCCGGTCTTGTCTGAAGCGTTGTGCTGCATTCGCTGCAGCGCGTGTCTGAATTCCTGCGCCAACTTCGAAACCGTCGGAGGGCACGCTTTCGGAGGAGAAACCTACTCCGGTGGAATCGGTGGATCCTGGGAGGCGGGCACCGGCAAGCTGCTGAACGCGCGCTTCAGCGAACTCTGCACCGGCTGCTCGCGCTGTGTGCCGCAGTGTCCAGTACGAATTGATATTCCCTGGCTCAATGAGAATCTGCGGCAACGCATGAACTTGGAGCAGCCGGCTTCGCCTGCGAAGTCGGCTTTCGGCGCCTTGACCGGGAGTGCCACCGAAGATCGCGTAGCTCCGTTGCAGAAGCAGTTCTTCGCCAACTACCACGTCCTCGCCGAAGTCGCGACGCGTTTTTCATCTCTGGCGAACGCCTCTACCCAGTTGCCATTTGTGCGCAGCCTGATGGAGAGCGTGGTCGGACTCGATCGCCGCCGCAAGTTGCCACCTTTTCCGCGAAAAACATGGCGGCAATTGCATGATGAGCGGCGGCCCGATCAGGCGCCGACGACCAAATCCGGCTTGCCCAACGTGCTTATGCTCGCCGACGTGTTCACTAATTATGGTTCGCCGGAACGCGGGATGGCTGCGATGCGCATGTTGCGCGAAGTCGGCTTGCTGGTTGAGCTGAGTCCTGCGTTGCCCGACGGTCGCGCTGCCATCTCACAAGGCATGATCGCCACGGCGCGGCAACAGGCGAATGCCATGGCGCTGATGCTGCGGCCCTACTTGGACAAAGGAACAACCATCTGTGTGCTTGAGCCCAGCGTGCTCGCGATGCTGCGCTCTGACTACGAGCATCTGCTGGACGACCCCGCCACTGCGGCAAGTTTTGCGCACGGCAAATTTGTCGAGCCTCTGCAACTCTTGTGGTCCATCACAAACGACCAGCGGTTGAACCTGGCCCAGCTTTTTCCAGCCTCCAAATCTCCTTACGGCCGTGGGTTGTTCTACCATTCGCATTGCCAGCAAAGAACCTGTGACGCCGCCTGGCAGACGGTTGAGGTTCTGAAGCTTTGCGGCTTCGACGTCGTAACTTCGTCGGTCGAATGTTGTGGCATGGCGGGCAGCTTCGGTTACAAGCGCGAATATTACGAACTCAGCATGGCGGTCGGTGAGGACTTGTTTGCGCAGGTGCGCGCCGCAGAGAAGGAAAACGGCCCGCGCACCCTAGTGGCCAGTGGCACCTCGTGCCATGAACAGCTGTGGGCCGGCATGGCACGCCAGGTCGTGCATCCGGTGGAACTGCTGGTCAGCACGCTCGGCTAATCGCAGCAACATTCGTTGTCGCTTATGGCTTGCTGACGTCGATCATGTTGTCGTCAGCATCCCTGTCCACCAGTTTGTTGTAGGGATCGATGCCGGCCCGAGTTGGCATTTCGTCGACAACGATCTCGAAAGTGTTTTGTTCCTGAGTAAGCTTCTCTTTCTTCAGGTAGAGCGGTTTCTCTTCGTCCTTCTTGCCTTTGAATACTCCAACTTCGATGTAGTCGTTGAGGGGCATCGGGCTTTCGTTGCCATTTCCGTCGGCTTTAACTTTGCGGGCCTGGGCCGTAAGGGTGACCTTGAACTTGTGGTCGGCGGTGGGAGTGACCGTGGCAGCTGAGCGCCTTGTTGTCATAGAGGACGATGGACTCGAAGCCGTCGGTAATGAGGTATTGCAGTTCGGGCGGAGTTTGCGCTCGCAGCGCTTCGACCAACTCGCGGGTATCCGGGTAAGGTACGGTCTGCGAGTTGGTTGCGTTCGCGTAGCGATACTGCATCAGAAAGTTATGCAGGGCGGTATCGACTTTATCTTCTCCGATGTAATCCGCGAGCGTGTACATGATCTGACCGCCCTTCTGGTACCAAACATAGGGCTCGCGCTGAACCAAGGCCAGCGGCGGCTCGTGGCGGACTTCGCCGCCGCGTCCACGGAGATAACCATCCAGCTCGTGCTTGAGAAACTTGTGCATATTGTCCCGGCCATATTTCTCCTGCATCACCATGAGGGCCGAATATTCGGCCAAAGTTTCCGACATCATGTTCGAGCCCTGCACATTTCCTCCGATCAACTGGTGAGCCCACCACTGATGGCCGAGTTCATGCGCAGTGACGAAATAGGTGAAGTCGATATCGTTCTTCTTGACCATCCGGCTGATAAAGCCAATGCTCTCGGAATAGGGAACGGTATTGGGGAAAGACTGCGCAAACGTGCGGTAGCGAGGAAACTCCATGATGCGGAACTGCCCAAACTGGTAGGGACTGTAGTGCTGCTGGTAGTAATCCAGGCCGGCTTTGGAAGAGGCCAGCATGTCGTCGATGTCGTACTCGTGACCGGGGGTGTAGTAAACCTCAAGCTTCGTGCCTTTGTACTGATCTCGCCTGACGTCGTAGCGCGCCGAGATGTAGGCAAAGAAATCGAGGATGTTGGTGGACTCCATGTCGTACTCGAAGAAGTTGCGTCCGTCTTGCTGCCACGCACGTTTCAGGTAACCGGGAGCAATGGCGATCTGGTCCGGAGAGGTGCTCACAATCGTGTGATACGTAACCCAGTCGGACTGCTTGAAGAAAACATTGTAGAGAGACTGCGCCGGATCACCGCGTGGCGCCATCTCTTCGAGCGGTCCAAGATGTTCCTCTCTGCGACGGCGCGGGTCGTCAAGTTCGAATGCCTGAAGGTAACCGACAGAAGGGAAGTAGCCGGAATCGAAGAAGGTTCCGTTATAGGCAAGTTCGGCGCGTTCGTTGCCGTCGCGAAATCCGTGTGACTTATATCCAACATTGAAGGTCATCTGCAGGGTGTCGCCAGGAGCGAGCGGCTGGTCAAGGTCATATATGGAATAAAGATTGCGAGCCGCGGAGCTGACTAGGTGAAATGGCCGGTCGAACTGGATATTGGAGACAGATTGCATCGTGTCGGTGATGTGGATCTGCGAGATGGGCTGAGCAGTTTTATTTTGCAGTGTGAAGCGTCCCGTGCCCGAGAAGGATCGCTGACTGGGATCAATGTCGATGCGAGCGTCGACAGCAGTGATCTTTGGTTGCGCAAGGTTCTCGTACTTCTTGAAGCTACGCTCGTAGTTAGCTTGAATCGCGCGCCGCTGCTTTGCGTTGAGGTATTCGTTGAGGACGTGTGCGTTGTAGTAGTACCAGACTCCGCTTCCCACAGCGATGAAGACGAAGATAGCCAGAGCTGGGACTAGCTGCGGCAGGCGAGCGGCAGCCAGACGGCGGCGAGCGGGCCACGCATCGTCGGCCCCACGGCGAGTGAAGGCAATGGAAATGACGCCGAGGATTGCAGAGATCGCAAGCCAGTAGGTAATGGACCAGAACAGCGCGGGCACAAAATGTCCGTATCCGTTCATGTCGCTATAGGTGTAAGGCGGGGTATTGCCAAACAGGTAGAGCGTGTTCTCCCAGCCGAAGTTAAACAGAATAGGGACAAGGACGAAGACCCCGATGGCGATACCGTGGCCAATGAATTTGTTGCGAACGACAGTCTGAACGAAAAGCGCAAACAGGGCGAAGATAATGACCTGCGGAAAGACGACGATGTACAGCTCTTTGAAATATTGCAGAAGCTCGTAGTGGTAGTAACCGGCTATGGTCTGCATGAAAATGCCGCAGAACATGGTCACGGTGAGCAGAACCAATTCGACAAACGAGATGGCGGCAAGCTTGGAGAGCCAGTCGACGCCTTCCCGCATGGGTAACGCATCGTGGATACCGTCGAAGTGGACGTCGCGTTCGCGCCAGATGAGCTCGGCTGCGTACAGGGCAGCAACAATGTAGAAGAAAAGAGCCGCGCCGCCCTCTACCGCCTGCAGCATCAGATAGGTCACGGGCCAGACGTCGACGTCGGCGACGCGGCCGGCAAAGTAGCCGTTGCTTAGTGCCAAGGCACTCATAAGCCCCAGAATCGCCCAGAAGGGAATCTCGTGCAGGATGGTGGTGATGCGGAGCCAGGAGAGCGACCGGAATTGAGCCCATGTTGTGGAAGCAGAGAAAATCTGATGAACCTGCGGCAGGCGGGCTGCGACGAGAGAACGAATAGGCCGTAGTTCCTGTTCGTCCTGCTGCTTGAGTTTGGCCGCGCGCCGACCTTGGGAAACAGCAGTAAGAGCTTCCACCGACATGGGAAACAGCGCCCAGACTGCCACCAGGGAGATGCATCCGACAGCGATCCACAGCAGACGGTTGTAGAGGAAAACTCCGGACGCCACTTGCGGCGACCAGCTGAGAAGAAGACTGTTCCTCTCCACTACGGTCCAATAGCGGGTCACATCATCCAGCAGCAGGAAGCCGACCGGATCGAATATGCCGGACCAGAAGCGCTCCAGCGATCGGGTAGCGGTGAACACAGTGATGCCGATGAGGTACACCATGAACACGGCTGCTCCCTGCACGTAAACCACGAAGATTTTTCGCGATAGAGCAGCGACGGCGAAGAAAAGCGAACCCAGAAAAAAGATTTGTACGACTGTGATCGAAAGAAAGGGTTGTACATACCACCAGAAGTGATTGGGACCGATGCGAGACTGGTCGGCCCAGGGGGCAAAGGTACCCGCGAATTCCCCAAACAAGGCTCCGGAAAAGGCCAGAACCGTCACCACCAGAGATCCCGCCCACCGTCCGCCCAGGTAGGCGAACTTAGATACGGGTTTGGTGAAGAGCATCTGGTAGGTATCGCGTTGAAAGTCGCGGAGGATGGACGTGCCAAAAATGGCGGCGATAATGATGATGCCGAACAGGCAGATGCCCGTGTTGTATACCGCAGTCGCGTACGGACCGTTGAGCAGAACCTTGCCGTTACTGTTGGCAACCGGTCCGAAACTTTCGGAAGCGATACTCAGAAAGGCGAAGACAAACCACAGGCCAAAGTAGATGTAAGTCGAAATACTCTTGCGCCGAAGCCTAAGCTCGAATGAGAAAAACTCCCAGAACATTCTCATTGCTATCCTCACCTTCCTCAGTTCTTACTCTGCAGCGAAAGATTGAGGAAATACACATCTTGCAGTTCAGAATCGACTGCGTGGAAGCCGTCGCCCGGGTTGGCGTCGGCATAGACACGAATTTCATGCTGGCCCGCAACCAGGTGAGTCGATATAACGTGCATTTGAGATTCGAGGGCACGCAGTTCGTCGTCAGTCCGGACCACCTTGCTCCAGATCTTGCCGTTAAGGGCAGCCATCGTATCTGCCGGTGCGCCTTCAAGCAGGAGCTCGCCCGAAGCAATAATTGCCATGCGGGGACAGAGCTCGCGAACGTCGTCGACAATGTGGGTGGAAAGGATGACGGTGACATCTCGGCCAATAGAGCTGAGCAGGTTGAGAAATCGGTTGCGCTCGGCAGGGTCCAGGCCCGCAGTGGGCTCGTCAACAATGATGAGCCGGGGATTGGCGAGCAGCGCCTGGGCAATCCCGAACCGCTGCTTCATCCCGCCAGAAAAAGTGCTGAGCGCCTTCTTGCGCGCCTCCCATAGATTGGTCTGTTGCAGGAGTGCATCAATCATCTCCTTGCGTTCTCCCGAGGAGGTCACTCCCTTCATCACCGCCAAATGGTTGAGCATGTCGAGCGCTGAAATCTTCGGGTAAACCCCGAATTCCTGCGGAAGGTAGCCAAGCACCTTTCGGATTTCATTCTTGTGCTCGATCACGTTGCAACCATCAAGGTCAACGGACCCTGAGTCGGGATCCTGGAGGGTTGCGACGATGCGCATCAAGGTACTCTTGCCGGCTCCATTTGGGCCGAGCAGCCCAAACATGTTATTACCGACGGTGAGTGAGATGTTCTTGAGAGCCTTAACGCCGTTAGGGTAGGTCTTCGACAGACCTGAAATGGTGACCGCCAAGAGAGTCGCCCTCCTGAAAGATTGGTTATAAACTGGTCCCGTGGCGGGCAATGTATCACACAACCGACACAGCCATTGCAAAAGTTTCTCGCCAGTCTCGAATCGCCCTCATTGGTCAGGAACGAACACTTCAAGCCAAGTGAGATAATCGTTACCTAAGACGGCGCAGTGCATTTAGCCGGGATTGCGCCTGAAGAGAAGTATCGAAATGAGTGAGGCAGTGACGACAATAAAATGTGACAGGCAACAGAATTGCGGCGACAGGACGCCGGTAAAGCGACGCCAACGCAAACTGGTTCTTATGTTGCTAATAGTCCTCGCGGCGATCTCGGCGTTGGTACTTTATTTACCCGGCAAGAGTGGCGCGACAGTAATCGCCTCATCGGCTTCGTCGGCGTTTCAGCCCACGATTAGCAATCGCTCTCCTGCGCCAGCCAAAGGGCCCGCCGGCATGGTGTGGATCGCAGGCGGCGAATTCTCCATGGGAGCAGCCGACCCTCCAGGCATGGACGATGTCGGCATGAAAGCTACCAAAGACGCCAGGCCGGTGCATAGGGTCTATGTGGACGGCTTCTTCATGGACAAAACTGACGTTACCAACGCTGAGTTTGCCAGGTTCGTGAAGGCTACTGGGTACATCACAGTCGCCGAACGGAAACCACGCGCGGAGGATTTTCCTGGCGCCCCGCCGGAAAATTTGGTGGCGGGATCGGTTGTCTTTTCGCCGCCGAATCACCCGGTCTCGCTCGACGATCATTTTCAATGGTGGAGCTACGTGAAAGGGGCCAACTGGCGGCATCCGACCGGTCCGGCCAGCAACATCAAGGGCAAAGACAATTATCCGGTGGTCCAGGTTGCCTACGAAGACGCCGAAGCCTACGCCAAATGGGCGGGGCAGCGCCTGCCGACCGAGGCCGAATGGGAGTTTGCGGCGCGCGGCGGCTTGGCCGGCAAGCCCTTCGTGTGGGGTGACAAGTTTCGCCCTCAAGGCAAGTGGATGGCGAATACGCATCAGGGACATTTCCCCAACTCAGACACGGGCGAGGACGGCTATGCGGGGATTGCCCCGGTGGCGCAGTACGCTGCGAACGGATATGGCTTGTACGACATGGCTGGCAATGTCTGGCAATGGACTAGCGATTGGTATCGTCCCGACTATTACCAACAACTGGTGAACGCTGGGGGTGTCGCGCGGAATCCGCAAGGGCCCCAGTCGGCGTTTGATCCCGAGGAGCCGAACCAGCCCAAGAAAGTTCATCGTGGAGGATCGTTCCTTTGCACCGACCAATACTGCTCCCGCTACATCGTGGGTACCCGCGGCAAAGGGGAGATCAGCACTGGAACCAACCATCTCGGATTTCGCTGCGTGATCACAGGCGCGCAGTGGGAGCGAGAGCAGCGAGCAGCTAAGCCGGGAAAAACTTCTTCGTGACCAAGTAAGTTGATCTGATTATCACTAAAAGCCGGAAGGGATCTCACAAGGATCGCGAACGCAAGAGTAGAGCGTAGTTCTTAGGAGAGCTACTTTTCGAAGCGAATAAGTGGATGGGAGGCGGACGAAATCTGGTGCGAAACCTTCGTTCGGCCGCAGCTCCCGTGTAGTAATGAGTACGCCTAGGCTGCTTTCTTTTTCGCGGCCCACCGTGCCTTCATCATCCGTGACAGTTTCTTGCGGGCTGCAGCACTCATTGGACCGCGGCTGCCAGCCTTCTTCGGTGCAGCACTTCCTTTTTGCTTCGCCCACCGGGCCCGTTGCGCAGCCGCGATTTTGGCACGTGCCGCGGCACTCATCGTGCGGCGCTTACGGCCGGTTGCTTGCACTCCCCGGCCAACCTTAGGCGGACGTCCGCGTCGCGGAGTTGACGAATCTAGTCCCACCAGCGCTGCAATTGCATTTTCTATACGAGTAGCTTCTTGTCTGAGTTGTGTCAGTACACTTTGAATGTCCATTAGTATCCTTCACAAATTTAATCTTAATAGTGTAGCAGGAGCTTTGCGGTAGCGGGGGCAGAGTATCAAAGCACTCTCTAACCTGGCTCTGAGTAACCGTAGTTAGTTTTGCGGCTGGATGGCGCGGCGAATTAATTTGTGCCGGCCGTACTCCACCTTGGCCGGCACTGGTTTAAGCCGCTTTTTGCAAGAAAACAATTTGTTTCGCGCGTCGGACAACTCCGAACGTCTAAGTGGACTGTCCGCCTTTACGGCAGCGGAGATGTTCCCTCGAGCAATTTCTGTTTCTCGAGAATACTAACTGTCAGCGCTCCGCATTCGTGCCAGAAAGATGAGGCTTGGACCAAAGTACCCTGAGAGAGGCTGAATTCGTAATCCTGACCCGTTACCACGGAGGGTAGTGATAATCCACAGCTGGGGGCACACAAGGTTTTGACACTGCCGCCTGTCATGTTGGCGAGTTCGCCTGCCGCATCGCGGATATCTTGCAGCGAGAGATCGTTGGCGTCGACCCCCATGAGATTGGCACATACGCGGCGGGCCAGCTCCAAGTCCAGGTCTAACCGCACCGCTGCTTGCCAGTCGCCCACAATCTGCACTGCCGAAGTTATGTAGCCCGTGGTTTTGTCTGGCGCGATCAACTTAGCAGAAGGCGCCAGTTGAATGCCGGCCATGGAGCCAAATATCTCATCTACCACACCCGCCAGTTCTTCACCGCCGATTTTGGCAATCATGCTTGTTCTAATCCTTTAGTTTGTAGCAAACATACTTGTCTGTTTGCACGCGCTGGAATCCGTTGTCCAGGTTCAAAGTGGTTTCGGCACACCCCAGGAAAAGGTATCCGTCAGGACGCAGTAGCCGGCGCACCCGGCCCAGGATCTCTTTCCGGGTCTCTACGTCGAAATAGATCAACACATTGCGCAGTAAAACGATGTCGGCCGGTGGGACGGTGCTTGCCCACGGCTCAGCCAGATTCAAGAAATGGAACTTGACCGCAGTAAGAATTTCGGGCTTCAGTTGCCAGTACAGTCCCTGCTGCACAAAGTACTTAGCCAGCAACTTCGCGGGCAATCCGCGATTCACTTCCATTTGGCGGTACAGGCCAGTTCTGGCGCGTTCCAGGATGGCGCTACAGAAATCGGTGCCTAGAATGGAAAACTTCCAGCCCGGCAGATTGAAGTTCTCACGAATCAGCATGGCGATGCTGTAGGGCTCCTGCCCGCTGGAACAAGCGGCACTCCAAATCGAGATCTTTCGTTCCACTTCACGCCGCTTCATCAGGTCGGGAATCACCAATTCCTTCAATGCCGTGAAAGGATTGGAATCGCGAAAAAACCAGGTCTCATTGTTGGTCATCGCGTCCAGAACTTTGCGATGAAGCCCATTGAAAGTCTGACGGCGCAGTACCCCCAGAAACTCCTGCAGCGAGGCACAGCCCTGTTCGTTGACCAGCGTAGCCAGGCGGGTTTCCGCCAGATATTCCTTGCCCGGATCAATGACGATGGCACAGTGGGTTCTGACCAGGTGCCGCAGATATTCGAAGTCGACCGGCGCCAGGCTCATCGTGTCCCCAGCGCGGCAAGATTTTGGCGCATCGAGAGTGGCCGAAAAGCCGTTACCCGGCGCACGATGGCTTCGCCAATCTCGGAAAGAGGAAGAATCGAGTCGGCCAAGCCCGCCTTGGCGACAAAGCCCGGCATGCCCCACACTACCGAACTGGCTTCGTCTTGGACAATGATAGGCGCACCCAGGTCGGCCAGCGCCTCGCAACCGCGCAAGCCGTCCTGTCCCATGCCTGTCAGGACCACAGCCAGAACCCGGTTGGCGAAAACCTGGGCGGCAGATCGGAACAGCACGTCGGCCGACGGCCGGCAGGAGTTCTCGGCCGGACCCTGGTTTATCTTCACACGGACCACCTCCTGATCACGTACGACCGCCAAGTGATAACCGCCCGGCGCCACTTTTATCTTTCCTGCACTGGCCGCGTCGCCGGCCGATGCCTCCTCAACCGGCAGCGGACACAGTACCGTCAGCCGCTGTGCCAGGAAGCGTGTGAAGGCCGCAGGCATGTGCTGCACAATGAGCACAGGCACGGGAAAATTGGAGGGGAGTCTTGGCAGCACGGTGGCAAGTGCGTTGGGGCCGCCGGTAGAGCTGCCAATGACCACCGCCTCGATCCGTTCAAATGGGTTGGCCCGACGAAGCGAAAGTTGCGTTGCCGTGGCCGCCGGCCGACTCGATTGCTCTGAAGCAGGAATGCGGCACAAGGCTTTGATCTTGGGGATAAGAGCCTCGCGTATTCGCTCCCGGGCAGCATCCAGGCTGCCGGCGTGAATCGGCTTGGCGACATAATCGCTGGCCCCCAGCGCCAACGAGTCGATGGTGGCCTCGGCCCCGCGCTCGGTCAACGTACTGAACATGATGACCGGTTGCAGGCGGCGGGCCGCGCGCATGGCTTTTAGCGTCGCCAGGCCGTCCATCACTGGCATCTCGATGTCCAGGGTAACGATGTCGGGCGAGACCTGATCGAACATCGCCATGGCGATCTGGCCATTGGCTGCATAGCCGGCCACTTCCAGCTCAGCATCGGACGAGATTGCGTCGGACAGAATGCGGCGCATCGTCACCGAGTCGTCGACCACCAGAACTCTGATCTTGCGGTGCATACTCACAGACCTACCAGCCGCAATTTGTCGGTGACCACGTCGGGGGTGAATGGCTTCATGATGTATTCGTCGGCGCCTGCTGCTAATGCATTAGACATCTCGGCAAGAGCGGTTTCCGTGGTCACCATCACTACCTTGGTCGGCCCATATCTGCCATTTCCCCGGACATTCTGCAGCAGTTCGAAGCCGTTCATCCCCGGCATGTTCCAGTCGATCAGCATCAGGTCAACCAGTTCGATACGCTGTAAGACCTGCAGGGCTTCCAGCCCATCCTTGGCTTCCACGACTTCGAAGTTTTGCTTCTTGAGTATCATGCGAAGCACTGCCCTCATCGCAGAAGAATCATCGACGACCAGTGCACGCATTCGAATCTCCTTTCCGCACCGCTTCCCGATCCGGCAGGATGTCCGCCCGAGGATCTCAGGCAGACACCCTGACCCGGATTCAGTATTTGAATTGCGCGATCAGACCTTGCAACTCGGCCGCCATGCGCTCCAGCGACTGCGCCGACTTCTGCGTGTCCGTAGCTCCTGCGGTCGTAGTGTGCGCAGCCTCCGCCACTCCGCCGATGTTGCGCGTGATGTCGGTACTGCCATGGGCCGCTTCGGCCAGGTTGCGACTGATCTCGTTGGTGGTGGCGCTTTGCTCCTCGACTGCGCTGGCAATGGTGTTCTGAATGTCGTTGATCTGCACGATCACGCTGCTGATCTGCCCGATGGCTGCCACCGCGCCCTTGGTGTCGCCCTGAATGGCCTCGATCTTGCGGCTGATGTCCTCGGTGGCCTTGGCCGTCTCCTTGGCCAACTCCTTGACCTCGTTGGCTACCACCGCGAATCCCTTGCCGGCCTCACCGGCGCGCGCCGCCTCGATGGTGGCGTTGAGCGCCAGCAGATTGGTCTGCTGCGCAATCGAGGTAATGACCTTGATCACCTGCCCGATCTCGGCGCTGCTTTGACCCAGCTTGCCGATGGTTTCGTTCGTCGCCTCCGCCGATTTCACCGCCGCCGTGGCCACCCTGGTGGCGTCAGCCGTGTTCTTGGCGATCTCCTTAATACTGGCGCCCATCTCATCGGCTCCGGTGGCGACCGTTTGTACGTTGGCGGCGACCTGTTCGGAGGCGGCCGAGACCACGTTGGCCTGGGTTGCAGTTTCATCCGCGCTGGCACTCATCTGCTGGCTGACCTTGTTAAGTTCCTCGGCCGCCGAAACCAGGGCATTGGCGTTCGTGCCGATCTGCTGCATGGCGCTGCGCACCTGCGTGGCCAGCGTGTTCACCGTATTCTTCAAGCGGTTGAAGTCTCCGGCGTAGTCACTGGCGACCTGGACGGTGAGGTCGCCGCCAGCCATCTTGTCGAGCATCTGGCCAACTTCCGTGAGCGGACCGATCACCGCGTCGAGGGTGGCGTTGACTCCGGCGACGATCTTGCCAAAGTCGCCACCGTGCTTGCTGGCATCGGCGCGGGTCTCCAGTTTGCCCTCAACCGCCGCTTTGGCCAGCATGTTGGCGTCAGCCACCAACGCGCCGACCGCATCGATACAAGTGTTCAGGTTGTTCTTGATGACGTTGAAATCACCGTTGTAGTTGTCGGTGATCTTGGCTGGGATGTTGCCCTTGCTGATTTTGTCCACGTAATCGGCTGAAACATTCAGCGGCCCGATCACCGCATCCAGAGTTGCATTCACCCCTTCGACGATCTTGCGGAAGTCGCCACCGTGTTTGCCGGCATCCGCACGTGTGGCCAGCTGGCCTTTTAAGGCAGCTTGCACAAGCAGGTCAGTGTCTACGATCAATGCCTTCAGCTTGCTGCGGACCTCCTCGATGGTGTCATTGATAAAGGCCTTCTTGCCAGGAAACTTTTCCAGCGGGGCTTCGAAATTCCCTTTGCCGAATTGGGCGATGCAGGCCATCGCCTTTTTCTTGACAGTGATGTGGCCTTGCACCATTTCATTGACGCCTCGGGCCATCGTCCGGTAGGCGTTTTCGAATTTCTCCACTGGAATGACGGCGTCAATGTCGCCCGCGTTGTGAGCGTCTGACATCCGTGCCATCTCTTCCGTCAGGCCGTTAAGAGCATCGATGCATTGGTTCAGGTTGTTCTTGATGGTATTGAAGTCGCCGTTGTAGTTATCGGTGATCTTGGCGGGAATGTTGCCCTTGCTGATTTTGTCAACGTAGTCGGCAGAGACGTTCAGCGGCCCGACCACGGAGTTCAGTGTGGCATTGATTCCCTCCATCACCCGGCGGTATTCGCCTTGATGTTTGGAGGGGTCGACGCGGGTGGCCAGTTTTCCTTCAACCGCGGCGTCGGCCAGCATTTCGGCATCGGTAACCAAGGCAGAGACTGCCCGCATCATGGTGATAAAAGCCGGAACCAATTCATCTTTTTCCGAGCGCTTTCCCACCTTCTCGAGCGTTTCCAGCTCTTGCTTGAAATCGCCGATGGCAATCTGTTTTGCAATCCGAATGGTATTGAGAACGCGTTCTTGGGCTGTATTGGTGGAGCGACACAGGTCGCCGAACATTCCGGGATAGTTCTCCGCGGCACGTACAGCCAGGTCGTTGACTGCCATACGATCTACGACCCTAGTGACTTCCACGACTCCGCTCAGGGCTTCAACGCAAGCATTAATATTGGTCTTAGTAGCGTTAAGCTCGCCAGCAAAAGTGGCCGTGATCTTTTCTGGAATCTTGCCCTGGCTGAGGATGCCGAGGAATCCCGTGGCCGCAGCCAGCGGAGCGGTTAGCGCGTCCAGCGCCTGATTGACGGTCTGCAGCAGCTCGCATTCTTCCGGCTCGAAGCCCTCGAAACGCGCCCGAACATCGATCTGCCCGGCGCAAATCGCCGTCATCACTCGATGAATTTCATGGGCCACTGGCGGTTGAGCCAGCATCGTCATGGATTCATGCGCGTCTCCACCATTCACCCGGTGCTTGTGGATTCCATTTCCTTTACTCTGCGCCTGTAGCATGTAAGCTCCTTTTCCTTGTTTGGGGGTTGATGCCGCTCTGCTGTCTAGGCCGGACGCGTGCCCACAACCGACATCGCTTTCTCGGTGTCCAACAACAGCAGCAACTGCTGCTTAAGTTTGTAGACGCCGCGGATGAACTCCCGTCCTGCGCCGTCCAATGTGTCCGGAGGGTGTTCAAAGCACTGCTCGTCCACCTCAACCACGTCGCCGATTTCGTCCACCAGTAGGCTGATAGGACCATCGTCGCGGCGAATCACCACGTTCATGGGAAGCTCCTCGCTGGTCCTGGCAGACAATCCGAGCTGATGGCGAAGATCGATGGCGGTAACAATCTGGCCGCGCAGATTGATCAGCCCGGCGATCACGGCCGGCGCCAGCGGTACCCGGGTCATTTCCTGATAGCGAATGACTTCCTGGACCTTTTCGACCTCCACGCCGAAGAACAGTCCTTCGAGGAAAAAAGTACAAAGCTGCCGTTCGATGTTCATGCCGCTGCTCCCGTGCTGCTCAAGTGCTGTTCGGCCAGCAGAGCCGGCACGTCCAGAAGATCGGTCACATGCTGCTGAATGACCGCGGTGCCCTGTAGCGATCTGGCGCCCTGCACGCATTGGACGGCTACCTGTTGGTCGACGATGTCGAGGATTTCGTTGACGATGAGTCCGACGCTGCGGCCATGGCTGGAATAAACAATGACCTGAAGCAGGTCGCCGTCGGCGATGGGGGCGTGCCCGAAAACCTGCGCCAGCCGCACCAGCGGCATGATCTGCTGGCGATATTGAATGACCTCGCGCCCGGTGGAGCGCTCCACCTGGGCCACCGGAAACTCCTCCAACCGCGACACCAGGGACAGAGGCATCGCCATTCGGCCGCCGCTTCCTATGCGGAACAGCAGCCAGGATTCGCGGGCATCCAGATTGTCGGTGGACTTGGCTCCGTGCTCGGCCAGGCTCTTCTCGCGCAGCTCGGAGACCACCCTGGCCATCTGCGCCAGTCCCAAAACATCCAGGATGAGAGCCACATGACCGTCTCCCATGATGGTTGCTCCGGCAAAACAGGAGACGCCCTTCAATTGCTTGGACAGGGGCTTGACGACAATCTCTTCGGTATCGTTAATGTCGTCGACCACCAGCCCGAATTGCCGGTCGCCGGCCTGTAAAACCACGATATTGACCGACTGGGCCGTGACCGACGCCGCGGAAATACGCAGTTCGCGGTTGAGATAGACCAGCGGCAGCAAGTTGCCTCGTAGTCGATAAACGCTGGCCCCGTGAACGTTCTCGATGCTGTGTCCGGCTTGTTCACCTTCGCAGCGGACCAGTTCAACCAGGCTGACCTGGGGAATGGCAAAGCGTTCACCGCCGCTGGTGACTACCAGTGCGGGGATGATGGCCAGGGTGAGGGGAATCTTGATCTTCAGCAGAGTACCCCGGCCGCTGCTGCTCTGGAGGTCGACGGTGCCGCCGATCTTTTCAATGTTGGTTTTCACCACATCCATGCCGACACCGCGGCCCGAGATATTGCTGACCTGTTCCACGGTGGAGAGTCCGGGAGCGAATACCAGATTCAGAATCTCGCGCTCCGACATCCGGGCAGCCTGTTCGGCGGAGATAATCCCTTTGGCGATGGCCTTGGCTTTGAGCTTTTCGGTGGCAATACCGTCACCGTCGTCGGAGATTTCGATATTCACCTGGCCGCCCTCGTGGAAGGCGCGCAAAAGGAGACGGCCGTCGGCGGATTTCCCCCGCGCAACCCGGACTGCAGGCATTTCGATACCGTGGTCCACGGCGTTGCGAATAATGTGGGTGAGAGGGTCTTTGATGGCCTCGATAATGGTCTTGTCCAGTTCGGTCTCGGCTCCCTCCATCTGGACCTCGACCCGTTTTCCGCATCCCACCGAAAGGTCGCGCACAATGCGCGGCAGCTTGCTCCACACATTACCGATGGGCTGCATGCGGGTCTTCATCACCCCTTCCTGCAGCTCGGTGGTGATCAGGTTCAGCCTCTGCGCAGTGCTGAGAAACCCGCTGTCTTCCTGGGTTCCAGTGAACTGCAGAACCTGATTGCGGGCCAACACCAACTCGCCTACCAGGTTCATCACTTTGTCCAACAAAGCCACGTCGACCCGGATGGTATTGCTGGTCACGTCATGGTGCTCGATTTGCGCCTTTAATGCTTCGGCAATTGCCACAGGCGCCACGACACGCTTGTCCACCAGAATCTCGCCCACTGGTCGCGCGTCGCCTTCCTTCTGCAGTTGCAGTGCGGTGCGAACATCGTCCGCCTCACAATGTTCGGCGCTAACCAGAATCTCGCCCAATCGGGGCGGAGAGTTGGGATTCGGCGTCTGCTCCAGGGAATCGCCAACATGCATCTCTGTCGGTTTCTCGGGGGCCTGTTGCACTGTCTTGAGCACCTCCGACAATTGCTGAACGACATCCGAGCAATCGCCGTCGCCTTCCGTTCCATTCAGGGCAATCTGCTCCAGGATGCGCCGCAGGGCGTCGGCCATGCTCAACAGCACGGTTGCGATCTCTGGCGACAGCAGCAACACGCCGTCCCGCATCTTGCTGAGCACGCTCTCCCCGACGTGTGAAATAGAAACCAGCTTTTCGTAACCGAGTACCCCACCCGTACCCTTGATGGTGTGGACAGCGCGAAAAATACTGTCCAGCAGCTCCCGCGAAGTCCGGTCCTTTTCCAGGGCGATCAAATCGCGATCGAAACGGTCCAGACCCTCGTTGCTCTCGACCAGAAATTCCTTGATCACCTCGTCCATTCCATCCATCGGGTCAGTCAACTGATTTGCCGGCTGGTTTAGGTCCATGCGATCTCCCCTCCAGAGGGTGTCGAAAAGCGGTGTGTGCCCATGGATTTCATCGGCACGAAACGATTTTTCTTCAAGCAAGTCTGAGACCAAAAGAAGCGTGCGCAGACTCCGTGTGGATTTATGCTTGGTCCTCTGTCAGGATGAGGAAAAAGGATTGCAACTCGTAGGTTGCGCTACATTCATCGCGGAGTTCGTGATGAACGGAAATGTGCTGCTGCGGAAATTCAGGTTAGAAATTGTCAATGTTGTGGCTGGGATGTCGCACGGAATGATTAGCGTCTGCTCACGCGGACTGAGCAATGCACAGGCCGGATTGGGAATGTGCGTTCGAGTCCGGTCTTAAGCGGTACGATTCGGCGTAGCCGCCACCAAGATTCGATCCCTCACGTCGGCCCGCACAGCATCCAACCGCATTGCGGATGAGCTGATAGGATCCTGAAAGCTCTCCTAATGCTGGAGAATCGAGGGCCAGCAGGTCGCTGGAGCGTAGAGTCGCCGGATAATAAAACATCATGAACGTACTCATACTCAACTCGGGAAGTTCCAGCTTGAAGTTTCAAATGATTGCGACTGATCTCGATCGCATCAAGCAACACAAGGATGACCGTCTGTGCAAGGGCGAAGTCGAGCGTATCGGTGGCGAGGCCATTGTCACTTTTCAAGCAGGTCAGCAACCCAGACGGAAATTTACTGCCCCGCTGCGCAACATCTCTGGGGCACTGGATTACCTGGTGCGGTATATAGCCTCCGACGAGTCAGGAGTCACCGCGATCCAGAGTTCGGCCGACATAAACGCGGTGGGCCATCGCGTAGTGCATGGCGGCGAACGCTTCACTGAATCGGCCATCATTACTGACGACGTGTTACAGGGCATCGAGGATTGCATCGATCTGGCGCCGTTGCACAATCCCAACAACATCAAGGGTATTCAGGCAGCGCGCGAGTTGTTTGGCAAGAAGTTGCCCCAGGTAGCGGTATTCGACACTGCCTTTCATCATTCGCTGCCCGAGGTGGCCTACCTCTATGCGCTGCCCTATCATCTCTACCGGCAACATCGCATCCGGCGCTACGGCTTCCATGGCACGTCGCATCGTTATGTCGCTTATCGCTACCGCGCCCTGCGTGGATTAACTCGCGAGCAGACCCACGTCATCACACTGCACCTGGGCAACGGGTGTTCGGCGGCTGCTATTCGGGGAGGCGCCTCCGTCGATACATCGATGGGCATGACTCCGCTGGAAGGCCTGGTGATGGGCACCCGCTCGGGCGACATTGATCCTGCGATTGTGAACCTGATTGCAATCAAGGAAGGCTTGTCGACGCAAGAGGTCGAGATGCTTTTGAATACGCAGTCAGGACTGCTGGGCATCTCTGGACTGAGCAACGACATGCGCATTTTGCAGTCGGAACTAAAAGAACACGACGATCGGCGGGTGCGGCTGGCGATCGATATTTTCTGCTATCGTGCGCGCAAATATATTGGCGCGTTTCTGGCCAGCATGGGCGGAGCGGATGCCGTGGTCTTCGCCGGCGGCATTGGCGAGAACTCGGCGCAAATCCGCGCCGGCATCTGCGAAGGTTTGCAGTGGGCCGGCCTGCAGATTGATGACGCGCGCAATCAGGAAACGAATGGCTAAAGAAGGCAAGATCAGCACAGACGACTCTCGGCTGCAGGCGTATGTGATTCCCACTGACGAAGAGCTGCTAATCGCGCGTGACACGGTACGCTGCATTCTGGGCGAGCCGCATCCGTCGTAAGAATCATGCGCGACTTATAACGTGGGAGCCGCAGATTCCCTCGGCTGCGGGCGGGACAGGCTCTTCGACCGCCCGCCCGACCCACAAAAAGCGGATCGAAAAGGACCAGCGGGCGCTCCGCTCAGGATGACAATTAATCGGGATCTATTTCCCGCCTTAGTACGGCCATCTCCAATCGGCGGCCTCGGGCTGGTCGATGCCATGCTCGTGCGCATAGTTGCGGCATTCCAACTGCATATTGCGGAAACTCTCTTTCACGTGGCCTCCAATTCTCTGTAGCCGGGGTACGCGATCGATGGCATCCATGGCCAGGCTGAAGCGGTCAATGTTGTTGTTGATCGCCAGTTCCAGCGGCGTGTTGATGTTGCCTTTTTCCTTGTAGCCGCGCACGTGGATGTTGGCGTGGTTGGTGCGGCGATAGGCGAGCCGATGGATCAGCCAGGGATAACCATGAAAGTTGAAGATGACCGGCTTGTCGACGGTGAACAGCGAGTCGAAGTCCCAGTCTGACAATCCGTGAGGATGTTCGTTGTGCGGTTGCAGCTTGAACAGGTCAACCACATTGATGAAGCGGATTTTGATGTCGGCAAAAGCTTCGCGCAGCAGGGCAGTCGCAGCCAGCGCTTCCTGCGTGGGAATGTCGCCCGCCGAGGCCATCACCAGATCGGGTTCACCTCCCTGATCGTTGCTGGCCCAGTCCCAAATGCCGATGCCTTTGGTGCAGTGGTTGATGGCCGCCTGCATGTCCATGAATTGCAGGTGCGACTGCTTGTCGCTGACGATCACGTTCACGTAGTTCACGCTGCGCAGGCAATGATCGGCAACCGAGAGCAGGGAATTGACGTCCGGCGGTAGGTAGATGCGCGTGATGGCCGCGCTCTTGTTGAGCACGACGTCGAGGAATCCTGGATCCTGGTGGGTGAAGCCGTTGTGATCTTGCCGCCAAACGGTGGAAGTGATGAGCAGATTCAAGGAAGCGATGTCGGCGCGCCACGACAGGTTATTGCAGATCTCCAGCCACTTGGCATGCTGGTTGAACATGGAGTCGATGACGTGGACGAAGGCTTCGTAGGTCGAAAGGAAGCCGTGACGACCGGTAAGCAGGTAGCCTTCCAGCATGCCTTCCATGGTGTGCTCGCTTAGCATTTCCATTACCCGGCCATCGGGCGCCAGTTCGCCGCCATCGCTGTCTTCGGGGAAGTACTCCTCGATCCAGAACTTCTTGCTGACGTCGTAAATCGCATCGAGCTTGTTGGACGTGGTTTCGTCAGGACCGAAGACGCGGAACGTACGCATATTGCGCTTCATCACGTCCCGCAGGAACCTGCCCAACGGACGGGTGTTTTCCGCCAGGGTGGTTCCCGGCTTGTCGACGTCAAAAGAGTATTCGCGAAATTCGGGCAACCGCAATGCCTTTTTCAAGACGCCGCCATTCGCGTGAGGATTGGCGCTCATGCGGCGCGGGCCGGTCGGCGCCAGCGCTTTCAGTTCGGCGATCAAGGTGCCGTTGGCGTCGAACAGCTCTTCCGGTTTCTGCGATCGCATCCAGTTTTCCAGAGTACGAAGCTGCTCAGGATCTTTCTTCACATCCGGCAGCGGAACCTGATGAGCGCGCCAGAATCCTTCCAGCCGATGCCCTTCGACTTCCCGTGGAGCGCTCCAGCCTTTGGGCGAACGCAGCACGATCATCGGCCAGCGCGGACGCTTGACGGAGTTGCCGCGCCGGGCATCGCTCTTATATTGATTGATCTCCAGAACACAATGCTCGGCGGTCGCAGCCATTGCCTGATGCATGCTCTCGGGATCGGAGCCCTCGACAAAGTATGGCGTCCAGCCATAGCCGCGAAGCAGGTTCTCCAATTCATCGTGGCTGATGCGTGCCGGCAGCGTGGGATTGTTGATCTTGTATCCGTTGAGATGAAGAATGGGCAGCACGGCACCGTCGCGCGCCGGGTTCAGGAACTTGTTAACGTGCCACGAAGTCGCCAGTGGCCCAGTTTCGGATTCGCCATCGCCGATCACGGCGGCCACGATCAAATCAGAATTGTCGAGAGCCGCGCCGCAAGCATGCGACAGCACGTAGCCCAGCTCGCCGCCTTCGTGGATCGAGCCCGGAGTCTCCGGCGTGCAATGGCTGCCGATGCCGCCGGGAAACGAGAACTGCTTGAAGAACTCGCGCAAGCCCTCGTAATCTTCGCCCTTCTCGGGATAAATCTCGGAATACGTTCCTTCCAGATACGCTGGACCCAGCACGCCGGGAGCACCATGTCCCGGTCCAGCCAGGAAGATCATGTCCTGATCGTATTTCTTGATCAGGCGGCTTAGATGGAGGTAGATAAACGATAATCCCGGACTCGATCCCCAATGTCCCAGCAGGCGATTCTTGATGTGCTCCACTCGCAAAGGCTCGCGCAGCAGCGGATTGTCGTACAGGTAGATCATCCCCAGGCTGAGGTAATTGCAAGCGCGCCAGTAAGCGATGGTCTTGCGCAGTTCGTCGGCGCTAAGCGGAGCACCGTCGATGGTGGAGCGAGCTTTTCCATACGCGCTCAGGGAAAGAACTTCGGGATCGGCAGTTGGAGTCGAGGTCGGCATGAAAGGAACTCCTTAAATCGTTAGGATGGCTGTTCTTCTTAGTAGGATAAGCCGCTGGCGTTACATTGGCGAGCGCGCGCCAGCAGAGAATTGCAGTCTGTAACCTAGAATTAATAGTTGAGGTGGCTGGATGTCGGGCATCCATGAATGGGTGGAAGACACTAAGACTGTAATGTCGAAACAGGCTGCTCAGCGTGAACAGTGGTTTCCAGTCGGTGACGTCGAAGGTAGACGAATAGCAAGATCGCGGTGCACATCAACAGGATGAGATACGACCATGGAATCGCGAAACCGCTTGCGGGTTTTACTACGTGGACTGGCAATGCGAAGTCGGCGCTAGCCGCGCTTCGCTGGACGGCGATGTGCACCGTCCAGTCACCTGCCGTGGGAAAGTTTAACTCCGCAGACTTCAGCAACTTATTCTCCGACACCGCTGAAGTGGCTCTAACGGAAGTTTGGCTTGATGAGTCTCCGGCTTGCTCTGCGCTGAGATCGACATTGGCATCGAGCAACGTTTCCTGCGTTTCGATATCTTGAACCAGCACGGCAAAGGTTGATCGGCCCGTTTCCAGATCTCCGGGCTGAGCGAATACAGCTACAGCGAACGGTCCCGATTGCTGCTGCAGCCGGAGAACCTGATCGTCGTCATCGCCATCATGGAATGATCTGGAAGCCAGTCCCGCCAGAGCCAAGCCGGCAATCGCAAATAAGATCAGGAACGATATGGCCTCGATCGTCCGGACACTCAGCCGTGGCCGCAGGAAGCGATTGGCAAACGAGAATCTCTGGGGAAGTGTGAGCAGGGCATCGAGAGACGACGCCTCACGCTTGCGAGGCGGCACAGGCTCGGCAGGCAACGGTCTGCGTTGCAAGCATTGGACCGCAATAACCATGGCAGGAACCAGGTAGGCCAACGATCCCAGTACCCACATGATGGCTCCCGATGCTGCCTGGTCGTGCAAGGCCGGGAAGCCGAACAGCCGGGGCTCGGTTGCGTAAGAGGGATAGAGCAGGCGATCGGAGAAAACCAGGATCGCCGACAAGGCCGTGTTCTGCAGGTCAGCCACTAACAGATACGGCACCATCGCCCAACGCGGCCATTGAGCGTGGCTGGGCCAGGGTTGAATCACAGGCCACCAGAAGAGCAGCGACGTCAGGAAAAAGCAGGCATGTTCCACTTCGTGCCACGAGCTCGAAGCCAACGCCAGCTCGTAGAGCCTGGGGGTATGCCAGGCAAACATGGCTGCGCCCATAAGAAGCATGGCAACGATCGGATTGGTGAGAGCGTTCCCAACCCGACTTGCGACTCGCCAATTCAGAAACGGTCCGGCAAATTCACGGGCCGCGAAGATCGGCAACCCGCGGACCAGAGGAATCAAGGGCGCGCCCAGCAAGATCAGCGGAGGCGCGACCATCATCAGGATCATGTGCTGCACCATATGCGCGGTGAGCACGAATCCCGAGAAGGTATCTAAAGGAGAAGCTAGTGCAACCCAAAGGGAAAGCAGCCCGGCCAGAAAGCTGATGGCGCGCCACGTCGGTAGAAAGGGAAGTCCGGCGCGTCGCAGCAGAAACCAGCCGCGTAGATAAACCAGTGCAGTGAGTGCAAGCGCGAAGCTCGCAGCCGGAGGGATCGACCAGGACAGCAGAACGGCTTGATAGAGAGACTGCATGGCTCGTCAGCGTTTAACGGGCCAATCAGGAATCTGACTTAGCGGAAGCGCCCTTGGCCGATGACCCGCTCGCATCTGCCCCGTTATCGTCGTTCCAGTCTATGTCCGCCTGGCTGAAGCGGTCGAGCACCTGGTCGCCTTTCACTTCGCTGAAGTAGTCCCAAGCCCATTCCACAAAGGCTTCTATCTTGGCCTGCATAGTTGACAGCAAGGCAGCGTGTACGCCGATCCATGCGGTGAACGCGATAGGACCTTCGAGTTCGTGGCGATGCGGACCGATCTCGGCGATCGCCGCACTGCGCCCGATCATTGCCATGATGCCCTTGTCGAGGTAGTCGAACGGCTTTCTGGGCTTTCCCTCAATATCGGCTGCAATGTTCCTGGCACACCACTTACCCACTTGTTCAGCGACAGAGGCGAGTTGCGGCAACGGCTTCCCGTCTTTCCCGGAAATGTTGGAGAAGTCTCCCAGAGCGTATACGCCGGGAAACCCCGCCACGGTGAGATCAGGCTGCACGTCGATTCTTCCCCCGTGGCCTGGCCGGAGACCAAGGTTGGTTGACAGATCAGCCGCGCGCAAACCTCCTGCCCAGACGACGGTATGGGTAGGAATGTTGGTTCCGTCGGACAGTACCACGTGACCCGACGCGACTTCTTTGACCGCGGTGCCCAGGCGGATTTTCACCCCGCGCTGCTCCAGCATTTTTGCGGCGTACGCCTGGCCCTTGGGCGAGAACGCGCCCAGGACACAGTGCCCCATGTCGACCACGTAAATGTTGGCCTCGTTAAACGGAAGATTGGGATATTCCTCTTTAAAGGCGCGGTGGATCATGTCGCCCAAAGCTCCCGACATTTCCGTGCCAGTCGGGCCGGCACCCACCAGCACGAAGTTCAGCGCTCCTTTGGCAATGAGCGTAGGGTCGCGATCCGCCGCCTCCAGCACCGCAAGGATGCGAGAGCGCAGCAATTCCGCGTCGTGCAGGGAATACAGAGGATAGGTGTACTTTTCGGCTCCGGGCGTGCCGAAGAAGTTGGCCTGCGATCCGGCGGCCAGCACCAGGATGTCGCCATGGTAGGTGTGCCCGTCAGAGATAGTGACCGTTCGCGTCGCGAGATCGGCGGATACCACCTCCGCCATTTTTACCTCGACGTTGGCGTGCTTCACTAGCATGTTCCGCAAACTGAAGGCAACGTTGCTGGGCGCCAGAAATCCCGCCGCTACCTGATACAGCAGCGGCTGAAATTGCTGATAGTTGTTCTTGTCGATCAGGGTGATGCGAATGTCAGGATGCTTTGCCAGTTTACGGGCGCAGTTCAGTCCAGCAAAACCACCACCGACGATGATGACATGTTTCACAGGTTAGGCTCACTTTCGCTGCCGTTGAATGCCGTTCCAGGAGAGAGACACTGTGTCCTAGCACTTTACAGGTGATGGGACGTGGTAAACAACTAAGAAAAATACTAGTAGCAATCCGCGCCAGATTCGACTAGAAAGATGCGTAAACCTTGCAACAGAAACTGGTTGTGGCTGTTATCTCGCGTGACCCTAAGCAGGAGTATGTCCATGCAAACCGGATCCAGCCGCTGCCCACGCGGAATCGAAGCGGCAGCGACAACATCGTACAAATCCGCAGTTTTAGCGCTACGGCATCTAGCTCTGAATTCAGCTATCGCTGCCTTGTTTATCCTCACACTGTTGCTGACCGCCTGCGAAAAGAAAGAAGAAGCTGCCAAGCCCGGACCACCCGAGGTCGGTGTCGTCGAGCCCTTGCAGCAGAACGTACCCACCTACGACGAGTGGGTGGCGCAGCTGAACGGGCCCGTGAACGCCGAAATCACGCCCAAGGTGCAGGGCTATTTGCTGCGTCAGGCGTACCAGAATGGCTACTTTGTCAAGAAGGGTCAACTTCTGTTCGAGTTGGATCCTCGCCAGTATCAGGCCGCGGTCGACCAGGCTAAGGCGGATGTCGCCGAGGCGGAAGCCAATCTGGATAGGACTCGGGCCGATGTCGCCCGCGATACGCCCTTGGCGGCGCAAAGCGCGATTCCGCAAAAGCAGCTGGACAATGATATCGCCTACGAGAAGTCGTGGGAGTCGAGTGTCACGGCCAAGAAGGCGGCCTTGGACAACGCTGAGCTGAATCTTGCCTGGACCAAGGTTTACGCGCCGATCGACGGTATCGTCGGAGTCGCCAATTCCCAAGTCGGCGATCTGGTGGGGACCGCAACGAAAATGGCGACGATCTCGCAGGTCAATCCCATCTGGGCCTATTTCAATATCAGCGAAAGCCACTTCCTGAGTGTCGCCCCCATGGTTAGTAATGTGATCATGGGCAAAATCCCTATCGAGAAGGCCAGCAGAACGCCGGTGCAATACATTCAGTCGAATAACGAGCCTTATCCGGCAATGGGAAGGTTTATTTATGTGAATCGTCAGGTCGGCACGCAGACCGGCACCATTCAGATGGCCGCCGAATTTCCTAATCCCGATGCTATCCTTCGCCCCGGCGGTTTTGGTCGCGTGCGCTTCCAAACCGGGGTCAGTCAGAACGCTCTGCTGGTTCCGCAGGCAGCTGTCATGGAAGTGCAGACCAACTACCAACTCATTGTAGTAACGCCGGACAACAAAGCTGTATTCCGACCAGTCAAGATGGGTGAACGTGAAGGGACGAACTGGATCGTCACCGAAGGTCTGAAACCGGGTGAGAAAGTTGTCGTCGACGGCCTTCTCAAGGTTCAGCAATTTGCGGCGGCTGCGCCGGAGCTGGCGAAGGAAGGGATTCCGGTCGTTCCCAAGCCGTATACGCCCGCGTCATCGGTGGCACAGACAGCAGGGAGCAACTGAGCATGTCGAAATTTTTTATCAATCGACCAATTGTTGCCATCGTCATCTCGATCCTGATGGTGCTGGTTGGCGTGGTGTCGCTGCTCAGCCTGCCGACGCAGCAGTTTCCCAACATTGCTGACCCGATGATCCAGGTGAAGGCCACCTACCCTGGAGCGGATGCCCAGACGATTGCCGAATCGGTCGCGACCCCGATCGAGCAGCAGATGTCGGGCGTCAGCGGCATGAACTACATGTATTCGCTGAGTGCCAGCAGCGGCGGAAACATGTCGCTGTATGTCGACTTCCAGCTGGGGACGGACGTCAATACCGATCAGATTCTGGCGCAGATGCGCACCGGCCAAGCCAACGCCCAGCTGCCCAGCCAGGTAACCCAGCAGGGCGTCATCGTGCAGCCGGGCACCACTGCCCCGTTCATGCTGATCGACCTGTTTTCGCCCAACGGAAACTACGACAACATTTTCCTGGCCAACTACGCCACCATCAATTTGCAGTACGCGCTCACGCGCGTCTACGGTGTTTCACAGGTTCAAATCTTCGGCGCCGGCCCGTATGCCATGCGCGTCTGGGTGAATCCTGACAGGTTGGCCAGTCTCGGTGTGACCGTCACCGACATCGTGAACGCGGTCCAAAACCAGAACAAGGTGAATCCCGCCGGACAAGTCGGCGGCGAGCCCGTTCCCAATGGTCAGCAGTTCACCTACAACGTGCGCGCGCCGGGACGCCTGCCTACGGCCGAAGAGTTCAACGAGATTGTCGTCCGTGCTCAGCCGGACGGGGCAATTCTGCGCTTGAAGGACGTCGCCCGCGTAGACTTGGGTTCGCAATATTATTCCTATACCGCGCGACTGGGAACAGCGGGAGAAAGCAAGCCAGCCCAGCCGGCAGCCCTTATCGCCATCTATCAAACTCCCGGCAGCAATGCTCTGCAGACCCGCGCGGCTATCCTCAAAACGATGGAGGATGCCAAGCGGAGATTTCCGCAAGGCTTGGACTACATCACGGCGTTGGACACCACGCTTGCAGTCAGCGCCGGCATTCATGAAATCTATAAGACGCTGGGTGAAGCACTCGTCCTGGTTATTATCGTCGTCTACATCTTCCTTCAGGGCTGGCGCGCCACGCTGATCCCGTTACTGGCGGTGCCGGTTTCGCTCATCGGAACGTTCGTCGTCTTTCCTTTACTCGGATTCTCGGTTAATACACTTTCCCTGTTCGGCCTTGTGCTGGCTATCGGATTGGTGGTGGATGACGCAATCGTCGTGGTGGAAGCCGTTGAGCATCACATCGAACAGGGTATGACCCCGCACGACGCAACCGTCCTGGCGATGGACGAGGTATCTGGGCCGGTCATCGCGATCGCGCTGATTCTGGCTGCCGTGTTCATCCCGACGGCGTTCGTTCCTGGTATTACCGGGCAACTCTACCAGCAGTTCGCCATAACCATCGCAATCTCCGTACTCTTCTCGGCATTTAACGCACTCACGCTCAGCCCGGCCTTGTCCGCCATGCTGCTTCGCCCCAAGAAGGAGAGCCGCGGACCGTTGGGCGCATTCTTTCGCTGGTTCAACCGCGTCTTTGGCCGGGCGACCGACGGATATGTCACGACCTGCAAGCACCTCATTCACAAAGCAGGGTTCGCGTTTCTTCTGCTCGCACTGCTGACGGTTGGCGCCGGTTTCTTCGGCAAGCGAATTCCCGGAAGCTTCCTCCCCGACGAAGATCAGGGATATATGTATGCCGGTTTGCAACTGCCGGACGCCTCGTCGTTGCAACGCTCTTCGGAAGCCGCACGTCAGGTCGAAAAAATCATCATGGATACGCCCGGGGTCGAGTACGTCAGCTCGGTCATGGGCTACAGCATGTTGAGCGGAGTCAACGCCACGTACAGCTCGTTCTTCTTCATATCGTTTAAGCCATGGGATGTGCGCAAGACACCGGAGACGAGCTACAAGGGGATCAAGGAGCATTTGCAGCGAGCGCTGTCCCAGGTCTCATCCGGCTTGGCGTTCTCATTTCCGCCGCCCGCGATTCCTGGCGTGGGAACATCGGGTGGCACCACGTTCATTCTCGAAGACCGCTCTGGCAGTGGTATCGATTTTCTCGCCAAGAACGCCCAACTGTTCCTGGCCGAAGCTCGAAAACGTCCCGAGTTGGCCGGGGTCATGACGACAGCGCTGTTTGGTGTCCCGCAAGTTGGGGTCAAGGTAGATAACGCCAAGGTCATGACGCAGCAAATTCCGCTGAATGACCTCTACCAGACCCTGCAGACGTTCATGGGTGGTTCGCTGATCAACTACTTCAACCGCTTCGGTCTGCAATGGCAGGTATACGTGCAGGCTGACGGCGACTTTCGTACCAAGGCCAGCAATCTGGGTAAGTTCTACGTGCGAAACGCCGCGGGCGAGATGGTGCCGTTGAGTACGCTGACATCTACTTATCCGCGCAGCGGCGCTGAGTTCATCATGCGCTACAACCTCTTCAACTGCGTTCAGATCAACGCCTCCGCGGCCCCAGGCTATAGCTCCGGGGAGGCGACGGCCGCGCTGGAAGATGTCTTTCGTAAGACCATGCCCGGTCAGATGGGCTTCGACTACATGGGAATGTCATACCAGGAGCAAAAAGCGGCTCAAGGAGTAAAGCCGAGCACCATCTTTGGTCTAGCGTTCTTCGTGGTCTTTCTGATTATGGCGGCGCAGTACGAGAGCTGGACACTACCTTTCAGTGTGTTGCTGGGCGTGCCGATCGCCGTATTCGGCGCGTTTATCACCATGTATTTCCGGCGCCTCGACAACGATGTGTACGCGCAAATCGGCCTGGTGATGCTGATCGGACTGTCCGCCAAGAACGCGATTCTGATCGTCGAGTTCGCCAAGATGGAATACGACAAGGGCGCGAGCTTGATCGATGCCTCCTTGAAGGGCGCCAAGCTGCGACTGCGGCCCATCCTGATGACCGCCTTCGCGTTCATCCTGGGTTGCGTACCTCTGTGGACGGCTTCCGGTGCCGGCGCCGTCTCGCGGCAGGTGTTGGGGACTGTGGTGATCGGCGGAATGCTGGCCGCTTCTCTCCTGGCGATCTTCTTCATCCCGGTTTCCTTCGATGTGGTGGAGCGCTTCGGTATCTGGATAGGCGGCAAGAAAGAGGAACCTAAGCCAGGCGTGGCGCCGGCTCCCGCTCCCTCGGAAGGAGGAGCACATGACTAAGCCGAAACAATTTGCTGTCGTCTTGTTATTGCTCTCACTCTCCGCTTGCAAGGTGGGACCGAATTACAAGCGTCCGCCACTCACCGTGCCCGATCAATATCGCGGTCTGGCTCCTGATGCTTCCACCCAGCAACCGCCGGATGCGGATCAGTTTGCCCAAATGAAGTGGTGGACTGTCTTTCAGGATGACACTCTGCAGGCCTTGATCAAGGAATCACTGGCCAACAACTACGACATACGCATTGCGGCGACCCGCATTATGCAAGCCAGCGCCAACCTGGGGATCACCCGCGCCAACCAGTTTCCCCAGGTCAACGGCAGCTTTGGAGTCGCCAACCAACAGTCGACGCCGCTATTCACGGGCTCCCCGACCCTCGACACCGCAGCCATACAGCTGAACTACATCGTCGACTTCTGGGGGCAATATCGCCGCGCCACCGAAGCCGCGCGCGCCGTTCTGATCTCCACGGTCTACGGGCGCGATGTTGTGCAGACGACCTTGATTTCAATGGTAGCCAGCGACTACTTCCTGCTACGGCAGTACGACGCGCAGCTGAAATACTCCCAGGAATCGGTGGACGCTTACACCGGAATTCTTAAGCTGAACACGATCAAGTACAAAGGTGGCGACGCTGCGATTACTGATGTCTATCAGGCGCAGGTGCTGGTGCAGCAGGCCCAGGCTGAGGTGATCACCCTGCAGCAATCGGTCGAGCAGACCGAGAACAACATCAGCATCCTGCTGGGTAGAAATCCGGGACAAATCGCGCGGGGGTTGCCGCTGGTCGAACAGCCGCACCTGCCGGAGGTTCCTGCCGGATTGCCTTCGTCGTTGCTGCAACGCCGGCCAGACGTTCTCCGCGATGAGGAAAGCCTGGTGGCAGCTAACGCCAATGTCGGCGTTGCTAAAGCCGCGTTCTTTCCGCAGATCTCGCTGACCGGCCAGTTCGGTGCGCAAAGCGTCTCCATCGCCAATTTCCTGGAAGGTCCAGCGACTTTCTGGTCCGTGGGCGGACAGCTTGCCCAGCCAATCTTTCAGGGTGGGCGCATTCGGAGTAACTATCGCCTGGCCTGGGCCCAGCGCGATCAGGCGGAACTGGTGTACAAGCAGACTGTGCTGCAGGCATTCGGCGATGTGTCTAACAGCCTGGTTGGCTACAGCGAATCGCGAAAATATCGGATGAAGCTCGAAGAACAGGCCGCTACCTATAAGGAAACGGCGCGTCTGGCCAATGTGCGCTTCCAGGGCGGCGTCACCAGCTTTCTGGAAGTGTTGGTAACCGAGCAGGATTACTTTGCCGCCGAGCTAAACGTCTCCCAAGCCTGGTACTTGGAACTGCAGAACTACGTCCAACTCTACCAGGCATTAGGCGGAGGCTGGGACCAGTAGTTAAGGGGGCTCGGACTAGTTTGGTGAAGGGAACGGTCGTTAGCCCGTCCGTAGACATCCGAAAAATAAGAAAGGGGCTTTGGCCCCAAGCGTTCTGCGACGGACTTGAAACTTCCGCCTTAACAGAATCCCATTCTCATGACGCTGTTGAATTCGCGAGTGATCCGCATCGTGAGCGCCAGCATCCTGGGCGGAATACTGATCGGGGTGGTCGGCGGCGGCTTCCGGTACTTACTCATCCTGTCTGACCTACTGCGTAGCAACCTGGTCGCCCGCGCACACGGGCATCCATATACCGGTTGGCTGCTTCCGCTAGCTCTAGGCGCCGCCGGCGCCTGCCTGGCTCGTTTCCTGGTCGTAAAGTTTGCTCCCACAGCGGAAGGCAGCGGCGTTCAGCGCGTCGAAGCCGTTTTCAGTGGCGAGATCGAACCGGCCGCCGCGCCCGTGGTCCCGGTGAAGTTCTTTGGTGGCCTGCTGGCCATGGGCTCCGGACTGGCCCTGGGTCGCGAAGGGCCGACGGTGCAGATGGGCGCGTCCTTTGGCCAGTGGTCTTCTCATTTCCTTATTAAACAGGAAGAAGATCGCAGGGTAGTGGATGCTGCCAGCGCAGGCGCCGGTCTTGCTGTTGCCTTCAATGCGCCCATTGGCGGGTCCATCTTCGTTTTTGAAGAATTGACCACCAGTTTCACCCCTTGGCTTCTGATAGCCACCCTGACCGCCGCGACGGTTGCAGTATGGCTGATGCGGCTGATGCTGGGCAACGTTCTCGACTTCACCGTGCCGCAAGTGAGTCCTACAGAGAGCTGGAACAAGTGGCCTTTTCTTGTACTGGGCGCGCTCTTAGGCGGGTTGGGTGCAATTTACAACGCCGTGATCATGGGGCTGCTTCGCATTAGCGACAAAATATCGACTATTTCTTCGCTGCAGCGCGCCGCCATCATCGGTGCGGTAGTGGGAGTGGTGGCGTGGTTCGTGCCGGCCATGGTCGGGGGCGGCGAAACCCTGACCCAGTCCATTCTGTCCAATCGATTCACGGTGGAAAGCCTGATCACGATCTTTCTGGTGCGCTTCGCGCTCGGCCCCTGGTCCTATGCTGCGGGAGCGTCAGGCGGCCTCTTTGCCCCCTTGTTGCTGCTGGGAGCGTCGTCTGGCGCGCTGTTCGCCGGGGTGGTCAATCACTACCTGCCGCAAGAGAATGTTTCCGCCGTAGCCTGTGCCATCGTAGGCATGGGCGCACTGTTTTCCGCCACGGTTCGCGCTCCTCTAACTGGGATCGTGCTGACCGTGGAAATGACCGGGCGCGCCGATCTGACGTTGGGCTTGCTGGGAGCTTCGCTGGTGGCAATGGTCGTGGCCATGCTCCTGCAGAGCGAACCGATCTACGACAGCTTGAAACGGCGCATGCTGTCGCAACAAACCGTTACTCCGCGGAGGGTCGACGCCGGAGTGGCGCGCCCTGGGTGAGTGTCGAGCTTCTAGACACGTCCAAGGGTGACTATGGCCTTCATGGTGTGTTGCTGCCCCGGCGCTAGCTCTACCCCAAAAGTACCGACATTGCTGGTCTCGATACACAACATCTGGTTCCACTGGTCTTCGCCCAGATCGGACAACTCGCTGCCCTTTTCCATCCACGGATTCCACACCACGGTAGTGAGCGAATTTCTCTTCGCGATCTGTATCCTACGTTGTAAGACAGAGTCTTGCACATCCAACGGATGCTGGGTGTTCAGATAAACGCGATCGGTCTCGGATTCGATGACAACGTCTCCGAGCTGCAGCTTCTCACGATACGAATCGGTTTTGTCCAGATACGGCACCCCGTCCAGGCCAGACACGCGCGCCTGACCGACATCTCCTACTCTGTGGTAGGCGTGCATCGCCTCTTCGAAGCGTAGCGGTGCCGGGCCGGTATTGGTCATGGTCAACTCCAACCCCAGTTCTGTGCCGAAGGTCGCGCGATGTACCAGGCGAAAGTCGGCAGGCCACCACTTCTTCGTGCTCTGGTCGCTCTCGGTAAACATGGTGACCGTCACCTTATTCCCGGTCGCCTGGATCGATTCCAGCTGCCAGGATTTGGTACGCACAAATCCATGGGCCGGAGCGTGAGGATCGCCTTCTTTGTCGCCGAACCAGGGGAAACAGATAGGGACGCCGCCGCGAATCGCGTGTCCATCGGCCCAGAGCGAGCGCGTGCTCACGAATAGAACATCCTGCTGTCCTGCCGGCTTCCAGGAAGTAACGTGGGCGCCGTGAAGATACATCTCTCCCGCAGTCGCGGGGGTGGTTATCTTCACCAGGGGAAGTCCGCCATTCCCGCCAACCACCTCGGCGATTCCGAGTATGCCAAATCTGCGGTCGAGTTCAGCGATTGTCGCTCCTGTTGCCACGTCGGGTCCTTTCGTTGCACCAATCTTGGATTCTCTTACCTGGGGTTAGGCTCGAATGTATTGCACAGACCATGGGTTGTCGAGTAATCCCGCGCCTTTGTTGCGGGCATCTAACTGCACAAACCGCTGATTGTTAAACTGGGGTGAATTAAACTTAGGCGCTCTCGTTGTATAGTGTCCCGGTTACTATTTTCATCCAGAATCGCAACCATCTTTCTAAAACGCTCCGGGCAGCTGGAACTTTTGCCAGTTGAAGACTGCCGGGCCGCCTGTTAGTTTCAATCCTATCGATTTCGAGGTGAGGTAATGAAAGCGACGCAAATCTTACATGATCTGGGCCAGAGCCTTTGGCTCGACAACATTACGCGTGACTTGCTGGACACCGGTACGCTGAAGCGCTACATCGCCGAGTTGTCGGTGACTGGACTTACTTCCAATCCCACTATCTTCGACCAAGCCATCAGTAAGAGTGCTTCCTACGATGCCTCGATCCAGGAGAAAGCCGGTCCGGAGAAAACTCCCGAAGGCCTTTTCTTCGACTTGGCGCTCGAAGATCTTACCCGGGCCGCCGATCTTTTCCGTCCGACCTATGACCAGACGCATGCTGTGGACGGCTGGGTGTCGCTGGAGGTTTCTCCGGCGCTGGCTTATGACGCCGAGAAGAGTTTGGCCGTAGCCAAGAGCCTTCACGCCCGGGCTGCACGTCCCAATTTGTTTATCAAGATTCCGGGCACTCAACAAGGATTGACTGCTATTGAAGAAGCGATCTTCGCTGGAGTCTCCATCAATGTCACGCTGCTATTCTCGCGTGAGCACTATCTGGCGGCCGCCGAGGCGTACGCGCGCGGTATCGAGCGCCGGATCGCCGCCGGGTTGCCCGCAAACGTCGGTTCCGTAGCGTCGGTGTTCATCAGCCGTTGGGATGTCGCCGTGGTGAACAAGGTGCCTGACGAGTTGCGGGACAAGTTGGGTATCGCCATCGCCCAGCGCACCTACAAGGCCTATTTCGATTTGCTGGCGACGCCGCGTTGGAAGGCCATCGCGAACGCCGGCTACAATCCGCAGCGTCTGCTGCTGGCGAGCACTGGGACCAAAGATCCGCGCGCCTCCGACATTCTTTACATCAAGGCGCTGGCCGCCCCCAACACTGTAAACACCATGCCCGAAGGGACGCTGAAGGCGTTTGCCGATCATGGCGAGGTAGGAGGTGCAATGCCGACCGATGGCGGCGATTGCGAGCAGGTCTTGGCCGAGTTTGGCAAGGCTGGGATTGACGTCGATGCGCTGGCGGCACAGCTTCAGGATGAAGGCGCGAAGTCGTTCGTCAAGTCCTGGGATGATTTGTTGCGGGTGATTGAGTCGAAGAGCGCGGTTTTGACCAAGGTCGTTTAGTGAGAGGCGAAACTCGCAACGAAGCTGGTTGAACACAGCCCTAATAGAGTCTGGGTAAGAACCAACTTTTTGTTTCGGCATAAAGTACGCTGCGTGAAGGACGATTGCCACCGGCGCGAAGGAGCTTAGCCCAGCATGGAGCCGCCGGAGGCGGAATACTGGGTAAAGCGTGAAACGGACCCGAGTCCCGAGGGGACGACAGAGGTCCTCAGACAGGGCCTTGGCCATTCGACAATTTCTGCAAAAGAGGAGCAACGGAATGCAACTAGGAATGGTGGGATTGGGACGGATGGGCGCCAATATGGTGCGGCGCCTGATGAAAGCAGGGCACGAGTGCGTGGTCTTCGACATGTTTCCCAAAGCGGTCGAAGAGCTGGTGAAGGAGAAGGCGACAGGTGCTTCTTCGTTGCAGGACTTCGTTAAGAAGCTCAACAAGCCGCGCGCCATCTGGTTGATGGTTCCCGCTGCCGCCGTGGACGAGACCATTGCCGGCATCCTGCCCCATCTGGAGGCGGGCGACATTCTAATTGACGGCGGAAATTCCTACTACATCGACGACATCCGGCGTGCTAAAGAGTTGGCTCCGAAAAAAATCCACTACGTCGATGTCGGAACTAGCGGCGGCGTCTGGGGCTTGGAGCGCGGCTACTGCATGATGATCGGGGGGGAACAAGACGTCGTGCAACACCTCGATCCCATTTTCAAAACCCTCGCGCCGGGCAAGGGCAACATCGATCCCACTCCGGGCCGCGAGAAGATGGTGGGCACGGCAGAGGACGGTTATCTGCATTGTGGCGCGAACGGGGGCGGCCACTTCGTCAAGATGGTGCACAACGGCATCGAGTACGGGATTATGGCCGCCTATGCCGAAGGCTTGAATGTTTTGCACTCCGCCAATGTCGGCAAACAGAAGGGCGAGATCGATGCCGAGACGACTCCGCTGCGCGATCCCGAACACTATCAGTACGATTTCAATCTGCCCGACGTTGCCGAGGTGTGGCGGCGAGGCAGCGTGATCGCTTCCTGGCTGCTGGACCTGACCGCCTCTGCTCTGGCTAGCGATCCCAAGCTGGCAAAGTTTGCCGGACGTGTTTCCGACTCGGGCGAAGGACGCTGGACGATCAAGGCCGGCATTGACGAAGCGGTGCCGACGCCAGTTCTGACCACGGCGCTCTATGAACGGTTCAGCTCGCGCGGATTAGCAGACTTCGCCGACAAGCTTTTGTCAGCCATGCGCTATGAGTTTGGCGGGCACCTGGAGAAGCCGGCAAGCAAATAAGCGGAGTAACTGACGATCTGCCGGTTTGCGACGACTAGCGAGGGTGCAATGCAGATTGAAATACTTGCCGATCCAAATGCAGTTGCCAAGAGAGCGGCTAGCACAATTGCCGCCGACGCGCGGGCTGCGGTGGCTGCGCGTGGCCGCTTCATCATGGCCGTTAGCGGAGGTCATACGCCCTGGGTGATGCTTCGTGAACTAGCCCACGAGGAAGTGCCCTGGATGAATGTGCACGTCTTCCAAGTCGATGAGCGTATTGCTCCCGCGGGAGATCCTGATCGCAACCTCACTCATCTGCGGGCCAGCCTGCTGGAACATGTTCCGTTGCCGCCGGAACAGATTTATGCCATGCCGGTGGAGTCGGCCGACCTGGAAGCGGCGGCAAAGCAGTATGGGCAGACTCTCGAGAAGATTGCCGGCAAGCCGCCGGTACTGGATCTGGCTCATCTGGGGCTCGGTCCCGATGGCCATACGGCTTCGCTGGTGCCGAACGATCCCGTCCTCAACGTCACCGATGCCGATGTAGGGTTGACCGGAGTTTACATGGGACGGCGCCGGATGACGTTGACCTATCCCGTGTTGAATCGCGCCCGCCGGATACTGTGGTTGGTAACGGGAGCAGAGAAGGTGACCATGTTGCCCCGCTTGCGCGCTGCCGACCCGGCCATCCCCGCAGGACGGATCAGCCAGACGCAGGCGTTGCTTCTGGCCGATAAGCCGGCCGCCGGACAGTTGTCTCCTAGATAGGGAACTAGCCTTTTTCTGGAATTGCGGCCTGGATTCTTTCCCTGGGCGAGGCAGTTGTCACTGTCTCGCAACCAACTTCAGCATGAAATGGTCGTGAGAGAAAACTCATGACCACTACGAATAGAAATACCTCTCTGCCGACATTGTGTCTGCTCCTCGTCCTCATTCCGCTCGCAGGATGTGGAGGCTCTGGCCGACCCGATCCACCGGCGCCGGTTCCCCCTCCGCTCAGCGCCGGAAACGTTAACCTTATCTTCGTAGTCAGCGAAGACCTGGCTTACCAAGCTTCCGGCGACGTCAACCTTAAAACAGCGAACCTTACTGCTCAAGGACTGCAGCGGACGCTGCTCCTGGCAACATTCCTGAAGCAGCAGGTACTAGGAAGCAGGAATGTGACCAGTATCTATGCGCTTGAGCCGATGACTCATTTGCAGACTGCCAGTCAATATCCCGACCTGGTGGCGCTGGAGACCGTTCAGCAGTTTGCCATGCTCAATCAGATAACTTTGTCCGCCAACAGCCAAGGGGTGAGCCCTTACACCGGCAACAGTTATCCGCTAAACGCGTCGTACTCGTCGGGGCCGGTTCCCAGCGGAGTTGCTACGCCGTCGATCGCCTGCGCTGGACTGCCAGGGCCTCGATTTCAAGGATCAGGAAGGCGACAACGAAACGCTGGTGAGCGGTATCGTCAAGGCGAATGTAGCGGGCTTCTATGTTTTCTCAGCGCCCTGGGAGACCATCAGCAGCCTGCTGACAAAGATCAACCAGCAAGAAAACTTTGGCCTGACTCTGCCGGCAAGCTACGCCGGTCCTAACTATGTTTATGCGATCTCTATTACACCGTCAGGGAGCGCCACGCTGGTTACTTACAACAGCAATCTGAAGCCGCTTTCTTTCTATCCAGTGCTGCCTGCGCCGCCGATCGTCGCTGCGGCTTGCACCGCGCAGAAGCACTTTCAATATCCAGGTGACGGGCGGTCAGGATGACGCCGTGATTCCGGCCGGAACCAATACCAACGAAACCGTGTACTGGGTTCGACATGCCGAGGCGCATCCCACCAGTTGGTGGGAAGAAGGCAACTATGTTGGTGCCGGGCAGTGGCGCGCGCTCGATCTTCCCAACGCGCTGCGCGGGAAAATCAAACCCGATCAGGTTTATTCAATCGATCCGGCTCAGGTGATCCCAAGCAAAGACAGTGCGCTCGGGTAATTCAGCCTGGTCGTATGTCAGGCCTTTCTTAACCGTCGAGCCGTACGCTATAGCCAACGGCTTGCCCTACAATCTGGCTGCGAGCTTCGACATGATTGATCAGAACCCGCCGCAGTTAGCCACTGTTGCAAGCGATTTTTTCTTTAACGGCGGCAAGTTCTCCAACCAGACATTGCTGGTGGCATGGGAACACGATCACATTCCACCGACGGTCAATGCGCTGCTCGCCAGTTACCATAGCAAGGTGCCACCGGCGCCGAATTGGCCCGATGACGATTACGACACCATCTGGACGGTGAAGCTCGACGCCTATGGGAACGTAACCATTAATAACGCGATGTGCGAAGGCATCGATTCGACAGCGCTGCCAGCCACGCCACCGCAATTCTGAGCAGCGCTACGAAGGACGCCTTTGTAATGTAAATCCCCGATGAATTTTGCCTGAGTTTGCTTTCAAACGCTTCGCTGGACCGGCTTGCTGCTTCCGTTCGTCACTGTTTGGTGATAGCTTCATTTGGCCGACTCAAACCCATTATCATCGGCGTTTAACCGTGTGAGGAGATCATCGTCTTGCCCCCGACCGAAGCCAGCAACAACAACATTTATGACCTGATCGTCGTGGGCAGCGGGCCAGCCGGACAGAAAGCGGCAATCTGCGCTGCCAAGCTGCGCAAGAAAGTTGCCATCGTCGAGCGCAAGCGCACCATCGGCGGCGTATGCGTCCACACCGGCACGATTCCGAGCAAGACTTTTCGCGAAGCCATCCTTTACCTGAGCGGGTTGCGCCAGCGCACGTTCTACGGACGCGGCTACGCACTGAAAGAAAACATCTCGATGCAGGACCTGGTGTTTCGCTCCGATGCCGTTATGGCGCGCGAGATCGAGGTGATCAAGGCTCAGCTGCGACGCAACCGTGTAGTGGTTTACGAGGGCAACGCACGCTTTCTCGATGCGCACAGCATGGAGATCGCCAGCGATGAAGGCTACACGTTGCTGCGCGGCAATAACTTTGTGATTGCTTGCGGCACGCGGCCGGCGCACTCAGCTGATATTCCCATCGACGGCAAACGCATCTTCGATTCCGACCAGGTGCACGAACTGGAAGAGCTACCGCGCGAGTTGATTGTGGTGGGGGCGGGAATCATCGGGCTGGAGTATGCCTCAATGTTCGCCGCCTTAGGCGTGAAGGTTACGCTGCTTGACCAGCGGTCCAATCTGCTGGATTTCGTGGATCGCGAGCTCGTCGAGAGCCTGTGCTTCCAGCTTCGCCAGCTGGGCACGGTATTTCGTCTGGGCGAAAAAGTTGTGCAAGTTGGAATTGACGACGATCGCGATCGCGTCTTCGCCAAGCTGGAGAGTGGGAAAACCGTACACGGGGCCGCGCTGCTCTACGCCGTGGGGCGTCAAGCCAACAGCGATCAGCTAAACCTGGAATCAATCGGGCTCGTACCGGACGGTCGCGGCAAGATTATCGTCGACGAGAATTTCAAGACGTCGATTCCGCACATCTATGCTGCTGGCGATGTTATCGGATTTCCGGCCCTGGCCAGTACGTCGATGGAGCAGGGAAGGCTGGCCAGCTGCCATATCTTCGGCGTTCCCGGCACCATCCCTCCCAACCTCATTCCGTATGGGGTTTACACCATACCCGAGATTTCCATGGTAGGCGCGACTGAAGAACAGCTCACGCGCGACAAAGTCCCCTACGAGAGCGGCATCGCGCGCTACGCTGAGTTGGCCAAGGGACAGATGCTGGGCGACGATCAGGGATTTCTCAAGCTGCTTTTCGATCCCGGCAGCCTGAAACTGCTGGGGGTCCACATCATAGGCGAACGTGCCGCCGAAATCGTCCACATCGGCCAAGCCGTGCTGACGATGGGCGGCACGATCGAGTACTTCCGCGACACGGTGTTCAACTATCCCACATTGGCGGAGGCCTACAAAGTGGCAGCCCTGGATGGGCTGAACAAACTGTAGCGCCGGCTTTAAGCAGCTTTAGTGTTCTGCCGCATCACCCGAACGCGATCAAGCATGCCGACAATGGCTTGTGCCTGGTTGCGAACGATTCCCTGAACATCGTCAGGCAGTTTGTTGTCACGAATGCACTTGTCGTACTGGTCTTTGGCGTAGCTGTCGCCAGTCTCCATGGACGACAAGATGGCATCGTCGCCACCGCCAAGGTTAGCTTTCAGATCGGTCCAGCCGCGATGAATTGCGGCCAGCGTGCTGCCAGACCGGTTGACGTCAGCCTTGCCCCAACGTACCACCTCGCTTTCCAGATCTCCGGCAAACTTGGCGCGCTGCAGACTGACTTCGCTCAGGAACTTCTTCAATTGCGGATCTTTGGCGTGCTCGGCGCCGTCGCGGTACCCGTTTTGGCCGTCGCGGCAAACCTCTATTAGTTTTTCCAACGTGTCGACAATATGCTTCTGATCTGACATACCTCGCCCTCCTGGTTCTTGGTTAGTGGTTATTGTTCCTATGCTCATTGGATGGGATGGGCGTGCCGCGGGTTGGCGTGGTCCAAAACCCCTGCTCAGGCCCTCCGCCGGATTCGCTTGACTTGTCCGCGTGGACGGGAGTAGGCTTTGGTTAGGCGAACAAAAAGCGAAAATACTCGCTCGCTTATGCACCCATCACTTTTGCAGGTCGATGATAAAGATTCGGCTCCGGCGCTGGTCGGCATTGCCAAGCTGGCGGCGCAAGGGGAGTCGATTCGCCAAGGTCATCTGATCGAATACTTCACGCTGCCGGCGCGGTCGCTACTGAATCGCTGCACCTCGGCTCGGGTGCCGTTTGCCTGGACGATCAATCCCTACCGCGGATGCGAATTCGCCTGCAAATACTGCTATGCGCGCTATACCCACGAGTTCATGGAGATGCGCGATGGGGTGGATTTTGAACGCAAGATCTATGTGAAGCAGCAGACCGCCTGGCTCTTGCGCCAGGATTTGCGGAAGGTGAAACGCGGCGAGGAGATTGCCATTGGGACCGCGACCGATCCTTATCAGCCGGCCGAGAAGCGCTTTGAAGTAACGCGCGGCATTCTGGAGGAGATGGCGCAACATCATGGGCTGCAAATCGGTATCGTCACCAAGTCGGACTTGGTCCGGCGCGACATCGAGCTTCTTCGTCAGGTGGCCGCGAACAATTCCCTGTTTGTGAATCTCACAATTACCACGCTCAATACGAAGCTGGCCCGCATTTTGGAACCGCGCGCGCCGCGGCCAGACTTGCGACTGGAAGCGGTCCGCGAACTGTGCGCCGCGGGAGTGAACGCCGGGGTGATCTGCGCGCCAGTGCTGCCGGGAATCACGGACTCGCCTGCCGCGCTCGACGCTCTGGTGCGCGCTACGAAAGATGCCGGCGGAAAGTATATCTATGCCAATCCGCTCTTCCTTAAGCCGTGTTCTGCGAGTGTGTTTTTGCCGTTCCTGGAAAAGGAGTTTCCGCAATTAGCCGAAAGCTATCGCAAGCGATATGCGGATCGGGCATTTGTGAGCAAGGCCTACAGCAAGCGGCTTTCGGAACTGATGGCTAGCTTGCGCAAGAAGCACGGCATTAGCCGCGAATTCAGCATGCGCAGCCAGAGTGCGCACCCTCCGATGGTCGAGGAACAGTTAGGACTCTTTACGTAGCGAATATTAGCGGGTTACCCGTACCTGCCCTCTTGCCGAGGGCGCGTTCCAGGGACACGCGTATGATCCTGGAGTTTCGCCCTCGCAAGCGGGTGACATCTCGGCGCTAGAACGAGAACAGCATCTGCAGGTCGATACGCCGGCTGGCCGAGCCCGAGGAAAATGGCGCGCCGGCCAACGCGTTCGAGGTACCGAACAGCGGTGAGCTCAAATTGCCGATGGGCGGCGCATAATTCACATTGTTCAGCAGGTTTCGCGCGCTGACGCTGAACGTCAGGTTATATTTACGCGCAGTTTCTCCGCTGAAGATGAATGG
This sequence comes from uncultured Acidobacteriaceae bacterium, assembly GCA_963833305.1. Lineage (GTDB taxonomy): Bacteria > Acidobacteriota > Terriglobia > Terriglobales > Acidobacteriaceae > Bog-257. The sequence continues at coordinate 87,345 of CAWHXN010000025.1, read as the reverse complement.
GCCGCCGCCGGGTCCACCGCCTGCCCCACCAAGTCCGCGGCCTCCAAGTCCACCGCCGCCGCCGCGACCACCCCCGCCACCGCCGCCACCGCCCGATCCTCCCGTCCTGCCGTGGCCCTCGACTTTGGGGCCCAGGCCGATCGTCTTGCTCAGCCGCAAATTCAAGCTAAACAAAGCCTGGCCAGTCCCATAGTTAATCGGCACGATAGCCTGGCCGGGCAGAGGCACGGTGTTGAAGGTGCCATAGGAGGTGACCTTCACGGCACCTGCCGGACCGGTACTGGCCAATGCGGGACGGTCGTTGAAAATCGAGTCGCCATTCAGGTCCTGACCGACGATGATGTCAAAGGGCGAACCCGAGTCGGCGATGATGAATGGGCTGAGTCGGAGGGCATAGGGAAGCGAGATCGTTCCGCCGACAAAGAGGCGATTGCGAACATCGAAAGCGGCCCGGCCATAATCTTCCCCGGGATCGTAAGAGTTCATCACGAATTGCGGAGATGCGGTACCTCCGCCGAAGGCGTTGCCAAATCCGCCGCCACCACCTCCTCCGGATGAAATCGAGACCGCGCCGCCCGAGCCGAGATCGCTGTTGGCAAAGTTAAGCGAGTAGAAACCAAATAACGATAGCTTGGTTCCAACGCTAACTCGAAAATTCGCAATCAGCTGGTTCTGCTCAAATACGCCGCCAGAATTGTATTGATAGATATTGGTGTTCCCGCCAAACGGGCGAATATCGCTGGGTGGGTAGGTGCCGGGCAAGGGAGCGTTGGCGTTGCGCAGCAGGAGTTGATGCACGCCCCGAGAGTTGAGATAAGTAACGGAAACCGTCGCATTCTTCGTCACCTGGCGCTCGACGCTGAACGCCGCTTCCATGGTGTAAGGCACGCGCAGATTCGACTGGATCTGATACATCGACGGCGAGGTTATAGACAGTTGCGCCAGCTCTGCCGGCGTCGGGATGAGCGGATAGAAGTTGGGATTGGCAACGACGTACTGCTGCTGGGTCGTGCCGTTGTAACGCTCAGCTTGCAACAGGTAGTCATAAGAGAAGCGGTCGTAGAAGATCCCGTAGCCTCCGCGGAGCACGGTCTTCGGCTGGGTCTTGTTGTGTCCCAGACCCCAGGCCAGGCTCAAGCGCGGCGCCCAATCGCCCTGATAAGGGATACCGGTTTGCGTCTCATAACGCAGGCCGCCGCTGAGCGTGATGTTGGGACGGAGTCGCCATTCGTCCTCCACATACAGGCCGACATCGACCATGGAAACATCGGAGAGCGGCTGACCGGCGACCAGAACAAACTGGCTGGCGCCCCCTCCCATGGCCCGAATCTGTGCTGGTGTCAGACCCGCGGCCAGTCCCGCTTCAGTAATTTGATACGCGTTGATCGATGCGAAATTGTAGGACCCGTTGAAGCCCGAGTCCTGGTTGCTGGAAAACAGTGTTCCCCGCAATCTTCCGCCAAACTTGATGAAGTGCTTGCCATGGGCGATCGAAGTGTAGTTCTGTAGTTCGTAATGATCCTGATTGCTGACGACTGTGCCGCTCGAACTGCCACCGCCCGTGAACGCACTTTGTACGATCAGCGTTGGATCAAGACTAAGCGGTACTTGGTTGTCGCTGTCGCGGATGTACTGAAAGCGCGTCTCATTCACCATCGTCGGCGCTGATCGTTTGCGTGTCGCTGATCTGTACCGTCTGCTCGGTGCTGTGGGAATTGGCGCCGGTCGATGCCAGAGAAAACTGACCGATACCGATGTTGTCTTGATCGTTGCGCACGTATTGATAGCGAACCGTCAGAGTATTCTTCGGCGACAACTGAAAATCGGCGCGAGGACTGATATTGAGCCGTTTTGCCGGACTGGGCACCGTCGCGGTGTAGGGGACGATGGTGTTGCCCGGACCCAGAACCTGCGCGACGACGACGCTTACATTGTCGATATCGCGTTGCTGGACGGTAAAGAAAAATGAAGCTTTCTTGTCGATCGGCCCACTGACATTTCCGTTGAAAATTTCCGAGTAATAGCCCGGGGTCGACGTAATAAAGGGGTTGAGCGAGTTGAAGTACGAAGAATTTCCATTCACCATGAATTGACCGTGGAACTTGTCAGTTCCCGGCTTGGTGAACACCTCGATGCGCCCATACCCGAGCTTGTCATATTCGGCGGAAAAGGGATTCTGGTTAATGCGGATTTCACGGATCGCTGATTTCGGGGGAAGCTGCCCGGCGGTAAATCCGTCGACATAGATCTGGCCTCCATTCGGCCCGGCCGAAGGCCCAGCCAGGGCTTGCAGCTCCGAACTCAGTTCGTCGGGATCGTCGGAGAGAGCATCGAGATCCTTACCTTTTAGAACGATGGTACCCGCGCTGTTTTCAGGGCTCACGCTAACCGTGGGCGTTTCTTCCTGTACTTCGACATTTTGTTTTTCGACTTCGATTTGCAGACCAATGTCGAGTTGCTGCGGTTGGCCCGCGACAATCTGGACTTCCGCTTCCTGATCGACCGCAAAACCCTTTGCCGTCGCCGTGACGTTGTAGGACCCGGGGGCCAGTCCCTTGATTTCGTAAGCGCCTTGATGATTGGTTACCGCTGAGACCGGCTTGCCGTCAGGCCCGGTGGCAGTAACGGTCGCCCCTGAAATAACGGCGCCGGAGGGATCGGTAATCCGGCCACGCAACGTTCCAGAGGTCTGCGCCGAGGCAGCCGTAGCCAGGATCGAAGTCAAGCAAAAGACGAGGGCACACAAACGCATTTGGAGTAATTGGACTTTCATGAAGCCGAAAAGTTTGATCGCTGCCTGTATTCCGTTATGGAGCGTCTCCCGTTCCAGCATTTGCTCCAGCGGAAAGATTCCAAGGCGACAAAATTGTGCTGGCTTGAACGGGGGAGGCGGCCGCAAGAATCGGCTCGACACCGCTGAGGAGGATAATCACCGTCGAAGGCGAGTCGGCGGAGCCTTCGGTAGCGACGATCATCAGCGCGTCTCCCTTCTGCAGATCGCCGAGGCTGGCAGCGGGCATACGATTGAGCATTTGCTGAAAGTCAGGAGCACCACCGGGGCGAACACCGCCTGGACTGGGACCGCCGTCAGGAAGAGCATTGCCGCCTTGAGCTCGCGGGGGAGGGCCGTTGGCTGCAGTGCCTCCGGCCGAACTGCCTGCAGCCGCAGGTGTGCCGCCCTTCAAGCGCATGGCGATGCGTTGCGCGAACATGGCGGGCAGCTTGTGCATTTGCGAATCGGAGCTGACTTTCAACGTTAAGGGCCGCTTGTTCGCCAGGTCGGTCACTGTGATGGTGTTGCTGGCAGCATCGACGGACACCACCAGGCCTGCAACGCTGCGGAAGGTTCCAGAAACGATCTCAGCAGCCGCCATCTCCTTGCCATCGTCGCTCTTGGCGCCGCGCGCGCGCAGCTGGTCGCCAGGCTTGATCTGATCCAGCGTGCCGGGCTTGGCATCATCGAACTTTATTGAGTCAGGAGCGTAACGGCGGATGATCGTGTCCTTGGAACGATGGACCGCCAGCGTGCTTGGAGCGCCCAGGGTCCCGGTAGAAAGCGTAATGGTTCCAGTACTGGCATCGACCGACTTCACTACACCGCCGGTGCCGTGCTTCTGCCATTCCTGGCGGTCGTGCTCCTGCTTGTCGGCAACGTCGGACTTCTTCATGACGACTGCGGAGGTAGCTGAGACCGACTTGCCATCATCGGAAGGTGTTCCAGCGGCAAGCAGGCGATCGCCTACCTGGACATCGGTCAGCTGAATCGCCGGAGCGCTCTTCAGATCGGTTTGCCCCGGAGCCATGCGCACCAGCCGGGTCGTCGATCCAATCACCACGTTGACTTCGGAGCCGGAATCGGTGGTGAGCGTGATCGTGTTGCCGTTTACCGCCTTGACGGTGCCGACTGCCCGAACCTTTTTCGAAGCACCTGCTTGCTGCGAAGCATCGGGTTGCTGGGCTGTGAAAGATTGCGGGGCAAGCAGCAGAGCACTGGCGATCAGAAAAAACATCGCGACGAGCTTGGGTGTCCGTTTTGGTAGCGTGATCTGCATTTCGTGTCTGACTGGAGCAGCGCTTCGTTAGCTACTTTAAGATACATCGTCGCAAACGAGCGAAAATTATCCCATCTATTACCTAAACACACGGCGACATGTGATTGTGTTAAGAAAACATAAGTTTTGTAAACCCAAGCTGGGCCCTCGCCAGGGGTAAAGAAAACAGATCCCTCGCTACGCTCGTGATGACAAATCTGACCTTAGTATTTCTTGCCCCGCCGGGCGAACGAGCAGATTCATCGAGCCGAGCGCCCGGCGGTGGCAACCAGAATTATTGTCTACCTGGAACCAATTTACCGATATTCTCGTATCTCACATTTACGACCTCGAGGAGCGATGCAACTACAAATCGAACACCTCTCCAAGCGCTATCCCAACGGCACGCAAGCTTTGCAAGACGTCTCGCTCGCCATCCCGCTCGGCATGTTCGGTCTACTTGGCCCCAACGGGGCAGGGAAGTCGACGCTCATGCGCACGCTGGCCTCGTTACAGGAGGCCGACAGCGGCACTGCCCAACTCGGCGACATTGACGTGCTGCGACAAAAGGACGAAGTCCGCAAGCTGCTGGGATATTTGCCGCAGGAGTTCGGCTTATATCCCAAGGTCGCGGCCGAAAAGCTGCTGTCGCACTTCGCGTCGCTGAAGGGGATCGAGAATCCCAAAGAGCGGAGGGATGTGGTTCACGCGCTCTTGCGTCAGACGAATTTGTGGGACCATCGCAACAAGCCGCTCGGCAGTTTCTCGGGGGGCATGAAACAGCGTTTCGGAATCGCGCAGGCGCTGCTGGGCAATCCCCGGCTGATCATCGTGGACGAGCCTACTGCCGGCCTCGATCCGGAAGAGCGAGTGCGTTTCCACAACTTGCTGAGCGCCATCGGCGAGAACGTGATCGTGATTCTTTCGACCCACATCGTCTCTGACGTGAGCGATTTGTGCCGCAACATGGCAATCATTCATCAGGGACGCGTGCGCGTGGTCGGCGATCCCGCGGCGCTGGTTGCAGGAACTGAATGGACGGGTGTGGCGGAAGGCGATCTCGCGCTCGGAACTGCCGGATTATCAGCAGCGCTTTCGCGTGATTTCCATGCATCTGTTCGCCGGGCGGACGATGCTGCGAGTGTTCCAAGATGAGCAGCCCGAAGCTGGCTTCGAGCCGATGATTCCCGACCTGGAAGACCTCTACTTCGCGACCATTAAAGGTTTCGTGCATTCCGCGGAGCTCCGGCCAACTGATCTCATGCTGACCAACATATTTCTCTTCGAACTCGATCAGCGCCTGCGCCGTGTTTCCACCTATATCTACTTCCTCGTATTCTTTGCGCTCGGCTGCCTGTTTACGCTGATTTCTGGAGGAGCGATTGGAGGTTCCAGTGTTGAGTTCGGCACCGGCGGCAAGGTGCTGGTCAATTCGCCCTATGCACTGAACGTCATCATTACCTACATCAGCTTCTTCGGCATCATCATCACCGCGGCAATTGCCGGACAAGCTACCTACCAGGACATCGACAGCAACTCTGCCGTATTTTTCTATACCGCGCCCATCACCAAGCTCGACTACCTTGGCGGACGGTTTCTGGCGGCGTTTGTTGTGCAGATCTTCATTTTCTCCAGCGTAGGACTGGGCGCGTGGGTCGGTACTCTGATGCCCTGGCTGGATAAAACCCGGCTCGGGCCGCAGATCGTCGGCGGGTATTTTCAACCCTACTTCATCACGGTCCTCCCGAACCTTCTATTTACGACTGCCATTTTCTTCGCATTGGCCGCTCTGACGCGGAAGATGCTGCCGGTATACATTGCCGCCGTGCTGGTGCTGATTGGCTATTTCACCGTTAACCAGCTTTCGACCAACCTGAATATCAGCGTGACCTCCGCTTTGGCCGATCCGCTGGGCGGAAACGCGATTGATCGCATTACGCGCTACTGGACGCCGTTCCAGCGCAATACGCAGCTCATTCCGTTGCAGGGAATCCTGCTGGCCAATCGCGCTCTCTGGCTGGGAGTGGGAGCGATCTTCCTCATTGTCACCTACGTTAAGTTTTGCTTTGCCTATCCAGCAGAACGCAGCAAGCGCCGGGTGGTTACGGAGGAAGTCGAAGCTGCTCCTGCCTCGGAATCGCTGCCCATCGCCCACCCCGTCTTTTCGGCGGGCGCCTCGTTTCGCCAGTTGGTGTCGCTCACGCGGATTCAGTTCACGGAGGTGACCAGAAACGTTTTCTTCCTGGTGCTGATGGTGGCTGGCGGTTTGTTCGCGATCGTTTCGGCAATTGGTGTTAACGATCCGTTTGCCACGGCTATCCACCCGGTTACGTACCAGATGTTGCAGAATGCCGCCGGCGGTTTCGCGATCTTCGCGCTTGCCATCATCATTTTCTATTCCGGCGAATTAGTTTGGCGGGAGCGCGACGCCAAGCTCAATCAGGTGATGGATGCATTCCCTCTGCAGCGTTGGGTATTATTCAGCTCCAAACTCCTGGCGTTGATGGCTGTGCAGGTACTGGTCGTGCTGCTGATCCTGGCATCGGGCCTGATTGTCCAGATCGTCCAAGGCTACCACCACTTTCAGCTGGGGCTTTACTTCCGGGAACTGTTTCTCAATCGACTGACAGAGCTGTGGATCCTCTGCGTTCTGGCGATCTTTGTGCAAACCCTGGTGAATAACAAGTACCTGGGCCATTTCGTAATGGTGCTGTACCTCGTTGCGACCATCGCGCTGCCGCCGGCGGGATTCCAGCATTATCTCTATCGCTTTGGACAGACGCCGCCGATCACCTACTCCGACATGAACGGCTACGGGCCGTTCGTGCAGCCAGTTTTCTGGTTCCGGCTCTACTGGGCGATTGCCGCAGTTCTGCTGGCGATCGTCACTAACCTGTTTTGGGTTCGAGGGACGGAGAGCAGTGGGCGTATCCGGTTGAATCTTGCGGCCGCGAGGCTTTCACGGACGACGCTGGCAGGCGCAACGGCGTGTTTGGTTCTCTTGTTCGGGGTTGGCGGCTACATTTTTTACAACACCAACATCGTGAATCCATACCGAACCGCGTTCAAGATTGACGAAGGCCGCGCCCAGTACGAGAAGAAGTATCGCCAGTATTGGTCGTTACCGCAGCCGCGTATTACGGACGTCACGACCCAGGTGGACATCTATCCCGATAAGCGGTCGATGACGGTGCATGGCACGATGTGGCTGGAGAACAAGACGTCGTCGGACATCGATCGCATTGCAGTGACTATCTTGCCAGTTGATCTGGCGCCGTTGCCGCTGCCGCACATCCGCGTCGATCGCCTCAGCTTTGCCGGCGGCCAGACCGCGTTGATCGAAGATCCGACGTTGGGCTTCTATCTTTATCGTTTGCTGACCCCGCTGCCGCCGCATGGCCGCATCGAGCTGAGTTATGCATTGCAATACGATAATCCGGGATTCGAGAACTCGCAGCCAAACACTGACATCGTGCGCAACGGAACCTTCATCAACGACCGCTACGGTCCCTACATCGGCTACGCGCCCGATATCGAGCTGACCGACGACAGCGCGCGCCATCGGCATGGTCTGGAGAAAGCCAGACGGCTGCCCGCGCTGGATGACGTTGCGGCTCGCCAGTACAACAGTGGCTCCTTCGATGCCGACTGGATCAACTTCGAGGCCACAGTCAGCACCACGCCTGACCAGATCGCCATTGCGCCGGGCTACCTGCAAAAAGAGTGGGAACAAGATGGACGCCGCTATTTCCATTACAAGATGGACGCGCCCATCATGAATATCTACTCAATTCAATCGGCGCGTTACGCGGTTCGACGCGACCGCTGGCAAAATGTGAACCTTGAGATCTATTACCAGCCGGGACACGAGTTCAACTTGGACACGATGATGGAGAGCATGAAGGAGACGCTGGCCTATTGCACCGCTAACTTCAGCCCATTCCAGTTCCATCAGCTCCGCATTATCGAGTTTCCGCGCTACGGCCAGTTTGCCGAGTCATTCGCCAACACGATTCCGTTCTCCGAATCGATCGGCTTCATCACCAAGATCAGCAATAAGCCGGAGGCGCTGAACATTCCTTTTTATGTGACCGCGCACGAGACTGGCCATCAATGGTGGGGACACCAGGTGATGTCGGCCTATGTGCAGGGTGCGACTTCCATCGACGAGACCATGGCGCAATACACGGCGCTCATGGTGATGAAGCACCACTTCGGACCGGAGTCGATGAAGAAATTCCTGCGGTACGAGCTGGATGGATATCTGCGCGGCCGTGGAGCTGAGCGCAACGAGGAGAATCCGCTGTACAAGGTCGATCCGAACCAGGGCTACATTCATTACAACAAGGGCGCGTTGGTGATGTATGAGCTGCAGGATTACATCGGCGAAGACAAAGTTAATGAAGCCATCCGCGAGTTCCTGCAGGCGCACGCCTTCAAGGACGGCCCATATCCTACCTCGCTTGAGTTGGAAGGTTATTTCAGGAAGGTCACGCCGCCAGAGTATCAATATTTATTCGACGACCTTTTCCAGAACATCACGCTGTATGACGACCGCGCGCTCTCGGCAGACTATGTTCAGCGTCCTGATGGAAAGTACGATGTCCACTTGACGGTTGAAGCCAAGAAGGTGCGCGCGGATGGCCGCGGGCAGGAGCATGCCGTGCCGCTGAACGACTTGATCGACATTGGTGTTCTGGATGCGAATGGGAAGTTCCTTTACCTGCAGAAGCACAAGATCACGGACGAGAAGACCGATATCACCGTGACCGTCGATCAGGTTCCGGCGCAGGCAGGCATCGATCCGGTGGATAAGCTGATCGACCGCAATCCTGACGACAACGTAATTGCGGTGAAGAAGCGGTAAGCTCAGCTGGCCACGGCGGGAGCGGTCATGCGGCGGGGAAGCAGTTCACCGATGCGGCGGATCTGGGCGCCGACGCCGCGCAGCTTCTCTTCGATGTGCTCATAGCCGCGATCGATGTGGTAAACGCGGTCGATGATGGTTTCGCCATCGGCTACGAGAGCGGCGAGCACCAGCGACGCGGAGGCGCGCAGATCGCTGGCTTGCACCGCTGCACCGCTGAGCGGAGTGCGACCGCGAACCACAGCGCGGCTGCCTTCGATCTTCACGTTCGCCCCCATGCGCACCAATTCCTGCGCGTGCATGAAGCGGTTCTCGAATATGTTTTCCGTGACGATGCTGGTGCCCTCGGCTTGGGTCGCCAGGGCCATATATTGCGCCTGCATGTCGGTGGGAAAGCCGGGATACTCTTCAGTCACGACGTCAGCGCCTTTCAACGGACCATCGCCGATGACGCGGATGGAATCGCCGTTCGAAAGCACGGTAACGCCGCATTCTTCCAGCTTCCGCACCAGCGCATTCAGATGAATCGGTTCGCAGCCGGAGACCATCAGATCGCCGCCGGTCAGCGCGCCCGCGACCAAAAACGTTCCGGCTTCGATGCGATCTGGGATGATGCGATGACGCGCGCCGTGCAGCTTCTGCACTCCATGAATGCGGATGGTGTGAGTACCAGCCCCATCGATCTGCGCTCCCATTTTGTTGAGCAGGGCCGCCAGATCGATCACTTCCGGCTCACGTGCGCAGTTCTCCAATACGGTTTCGCCTTCGGCGAGGGTTGCCGCCATCAGCAAGTCTTCGGTACCAGTGACCGTGATCTTCTCGAAAACGATGCGTGCGCCTTTGAGCCGAGTAGCGCGAGCTTCAATGTAGCCATGCTCCTGCGAAATTCTTGCGCCCAGCTTTTCCAGGCCTTTCAGGTGCAGATCGATGGGGCGGGCTCCGATGGCGCAGCCGCCGGGCAGCGAAACGCGTGCCGTTCCCATGCGGGCGACCAGCGGTCCCAGAACAAGCGTCGAGGCACGCATGGTCTTGACCAGCTCGTAAGAGGCTTCAGGGCTGGACAGATCACGGCAGCAGATCGTGGTGCGATGCTGGGCCCGTCCATAACCAAGCTCGACCTCAGCGCCCATGGCAGCCAACAGCTTGCGCTCGGTTTCGATGTCGCGAACTTGCGGAACGTTTTCCAGGATCACGGGCTCGTCGGTGAGCAATGCCGCTGCCATTGCGGGCAGCGCAGCATTCTTGGCGCCGCTGACGCGCACGGTGCCCAGAAGCGGGTTGCCGCCGCGAATGACAAACTTGTCCATGAGAGAAAGTCCTAACCTCGTACTGCGTACGCCGAAGCGATGGATCACGGCGCTATCTCCATTTTACGAGTAATTTGGCCAGGAGTCGTTGCGGTTACTGCTTACTTCCGAGATGCGAGCGCATGACTAGCGTTTGCCCGGACGTGAATAACCTGCGGAGTATAGCGCACCGATGGCTGTGGAAAAGTCTGAATTGTCGGCCGAAGCCTATTTTTCGTCGAGGGCGGCACGGACGTGCCCGTTTGCCTGTTTCAAGAGATGTTCGGCCTGAGATTTGCCGACCTTCTTTTTTGTCATAACGATAGCGACCGGAACGCTGCCGCCCGCTTTGCGAAGCGTCTTGACACTGTCATCGCGGTCGAGCCCGGTTGCCATTTGCAGGATGCGAATGCCGCGGTCCGCCAGCTTGCTGTTCTTCAGGTGGACGTTGACCATGAGATTGCCGTAAACGTAGCCGAGCCGTGTCATGGCGCCGGTGGTCAACATGTTCAGCACCATCTTTTGCGCCGTGCCGGCTTTCATGCGGGTGGAACCGGCGACGGCCTCAGGACCAACCTCGACCACGATGGCGATTCCGGCAGCCCGCTCGAGAGGCGTATCGCGGTTGCATGTAACGGCAACCGTAGCGGAGCCCCGAGCGCGAGCATATTCGACTGCGGCGACGGTGTAGGGCGTGTGTCCGCTGGCAGCGATGCCGACAATCACATCGCGCCTCGTGGGGTTGCGTTTAGCGATGTCGGCTGCGCCATCCTGGCGCGAATCTTCATCGCCTTCGACGGCAATGCCCAGAGCCTTCGTTCCGCCGGCGATCACAAACTGCACTGCTTTGGGATCGCTGTTGAAGGTTGGCGGACACTCGGCAGCATCGAGCGCGCCCAGGCGCCCACTGGTTCCAGTGCCGACGTATATCAGCCGGCCTCCGTTAGAAAGCGCATGGGCGATGGTATCGATAGCGCGTGCAATCTGCGGCAGCGCCTTCTTGACGGCGCCGGCGACCTTGGCATCTTCAGCGTTAATGGCACGAGCGATCTGCAACGGGGTTAGCGCGTCGAAATTCTTCGTAGCCGGGTTGCGCTGCTCGGTCCCCAGGTTCGCGGTGTCGTTGGCAGGTTTGTGCTTCATGCGCTCAAGAGCCTTGTTCCAGGGCTTCGACGATGGCGTCATGAACTTGTGGCCGAACTTGACGAATGGCCTGCTGAGACCGGTCGGGCCAGGTGCGGTTGCTTAGCAGGGTCACCGACAGCTTGCGGGCAGGATCGATCCACAGCGAAGTGCCGGTAAATCCGAGATGACCGAACGACAGCGGCGAAAAATGCCGGCCCGACGACGATCCGGTTGGCGAGGGCGTGTCCCAACCTAATGTGCGTGACGTGCCCGGAGGCGTTGGCTCCCGGTGAGTGAAAAGCTTCACCGTCTCGGGCTTAAGGATGGGCGCGCCGTGGTGCAACATGCACTCAGCAAAGATTGCCAAATCATTTGCTGGCGCGAAGAGACCTGCATGTGCGGCAAGCCCGGCCATTACGTAAGCGTTTTCGTCGTTGACTTCGCCCTGAACGATTCGTTTACGGAATTTCAGGTCATCTTCGGTTGGAGGAATCGCGGTTTTCCATTCGTCGGGAGGCAGAAATCGAGTGCGTGTCATTCCGAGCGGCGCGAAGATTTCCTGGCGTGCGAATAGATCGAGCGCCAAGCCGGCTTGTTTGGCCAAAACTTCTCCCAGCAGGATAAACCCGATGTCGCTGTAATCGGCGCGTGTGCCAGGGGGTGTGACTAATCGTGCGGTGAGGGCAGCGTGAATCAGGTCCTCCCGAGTCTGGGCAAATTCAAACAGCTTCTCATAGGCCGGCAGACCGCTGGAGTGCGCCATCAGCATGCGGATAGTGACGGCCTCACGCGTGGCTTGCTGATGTTTAGGCGCGAGGGAAACGAACTCGGGCAGAAACGTTGAGAGTGGAGCGTCGAGCGAGAGTTGGCCGCGCTCGTACAAGAGCATCGCGATGGTTGTTGTGGCGACGACCTTGGTGAGCGATGCGAGATCGAAGACCGTATCAGGCTGGACGACGGGGGCATCGTCATCGTAGGTGAACCGGCCAAATCCCTGAGAGGCGACCAACGAACCCTGATGTGTGACGGCGAGAGATGCTCCGGGAAATGCGCGATCGGCGATTGCCTGGCGAAGAATTGTGAACGCGCGGGCGAATTGAACCTCCTGGTTTTCGAAGGCGAGGGCCAGAGGTACGGGCTTTTGGGAAGTTGGACTCATTTCTAATTGCAGCGATTGCGACGCTATCCGAAAAAAGCAGATCCCTCGCTACGCTCGTGATGACAAGAAAAAAGGCTACCAACAACGGCCACCAGACGGTTCATGATGACAAGAAATAAAGGCTACCAACAATGCCCGCCACACGATCGTGATGACAAAAAGCAAAGGCCAGCGCCTCATCTCCCGCACGAGGCTGAATAAAGGCCGACAACGACCTCTCGGTTCCGTGCCATCGTGCAGCCTAATGCGCGGCAACTTATAATAGCTTGCCTGCTAAAACTGCGGGCACAATCTGTAGCCAGAAGGGTCTCGGTTCAATTGAGCCTGCGTTTTCGCTGGCCAGCCGCTGCGCTGGTGTGTCTTAGCCTGCTGATCATCGTCACTGCGCCCGTTGTTGCGCAAAAGCCTGCGCCGTCGAAGGGCGGCGCTGTATCCAGCCCTACTGCCGGGCAAAATCCCCCTGCTGCCAACCCGTCTCCGCCTCCGCAAACCACAGCGCCCGCCGCTCCCATGGCTTCGAAAGAGGTGCAAAACCGCTTCGCTCCGCTGGACGATCTGCTGAAGGACGCAGTAAAGAACGGTAACGCGCCCGGAGGGGTATTGCTGGTCGGTCACAACGGAATGTTTGTCTATCGCAAGGCCTTCGGCAATCGCGTTGTCGAACCCAAGCCGGAGCCGATGACGCCGGATACGATTTTCGATCTGGCATCGTTGACCAAGGTGATAGCGACGACGACCTGCGTGATGCGCCTGGAGCAGTTGGGTCAAATCAAGCTGAACGATCCGGTAGCGAAGTACATTCCCGACTTCGCGCAGAATGGCAAGCAAGAAGTCACCATCCGCATGTTGCTGACGCACTACTCGGGATTGCCTGCGGACCTTGACTTGAAGCAGCCGTGGAACGGACTGGAGGAAGGATACAGCCGAGTCAATGCCGTAGCCTTGCAGAGTCCGCCTGGCTCGACCTTCCGATATAGCGATGTTGGCTTCGTCGTGTTGGGCGAATTGGTGCAGAAGGTCAGCGGCATGCCGCTGGACCAGTACGCTCAGACTTACATTTTTGGTCCGCTGGGGATGACTTCGACCCGGTTTAATCCGCCGCAGACGTGGGTGCCGCGCATCGCTCCCACGCAGCGCGACGAGCACACGGGGCAGGTTGTGCGCGGCACGGTGCACGACCCGACCGCACATCAGATGGGTGGCGTGGCCGGCAATGCCGGACTCTTTTCCAACGCCGATGACGTGGCGAAGTTCGCGCAAACGCTGTTGGATGGCGGAGCGCCGATCCTGTCGCCGCTCATTGTCGAGAAAATGACCACGCCCCAGCAGCCGGCGAATTATCCCAACGTGCGGGGCCTGGGCTGGGACATCGACTCGCCATTTTCTTCCAATCGCGGAGAACTGCTGCCGGTAGGCTCGTTCGGCCATACTGGTTTCACCGGTACGTCACTGTGGATCGATCCCACCACCAACACCTACATCATTCTGCTGACGAACGCTCTGAATTTGAAGGAAGGCAATGTGATCTCGCTGCGCACAGAAGTTGCGACGGCAGTGGCAGCGGCGCTGCAACTCAATCCCAGCGAACAACAGAAGATGCGCGTGGCCCGTATCACGGGATATAACGAGACCGCCATGGCAGCGCGCAGAATCCTGGTTCGCAATGGCAAAGTGCTGACCGGAATCGACGTGCTGGAAGAGCGGCAGTTTGAGCAGCTGAAGGTTCCCAGTGTGCCCGTCGCTCACCTGGGGCTGCTGACGAATCAGACCGGGGTTGACAGCAAAGGCAGGCGCACCATCGACGTGCTGGAACGCGTGCCGGGCGCGCAACTGACAGCCATCTTCAGTCCCGAACACGGGGTGCAGGGCACGGCCGACAGCGCCGACATCGCTAACTCCAAAGACAGCGCCTCGGGTGTTCCTATTTACAGCGTTTACGGCGATACCGATGCCAAGCGCCGGCCATCGCCAAATGTGATCAAGAATGTGGATGTGCTCGTGGTGGATCTGCAGGATGTGGGCGCTCGCTTCTATACCTACGCAACCACCATGGGATATTTCCTGGAAGCCGCGGCCAAAGCGCACAAGCCGATCATCGTGCTCGATCGCCCTAATCCCATCACGGGAGCCTATGTTCAGGGACCGGTTTCCGATCCCGGACAGGAGAGTTTCGTTAACTACTATTCGCTGCCGGTGCGGCACGGGATGACCATGGGAGAGTTGGCGAAGCTATTCAACGAGGAAAAGCATATTGACGCCGATCTGACCGTGATCCCGATGCGAGGCTGGATGCGAGGCGACTGGTTCGACTCGACCGGGCAATTCTGGGTGAGTCCGTCGCCGAATCTTCGCGATCTGGAACAGGCGGCGCTGTATCCCGGAGTGGCGTTGATTGAAGGAACTAACGTTTCCGTGGGACGCGGTACCGACAGTCCCTTCAGGCTGGTGGGAGCTCCGTGGGTCGACGCGAAAGAGCTTGCCGGCTATCTGAACGGACGCGATATCGCCGGCGTGCGGTTTGTGCCCACGACGTTTACTCCGACCTCAGGACCGCACGCCCGCCAGCTGTGTTCCGGGGTCAGCATCATTGTCACGAATCGCGACATGTTGGACGCGCCGGAGCTGGGCATAGAACTGGCGGCAGCGTTGCACAAATTTTTCCCCATGGGTTTCGACATCAGCCACATCAACCAGCTATTGGTGAACCAGGCGGCGTTTAAAGCGCTGCAGGCCGGCGAAGATCCGCATCGCATTGCCGCCGATTGGCAAGATAAGCTGGACCAGTTTATGGAGATGCGAGCGAAATATCTGATCTATTGAGCATTGGCGGGACGGTGCATCTTTGCCGGATCGAGGGCAAGATTGCTTTCCAGGACCATCTCAATCGAAGAACCAGTACCCAGCTGAATCTCAGGGCCGCGGCTCAGCAGCACCGTGGCCAGTCCGATGACCCCGCCGACACCGGCGCCAATCCCGGCGCCTTTTCCACCGTCGGCGATCGCGCCGATACCCGCTCCCGGGATCGTCGCCCCTGCAATGGTCGCAGCGTCTTTGCCCTTACTGCTACCGCCCTCGATGGTTCCTTCCTTGCCTTTCATATTGGTGTCAGGCGAACCGGGCGTGCCCTGGACCGCGCCCGGCAACAGGATGGTGTATCCGTTGGGGAAGATCATCGAAGTGAAGCTCATTTGCAATTCAGCGCGTCCCTTCACCCGTCCCGGACGCAGCACGCGAAGGACTTCGCCTTGCACGAAGGTTCCGGCGGGAATAACGATCTGATCGTTCTGGGTGATGGGAAACGCAGTCTGGGCATAAACCGGATCGCCGGGGCGCGCGTTCTTGCTGGTTACGCCTTGCTTCAGGGTAAGCGGAATTTTGGTGCCGGCAGCGACAGTGATCGGCACCGGAGCCGGCGGAGGGTCATTCGCGCTGGCCTGGGAGGAAGCAGCCGATGTGGTGCGCGGGGTGAGATGCGGCACGTCGGCGCTGGTCTGAGCCACGCCCAAAATCGAAACCGTACTCACGGCTAATGCCGCGGCAATCAAGACATAGGCTCTCATTCTTCCTCCCAAGCTCCCGTGTTCCCATGAACGCGGGAGCGGCGCAAAAGTCGCGGCCCAAGACTATTTCAGGTTATACAACGCATTAATGTGTGCCGTGACGGTAATCTTCTCCGCGCCAAACTCAGCGGTAGGGGGCGCCGGCGCAGCGGCCGGACCGGCCGACATGCCCATGGCTTTCGCCATCATGGGACGTACCGGCACCTGCTCGTAGGTATCAACCGAAGCGTAGGAAAGCTCACCCAGCGTGCGGCCGCTGGAACGGGCCACAGCATTGGCCTCGTCATGGGTACGACGCAAGGCGTCTTCCACGGCCTTGATCTTCGCGGCGTCAATGTCATCGAGCAGATAACTGATCGAGGTATCCGTTACCTCCATGTTCGACAGCCCCTCGGTGATCGGCCCTATCTTGGAAAAATCTTTGAGCTTGATACTGATATTGGCGTCGACGCGATAGCCGACGAGTTTGCGTTTCGGATTCTTGTAATCGTAGACAGGCTGGGTGGTGAAGCGGCTGATCTGGGCATCCTTGGGATCGAGTCCATTGCTGCGCAGGAGTTGACGAATCTGCTCAGCCGCCTGCGTAGCTTTTTGTGTGGCCTCCTGCAGCTTGTCTTCCTGGGCTGAAATATTGAACTGCACGACCGCAGTGTCGGGATCGGAATCGAATTTGCCGTCGGCTCCGACCCAAATAGTATTGGGTAAAGGACTAGCCGCGCGTTCCTGCGCCAGCAGAGGTGTTGCGGCAGCGACCAACAGCGTGGCGATCAAAAAGCTGATTGATTTTCGCATGATACTTTTCAGACGCCTCGTACAGGTAAGAGTAAGCCGGGCGCACCCCGTCAGCCAAATGCAGCCATCTTTTAGCGCCGAATGATAAGCCGGGGAAGGCAAGGTTGGCCACCATGGAAACTTTCCCCGCAGCAGATTGTCGACTTTGCCCGCCGCAAAATGCGAGAACTCCCATTACGGGAAGCACGCATCGTCGAAGTAGATTGCGGCTTTGTAATCTGTCGACTAGGCCGGGCGGGAATCAAACTTACTATGTACTTTTCAGGGTTCGGAGTCATTCCAGACGTTGTCAACTTGAATCTAAGCAGGTAGGTTTCTGCTAGGCGCCACTTTCTATGCAGGCGTCGGAAGGGGAGGCTCCGATGCGCCGATGGTATGTGCCAATCACCGTCCTGGGACTGGGAGGAATTGGCGCGTTTCTGCTCAGCGAACGCGGCCGGAGTGCGCTTCGCGGGGTCATGCAGAGATTCCAGGAAGCTCCTGACCGGTGGCTGGAATGGAATGACAGTCTCGACGGCGAATTGGACCGCATCCAGACGGCCCTCAATCAGATTGCCGAGTCGCTCGATTCGCGATCCGGACTAAGCCAGGAGTAGAGCGACCAGTCTGCCCGGATTCACGTTAGTAACGACCGCGCCTAGGAGGCGGGCGCCAGTTCGTTGATTCTGCCTGCCATCCTGATGTCGCGCTGGGTAATTCCGCCGGAATCGTGCGAAATCAGGGTCAGAGTTACTCTGCTGTAGTTGATCAAAATGTCAGGATGATGGTTCACGGCTTCGGCTGCCTCGGCGATGTGGTTCACGAACTCCATGGCTTGCAGAAAACTGCCAAACTGAAAGACACGCTCGATCGCGTCACCGTTTTTTCTCCAGCCGGGCAATTGTTGCAGAGCCTGCTGAACCTCGGCGTCCGACAAGACAGTGCTCATATCCGATAACTCAATTCTCTACTGGCCTTCGGTAGTGGCAGGACGGTTCCAGTCTTCGAAAATTCAATTTGATCCACGGACGGTCTTAACCCCGTAGCGTCGCTGCGATTTTTGATTCTGGATTTCATTCCTGAGCTCCAACCAGAAGTTTTCAGGAATGGAAAGGAAGACCTTCACCACGAAGGGGTCGAACTGTTTACCCGAGTTGCGTTCGATCTCGCGCCGGCCGGAGGAAATCGACTGAGCGGCGCGATAGGGGCGGTCGGAGGTCATCGCATCGAAGGTGTCTGCCAGGGCAAATATACGCGCCCCCAGCGGAATTTGATCGCCTTTGAGACCGCGCGGATAACCGCTGCCGTCGTATCGCTCCTGATGCGAATAAACGATGTCGGAAGCTTCCTGCAGAAAAGGTATTTTGCGCAACATCTGATAGCCCAATAAGGCGTGCTCGCGCATGATGGCCTGTTCCTCCGGGCTCAGTCGGCCGGGTTTGCGCAGGATTGCATCGGGAATTGCCATTTTGCCGATGTCGTGCAGATAGGCGCCGCGCGCGATGATGCGAATTCGTTCCTGGGGCAATTCCATGGCGCGAGCGATGGCCATGGTGAATGCGGTAACCCGCGTGGAGTGGCCTTCGGTCTCAGCGTCTTTGAGATCGAGAGCGTCTCCCAGTGCCTCCAGCGTGATGTCATACGAACGCTCGAGATCGGCCAGAGCTTTATGCAGCATTTCGGTGCGGGCTGAGACCAGAGACTCCAGCTTCGTCTGATAAGCAAGGTTCTCCAGCTTGAGACGGCGCGTTTCAAGGGCACGACGCACCATGGCCAGCAATTGTTCCTTCTCGAAAGGCTTCAACAGGTAATCGTAGGCGCCATTGCGGATGGCCGCGAGCGCGACCGAAATATCGTGGACCGCAGTCACCATGACAACGGGAATATCGGGATGGTCCTGCTGCATGCGCGACAGCAGAGTAAGGCCATCCATGCCTTCCATAATCAGATCGGAGAGCACGATGGAAACCCCATCAGTCGTTACGCAATATTTCCAGCGCGTCTTGTCCGGAGGTGACAGGTTGGCAGGCAAATCCGGATTGAGTCAGGATGGAGCACATCACATCCCGAATCGAATCTTCATCGTCAACCACTAATATGCGTCGGTCGATCATGGCAAGAGTCAGAAAGTGAATCGATGACTGAGCGCCCTACCCGTCAAGGGCTCGATTGTAGCTACGTATACCTCAATGTATGCCTAAAACTTACGATAGGCGAGAACTCTGCGTACAGTGTGTTTCCCCATGTCGTTTTGCCCCCGCCGTGGCGGCCCGGGAAAAATTACATATTGCGTAGCGGCCGAGTTGGTATCTGGATACCAACTTAGAGCAGCGGAACGCTAATCCATCCCCCGAATCGCACCAGACTGGAACGACAACCCGCCTCGATATCGCCTGCGCTATTTTAGCTACTGCAGAAGCTAGCGCTTACGTTTCAATGCTTTAGCAGCCATATGGAGCCGTTCTTGGGATCGGCTTGAAAGTTGGGCACACCGATTGCTTAGTACTAAGGTGTTGAGATCAGACAGCGAAGCAACCTCAAAAGGGAGATGTCCATGAACCTCAGTATTCAAGAAGCGAAGATGTCAGGTCTTGCCGCATACCTGCCGGCTATTCTACCGCCCAGTGTGGAAAGCTCGAGCGCGATCTATGAGCAAAACCGTCATCGGATCTATTCCCTGGCGTTCTGGATGACCGACCACGAATTGGCGGCGGAAGAACTGATGACCCACACCTTCTGCCGCGCGTTTGGTTTTTCCGCCGCACCCAGCGCCGAGGAAATCGATCAGGCTCTGGTGGCCGAACTTCGTGAATATACGTCGCTGGGCACGCTGACGCTGAATTGTGCTGCCTGCGACAAAGTGATTTCTGTGCGGAATAATACGCTACGGGTTGACCTGGAACGCGCCGTGGTCCAGCTGCCCGACACCGAAAAAATGATTTTCCTGATGCACGACGTGGAAGGCTACGATCATGCCCGCATCGCGCGCTTGCTGAGCATTACCGAAGATGGCTCGCGCAATGGACTGCATCAGGCCCGGCTTCGCATGCGCGAACTGCTGGCCAAATAAGTTTCGTCCTTGCCTTATCTCCACCCTCTCCTCAACTCTTCAGCCCCTCGCGTGAGGGGCTTTTTTGTTGGGGATTCAGGAGGCAGACAAAGGCCTGGGCCTTATTTGGGCGGGGCCTCTTGCTCCGTGTTCTCAATTTCTTCTTCCTCTTCGCGCTTTAAGGGTCGCAGCAGCGGGAACAGAATCACGTCGCGAATGGAGCGCGAGTCGGTCAGCAGCATGGTGAGGCGATCGATGCCCACGCCTTCGCCGGCGGCCGGCGGCAGGCCGTACGACAGCGCGCGAATGTAGTCTTCGTCCATCTGGTGCGCTTCTTCGTCGCCTCGGGCGCGCTCGCCCAGTTGCTGCTCGAAGCGGCGGCGCTGCTCTTCGGGATCGTTCAGCTCGCTGAAGGCGTTGCCAATCTCCAGGCCGCCGGCGAAGATTTCGAAGCGCTCGACCCAGTCGGCATTTTCTTCCGGCTCGCGCTTGTTCTTCGACAGGGGCGAGATGGCGAGCGGAAAATCGTAGATAAATGTCGGCTGAATGAGGTGGGGCTCGGCGACGAACTCGAAGATCTCGGCAATCGTTTTGCCGTCGGGCGCGGCCGGATCGTACGGAATGTGCGGATTCGCCTGATTGTAGCGGCGGATCATGGCGGCGATCTGTTCAGAACTGGAGAAGTCGCTCATGGTTGGCGCCTCGCCCGCATTCTCTGGCCAGAACTTGATGATGGCCTCGCGCATCGACAGCCGCTGCACGTTGCCGAAGTCGACTTCGTGCCCGTTGAAGTGCGCGACCGTCGTGCCATTTACATCGCGCGCCACCTGCGCCAGCATCTCGGCGGTGAAGTCCATCATGTCGCGATAATCGGCGTAGGCCATGTAGAACTCCAGCATGGTGAACTCGGGATTGTGCTGGGTCGAGATGCCTTCATTGCGGAAGTTGCGATTGATCTCGTAGACGCGGTCCATGCCGCCGACCACCAGCCGCTTCAGGTACAACTCGGGCGCAATGCGCAGGTAGAGATCGATGTCGAGCGCATTGTGATGCGTGGTGAACGGCTTGGCCACCGCGCCGCCGGCGATGGCGATGCATCATCGGCGTTTCGACTTCGACGAAGCCGCGCTGGTCGAGGAAACGCCGCATCGATTGCACGACCTTGGCGCGCTTGGTGAAGACCTCGCGCACCTCGGGATTCATGGAGAGATCGACGTAGCGGCGGCGATAGCGCGTCTCCACGTCCTGCAGGCCGTGCCACTTCTCGGGCAAGGGAAGCAGGTCCTTCACCAGGAAAGTGATTTCCTCGACGTGGACCGTGAGTTCGTTCGTGCGGGTGCGGAAGAGATATCCCTTCACCCCGATGTAGTCGCCCAGGTCGAGCAGCTTGTAAAGCTGGAAAGCCTTCTCGCCGACGGCGTCGAGCCGGACATAGATCTGAAGCCGCTGCCCGGCTTGTTGCAGATGCGCGAAGCCCGCCTTGCCCTGCACGCGAATGGACATGAGTCGTCCAGCGACGCTGACGTTGACGCGCGGCGATTCCAGCTCCGGGCCCGTCTTGGAAGAGAACTGCTCGACCACCTGAGGGACGGTGTGGGTGGTTTCGTAGCGATAGGGATAAGCGGCTTGCCCAAGCGCCTCAATCTGCTTCAGCTTTTCTTTGCGTAACTCGTAAATCTTCTGATCAAGTGCCACAGTGGTTCCTGACGCCCAGCATCGAGCAGGGAGAATGATGGAGAAGATTGATTATAGAGGGTGCGGCAATCGCTTGATGCGGTGCGGGCGCAACCGCAACCGCAATTAGATCGACGAGGCATATCGTTGATGGCTTGCGCAGTTAATAGTGAACCGAATCATCCGCTCCCGCACTATGATTGAGCGATGCGACTGGCGGGC
The DNA here is from genome assembly GCA_963833305.1 of uncultured Acidobacteriaceae bacterium. Taxonomy (GTDB): domain Bacteria; phylum Acidobacteriota; class Terriglobia; order Terriglobales; family Acidobacteriaceae; genus Bog-257. The sequence goes on along the minus strand of CAWHXN010000025.1, from coordinate 65,601 downwards.
AAAAAAGCGCTTGTAACCGGAGCTGCTTCGGGTATTGGCCGGGCGGTGGTTGCCGCTTTCCTGCGCGAGGGCGCTCAGGTGATTGCAGCAGACCTGACCTATTCGGCGTCACCTCTGAAAGCCGACGATTACGGCCGGGGCGTACATCTCGATGTCACGCAAGAAGCGCATTGGGAACGGCTGGCCGAGAGCATCGGCCGTCTTGATTTGCTGGTTGCCTGCGCTGGTATTTCCGAGGCAAAACCAATCGCAGAGACCAGCCTCGACGATTGGCGAAGGGTGATGAATGTGAACCTGGACGGCGCGTTTCTCTCGGTGAAATACGGCGCCAAGGCGATGTGCGAGAGTGGTGGCGCCATCGTTCTGGTGGGCTCGGCCTCGGGAGTTAAGGCGGCTGCGGGTGCGAGTGCGTATTGCACCAGCAAAGCCGCGCTACGGATGTTGGTGAAGACGGCAGCACTGGAGTTCAAGCCCGCGGCAATCCGGGTCAACAGTGTTTCTCCCGCGGCCGTGGTCACGCCGATGTGGCAGAAAATGCCGTTCTGGCAAGGGCTGATCGAAAAACATGGCAGCGAGGAAGGTGCCTGGAATGCCTTGGGCGGGGTTGACGCGGCAGTGCCTTCGATCCAGCGAATGGCATTTCCCGACGAGATCGCCTCGGCGATCGTTTTCTTGAGCTGCGATGACTCGGCCCATATTACCGGCGCGGACCTTCTCATCGACGGTGGCTATACGCTGTAGAAAATGTCGTGGTTCTTCAGAACCGTCACAAGCGCGGGATAAACCCGGGCGGGGTTTTTCCACGGCGCAGCCTTCACAGGTAGCTAAGCCAGGCATCGCTGCGGCGCTGCTTCAGGGCGGCGTACCAGCGGCAGAGCGGATACAGCATCACGACTACCAAAATCCAGATCAGGTAAATCACCGGCAAAGAGAATCCCCATCCCGGCGGCGGAGTGATTGGGAACTGAGCTGGGCTGGGAGACTGGAACATCCAGTACACGTGTCCGTAGCGGGCGTAGCAGACGATCAACGCAATCAGGTGAATCAGCGGAATGTGCAGAGCGTAGTAGAACATCGGAACTTTGCCGTAGACCAAAGCGGGCCGCAGCAATCGCGGAGTGCCGCTGTCCGCCGCCCACAGGAAGAGCATGGCCGGGCCCAGCGTCATCAGCAAGAACAGCAGCGACGGTGGATACTTAGTGGTGTTGAGGAACGAAAGCACGGTGAAGGCCGCCGACTTTTGCACGGCCCAGCGACTTGGATCGCCATAAAGGTTGATGCCGCGCAGCACGAAGAAATCCAAGGTCAGCGCGATACCTAAAAGCACCAGGAAGCGCTTTCGGCGTTCGGATGGCCAGCTATAAATTTGTCCCAGGCCATAGCCGGCGGCAGTCACCCCAACCCAGGGGATTAGCGGATATGCGGTGAAGATGGCGTGCTGTGGTGTCGCGAAGACGATGCCGGGCGAGTGCAGGATGGTCCATAGCGGATTGGACCAGGTGACCGAGTCGAACAGGTTGTGAGTACAGATCATCACCACGCCAAAAGCTGTGACGATGCTCGCGGGCAGATACACCAGCGCGGAAAGCACGATCATCGCCCAGCCCAGTCCCCACAAGATGAAGAGCATGGTGAGGTGGTAGTCGAAGTTGAACTGGAAACCAAAAATGCGCAGCGGCACCAGTTCCAGAAAGATGAGCCACAGCCCGCGGGTGAAGAGGAATCGCGAAAGCTCGCGTTTGGATTTGCTGCGCAGCGAAAGATAGGCGCCGGTACCGGTGAGCAGGAAGAAAACCGGGGCGCAGAAATGCGTGATCCAGCGCGTGAAAAACAATGGAACGGTGGTGACCGCGAGGTTGGTGGGATTTACCCCGGTACCGAAGAAATCGCGCACATGATCAAGCGCCATAATGATCATGATTACGCCGCGCAAAACGTCGACCGATTCGATGCGGGGGCGCTTGACGGCAACGGCTTCAGCGGTCGCGGACATTGGATGGCGTAGTGTAGCAAAGCTAACGGCGAATTCCGGACACGCTTCGTGACAGAATAGCGTCATGCCCGAACAGTTCGCGCCCATCCCTGATTTTCTGTATGGCACAGCCTGGAAAGAAGAACGTACTGCGGCTCTCGTGGAACTGGCGCTGCGCGCCGGCTTTCGCGGAATCGACACCGCCAATCAGCGGCGGCATTACCTTGAAGCCGGAGTGGGCGAGGCGCTGGCTGCTGCCTATCGCGCCGGCATCGTGACGCGCGCGGACGTTTTCCTGCAGACAAAATTCACCTATCGGCCGGGACAAGACCATCGACTGCCCTACGATCCTGCTGCCCGTCTTGCCGTGCAGGTCGCGCAATCCATGGCGAGTTCGCTGGAGCATCTGGGGACGGACTACGTCGACAGTTATGTACTGCATGGGCCTGCCTCGGGAAACGGATGGACCGAATTCGATGACGAAGTCTGGGAGGCGATGCGCCAGGAGCGCGATGCCGGGCGGGCGCGCTTTCTCGGCGTCAGCAATGTTTCGCTGCATCATCTTGAGCACATGATTGCTGGCCAGACAGAGGCTCCGGCCTTCGTGCAGAATCGTTGCTTCGCCCGTCTGGGCTGGGACCGCGAAGTGCGCCGCTTCTGCCGCGAGCGGAAGATCGTGTATCAGGGCTTCTCGCTGCTCACCGCAAACCTGGACATGCTGCATCATCCGCTGATCGCGGGGCTGGCTGCCAAGGGTGGCGTCACTCCGGCGCAGGTGATTTTTGCCTTTGCGCGGAGTGTTGGGATGCTGCCGCTGACGGGGACGTCGAGCGCGGAGCACATGAAGCAGGACCTGGCCAGCAGGGAAGTGATGCTCTCGCCCGAAGTGGTGGAGGCGATAGAAAACGTGGCGGGCTAATCGAAGAAACAGCGAGTTCGACCCCAAAAGTGTAGTTCTTGCAGCGTGCTTGAAGTTACTTAAGTCTCAGACAATTAAGGGGCGCAGGTGGTAAACGGCTTGGAACTTTGGTGCAACAATGTGCGGCATCAGACCTAGTTGGTTGGAGCCTAAAGGGTTTAGCGCGGCAATGTAATTGCTGTAACAGCGCTGGCAGGCAACGCTCCCAATGCCTGCGACCCCGCCACCCTTGTGCCACTCCTTCCAGCGGCGGGCCGTCCGGAGTTCGACCCACAATTGGAACGAGGCGGAGCCACTTCATGAAACTTGCACGCGTGTGTTTTCTCGTTCTGCCGCTATTCGCCCTCACCGCTCAAGCTCAACTCGGATCTGCAGCTATGTTCGGCGTTCTGGGCGCCTCGGCAGTCACCAACACCGGAGACACCGTTATCGACGGAGACTTGGGCGTTTACCCCGGTACTTCCATCACTGGCTTTCCGCCGGGCATCGTGAACGGAACCACATACGACGGAGATGCTGTGGCGATGCAAGCTCAGACTGATGCCTTGGCTGCCTACAATTTCTTCCTGGGTTTGTCGTCTAACGAGAATTTAACCGGGCAGAACCTCGGGGGGCTGGAGCTTACCCCAGGAGTTTATAGCTTCAACTCGTCAGCGCAGTTGACCGGAGCGCTCACGATCAATTGGGAGGGCTTAAGCAATCAGAGCGTCGTATTCCAGATAGGCAGCACCCTTACCACTGCAAGCGCCTCGATGGTGATGGGGATCAATAGCGGGCAGAACGATAATATTTATTGGGTGGTCGGGAGCTCGGCAACCCTGGGCACTACGACTGCCTTCATGGGAACCCTCATCGCCAGCGCGAGCGACACCCTGAACACCGGTGCTACCGATGATTGTGGCCGAATCATCGCGCTGAATGGCGCTGTAACGTTGGATGACAACGTTATCAACAATTGTGCTGCCACCACCAGTACGACCGGTACCACCGGCACGACAGGCTCCACTCCCGAGCCCAGCAGCATCATGCTGTTCGGTTCCGGCATCCTCGCCATCGCTGGCGTTGTGCGCCGCAAGCTGTCATAGACGAAAGCCTCGACCACGGCAGGCTGCGCTCAAACTGATCCCGTGTAACCATCCGCCCTGAAACCAATGGCTAGGTCTTCAGGGCAGCGGATGCAGCCCGCAGCCGCGCATTTTCTTCCTCCAGGGCAGCCAGGCGCCGCCGCATAGGAGCCAGAATCTCGCCCATCTCCTCTTCGGTATACCGCGGAGTGATGTGCTGGGGGCAGTTCCAATCGAAGGCTTCGACATGAATTGTCACCGCGCGTTCGGGGACAGTCTTCTCGCCGGGCATACGGAGTTTTTCGATCAAATCTGCGGCGGTTGCGTCGCCTTCATGTATGGTCGCGCGACCCAGGATCTTCAGCCGGCTCCGCCTGGGATAGTCCATGAGAAACAAGGCGACGCGGTCGTCATGCTGAAGGTTTCCCGTGCTGATGTATTGTTTGTTGCCGCGCAGGTCGGCGAAGCCCAGAGTGCGATCGTCGAGTACGTGTAGAAAACCTTTCGCTCCGCCGCGGAACTGGATGTAAGGCCAGCCCGTCTCGCTGACCGACGCCATGTAGAAGCCGTCTCTTTCCTGGATAAACTGGCGCTCGTATGGGCCGAGCTGCTCATCGACCTCGCCCATTTGTTCCATACGAGCATACTGGCGACGGCTGCCATGCTGCTCTTGTTGCTGCTTCACCAGCGGAGTAAAGGCAAGTTCTGCAAAGCGACGGCCCATGCTGTTCTCCAAACCGGGGCTGCCGGCCAGTCGGCTAGCGCCATTGGGAGTGTATCCACCTCATCTTGGGAAGAGAAGGCTGCAGGTTCGATGATGCGCGCAGGGCAGACGATGCGAAGTCCCGCAGCGGCAGCTGATCACTGCGGCGGCGTCTGGTCCGCCTTCTCTTTGGAATCTTTCTCGGCCGCTTCAGCTCCAGGCATCAGGTTTTTCAGCGGCGCTTTCAGTTGCTCATCCAGTTCAGGATGAGGGAACGGCTTGCGTGGCAACATCTGGTCGCGCATGGCAGTGTTGTAGACGAAAATGGCTTCCACAACGGCGGCCTGCGCAAGATCTTCCGCTGAAAGCCGCTCATAAGTGTCCATGTTCGAGTGATGCGCGCGCGATCCGTAATCGAGCGGGTCCTGGATGAACTGGAATCCGGGAATGCCGATGCCGTCGAAGGCTTCGTGGTCGGTGCCGCCGGTGTTGCGCAGCGTGATGGTGGTGACGCCAAGGTCTTTCAGCGGCTCCATCCACTGGGCAAAGATCGAGCGCCATCGCAGCATTCTCCTGCAGGTAGATACCGCGAATCTTGCCGCTGCCGTTGTCGAGGTTGAAGTAGCCGGAAATCTTCTGATACTCGGGCTTGAGCTGGATCGGGCCGCCCGGCTTGCGCACCCACTCCGGCAACTTCAGTTGGTCGGGAGCCGTCGACAGCGGCACGTTGCCGAAGTGCTGCTTCACATAACCGTAGGAGCCGAACTCGCCTTCCTCCTCGCCCGTCCATAAGGCAACGCGGATGGTGCGGCGCGGCTTCACCTGAAGCGTGTTGAGAATGCGCATCACCTCCATGGCGACGACCGTGCCTGCGCCGTTATCGGTCGCGCCGGTCGCGGAGGCCCAGGAATCCAGATGGCCGCCTACCATCACGACTTCGTCCTTCAGCTTGGGATCGGTGCCGGGAATTTCGGCGATGGTGTCGTAGCCATGTTCGTGATCGCCGGTGAACTTGGTGTCGACGTTCATCTCCACGGTGACCGGCACGTGCGCCTTCAGCAGGCGATACACGCGTCCGTAGTTTTCGATGGCCATCACCACCACCGGAAGCGGATTGGCGGTTTCGCGCTTGTAGACTTCCCAGCCGAAGCCGGCGTTGCTGTCGTCGAAGATGGTGCCGCCCGAGCCACCGCCATCGCGGCCGTCGCGGCTGGGAGTGATGACCGCCAGCGCGTGCTCATCGGCCAGAAACTTTCCGATCTTCTGGCGCAGTTCCAGACGCTTCATGAACGTCTGCAGGAAGTCCTGATTGCGCGGCTTGACCGGGTACTCGGTAAGCTTCTTGAGTTCCGCGTCATCCAGCCGCACCCAGAGCGGCTTTTCGACCGGCGGGACGTCTCGCATGGCGCCAAAGAGCACGATCTTTCCCGCCAGCTTGCCCTTGTATTGGTCGAGGTCCTTCGGGTCGTTGACGTCGATCCAGACCGCCGGCCCGCTGATACGCGCCGTTGGTCGACGGAGACCACGGAGCGGCCTGCGCGATGAAGACCGCCGTGTCGGGCGAGGTCATGCGAACCCAGGTATTGAGCTGTTGCCAGCCCATGCCGAACTCGCCCCAATCTTCCAGGTGGGCATTGCTGCAGCCCATGGCGGTGAACTGATCGCGGGTCCACTCGTTGGCATGCTTCACATTGGCCGACCCGGTAAGGCGCGGTCCGATGCCGTCATCGAGCGCAGAGGCGTACTCCATCACATGCGAGTGATCGAGGCCTTCAATGCGGATGCGCTGATACATGTTGAGGTCCAGCGTCTCCTGCTGCGGCTGCGGCGAGTTCATACGAAGGCTGCCCGGCAGTTCGTTTTTGATTTGTCGGCAGCAGTCACGTAGAAGGGAAGAACCAAGCTGAGGAAGAGAACAACGAGCGAACGCAAATTGTGAGAGAACATCGGTCGAGGCAACTCCAATCGAAGAGAAAGACTAATCCTGCAGAGTATCAGAAAGTGAAATGCCGAATAGGTTAGCGAGGCAACTTGAAATTGTTTGAGCTGTTTTGTTGTCCGCTTTCGAACAGGGCGTCCGAGGTTGAACAGGAAGCCGTTCTGCGGGCTGAAGGAACAGGCGCAAGTCGATGTGAAGTAATGGGTTAGTGGAAGCGAATTGGAGCTTAGATTGCATCCAATCTCATAGATTTACCCAGGGAGTACTGATGCGGACCTTGCTCCAGGACCTGCAGTATGCCGGCCGGCAGATGATGAAGTCGCCGGGCTTTGCCATCATTGCGATACTGACGCTGGCGATAGGCATTGGCGCCAACACCACCATTTTTTCCGTAGTCAACGGCGTGCTGCTCAATCCGCTGCCATACCCCGACTCCGATCGACTGGTGGTTCTGTTTCACAACAAGCCCCACTTCACCAGAGGCTCGATCTCTTATCTGAACTTTCTCGACTGGCAACGCGACAACCGCAGCTTCGAGGCGATGGCGGCCTATCGCAATGGCAATGCCAAGCTAACCGGAGCGGGCGAGCCCGAGAACCTAAGCGGACGAATGGTGTCGGCGGGCTTCTTCGAAATGCTTGGGGTGAAACCGCTGCTGGGTCGCACGTTTACCGCGGACGAGGACCGGCTGGGCGCAAATCCCACAGTGATGATTTCGGAAGGATTGTGGAAGCGCAAGTTCGCCTCCAACCCCCACGTTGTGGGACAAGTGATCGTCCTGGACGGAGTGCCGCGGGTGATTATCGGCATCATTCCGGCCAGCTTTCAGTTGCGTCAGTGGAACTTCCAGGCGGGCGACATCTACACGGCGGTTGGCGAATACCGCGACCCGCACTTTCGCGAACGCCAGGCGGCGTGGGGCATGGACGCTATCGCTCGGCTGAACCCCGGCGTGACCCTGACGCAGGCCGCGCAGGACATGGAGCGGGTGAATCACGGGCTGGAAGCCGACTTATCCCGACGTTGATGCCGGCATCAAGACCAACATCGTTCCGCTGAAGGACGAGATTGTGGGCGACGTGCGACCGGTACTCTGGGTACTGATGGGCGCGGTCCTGTTCGTGTTGCTCATCTCTTGCGTGAACGTGGCCAACCTGCAAATGGCGCGAGCGACCTCGCGACAACGCGAGTTCGCGGTGCGAGTGGCGCTGGGCGCGCGCCAAAGCCGGCTCGTCCGTCAGATGCTGACCGAGAGTCTGGCGCTTTCGGCCGCAGGCGGCGCGCTGGGCTTACTGTTGGCCTACTGGGGAGCCAAGGCAGCGGTGGCCGCGATTCCTGACATGCTGCCGCGCGCCGAAAATGTCGGGCTCGACGGTCGTGTGCTGTTCTTCACCGTGCTGGTCTCGCTGCTGGCGGGAGTCATTTTTGGATTGACGCCGGCGCTTCGAAGCGCGCGCACCGACGTGAACTCGACTTTGAATCAAAGTGGGCGCTCGCTGGTGGGCGCGCGCCATCGCGTGCAAGCGACCTTTGTCACGCTGGAGATGGCCATGGCGCTGGTGCTGCTGGTGGGAGCAGGACTGATGATCCGCACGCTGGTACGGCTGTGGAATGTGGATCCCGGCTTCGAACCACGCGGCGTGATTACCTTCAACATGGCGCCCTCAATCTCGCTCTCGCGTCAGTCGCCTGATACGGTTCGCGCGGCCTACCGGCAGATGGAAACGACCCTGCGAGGAGTTCCGGGGGTACAGAACGTTTCGTTCGATTGGGGGGCTATCCCCATGATCAGTGACGACGAGGAGCCATTCTGGGCAGATGGCATGACCCGGACGGCACGTGTGGCCGACGCTCCGATGGCATTGCGGTACGCAGTCAACCCGGATTATCTCAAGCTGATGCGCATCCCGTTGCTTCGGGGGCGCTTCTTTACGGACGCCGACAACGAACACAGCTCGCGCGTGATCGTGGTCGACGAAAGCTTCGCCAAGCATTATTTTGGCGACCAAAATCCGATCGGCAAGCATGTGTATTTCCCGCCCGAGAGCACAGACGGCGAGCGCACGGACGAGATTGTGGGCGTGATAGGGCACGTCAAGCAGTTTGGCCTGGCGCCCGATGAGGCCAACAACGTGGAGGCCGAATACTACGAGCCCTACCAGCAACTTCAAGACCGGATGATGCCGGTGGTCGGTCAGGGCGTGACGGCCTTCGTCCGGGTGCGCGAAGGAGTGGATCCCGAATCGGTGTTTCCGAGCATTCGGCATGCGCTCACGCAACTCGACAGCGACATGGTGGTGGATGAAATGCACCCGATGCAGCAGATGGTCGCCGATACCATTCCGCGGCAACGCTTTGCCATGATGCTGTTCTCGATCTTCGCGGCCGGCGCGCTGTTGCTGGCCGGCATCGGCATTTACGGCGTGCTGTCTTACATTGTGGGACAAAGAACCCGGGAGGTCGGCATTCGCATGGCGCTAGGCGCCCAGAGAGGCGACGTGGTGCGCGCGGTGCTGCGCGATGGCGCCGGGATGACGTCTGCCGGGAGTGGGCATTGGCGTCGTCTTAGCGTTGGGGCTGACGCGGCTCATGTCGAGCATGCTGTTTGGAGTGAAGCCGACGGATGTTGTGACTTTCGCGTCAGTGGCTGGAATATTGTGCGCGATTGCCTTGCTGGCCTGCTATGTTCCGGCAAGAAGGGCGGCAAAGCTGGATCCGATGCAGGCGTTAAGATCGGAATAGTTGACTCTGATCAGACGCTGTCACATCCTGTTGCTCAAAGCACATTGACCGCGCGCGCAGCTAGCAGGGCGATGATCAAAAGCGAAATCAGCGATTGCATCATCATCATCACCTTGGCCCAGCGCGCCAGGACTGCCGTGTCGGTGGGAGAAAATGCGGTGCTGGTGTTGAAGGCCAGAAACAGATAATCCAGAAAATTGGGCGACCACGAGTTGTCGGCTTCCGACTGGCGCATCATCTGGGGAAAAAGAAACGAGCTTTCGGGCGATGCCGCCGGGTTCGTCGCGACCCAGCGGGCCGCCGGCATCCAGCTTCCAGTACCAAAGCGCAAACACCAACACATTGGTAAGCCAGAGTAAGACCGCCGAAATCAGAAGCGTTTTGGGCGGGTCCTTATGGTGAGGCAGGCCTTCAATCAGCAGGCCGAGGGAGCCGATGAGCGCCAGCGTGATCGTGCCGATGGCGACGAACGTGAGGTTGCGCGTGATGTCGTAGCGGCCCCGGTGATATGAAAAGATGATCGGAATGAGCAGCGCAAAAATTATGGCGAAGAGCAGCCACCGCGGACCTACGGAAAGGCGATCCGGCAAGGCGAAATAAATGAGCCCGTCGGCTATCATCGCGATAAACGCCGGCCAGCGCGGTTCACGGACTTTCTGGATCTTCATAGACGCGTCAGGGAGCTGTTCCCAGATTATGGAGCGGGTCGCCATCAGCCTATCACCTAATCAGGAATGATCGTGGCGCGGGCTGGCCTGGCCGCTGATCAGGTGAGAGCAGAAGCGAAAGTTAGAATAATGAAGTGGGATCACTGGCGCAAAGCATCCTCCATGGGTTGGTCGCTGGAGGACTGAATGGCACGACACTGTACGTGCTGCTGGTGGTCTTTGTGGCTACGCTGATTCGGTCTGCCCTGGGATTCGGGGAAGCGCTGCTGGCGGTTCCGCTGCTGGTACTGCGGATTCCTCTGGAGATTGCCGCTCCACTGGCAGTGCTGATTTCGATCACCATCGCGTTTGTTGTTGTCGCCCAGGACTGGCGCAGGGTCCATATGCGCAGCACGGGCTGGCTGATCTTCGCCACGCTGTTCGGCATCCCGCTCGGTCTGCTGCTGCTGACCAGCAGCCATCAGCGGATAGTCAAGGCTGGGTTAGCGGTTGTGATCATCGCCTTCTCAGTCTATTCGTTGATCGGCGACAAGCCTCCAGAACTCAAAAACGACAGCGTGCCCTGGCTTCTGGGCTGCGGATTTGCCGCCGGAGTGCTAGGCGGCGCCTATGGCATGAATGGCCCTCCGCTGGCGATTTATGGAGCGATGCGCCGCTGGTCGGCGCAGCAGTTTCGGGCCACGCTGCAGGGATATTTTCTGCCGGCGAGCGTCATCGGAATGATCGGCTATTGGCTGAAAGGCTTATGGGTTCCGGCGGTGACGCACTATTTTCTGCTGTCGCTGCCGGTTGTGGTGCCCGCCATCCTGCTGGGTAAGGTGGTGAATCATCGCCTGCGAGGCGAAACGTTTTTGAAATATGTTTACGCCGGGCTGGCGGTGATTGGAGTGGTTTTGCTGGCGCAGGCGGGACGGATGAGCTGACGTCTGAGAGCTGACAGCGGATGGCTTGTCTAAAGCTAATAGCGAAAAGCGATGAGCGGATTTGTGACGCATGTCATTGAATCGCGAGTCGAACGGCGGTATATTGGCGCGGACTTCATAACTACGTCGCAATTTGCCGCGACTTACGAGACGCTTATTTTATGCCGCAGAATTATGTACCTATCTTCATTTTCGCCCTGGTAGCTTTTCTGGTTGCCGCCGGAACCGTGGCGATTTGCGCGTTGATCCGGCCGAAGAACCCGTTTAAAACCAAGCTGATGCCCTATGAGTGCGGCATCACGCCCTTCGATAACGCGCGCGGGCGTTATACCGTGCGCTTCTATATTGTCGCCATCCTGTTCGTCGTCTTCGACGTGGAAACCATCTTCCTGTTTCCCTGGGCGGTGCAGTTCAAGCTGCTGGGTCTGTTCGGATTGCTGGAGATGATGATTTTTCTCGGTATCCTGATCGTGGGATACATCTGGATATGGAAAAAAGGCGCGTTGGAATGGGTGTAGTGGTATTGCATGGCGCGCACAACGAATCGACCCCATTCGGGCTCGGGTAGTGCGGCGCTTTAGCGCCGCGTCAACGGCCCTTCCTCAATATTTTTTGGGGCTTTAGCCCCGATTTTCCATGACCAAGACTTATTTCATCACGGCCTCCGCCTACATGCACCAGAACCTGTTCCAGAGAACTGAGACCGCCGACCTGCTGCTGACCACCCTGTTTCATTATCGCGATGCCGGCGAATTCCTGGTCCATGAATTCGTGGTTATGCCCAATCACATTCACCTGCTTGTATCTACTGATGACGAGCACGCCATCGGACGGGCGGTGCAGCTGGTCAAGGGCGGATTTTCCCATGCGCTGGGCCAGGGTGGGCTCAAATTGAAGGCGGTGTGGCAGCCGAGCTATTACGAGCATCGGGTGCGGGATGATGTCGAATATGGCCGGATGAGGCACTATATTCACGAGAATCCGGTGCGCCGGGCGCTTGTGCAAGTGGCACGGGAGTATCCATATTCGTCTGCCAATACATCGCATCCTCTGGACGAGGTACCCGAGAGGCTAAAGCCTGAGTTTGAACAGATGGCGGTAACGCGGCGCTGAAGCGCCGCACTACCCGAGCAAGATTGCCGGAGTCGGCTTCGAACCGGCGGCAAGGGTTTTCTTAGGTAGGTACGCACTGGCGCGTTGCAGAAGCGCCGCACTATCCCGGGCACCGCTGCCGGTTTGAGCAACGATGTGACCACCATCACAGCGCGACGTGACTATCGCCCCAGAACCTGACCCGCTCAAGCTGCTACAAGTAAAGGGTCGCATTGAGCGGGAAGCGAAGAGAAGAGAGGCATGGCAATGCCCGAAGAGACCAAAGATCCGAATCCAGTCTTGCCCGAATCGAAGTCCTCGACCACCCCGCAACCGGGGCAGGCTGGGGACGCTTCGGCAAGCGCGGCTCCAAGGCCGGCGGGGAACTTAGAAGCATCAACGCCGCCATCGGTTCCGGCGGCAACATCAGAAGCGGCAGTAAAGCCGGCTGAGCCAACCACAGCGGCTCCGGCTGAAAAACCTGCGACTCCCGCGGCTCCTGCAACTCACGAAAAGGCTGCAACTCCCGCGACCGGCGAGAAAGCTGCAACTCCGGCGGCCGCCAAGCCTGCCGCACCCCCGGCCGCCAAACCTGCTCCCAAACCCGAAGGGCCTAAGCCGGAGCCCTGGGATTCCGATCTTTCCACGCGGCTTCGCAGCCAGTACGGATCGGGAATCAAGGAAGCCAGTACCTATCTGGGGCAGAAGTATCTGGTTGTCGACAGCACGATCGTTTACGAAATTCTGCTGAGCATGCGCAATGACGAACTCTTCGACTACTGCGTTGACATAACTGCGGTTCATTATCCCAAGCGGGAAGAGCAGTTCGACATCCTCTACGTTCTTTACTCGTTCCATCACAACGAGCGAGTGCGCATCAAGGCGCAAATCAAAGATGGCGACCATGTGCGCACTGCAGTCAGCATCTGGGAGACGGCCAACTGGCTGGAGCGCGAGGTCTATGACATGTTCGGCATCGTGTTCGACGGACATCCGGACCTGAAACGCATTCTCATGCCCGACGGCTGGACGGGCCATCCGCTGCGCAAGGATTATCCGATTCTGCAGCAGGACCAGGAGTGGGTGAAGATCAACCTGGGCATCGAGAGTGGACAATGAGCGATTCCACGCGCACCGACTACCTCTCAACCGAAGCGCAAGAGCGGCGTGACTCGGGGACCATGGATTATCTCGACCTCGATACCAAGGACGAAACGTTTCTTGATGCCAACGAAATCGTGCTCAACATGGGGCCTCAGCATCCGTCGACGCACGGTGTATTGCGCGTCATCCTCAAGTTGGATGGCGAAAAAGTTCTGGGCACCGAGTGCGTCATCGGCTACCTGCATCGCGGGGTAGAGAAGATCGGCGAGAACCGCACTTACGCGATGTTCAACCCTTACGTCGATCGCATGGACTACGTCGCGGCGGTCTCCAACGGACTGGGCTACTGCGAGGCGGTTGAGAAGCTGTTGAACGCCGAAGCGCCTCCGCGCGCGCAATACATTCGCGTCATCCTGACAGAACTGTGCCGCATCGCCAGCCACCAGGTTTGGCTGGGCACGCACGCGCTCGATATCGGCGCGCTGACCCCGCTGTTCTATTGCTTCCGCGATCGCGAAGAGATCCTGAAGATTTTCGAGAAATATTGTGGCGCCCGCCTGACCACGCATGCGTTTCGCATCGGCGGCTGCATCTACGAGGCCTATGACGGCTTCGAGCAGGATTGCAACAAGTTCTGCGACGCATTTGTCCCCAAGCTCGACGAGTACGAAGAGCTGCTGACCACCAATCGCATCTGGGTGCGGCGCACCAAGGGCGTTGGCATTTTGAATCCGGAAGACTGCATCGCGTTGGGCGTAACCGGCCCGGTGCTGCGGGCCAGCGGCGTGAAGTGGGACTTGCGCAAGGCCCAACCGTACGAGTGCTACAAGAATTTCGATTTCGATATCCCGACCGGGCTGAACGGCGACACCTACGACCGGTACCTGGTGCGCATCGAGGAGATGCGCCAGTCGGTACGCATCATTCGCCAGGCGGTGGAAGGCTTGCCGCAAGGGCCGATCATGGCCAAGGTGCCGAAAGTGATCAAGCCGCCGGTGGGCGAGATTTATCACTCCATCGAAGCGCCTAAAGGCGAGCTGGGATATTTCATCGTGAGCGACGGCTCCACGCAGCCCTATCGCGTGCGCGTGCGGCCGCCGTCGTTCGTCAATTTGCAAGCCCTCGACAAGATGGTGCGCGGCCTGCTGATCGCCGACGTAGTCGCGGTGATCGGCACCCTCGACATCGTGCTCGGGGAGGTGGACCGGTGAGGGGATACGCGGTGGGCCGCCGGAGGTTCGCGTTGGAAGGATCGGTAGAGCGAACCTTCAGGTTCGCGTTACGGCGACGCCCAAGACCAAGGGGCTTTAGCCCCGACCTGTGCCGCCGGCTAAAGCCGGCTCAATACAAGAAGGACGGCGGAGACGCCAGCCTGAAGGCTGGCTCTACCGAATATTTCCCTGGTAAGCCGACCGGCGAGCGGCAAGGTCGGTAGAGCGAGCCTTTAGGCTCGCGTCAAAGCAGTCACAAAGAACGAGGGGCTTTAGCCCCGGACACAAACAATGCTTGATGCCATCACAAAATACATGAGTTCGAGTACGACCCCGGGCGAGGCCGGCAGCATTTTCTGGGCGACCATTTACATCCTGCTGATCACGGTCGGAATTTCGCTGGCCGTGATCGCCATGAATTGGCTGGAGCGCAAGATTCTGGCTCACATGCAGATTCGGCTCGGCCCCATGCGCGTGGGTCCACACGGATTGCTGCAACCCTTCGCCGACGCCCTCAAGCTGCTCATCAAGGAAGACATCATTCCCCAGGACGCCGACAAGCTGGTGTTCTGGAGCGCGCCGGTCGTCGTGACCATGACCGCGTTCACCACGTTTCTGGTCGTGCCCTTCGGCCGCACCCATGCCGTGACCGACATGAATATCGGCATTCTGTTCATGCTGGGCGTTTCGTCGCTGGGCGTGCTGGGCATCATCATGGCGGGCTGGTCGTCGAACTCGCATTATCCGCTGATGGGCTCGCTGCGCTCGAGCGCGCAGATGGTTTCCTACGAAATTGCCATGGGACTGGCGATTGTTTGCGCCGTGCTGATGACCAGTCTGCAGACCGGCACGGGCACGCTGAGCATGATCGGCATTGTCGAGTCGCAAGCTGCGCAACATACCTGGTTCATCTTCAAGTTCTTCCCGCTGGGATTTCTGGCGTTCGGCGTGTTTGCCATCGCCATGGTCGCGGAAACCAATCGCGCGCCATTCGATCTGCCCGAAGCCGAGTCTGAGTTGGTCGCCGGCTTTCATACCGAGTACAGCGGCTTTCGCTGGTCACTGTTCTTCCTGGCGGAATACGCGGCGATGCTGGCGGTCTCGTCGATCGCGGTGACGTTGTGGCTCGGCGGCTGGATGCGGCCTTTTCCAAATTGGCTGAGCGGCTCGACCTGGAACACGGCGTTCTCGCTCTTTCCGGCGCTGACCTTGTTCGTGCTCGCCTGCCTCTGCCTGCTGGGAACGGTACGGATGCCCAAGATTCCGCAGATGAAGATTCAGACTGTCGGCCTGGGAATATTCGGATTGCTGCTGGGCTTCATCGGACTGGTGCTGCTGATCACGCCGGTGCGCGAGCGGGTGCAGGACATTTACTGGTTCGTCGTCAAGGTCGCCTTCTTCATGTACATGTACATCTGGTATCGGGGAACGTTTCCGCGCTACCGCTTTGACCAGCTCATGAAAGTGGGTTGGAAGGTACTGCTGCCGACCGGCTTGGCCGTCCTGATCGCGACTGCGCTGTGGGGACTGATGCCGCAAATCACGTCGGCGATTGTGGGGCTACTGCCATGAGTCTGAAGCCGCTGCTGCAAAAACTGTTCCTGGTCGACCTGATTAAAGGTCTCAAGGTGACGTTTAACTATCAGGCGCCAAGCGAAGCAATTACTGAGCAATATCCGCTGGAGCGCCCAGTGATCTTCGAGCGCTACCGGGGCCAGCCGAGGCTGAATTCGAACCCCGACACCGGCGAGTCGCTGTGCATCGTTTGCAACCTGTGCGCGCTGGCTTGCCCCGAGAAGTTGATTGTGGTGAAGGGCGAGCGCAACCCGGTGACCAAGCGCAAAGAGCCGGTCTCGTGGAGTTATGACCTAAGCCGCTGCATGTTCTGCGGCCTGTGCGCTGAGGCCTGCTCGACGGATGCGCTGGAGCTTACCCAGGATTACGAAATGGCGCTCTACAGCCGCGAAGGCATGGTGCTGGATCAGGCTGCGCTGGAGCGCGGGCAGGAACCGGAGAAATACGCAAAATGATGCCGGTAGCGACAACGTTCTTCTTTTACTTTCTGGCGATGCTGGCCATCGTGTCGGCGATCGCGGTGATCACCCAGCGCAATCCGGTACACGCGGCGCTGGCGCTGATCGTGACCCTGCTGTCGCTGGCAGGCTTTTACCTGATGCTGTATGCGCCGTTCGTGGCTGGCGTCCAGATCGTGCTCTACGCCGGCGGCATCATGGTGCTGTTCCTGTTCGTCATCATGCTGGTGAATTTGGAGCAGAACATTCGCGAGTATCAGTTCAATAAGCAATGGCTGGTGGGAACGATTGCGCGCTGGCGCTGGGCGGCTTGGTGCTCTTTGTGTATCGCGCCGGACGCGGAACCTTTCCCTCGGTGTTCTATCAGGGCTATCGCGGGCTTGAGGGCGACAACACGCAGCAGATCGGCCTGGCGTTATATGGGCAGTACATGTTTCCGTTCGAGATTGCTTCGCTGCTGCTGCTGGTGGCCATCGTAGGCGCGGTGGTCATGGCGAAGAAGAGGATTTGAGGAATTGCTAATCGTGAGTCGAGCGCGTTTTGACTTTGGTTTGTGTCAGGGCATGGCTTCAGCCGTGCCGCAAGATGCCCGACTGTATGCGGGCTTTAGCCTCTGCGCCTCAGCGGCTAAAGCCGATCTCTTAACCGCTTTTTCGGCACGACTAAAGTCGTGCCCTGACACAAAACTGACAGGGAACTGATTTATGACTGAGATCACCACATTGCATTACCTGGTTGTTGCGGCGGCGCTGTTCATGATCGGCACCATTGGCGTGCTGACCCGGCGGAACGTGGTCATCATCCTGATGTCGATTGAGCTGATCCTGAACGCGGTGAACCTGAACCTGGTGGCGTTCTCGCGGCTCTACGGATTGCACGGGCAAGTGTTCGCCATCTTCGTAATCACCGATGCAGCGGCCGAAGCCGCGGTCGGGCTGGGCATCATCATCGCCTTCTTCCGTAATAAGGAGACGGTGAACGTGGACGAAGTGGATTTGCTGAAGTGGTAAGAAAGCTGCGAGCAACTAGCAATTAGCAACTAGCTTGCTCACTGCGAGAGCCAAACGCGACTGGTTCTCTGGACTTTACTAATTGCTAGTCGCTAGTTGCTAGACGAGCTAATACATGTTCTTTCTAGACCACATCTGGTTAATTCCGCTGTTTCCCGCTTTCGGTGCGGCTTGCATGTTCTTCTTTGGACGCAAGCTGTCGAAGCAGGCGGTGAACGGCGTCTGCGTCGGTGTCATTGTGCTGGCGTTTCTGTGGGCCTGCTGTGCGGTCTGGCAATACACCGGCTACTCCGCCGCCAATCCTGGCAAGCCCTTTGAGAAAGTGCTATACACCTGGCTCGGCACCGGCGCCACGACACCGGCCGACGCCGCCGGCAACAGCTCGATCGGCTACATCACGCAGGGCGGCCGCACGGCTCAGTTCCGCGCCGATGCCGGCTTCCTGCTCGATCCGCTGTCGTCGATCTGGCTGCTGTTTGTTACCGGCGTGGGCATGCTCATCCACATTTATTCGATGGGCTACATGGCGCACGAAGGCGGATACTACCGCTTCTTCGGCTATCTGAACCTGTTCATGTTTTCCATGCTGACGCTGATCCTGGCCAACAATTATGCGGTGATGTTTGTGGGCTGGGAGGGCGTGGGTCTGTGCTCGTATCTGCTGATTGGTTTCTACTTTCAACGACACTCGGCGTCGACCGCCGCGAACAAAGCATTCATCGTCAACCGCGTGGGTGATGCCGGATTCCTGCTGGGCATGTTCACCATTGCCTGGTACTTCGGCTCGGTGCAGTACACCGTGGTCAATCACCTGGCACGGAGCGGACAGTTTCTGATCGGCGATAAGGTGATCACCGCCGCTTGCCTGCTGCTGTTTGTCGGCGCTTGCGGCAAGTCGGCGCAATTTCCGCTGTACGTCTGGCTGCCGGATGCGATGGAAGGTCCAACGCCCGTGTCGGCTCTGATCCACGCGGCGACCATGGTCACCGCAGGCGTGTACATGGTGGCGCGGTCGAATGCGCTGTTTGTGCTGGCGCCTAACGCGATGAAGACAGTAGCCATCATCGGCGCGCTGACAGCGATTTTTGCCGCGACGATTGGCCTGGTGCAGAACGACATCAAGCGCGTGCTGGCTTACTCAACCGTGTCGCAGTTGGGATACATGTTCCTGGCGCTCGGAGTTGGCGCATTCGCGGCCGGCGTCTTCCACGTTTTCACTCACGCGTTCTTCAAAGCGCTGCTGTTCCTGGGAGCCGGCTCGGTGATTCATGCCATGAGCGGCGAGCAGGAGATGCAGCACATGGGCG
The DNA here is from genome assembly GCA_963833305.1 of uncultured Acidobacteriaceae bacterium. GTDB lineage: Bacteria > Acidobacteriota > Terriglobia > Terriglobales > Acidobacteriaceae > Bog-257. The sequence goes on along the minus strand of CAWHXN010000025.1, from coordinate 46,914 downwards.
CGCTGCACAAGAAGATCAAAACTACGTTCGGCACCATGCTGATCGCGACGCTGGCGATCTCCGGCATTCCCGGCTTCGCGGGCTTCTTCTCCAAGGACGCCATCCTGTGGGAGACGTGGTCGCGCGAGGGCGGCGCTTATCGTTACCTGTGGTACATCGCATTTCTCACCGCGCTGATGACTTCGTTCTACATGTTCCGGCTGATCTACCTGACATTCTTCGGCAAGCCGCGCATGAAGCACGAAGTCGAGCACCACATTCACGAGTCGCCAAAAACGATGACGGTGCCGCTGGTGATTCTGGCGATCTGCTCGGTCGGCGCAGGCTTCCTGGGATTGCCGCACAGCCTGGGCGGCTCGAACCGCTTCGAGAAATTTCTGGAGCCGGTGTTCGCCAAAGAGGCTGTTGTCCTGCAGGAAAGCGGCAAGGCCGCGCAGGTGGCGGCCGGCGAGCAGCAAGTCGAGCACACCGATCCGCTGGAATATGCATTGATGTTCGCCTCGGTTGGAGCGGCGGTAGTCGGCTGGTGGCTGGCGCAGCGGGCTTACAAGAATGCCGACAAGGGCTACAAGGAGCCGATCAACGTTTACGCTCCGCGCTGGTACAAGACGCTGTTCCGCAAATACTACGTCGACGAGATCTACGACTGGGTCTTTACGGGGCGCAGAAAAGTGGGAGATGTGCGCCTGGGCGCGATGGGTCTGGGCGAAGGGCTATGGAAGTTTGATTCCGAGGTAATCGATGGCGCGGTGAACGGCGCGGGCTGGACCACGCGCATGAGCGGCACGCTGTCGAACCTGTGGGACAAGTGGATTATCGACGGCCTGTTTGTGAACGGCGTAGGCATTGTGACCCGGCTGGCGTCGTATCCGGTGCGCCTGGTGCAGTGGGGCCTGGTGCAGTGGTACGCGCTGGTGATGGTCGCCGGACTGGTGGGATTTGTTTGCTATTACGTGGTCAAGTGGTGAGAAACAAGCGGTAGAACGAGCCTCTAGGTTCGCCTGAGGAACAATCAGTAGAGCGAACCTCTAGGTTCGCGTAGGGAAAGATCGGTAGAGCGAACCTTCAGGTTCGCGTCAAAGGCACAGGTAAAAGATCGGGGCTTTAGCCCACGGCATTTATGACGACCTACTTCATCACGATTTGCGCGCACATGCACCAGAACCTCTTCCAGAGGACAGAAGTCGCACAACTCATGGTGGCCACGCTCTTCAAATATCGCGATGCTGGGGAGTTCGACCTACACGAATACGTCGTCATGCCCGAATCACATTCATGTCATTGCTGTCTCTGCGCGACGAACAGAAGTTGAGCCGCGCGATTCAATTGATCAAGGGCGGCTTCTCCCATGCTCTTCGTGAAATGGAATCGTGATGCGGGAGGTTTGGCAGCAACGCTATTATGACCGCCGGGTGCGCGATGACAACGAATTTGCGGAGATCGCGGAATATATCCGCCAGAATCCCGTGCGTCGCGGATTGGTAGAAACAGCGCAGGATTATCCGTATTCGTCGGCGGGGCTAAAGCCCCTGGTAATAAAAAGGGACGGCGTTGACGCGAACCTGAAGGTTCGCTCTACCGATCATTCCAACGCAGAAGGAGTCGGACCGCGAGTTCACTCTACCGGTGTTTCGCGTGCAGATGCGGGCCGGATGACAAAGGCCAAGAGTGCCGCGATGTAACGATAGGGGTCCTTCGACTCCGGATCGCAAAAGAAGCGATCCTCGCTCAGGATGACAAACTAGATTTGTTGTTCTGGCGAAAAGCGAATGGCGAACAGCGAAGAGCGAACGTGATCGGCCATCGCGAAACGAGTTCATACAAGCTGACGGCTGATAGCTGAAGGCTGAGAGCTAAATAGAAAATGTACAACCATATTCTTTCGATCGTCTTATTTACGCCGCTGGTGGGAGCCGCGCTCCTGCTGCTGCTGCCGAAGGAAAACAAGGACGCGATCCGCTGGATCGCCAACATCTTTGCCTTCCTCGGCTTTGCCGTTTCACTGCCGCTGATTCCGTGGTTCTGGGCACTGAAGGAGCGCGCCGGCTTCCAGTTCGTCGAAGGCCGGCCGAACAACTGGATCCCCTCGATCGGTGCCGGCTATGTCATTGGCATTGACGGCATTTCGTTCCTGCTGATCATGCTGACCACGCTGCTGGGCGCGATCTCGATCCTGTCGTCGTGGAACGCCATTCAGGACCGGGTGAAAGAGTATTACATCTGGTTTCTGGTGCTGCAGGCGGGCATGCTTGGCGTCTTCATGGCCAATGACATGTTCCTGTTCTTCGTGTTCTGGGAGGCCATGCTGGTGCCGATGTACTTGCTGATCGGCATCTGGGGCGGCCCGCGCAAGCTTTACGCGGCGATCAAGTTTTTCCTGTACACCCTGTTCGGCTCGGTGCTGATGCTGCTGGGCATCCTGTTCCTGTACTTCCATCACCACACCTTGACCGGCGTGTACACCTTCTACTTGCCCGATCTCTACGCTACGGCGCCGAAGATCGGCGGCCACGCGGCTATCTGGCTGTTCTTCGCGTTCTTCCTTGGCTTCGCCATCAAGGTGCCGATGTTCCCATTCCACACCTGGCTGCCAGACGCGCACGTCGAGGCGCCGACCGCCGGCTCCGTAATCCTGGCAGGCGTTCTGCTGAAGATGGGAACGTATGGACTGATCCGCTTCTCGCTGCCATTCTTCCCGGCGGTGGCGATGACGCCCTGGGTCCGCGAGTTGATGATTGTGCTCTCGCTGATCGGCATCATCTACGGCGCGCTGGTGTCGCTGATGCAGAAGGACATGAAGAAGCTGGTGGCGTATTCGTCAGTCAGCCACTTGGGATTCTGCACCCTGGGAATCTTCGCTTGTAACCCGCTGGGTCTGAGCGGCTCGGTATTGCAGCAGATCAACCACGGCATCTCGACCGGTGCGCTGTTCTTGATTGTCGGCATTCTGTACGAGCGGCGGCATACGCGCGAGATCACCGAGTATGGCGGCATCTCTAATGTGATGCCGGTCTACGCCACCATCACCCTGATTATGTTTATGTCGTCGATGGGGCTGCCGCTGCTCAACGGCTTCGTCGGCGAGTTCACCATCCTGCAAGGCACGTTCATGGAGAACAAGGCTTGGGCCGCGTGGGCGGTGCCGGGAGTGATTCTGGCCGCGGCGTATCTGCTGTGGCTCTATCAGCGCGTGTTCTTCGGCAAGGTGGAGAATCCCAAGAACGAGAAGCTGCTCGATCTTTTCGGGCCGCGAGCTGGCGACTTTTATACCGCTGGTGATTATCGCCTTCTGGATCGGCCTGTATCCCAAGCCGTTCTTCCAGATTCTTTCCACGCCGGTGAATAATTTAGTCGCGACGGTGCGACCGGATTATCCGGGGCTGCAAAAGCCGGTGCTGGCGACGCAGCCATCAACTCCGTCAGAGATTCCCGCGGCAATTCCTGAACCAACGAAGGTTCCCGAGACGCCGAAGGTGGAAGAGCGGCCTGTCAAGGTCGCGTCCGGGGCAGGACATTTGAAACAGAGCCGGCTTCAGCCGGCAGCACCATACACATCTTTCCTGCGCACGGCGGAGCGCAGATCCCTCGGCTCCGGCGACCAACGGCAGGTCGCCGCCGCTCGGGATGACAATTCGATAAAGGTGGCTGGTGCAATCAACAGTTTGACGCCCGCCGCCGAAGGCAAGTGAGGATCTTGTGACCACCTCGCTCACACAGTACTTTTCGAGCACCGACTACCTGCTGGCCTTGCCCATGCTGCTGCTGACGCTGTTTGCGCTGGGCATCCTGATGATCGACCTTTTTCTGCCTAAAGAGTGGAAACAGGTCAACGCTTATACCGCGCTGGCTGGGCTGGCCTTTTCAGCCGCCGCGGTGGCCAAGCTGCACTGGGCCTATCACGTTGCGCAACGGCAGGGTCTGTCTTTCGTCGACACCGGCTTCATGGGATCGCTCCTGGTCGATCCATTCGCACTCTATTTCTTCTACCTATTTCTGGCCGGTGGGGCGATTGCGGTCCTGATGTCGATTCGCTATCTCGAGATCGAACACGAAAATCACGGCGAGTTTTATGCCCTGATGCTGTTCTCCATCGTGGGCATGATGTGCATGGCCGCCGGCTACGACATCGTCCTCATCTTCATCGGCCTCGAACTGATGGCCATCTCGACCTACGTGCTGGTCGGATTTCTGCGGCGCGATAAGCGCTCCAACGAAGCGGCATTGAAGTATCTGCTGCTGGGCGCATTCTCCTCGGGAATTTTCGCCTACGGCCTTTCGCTCTTCTACGGACTCACCGGAAGCACGAATCTGGCGGGCATCGCGCAGGGCTTGCAACAGATCCTGGTTACGCGTCCCAACGATCCCATCGTCATCTTTGCTCTGCTGACTACTACGACTGGATTGCTATTCAAGATTGCCGCGGTGCCGTTCCATCAATGGGCGCCCGACGCTTATGAAGGCGCGCCCACCAGCGTTACCGGCTTCATGTCAGTCGCGGTGAAGTCTGCCGGATGGGCCATGCTGCTGCGCGTGTTTCTCTTCGGACTGTATCCGCTGCGCTCGCTGTATGTACCGATGCTGATCTTTGTCGCCATCGCCACCATGACCGGCGGCAATCTAGCCGCGATGACGCAGACCAATCTGAAGCGGCTGCTGGCCTACTCGTCGATCGCGCACGTGGGCTACATGCTGCTGGGACTGATCGCCAGCGATGGCAGTACCAATTCCACCGGCATCATGGCGATCCTGATTTACCTGCTGGTGTACACCTTCATGAACCTGGGCGCGTTCGCGGTGATCACCTCGCTGCGCCGCCGCAACATCATTGGTGATGAGATTGACGACATCGCGGGGCTGTACTTCAAAGCTCCGGCAGAAGCTCTTCTGATGCTGGTGTTCCTGCTGTCGCTGGCTGGAATTCCGCCACTGGCAGGCTTCTGGGGCAAGTACTTCATCTTCCTCAGCCTGATCCAGACCGGGCACTACGTGCTGGCTTCGGTGGCCGTGCTCTACGCCGTCATCAGCATGTATTACTACATGCGGATTGCCAACGCCATGCTCATGCGGCAGCCCATCGAAGCGGAGCCGGTGCGGCTGGGGCCATCGATGCGGCTGGCGCTGACCATCACCGCGGTGGGAACGGTTGGCATCGGATTGTTCCCCAACGTCTTCATCAACGCGGTGAACTGGTCGCTGGGCATCGCGCAGGGCTCACAACACATGGCCGCACTGCTGCGATAAACGGCACCACGGCATAGGAAAAACTTTTGATTTCAGTTGTCCCAATTCAGGAATCTGCCCGGAAGTTGTACGCTGATCATATGATTATTAGTTGACGCGGCTCTGTCGAAAAGCTATAACCAGAGTGTCTGGTAGTGAGAAGCGCGGTGAAAATCCGCCACTGCCCCGCAACTGTAAACGCGTAGGTCCGGCCAAGCAAGCCACTGGAGCGAAGGCTCTGGGAAGGCGGTCGAGAACCGAAGACGCGCAAGTCAGGAAATCCGGCCAGACGCTTACCTTATCGTCCGATCCGACCTCGATGGGAGGGTCAATCGGCATCTTGAACGACCTGCTTGCCAGGGTCTTCTGGAAATTAGTTGCACGAGCTTTCCCGTCCTAGATGCGACTTGTGCGCGGGATGAAGTATGTCTGAAGATGCGGGCCGAAGAATCATTCTCGTGCTGGGTGGTGTGCGCAGCGGGAAGAGCCGTTACGCGCAGGAACTTGGTACACGCGGCCAACGCGTAGCTTTTCTGGCGACAGCCGAAGCTGGTGACGACGAGATGCGCGAGCGCATCACAAGGCATCGTGCCGACCGTCCCGCCTCCTGGACCACAATCGAAGCTCCCATAGCTCTGGAAGACGCTCTGCTGAAATGTGGCAGCGGCTTCGACACCGTCGTGGTCGACTGTCTGACCGTCTGGACCGCCAACCTAATGGAACATGAAGCGTCGAACAGCGAGCGCGTGCTGGCGCATGCTGATCGCCTGGCCGAGTTGCTGCGTGGTTTCTCCGGCTGCGTGATTCTGGTTTCCAACGAAGTGGGCAGCGGAATCGTGCCGGACAACGAGATGAGCCGCACCTACCGCGACCTGCTGGGCGGAATGAACCAGCGAATCGCTGCCGCCGCCGATGAAGTGATTCTGATGGTTGCCGGATTGCCGATGTTCGTCAAGCAGCCGGTGGAGGCGCGGGCGTGAAAGGCTTTGTCATCGCCGGGACCGCCTCTGGAGTCGGAAAGACTACCATCACGGCTGCGCTGCTGGCGGCTTTGCGGGCGCGCGGGTTAAGAGTTCAGCCGTTCAAGTGCGGCCCTGACTACATCGATCCGGCACATCACACTGCTCTTGCCGGACGCCCGTCCTACAACCTCGACACCTGGATGTTGCCGGTCGCTACCAACCTCTCCATTTTCGGCAAAGCCATGCGTGACGCCGATGTGGCCGTGGTCGAAGGCGTCATGGGGCTGTTCGATGGAGTGAATGGAAGTTCGGACGAAGGCAGTACGGCCGAGATCGCCAAGCTGTTGGAGTTGCCGATTGTGCTGGTGGTCGATGCCTCGAATGCGGCGCGCAGCGTAGCGGCGACCGTGAAGGGCTTTGCAGAATTTGATCCGAAGATTCGGTTGCTCGGTGTCGTTTTGAACGGACCGGCCGGAGCGTCGCATATGAATTTGCTCCGTGAGGCGATTGCTCCCATTGGAGTGCCGGTCCTGGGCTGGTTCCCGAAATTGCAGGAGTTGGGCTTACAGGAACGGCATCTGGGCCTGGTTACCGCCGGTGAGAAAACCTGGAACGCCGAACAAGTCGGGCTGCTGATCCGGGCGGTCGAGAGCCATATCGAATTGGATCGCCTGCTGGCTGGCTGCGACATCAGCGCCAGGGACGAACAGCCGGAAGAAATTTCCTCCCACAACTCCGGTGAGCACAACGGCCGGGTGCATGTCGGTATCGCAAAAGACCGCGCTTTTTCTTTCTACTATCAGTCTTCTCTAGACGCGTTGCGTGCGGCGGGCGCCGAACTGGTAGACGTCAGCCCGATGTCGGATGCGGCGTTGCCTGCCAATCTCGATGGGCTCTATCTGGGCGGCGGCTATCCCGAGGTCTTCGCCGGGGAGCTTGCGCAAAATCATTCGTTCCTGGATTCGGTTCGCAAGTTTGCCGCCGCTGGGCATCCGGTTTATGCCGAATGCGGCGGCTTGATGTATCTCGCCGAAGAGTTGCAGACGCTGGATGGATGCCGTCATGCCATGGCTTCGGTTCTGCCGCTTTCGGTCGAGATGCTGAATCACCTCGACGGGTTCGGCTACACCGAAGTTCAGGTGCAGGAAGATTGCCTGATAGGTGTGCGCGGGGCGCGGCTGCGCGGACACAGCTTTCACTACTCGCGCGTAACCCATGCCGGTGAGCTGAGACGTCAATACCACACCCGGCGGTCGCTTTCAGGTACGCAGGAGCACGAAGGCTACTCCGCAGGAAGCGTGCTGGCCAGCTACGTTCACCTCAGCTTTGCGGGCAGTCCGGAAGCAGCAGCACAATTTACCCGGCGCTGCCGCCAGGCCAAGGTGGCACAGGAGGCGATGCGATGAGAAGACTCTGCTGGTTCATCCCTCTGTTGCTGGCGTTGAGCTCTTGCGCGTGGGCTTCGCATCTGGAGCGTGATGATGCCGGGCGCTCGGTCGCGGTGCCCGATCAAGTTCATCGAGTAGTGAGTCTGTCGCCCAGCCTGACCAATACGGTTTATGCGCTGGGAGCGCAAGGCGATCTGGTCGGCATTACGAATTACACCGTCTATCCGCATGAAGCCGCTCATGAGAAACCCAGCGTTGGCGCCGTGGTGGGACCTTCGCTGGAAAAGATCGTGGCCTTGCACCCCGACATGGTGCTGGCGCTGCCCGAGTTCAATGGTGCGGACACCATTCAGGGGCTGCAGCGGCTGGGAATTCCGGTGTTTGAATTCAACACCGGCAATCTTTCCAATATCTACCGCACGGTCGAGTTGGTGGGCCGCATCATGGGACGGGAACGCGAAGCGACCACGCTGGTTGCCAGCCTGCGAGCACGCGAGAGCAAAGTTCGCGCCCAATCCACCAGCAAGGACAAGCCGACGGTGCTGCTGGTGCTCTCGATGGACCCGTTCATTACCGCCGGCAGAAACGCTTTCATTACCGAGATGATTTCGGCCGCCGGGGGCAAGTCGGTGACCGACGATCTGGCCCAGGACTGGCTGCACATGAATGTGGAAACCATTTTGCCCCGCAAGCCGGATTACATCCTGCTGATGAAGGGCGGTCCGGTCAATTTTAAGGAGATGCAACAACGCGCGGGCTGGAGTTCGCTGGAGGCGGTGCGCAACGGCCGGGTGATTATCGCCGATGACCGCATCCAGATCGCCGCCCCGATCGCATTTGATGGCCTGGAGGATTTAGCCCGGCAGATACATGCCGTGCAATCTCATTGAGATGGCATGGACGACAACAACTGAATTCACAGGGTGTACGGGAAGCGCGGTGAAACTCCGCCACTGCCCCGCAACTGTAAAGGACGAACTACGAACTGTCGACAACCACTGCGCCCAGCGGGAAGGTGACAGTTCAGTCCTGAGTCAGGAGACCGGCCCTGTGAGAAACCTAAGACGCTTCCGAGGGGGAAGTCATGCAACGCCTTCTTACCGCTCTTCTACTGCTGGCGATTTCTGTGCCAGCCTGGTCGGCTGATCCGGCCCTATCCGGTACGGTTGCCGATTCTTTAGGCGCCGTCATCCCCGGAGCCACTGTCGTTCTAATGCAGGACGGCAAAGATCTTCATAAAGCTACTACCGACTCCGCGGGTAAATTCCAATTCAAGATTGAGCAATCCGGCCGCTATTCCGTGCGGGCCGAAGCCAAGACTTTCGCCGCTTCCACCAGCCAGGAGGTTTTCGCCGAGCCGGGGCATGGCGTAGACGTCAGCCTCACTCTCTCGCCGTCGGTGGTCGCACAAAACATCGTAGTCACCGCAACCGGGCTGGAAACGCCGGAGGCGCAGACTGGAACCTCGATCAGTGTCATTCCTGCGACGGATCTAGGTACGCGGATCGATCTGCAAGGCTCGCTGCGCGATCAGGTGGGCGGGCAAACCACGCAAAGCGGACAGATGGGCGCTCTGACCGCACTCTATGTGCGCGGTGGTCCCAGCGATGCCAACAAAGTGCTGGTCGACGGTATTCCCATCAACGATGTCGGCGGCAATGTTGATTTCTCTTATCTGCAAGCCGATGGGCTGGAGCGGGTTGAATTCCAGCGCGGCCCCAATAGCGCGCTGTATGGTTCCGACGCTCTGGCCAGCGTGGTCAGCATTACTTCGCAGCATGGTGACACGCCGTTGCCGCTGTTCACCTTCGGCGCCGACGGCGGAACGTTTGGCACTTATCACGAAGATGGCAGCGTTGGCGGGTACTGGAAGCGGCTGGATTATTTCAGTGGCTACTCCGGATACGGCACGCAGAACAGCGAGCCTGACAGCCAGTTCCATCGCGACGTCTACCTGGGCAACCTGGGATTTCAGCTTGCCCCGAACACTTTTCTGCGGGCCACCGTGGAACGGGCGGTAACCGGATACAACTCGGCCAATCAGATTGCCGCTTATGGCATTCCCGACGATGCCTCAGACAATCAGTGGAACACCATGTTCGGCGTTACGCTGGATAACCATGCCACCGACCGCTGGCATAACCTGGTGCGCTATGGCGGAGTTCGCCTGCGTTCGGACTACACCGAGTGGTCGCCGACCGGAATTCCTTTCGATCCCTACGGCCTGGGATATCCTTCGTATTACCTGGGAGCGCCGGTCAATCAGGTTGGCGCCAACGGATACACCATCACGCCAGCAGCGGTAGCGCAAGTTCAGCCTTCACTTGCCGCCCCGGGGCAGGCCATCTTTCAGTACGCCGGCGTTTACCCCCAGCCGTCGTCGTACTTGACCAACACGAATTACGTTTATGCCCAGACTGATTACCGCTTCAACGAAAAGCTGACTGCGCTGTTCGCCTTCAATTACACCAATGAAACCGGCTTCACCTATAACGGCTACGAAGGACTGGAATCGACCGACCGCAACAATTTCAGCTACCTGATGGAAATCCAGGGCGGACTCTGGAGCCGGCTGTTTTATACGTTAGGCGGAGGCATCGAGAACAACGCAGTCTTCGGTGTGGCCGGCACGCCGCGCGCTTCGCTGGCCTATTACCTGGTTCGTCCCGGCAACAGCGGCATCTTTAGCGGCACTCGCCTGACCTTCAACTTTGCCAAGGGCATCAAAGAGCCCAGCATCTACTACCAGAACAACTCGCTTTATAACCTGCTGAGCAACACCGCAATGGTTCCCAACGGCCCGCAGTTGATTGCGCAGTATCACATTCAACCCTTCCTGGCCGAGAACTCGCGCACTTATGACGGAGGAGTCCAGCAGCAATTGTTCGACGGCAAGGCTCAACTGGCCGTGACCTACTTCCACAATGAATTCACCAATCAAGCTGAATTCGTCGACTCGCAGTACCTGACCACACTGGGAGTGCCCGAGGAAGTCGCCCAGGCGCAAGGCATCTTTGGAGCCTCGGTTAACACCCTCGACTATCGCGCGCAAGGCGCGGAAGTGAGCTTCCAATATCAGATCAACCGCAAGCTGATGGTGCGCGGCGGCTGGACCTATACCGACGCTGTGGTGCAGCAATCATTCGCCAGCAGCGCTCTGTCGCCGGCCATCAATCCGTTGTTTCCCAACGTTCTGATCGGGGCGTACTCGCCGCTGGTCGGAGCGCGGCCATTCCGCATCGCACCCAACACCGGATTTGCCGGAGTGACGTGGAACAGCCACCGCTGGTTCGTTTCAGCCATGGGAACATTCGTTTCCCGCCGCGACGACAGCACCTTCCTCACCGATACCGATTTCGGCAATACCCTGCTGCTGCCCAATCGCAATCTCGACGCTGCTTACCAGAAAGTTGATTTGTACGGCAGCTATCAGACTCAAAAAGTACCTCAGTCTCTACAGCTCGCTGTCGAACGTTTTGAACCAGCATTATCAGGAAGTGTACGGATATCCGGCGCTTCCGTTCACCATCCGGTCAGGAATCAAACTTACTTTCGGAGGCGAGTCGTGGAAGCTGAACTGAAAACGTCCGTCAAGCTGAATCCGGCGGTGCAGAGCGTTGTCTCCTGCATTCGCGGGATCGACAATCAGCGCCGGCAAAAAGCGCAGCAACACCTGGACTGCCTGACCAAACCGCTGGGCAGTCTGGGTCAGCTGGAAGAAGTCGCGGCGCAGTATGTCGCCTGGCGGGAAGAAGAAGTTCCGCGCATTGCGCACAAGGCGGTGTACGTCTTTGCCGCCGATCATGGCATTACCGACGAGGGCGTCAGCGCCTATCCCCGGGAAGTGACCCAGCAGATGGTGCACAACTTCCTGCATGGAGGAGCGGCGATTAATGTTCTGTCGCGCCAGGTGCAGTCTGACATTGTGGTAGTCGATGTCGGAGTGGACGGCGACTTCGAGGGCGTAGCGGGGCTGGTGCATCGCAAGGTGCGCCGTGGAACTCGCAACTTCGCCCGCGAAGCGGCCATGTCGGAAGCCGAGCTGAACGCAGCGCTGCAAGTCGGCATTGATCTTGCCGCCGAAGCCAGCGCGCAAGGCCGCACTCTGATCGCGCTGGGCGAGATGGGCATCGGCAACACCAGCGCCGCAACCGCCATTACTGCCGCTCTTACCGGGCGGCCGGTTGCTGAGCTGACCGGTCGAGGCACCGGGGTTGACGATCAGCGGCGTTTGTTGAAGGCCCAGATCATCGACAAAGCCCTACGCTTTCATTTCGGAGATTTCCCCAGCACCAAACCCGACGCCATCGATGTGCTGGCCTGTGTCGGCGGTCTGGAAATTGCGGCGATTGCGGGCATGGTCCTGGGCGCGGCGGCACGGCGTATCGGAATCGTGATCGACGGCTTCATCTGTACCGCGGGCGCGGCGGTTGCTTGCGCGATTGCGCCTAGCCGCTCGCGGCGCAATCTTTGCCGGACACCTTTCTCAAGAGCCGGGACATCGGGCGCTGCTCGGTCACATGCAACTCAAGCCGCTGGTGCAGCTGGATATGCGCCTGGGCGAAGGCACCGGAGCGGTGCTGACCTTCCCGCTGATCGAGTCGGCGGTGCGGATCTACAACGAGATGGCTACCTTCAGCTCGGCGGGCGTCAGCGAGGCATACCGAAGCGTGAAGACCCTGCGACAACTGGCGGCGGCAGTGCAGTTCATGACGCGCATTCCCATGCCCGCCTTCCGCTTTGAGCCTGACATGGTCTTGGGCGGCGCCAAGTTCTTTCCGCTGATCGGGGCCGTGGTCGCGCTCGGCGGGATCGGCATTGAGCGCGGATTGCGCTCGCACTTGCCGGCGACGGTGGTGGCCATGGCCGTGCTCGCCTATCTGGTCATCATCACCGGCGGCTTTCATGAGGATGGGCTGGCCGACACGGCCGACGCGCTGGGCGGCGGATGGACCAAGCCGCGCATGCTGGAAATCATGCACGACAGCCGCATCGGTAGCTTTGGCACGCTGGCGATTTGTTTGTCGCTGCTGGCGCGTTGGGCGCTGCTTTCTACCTTGCCGGTGGCGCGGTTTCCCGTTTTACCTGCTGAGCGCTCACGTGCTGTGCCGCTGGACCACGCTGCCCATGGGCGCTTTCGTCGGCTCGGCACGCAGCGACGGCCTGGGAGCCAAGCTGGCCCACAAGATTCCGCTCTCGTCGGCGATCATCGGCACCGTGCTGGCATTTCTGATCGTGGGCTGGGCGCTGCGCATGCAAGCTCTGGTTGCCGATCGCGGTGGTGAGCCTGATCACGCTGCTCAGCAGCTTGTATTACCGCTCGCAGATTGGCGGCATCACCGGAGACTGCTTTGGCGCGACCAACCAGTTCGCCGAAATCGCGGTTTACGTCTGCGGGGTGTGGGCATGAACCGCCACTACTACCCAAGCTCCGGCGGCACGTTGCACTTTGATTCTGGTACGCCATGCGCACACGGATATGGCCGGACGCTTCTGCGGCCACAGCGATCCGCCGCTCAGCGCGCAAGGTCTGGCCCAGCTATCTGACCTGAATCAGCGGCTCAGCGTTGATTCGTTGACCCATATTTTCAGCAGCGATCTGCAACGCGCGCGCCAGACGGCGGAATCCGTCGCGCAGCGCTGCAATCTGCAGGTTCAAACTGCTTCGTTCACTCCGTGAGTTCGCCTTCGGGAGCCTGGGAGGGATTGGATTGGGATCAAGTGGTTGCGCGCGATCCTGAATACGCGCAACGGTGGGTCGATCTCTATCCTTCCGTTCCAGCTCCCGGAGGCGAACATTTTTCAGATTTTCGCCAGCGCATTCAGGACGCGATGAACGCCATTACCGCCGAAGTGCAAAGCGGCTGCGCCGTGGTTGTGACCCATGCCGGCGTGATCCGCACGTTTCTGGGAGATCTGGCGGGACTGCAACATAGTCCGGCCGACTTTTCCAAGTTCGATTACACCTCCTGCTGGCAGGTTTGGCGCCAGGCAGGGAAGTGGAGCTTGCCGAACGGATCATCGCAGCATGCGGATGTCAAGTGACGGCTGACGACCAATGAGTGACTAAGGACACATATCTTGACCGGGCTCCAGACATATCGTGAAGTAGACGGGAAGCACGGGCCGAAGTTATCGTCTGTGCCCGCAGGATGGGCTGAGCCAGTGGCGTTAAAGCAGGTCGAAGTCGAAGAACACGAGAGCAGCCTTAAGCTGCCGGAGGCAGGCTTGCCGAGTCGGTCGAAACAGGGAAGCAAAGCGCGGACCAATACGGTCAACCTCATCTTGCTGGTTGCATTGCTGCTGTCCATCGTTTTTTCCACCTGTCTGGGAGCAGTGCGCATCCCGGCAGGCGAGGTGATCCACGCCTTCCTGCATCCGTCAAAAGCAGGCGAGGCGGGCGAAATCATTTTTGCTTTACGCCTTCCACGGGTGCTGGCTGCTGCTCTGGTGGGAGCGGCGCTGTCGGCCACCGGAGTTTTGTTTCAAGGCTTGTTTCGCAATCCCCTGGCCGATCCGTTTGTGCTGGGAACTTCGGGCGGCGCGGCTCTGGGCGGCGCGATTGGAATCTTTCTGATTCCCACACTCTCTTTTGCGGGATTCAGCGCCACGGCGGTATTAGCCTTTGTCGGTTCGGTGCTCACCATGATTCTGGTGTGGTATCTGGCTCGCACCAGCGGCGCCTTTGCCATGGAAACCTTGCTGCTGGCCGGTTTCGCCATCGGCACGATGCTGAATTCGGCCACCGTCGTTTTCGAGTTGCGTGAAGAAGCTTCCAGCTCCGGCCTGCGAGTACTGGCGGCCTGGCTGCATGGACAACTCGGCATTCCGGCCTGGAGTCAGCTTGGCCTGATCGCGCCACTCACCATCGTCGCCATCGCTTTGGCGCTGCCGGTCGCGGGACGGTTGAACACTCTCGCGCTGGGCGAGGAGTATGCCTCGCAGCTGGGCGTGCATGTGGGCCAGGTTCGGGTGGCTACCGTAATTCTGGGATCGCTGCTGACTGCGGCCGCGGTATCGCTGGGCGGCCTGATCGGATTTGTGGGACTGCTGGTCCCGCACTTTCTCCGCATCCTGATTGGCCCGAATCACGTTCGGCTTTTGCCTGCTGCCGCGTTGGGCGGCGCAACCTTCCTAATCCTGGCAGACACTCTGGCCCGCACCGCATTCGCGCCCACCGAAATTCCAGTGGGCGTGTTCACGGCGTTCCTGGGCGGTCCTGCTTTTCTCTATCTCTTACACCGTCGCTCGCGGGAGTCTGGTCAATGAGTTCCACCATTCTCGAATTCCAGGATGTCTCGTTTTCGCGCGGCTCGCGTCTGCTGCTGGACCGCCTGTCTTTCAGCATCGAGACCCAGGAAATGGTCGCGCTGCTCGGCCCCAACGGCGTGGGCAAGACGACCATGCTGAAGCTGGCTTCGCGATTGCTGCAGCCCACCGCCGGAAACGTGCTGCTGCAAGGCAAGCCGCTGGCAAACTGGACGCGGCAGCACCTCCCACGTTGTGTGGCTCTGGTTCCGCAGGAGCTGGAGCTGCCCTTCAACTTCCGTGTGGAAGAGATCGTCGCCCAGGGCCGCGTGCCGTATCTGCCGCTGTTCGGCGCGGGCACGACGCAGGATGAAGAGGCCATCGAAGACGCGATGGAAGCAGTTGACATTGTCAGACTGCGCGACCGGCCTTACTCGCAGCTGTCGGGCGGCGAACGCCAGCGAGTGAAGATCGCTATCGGCCTGGCGCAGCAATCCAAGCTGATGCTGCTCGACGAGCCCACGCAGCATCTCGACGTCGGCCGGCAGATTGAATTGATTGCCCTGCTGCGCCGGCTCAATCAGCGCGGCATCACCATCATCGCCGCCGTACACGATTTGAATCTGGTGGCAGAAAACTTTTCTTCCGTCATCATGCTCACCCCGGAACCGGCATGGATCGCCGGCTCGGTGCCCGGAAGTTATGCAACCTGAAGTACTAGCCCGCGCGTTTTGCGTGGGCCAGTCAGACCTGGCCCAATATTGCGTCTCGCCGCCTGCCGGCGGCCGGGCGCAAGCCTGATAAGGAGTTAGTTGTGACCGCACGCCTCATGTTCGCGCCCCGAATCATGCTGACCGCGGCGCTTTGGGGGCTTGCGACATTTGCCGTAGCGCAGAGTCCCACCACCTCGTTGCGAGGAACCATCTCCGACCCCTCCGGAGCGGTAATCTCTTCCGCCCAAGTTTCGCTGCTCAACAGCAGCAACGGTTTCTCCCAGAAACGCACGGCCGACGCCAGCGGCGCCTATCAGTTTCAACAGCTGCCTCCCGGAACGTATACCGTTGCGGTCGTTGCGGCCGGGTTCGCCGCGCAATCCAAGTCGATTGAGCTGATGATCAATCAGCCGGCCACGCTTAATTTCTCGCTGCCAGTGGAAGCCGCAGCCACCACCGTCAGCGTCAGCGGGCAGGCGCCTGCTCTGAACTCCACCGACGCCACCATGGGCGACGTGTTTGACAGCGCTACCATTCAGGCGCTTCCGGTCGAGGGCGACATTCCCGACCTGCTCAGCCTGCAGCCGGGAGTTCTGTATCTCGGCCTGCACAACGATCAGAGTCACGACAGCCGCAGCGGCAGCGCCGCCGGGGCCCGTTCCGATCAGAACAACTCCACGCTGGATGGTCTGGACAACAACGACCAGGTACGCGGCTATGCCTTTACCGGAGTGCTGCGCTCCACCCTCGATTCGGTGCAGGAGTTTCGCGTGACCACCTCCGGCTTCAACGCCGACACCGGCCGCTCGTCGGGCGCGCAAATCAACATTGCCACCAAGAGCGGCACCAACGACTTTCACGGCAGCCTCTACGGCCGCACGCGAGATCTGATTACTCCGGCCAACGATTGGTTCAACAAGCAGGCGGAATTGTCGCAAGGACTGCCTAACGTTCCCGGCGAGCCTCGATCGCAATGCTTACGGCGGATCACTCGGCGGCGCCATCAAGAAGAACAAGCTGTTCTTCTTCACCACCTACGAAGGCGAGAAGATCAACGAAAACCAGCAGGTGACGATGATTGTGCCCACCGCGTCGCTGCGCGCCGGCGAAATCAAGTATCCCAGCACGCACCAACGGGGCCACGCAGGTCGTCACCTTGAACGCAGCGCAGATCGCCTCGATGGACCCGAACTGCAGCGGCACCGGCACCTGCCCCTGGGGACCGGGCGTTGACCCTTACTCGCTTGCAGCGTTCAAACAATATCCGCTGCCCAACGGATATTCCGCCGGCGATGGTTTGAATACCGCTTCCTATACTTGGTCAGCGCCCGCGCCGGCGACGCTAAATACCTACATCACCCGGGTTGATTACGCGCTATCCAACCGCAACTGGTTATTTATTCGCGGCAATCTGCAGAATGACAGCGCGCTGGGTGTGCCGCAGTTTCCCGGGCAGCCGGCCAGCTCCACCAACTCAGGCGACAGCAAGGGACTGGCCGTGGGTCTAAACTCCGCCATCTCTACCACGCTGATGAACAGCCTGCGTTACAGCTATATCCGCCAGGGCTACGCCAGCTACGGCATCGGGCAGGGATCGTACGCGAATTTCTACGGCATGAGCACCATCGACGCCCAGACTCGAACCACCATCGTCGATGTGCCGGTACAAAATCTGGTTGATGACCTCACCTGGACGCACTCGCGCCACACGGTTCAGTTCGGCGCCAACTATCGTCTGATTCACAATCAGAACCAGAGCAATGCCCTGTCGTACAACTCCGCGGTAACCAATTCCTACGCGCTGGTCGATGCCGGCATCGTGGGCGTGGGCGGAAGTTTCGATCCCACCGTGTTTGGATTTCCCGCGGTCGATAACAGTTTTGCCGGCTCCTATAACTACTCGATGACCAACCTGGCCGGCCTGCTCGATTATGTGACCCAGCAATCGAACTATCGCGTTTCGGCCAACGGGCTAACTGGGGCGCTGCTGCCGCCGGGAGCCATGATCGATCGCGATTTCAAGAACAACGAATTCGAGTACTACGCGCAGGACTCCTGGCGCATTCTGCCCAACCTGACCATCAACTACGGACTTGCGGCACACCTTGCTGCAGACTCCGTACGAGGTCAACGGCCAGCAGGTGCAGCCCACCACGAATATGTATCAGTGGTTTGAGACCCGCGGAGCCGAAGCTGCCCTGGGCAACAGCGTGCAGCCCTACATTTCGTTTGCGCCTTCCGGCCAGGCGCGCGGACTGGCCCCCTACTGGCCGATGCCCAAAGCCGATATCGCGCCCCACTTCTCTTTCGCTTACTCCCCCAATGTGGGACCAGGGTTCTGGCGTAAGCTGTTGGGCAGCGGCGGCACCAGCGTGCTGCGCGCCGGTTACGCCAAGTACTACGACCACTTCGGCGAAAGCATGGTCAACCTGTTCGATCAGTATGGTTCCTACGGATTGAGCGACAGCATCACCAATCCCACCAATGTCCTGACGCCTGACACTTCGCCGCGTTACACCGGATCGCACGACATTCCTGACCTGACAGGCTCGCCGGCACAGTCGGTCAGCTATCCGGCGCTTTCACCCACCGACCCGCTGACAACTGGCTTCGCCATCACGCACGGCATCGATAGCAACATGCAGACTCCGTACTCCCACGTGGTGAACGTTTCCTGGCAGCGCGAGCTTCCCTCGGGATTCGTGCTGGAAGCGGCGTACCTGGGACGATTCGGCCGTCACCAATTGCAGCAGATCGACCTGGCGCAGCCTCTGGATCTGGTCGATCCCAAGTCGGGGCAGGATTATTTCTCCGCTGCAACCCAGCTTTCCAAGGACGGCTATGCCGGACAAACCAGCGTCGCTGCCATCCCCTACTTCGAAGACATGTTTCCCGATGCGGCAACGCCGGGCGTGAGCGCGACCCAGAATATCTACAACTCCATCTGGAAATACAACCTGGGCAATGAGACCGGCGCGCTCTACGCGCTCGACATTCTCTGCTACCCCGGATGCGGCGGCAAGACCGGCCGCTTCTGGCCCACGCAGTTTGCCAGCATGTATACCTGGGCTTCCATCGGCGACAGCAATTACAACGGCGGCCAGTTGGCGTTGCGCCATGCCATGCGTCACGGCATGCAGATGGAACTCAGCTACACCTATGCCAAGTCGCTCGATATGGGATCGGATGATGAGCGCACCGTGTATTCCTCCAGCACCGGCAGCAGCGTGGGCAGCAGTTTCAGCGCGATCTTGAATGCCTGGAATCCCGGGCTGAGCTACGGCCCTTCCGATTACGACATTCGCCATCTGATTACCGGCAGCTGGGTGGCCGACCTGCCGTTCGGCAAAGGCAAATTGCTGGCTGGCCACGCCGGTACAGGATGGGATCGCGTTATCGGTGGCTGGCAACTGTCGGGCGTGGCCCGCTGGAGCAGTGGACTGCCGTTCAGCGTGATCAGCGGTGCCGGCTGGGGAACCAATTGGCTGGAGAAGAGCAACATGATCCAGACCGCTCCCATTCAGACCGGTACCTACATCGGCGCCAACGGCGCTCCTAACGTTTTCGCCAATCCGGCCGAGGCCTTGGCCAGCATGCAAAATCCTTATCCCGGTGAAGCCGGCCAGCGTAACAACTTCCGCGGCGATGGCTACTTCGGAATCGATGCCCGTCTGGCGAAAAACTGGAAGCTCAGCGAACGCTGGGGAATGCAATTTGCCTGGGACGTGTACAACGTCACCAACTCCGTTCGCTTCGACGTAAACCCGCTCAACTCGCTGCAGAACCTTACCACCAGCGGCTCGTTCGGCGTCTATGGCGCAACTCTCACCACTCCGCGAGTGCAGCAGCTATCGCTGCGGTTTTCGTTTTAGCGCACATCATGCCGAAAGGAAAGCTTGCTCAGGTACTGGCAACCGCCGGAACGCTTTTGCGGCGTGAGGTGAGAGCAACCAGGATGACCATAGCAACTGCGATGGCCAGCGAAGAGGTGATCCGGCCCAGCCCCAGCCCACCTTCAGCATGTGGTTTGGTGAGCGTATCGCCCAGGGTCGCTCCCAGAGGCCGGGTGAGAACGTAAGCCGCCCAGAATACCAGGCTGGCCGGCAGATCGGTGAAGAAGTGCAATCCCGCCACAACTGCGATCAGGCCGCCGAAAAGCAGGGCGCCCCGCTCAAAACCGAGGCCTGTCGTGGTGGCGACACAGTCGCCAATCGCGGTGCCAAGCGTATTGGAAACCAGGATCGCGACCCAGTAAAAAATTTCGTCCTTGCGGGTGGTGATGTGGTCGAACCCGATCTTACCGGTGGAGTAATGCCAGACGAGCAGAACTGCGAGCACTCCGCAGAAAAGCATGATCGAAGACTTAACGTAACCCAGTCCCAGGGTCCGATCAATGTAGTCGGAGGTGGTAGTGCCCACGGTAGTGGTGGCCACCACTACGGTCCAGTAAAACGCCGGGTGATATCGCCTGGATCGGACCTGTGCTGCCAGGGTTACGCAAAAGAATCCCAGCAGGATCAGGCTGCTGACCGCATATCCGATCTTCAATGTCATCGAGAGCGCGTCGCCGCCGGTTTCGCCCAGGGTAGTGGCCAGAATTTTGACTACCCAGAACCCTAATGTCACTTGGGGAACTTTATTCGAAATATATGTTTTGTAGCCGGGCCGATTGATCATCTTGTCGTTTCGCATTTTGGGCTTGGAGTTAGCCAAACCTTCATTAGATGTAATTGATTCAGCCGATGATGGCTGATGTCATCGCCCCAGTACGCCGGCGGGTTCAGGGAGCAACAAGGGGTGTGATCCCTTTCAGACTCTAGTTCCGATGAAGATTCCCGATTTTGTTCTTGACAAAAATCGCGCAGTCTATGGGGATGGATGGAGCGAATGCAAAGGCGCCACTACAGCATATCGAACGCTAATTCCCATTCCGGGAATAACCGCGAAATTTGTAGTCACCGCCTCGGTTTTCGCTTTGGACACTTCCAAAACTGAGCATATGATATGACTGAGATGAAGGGACCGGCCACACCGTTCGCGCAGCTGGCAACCATCGAAAGCCTGCATACCCGCGTCACCCGCGCTCTGGCTTTGCAGGTAATCAATGCCGAACGTAACGCAGAACTCATTTCTTTCCCCAACGAAGGCGAGCTGTGCAAGCAGCTGGGCGTAAGCCGCAGCATTCTGCGCGAAGCCGTCAAGGTTCTGGAGAACAAGGGTATGGTGCAGGTGCGTCCGCGCTCCGGCACGCGCGCCCGTCCCCGGCAGGACTGGAACCAGCTGGATCCCGACATTCTTGGCTGGCAATCGGAACTGAAGCCCGATCCGCGTTTCTTGCGCGACCTGTGCGAAGTGCGTCTGGCCATCGAGCCCATTGCCGCCGGATTCGCGGCGCTGCGCGCCACGCAGGAAGAGATTGTTCTCATCCGGCAATGTCTGGAACTGCGGCTACAAATTCTCGCGGTCCAGGATCTGGAAGGCGCCATCGACGCCGAACTTCGCTATCACTCCGCTGTGGTTGCTGCCTCGCACAATCCGCTGTTCCAGCAATTGAATGCTACGGTCCGCGATCCTTACCGGGTGGCCCTGTCGTACACACTGCTGCTGCCGGCCTCGGTTGCTCTGGAACTGGAAGAGTACCGCAAACTGACCGAAGCCATCGAGCAACGCAATCCGCTGGCGGCGCGGCGCTCGTCGGAAGAAATTGTCGGCTTTGCCATGCTGGCGGTCGAGCAGGTAATTCACGATCAGGAAAACCACAACAAACCCGGCGCGAAATCACGCCGCGGCAAAAAATCGCAAGGCATACACATTGCCCGATCGAGACCCGAACCATGAAACTTGCAATATCAGGCAAAGGCGGAGTCGGAAAGTCCACCGTAGCCGGAACCTTGGCTAGACTCTATGCGGCGGACGGGCACCGGGTGTTAGCAGTCGACGCAGACCCAGATGCCAATCTAGCCTCCGCCATCGGATTACCTGCAGCCCTCCGTTCCCAAATTCACACCATCTCCACCGAACGCAAGCTGATCGAAGAGCGCACCGGCGCCAAAGTCAAGCAGTTCGGCCAGATGTTCAAGATCAATCCCGAAGTCTCCGACATCGCTGAGAAATACGCCATCCAGTACAAAGGAGTCGACCTGCTGGTACTGGGCGCGGTGGAACACGCCGCCGGCGGCTGCGCCTGTCCGGAAAGTGTCCTGCTGAAAAGCCTGGTCACGCATCTGGTGCTGCGCCACGGCGAGGTCGTCATCCTCGACATGGAAGCCGGCATCGAGCACCTGGGGCGCGGCACTGCCATGGGTGTGGACCTGATGATGGTGGTGGTCGAGCCCGGCCAGCGCAGCGTGGAGACCGCCGAGCGGGTCCGCCAGATGTCCGCTGATCTGGGTATCGGACGCTTCGGCGTCGTACTGAATAAAACCGCCGATCCGGAAGAGGACAGCCGCTGGATCGCCTCCGAGTTTGGCGCCGAGCATCTGCTCGGCACGATTCCCCTGGATGTACGCATAGCCCGGGCTGACCGGCAAGGTTTGGCACTGGCCGACCTGGGTTATCCCGATTTACTTAATCCGTTTCAATCACTTCAGAAAACCCTGCAATCGTTCTGCACCGAGAAGGAGAGCGTGTTATGAGCGTCGAGCCCTGCTGTTTAGCCACCGCCATCGGCAGCCTGCCCCACAAAGATCCGCAGCAGGCCGTCAACGTCGTTCTAGAAAACATTCCTAACGCCCCGATCTGGCCGCAACTGCCGGCCTTTGGGCTTCACGAACAAATGGAGATCCAGTACAGCGAAGGCATTCCGCGTGTGGTCCTCGATCAGGAAAAGGGCCGCATGTACTTCGATACCACTGGCGATACCAGCGCCGACCTGGCGGAGTTTTACGAAAAATTCTGCGCTGACGATCTGGAAGCTTTCCGCATCACCCCGGACTTTTCGAAAGGCATTTATGCCATGGAAACGGCCCTCAAAGCTTCCGGCATCAAGCGTCCCTTCGTAAAAGTGCAGACCACCGGCCCGCTCAGCGTTGGCCTCAGCATTGTCGACGAGGTAAAGCGGGCGATCTATTACAACCCGGAATTCGTCGACGTCGTGGTCAAGGGCATGGCGATGAAATGCCGCTGGCAGATTCGCAAGTTTCAGCCCTACGCCGAGAAGGTCATCTGCTTCGTTGACGAGCCGATCCTGTCTGCTTTCGGTTCCTCCACCTATGTCAGCGTTACCCGCGACGATACCGTCGCCAAGCTGGGTGAAGTGGTCGACGCGGTTCACGGTGAAGGAGCTATTGCCGGAGTGCACTGCTGCGGCAATACCGAGTGGCCGATCCTGATGGATGCCGGGGTCGACATCATTAACTTTGACGCTTTCGATTACGGCGAAACCATTCTGCTGTATCCCGACAACTTCAAGGCCCACCTGAAAGCCGGCAAGAACCTGGCCGTCGGAATCGTTCCCACCAACAGCGCCAAGATCCAGGCCCAGACGGCCGATTCGCTGAAGGAGAAATTCTGCGCATTGATCGAGAAGCTGGCCAAGGCTACCGGGTTGGATACGCAGCTTATCTGCCGGCAGTCGTTCATTACGCCGTCGTGCGGCACCGGATCGCTGCCGGTGGCTGACGCCGAGCTGGTTTTCACAACGCTGCATGAACTCAGCGGCAAGCTGCGGAAAGAAATTGGCGCCCCCGCACTGGCCGCCACTAGCGCTTAAGAGCAAACGCGGTGGGTGGATGATTCGTCGGAGCCGGGCGCGCTCCTGATTCTCCTCCTCATCCACCCACCGCCGAGGATGGGTAGTCATGATTTTGGCAATGACAGGAAAAGGCGGAGTAGGGAAGACAACCCTGTCGGCTCTCACTCTGGGTTGGCTGGCCACGCATGGCGAATCGCCGGTGCTGGCCGTGGATGCCGACTCCAACGCAAACCTGAACGAGGCGATGGGTATCCCCTATCGCGCCACCGTGGGCGGCATTCGCGAAAGCGCCCGCAAAGAAGCCACCCAACTGAAGGGCGTTTCCAAGCAGGAATTTCTCGACCTGCGGGTGCAGGAAGCTCTGGTCGAACAGAAGGGCTACGACCTGATCGTTATGGGCCGGCCCGAAGGCCAGGGTTGCTATTGCTTCGCTAACAATGTGCTGCGCGACGTGCTGGATAAGCTGGCACGCAATTATCGCAACATCGTCATCGACAGCGAAGCCGGCCTGGAGCATATCTCCCGCCGCACTTTGCTGTCGGTCGATTATCTGCTGATCGTTTCCGACTGTACGGTACGCGGAATTCGGACCGCGGGACGCATCTCGGCGCTGGCCGATGAAGTTGCGTTGCCCACCAAACAACGCGGACTGATCGTCAATCGCGTCCCTGGAGGATGTCTGCCGGAAGCGATTGCCGAGGCTGTTAAAGCAACGGGCCTCCCCTTGCTCGCCGCCATTCCACTGGACCAGGACGTAGCCGCCCTCGACGCCGACGGCGTGCCAGTTTCCTCAATTCCGTCAGACTCTCTGGCGCGAATCGCCATGAACGAATTACTAGCCAAGCTGTTCAAAGACCAACAGGAGAAAAACTGATGGCGACCACGGGTCGAAAAGCCTCTGGCGGGCCGGTCTCGTCAGACCAGGCAACCATTGATATGGTCGGCATTGCCGGTGCAGCCGAAATCACTACGGTCTTCGACCGTTATGAGCTGCAAAAACCGCAATGCAAGTTCGGCACCGACGGCGTTTGCTGCCGCCTGTGTCACATGGGTCCCTGCCGCATCACCCCCAAAGCTCACCTCGGCATCTGCGGCGCCGACGCCGATACCATTACCGCGCGCAACCTGCTGCGGGAGATTGCCGCCGGCACCGCCGCTCACTCCGACCATGGCCGCATGCTGACGCGCACCCTGAAGCTGGTGGCGCAAGGCAAGGGCGGCGATTACAAGATCGTCGATACCGGCCGCCTGCACGAAGCCGCAAAGTTCTTCGAAATTCCCAGCGAAGGCAAAGACGACCTGGCCCTGGCCAACGATCTGGCGGACTTTTTCCTGACCCAATTCTCCTGGTCGGAAGAGCCGAATGCCACGCTGAAGCTGGCGCCGGAAAAACGCCAGGCGCTGTGGACCAAGTTGCGCATCAATCCCCACGGCATCGACTCGGCGGTTGTCGAACTGATGCATCGCACCCACATGGGCGTCGACCACGACTATCGCCACCTGATCATGGCCGGTACTGCAGTGCAGCCTGGCCGACGGCTGGGTAGGCTCGGCCATCGCTACCACAGTGTCAGACATTCTCTTCGGTACTCCCACACCGGTTCGCAGCCGGGTGAACCTGGGCGTGCTGGCCGGAAACAAAGTCAACATCATCGTTCACGGACATGAGCCCACATTGTCAGAGATGCTGGCCGTGGCCGCCGGAGACCAGGAACTGCTCGACTACGCCAAGTCCAAGGGCGCCGAGGGAATCAACGTCGCTGGCATCTGCTGCACCGCCAACGAAGTCCTGATGCGCCACGGGCTGCCCATCGTGGGCAACTTCCTGCAACAGGAGCTGGCCATCCTCACCGGCGCGGTCGAAGTCATGGTGATCGATGTGCAGTGCGTGATGCCCTCGCTGGCGCAAGTCTCCAAGTGCTTCCACACCAAACTGGTGTCGACCTCCGAGATCGCGCACACTGCCGAAGCCGAGCAGATCACCTTCGATTCGCGCGACGGTTATCAGCAGGCCTGCGACCTGATTCGCAAGGCCATCGACAACTTCGAATATCGCGACAAGGAACGGGTCCACATTCCCGACGAGTCGATGGAACTGGTGGCCGGCTTCTCCAACGAAACCATCTTCCACATGCTGGGTGGGCGTTTCAGAAGCACCTTCCGTCCGTTGAATGACGCCATCATCGATGGCCGCATTCGCGGCGTGGCCGGCATCATCGGCTGCAGCAATCCCAAGGTGGTCTCCGATCACGGTCACGTCACGCTGGCCCGGGAGCTGATCAAGCGCAACGTGCTGGTCCTGCAAACCGGATGCGCCGCGATCGCCTGCGCCAAGGCAGGCTTGCTGACCCCGGAAGCCGCGCTGGCCCAGGCTGGCGCCAGCTTGCGCGAAGTCTGCGAGGCGGTCGGCATTCCTCCTGTGCTGCACATGGGCTCGTGCGTCGATAACAGCCGCATCCTGATGGCCTGCACCAATCTGGTTCACGAAGGTGGGCTGGGCGAAGACCTTTCCGATCTTCCCGTCGCCGGCGCAGCGCCGGAGTGGATGAGCGAGAAGGCAGTCGCCATCGGCCATTACTTTGTGGCCAGCGGTCTGTACGTCGTGCTCGGACATCCGCTTTACGTCGAGGGCAGCAAGAACGTTCATGACCTGCTCTGCAACGAGATGGAAAACATTACCGGTGGACGCTTCGAATGGGAGCCTGATCCGGTTATCGCGGCTGACAAGATCCTGGCGCACATCGAGAAGAAACGCGATGCGCTCCATATCAATACCCAAAAAGAACGCAAGATGTACGACATGAAATCGAGGCGCGAACTGCAATGAGCAAAATAATCGCATCGTCGGCGATCCGCGGCGCCCACCAGATTGTGCACGACGCGGAAGACTATCCTGGCAAAGGCTATTGCGGCCAAAGGCAGCGATTGTGCCGTAGGCTTTCCAGACACCGCTTACTCCCTGCCGGTCATTTACTCGCTGCTGGGCGAGCGGGTCGACCGGCTCTCGGACATGCAGAAAATTCTCGACGAGTGCAACCGGCTGCTACCGGCCGTGCCCAGCGAGAGTATCTGGCTACCTTACCTGGGTGGCACCCTGGATTCGGGCATCGCCACTCTGTTTGCCTTCGAAATCATTGAGGCTTGCAAATATCTTATCGGGCCCAATCCGGTCGACGGCATCTGGCTGGGAGCAGCCAATGACGTCATCATCCGCGAGCGTGGCGTCGAGTTTGTCGACGGCTCCGCTCCGGGCTTCGCGGCCATCGTAGGCGCAGCTCCCACAGTGGAAGACGCCGTACGTATCGCCCGCGAATTGCAGGAGAAGAACCTGTATGTCTTCATGGCGGGGCACAGCCACGGCACGTCTTTCTCCGAGCAACTGGCGGAAGCTGGCGTGGAAATGGGCTGGGAAACCCGCCTGGTTCCTTACGGAAAAGAAATCTCGGCAGCGGTCTACGCTCTGGGCTTTGCCAATCGCGTAGCCCTCAGTTTCGGCGGTGTCAAGCCCGGCGATTACGCACGCAATCTTAAATACAATAAGAACCGCACCTTCGCTTTCGTTATGGCGCTGGGTGAGGTAACGGAAGAGAAGTACGCCGCCGCCGCGGGAGCCATCAGTTACGGTTTCCCCACCATCGCCGATACCGACATCCCGCAAATCCTGCCGACCGGCATTTGTACCTACGAGCATGTGGTTTCCAACGTGCCCATCGACCACATCGTGGAGAAGTGCCTGGAAGTTCGCGGCTGCAAGATCAAAGTCGCCAAGGTGCCGATTCCGGTGGCCTTCGGCGCGGCCTTCGAAGGCGAGCGCATCCGCAAGGAGCAGACCTACGTCGAATTCGGCGGCAACAAGACGCCGGGCTTCGAATACTGCACCACGCTCGATATCACCGAGGTCGAAGACGGCAAGATCACCGTGGTCGGCCCGGAAATCGACGATGTCGTAGTCGACGCAGCCAGCCCCGATCTGCCCGCACTGCCTATCGGCATCTGGGTGGAAGTTGCCGGGCGCAAGATGCAGCCTGACTTCGAGCCGATTCTGGAACGCCAGATCCATCACCTGATCAATGGCGCCGAAGGCATCTGGCACATGGGTCAGCGCGACATCAACTGGATCCGCATCAGCAAGGCGGCCAAGGACAAAGGCTTCAAGATCCGCCACCTGGGCGAGATCTTGCATGCCAAGTTCCTCAACGACTATCCCGCCATCGTCGACAAGGTTCAGGTGACGCTGTTCACCGACGTCAAAGACGTGACCGAGCGCATCGACATCGCCCGCCACTCCTACCGCGCCCGCAACGCGCGCATGGAGTCGCTGACCGACGAGAGCGTTGACACCTTCTACTCCTGCCTGCTCTGCCAGAGCTTCGCTCCCAACCATGTTTGCGTCATCACCCCGGAACGGCTGGGACTGTGCGGCGCTTACAACTGGCTGGACGGCAAGGCAGCTTACGAGATCGATCCTACCGGCCCCAATCAGCCGCTGATCAAAGGCGAGTGCATCGATCCGGTGCGCGGACAGTGGGCCAACATCAACGATTACGTGTTACGCCAATTCCAAGCAGACGCTGAGCGCGCTTCAATGCCTACTCGCTGCTGGAAGACCCCATGACCAGTTGCGGATGCTTCGAGGCCATCGTCGCCTTGATGCCGGAAGTCAACGGCGTCATGATCGTCAATCGCGAATACCTGGGCGAAACCCCTGCCGGCATGAAGTTTTCCACCCTGGCCAACACGGCCGGCGGCGGCCAGCAGGTCCCGGGTTTCGTCGGCGTGGGCAAAGCCTACATCACCAGCCGCAAGTTCATCTCGGCTGAGGGTGGTCACAAGCGCATTGTCTGGATGCCGAAAGACCTGAAGGACTTTCTGCGGGAAGATCTCGACAAAGTGCGGCAAGACCTTCGGCGTCGAGAATTTCACCGACCTGATCGCCGATGAAACCAACGGAACCGATATCACGTCGGTGCAGGCTTTCATGGAGAAGGTCAGCCACCCGGCTCTGACGATGTGGGATATTACCACTCCGTCAGAGGAAGCTGCTGCCGTCGATGCCGCCCGCGGCGTTGCCGTACAAGCTGCCGCCGCCGGTGGAGGTGGATCAACCACCACGGTGGCCGATACGGCCGTGGCCGTGGCCGAACCTCCGGCTACCCCATCGGCGCCGCCGGCGACAACCATCGCCGCCAGCACGGCGGGGACAACCCCACCTGCGACCAAGACCCCGGCTGCGGCGCCTTCGGCTGGAGCGATTCCGGCCAGCGACGGCGTGGGACCGCTCATCGCCCTGCTGGAACAGCTGCGCAATGCGCCACCGGCCACAGAAATTCAGCCGGGAATGACGCCCATGCAGCAGATGGCCGTCCTGCAAGCTTCGACTGCCATGCACCTGCTGCACGCCGGCGCCAACATGCTGCTGATGCAAACCGGCATGCTGGCTGCGGCCGCACCCGCTTATCGCACCGGTCGCCGGCATTTGTCCGAGTTGCCTGCCCACCGAGGCGGAACTGGAGGCGCAGATCTCAGGCGCCGCTCCCACGCCAGTCGAAATCCAACCCAAACCGGCGCCACGGCCCGCCAAAACCGGCGCGCCGCCGGAAGGCGTCGAACGGCCCATCACCTCGGCAGCGATCGCGTTGCCGACGGCCGTGACCGTGGCTCCCGACAAAGCCAATGTCGCCGTCCGTACGATCACTCTCGGAGGGTCCGGAACCCGCACCTCGTCCGTCGTGCTGGGCGGGGCTGAGGTTTTACCCTTCCGCCACTACGAAGGCAACGTGGGTCACAAACCCGTGATTGCCATGGAAGTGCTCGACAGTCCGCCGAAGTCCTATCCGGACATCTTGCGCAACGCCTACGGCGATCTGCTCAAGGACCCGAAGGCCATGGCTCGCCATCTGGTAGAGAAGCTGGGCGCCGAAATCATCAGCGTCCGTCTGTCCAGCTGTCATCCCGACAATGGCGACATGTCGCCGGAAGCCGCCGGCGACATCGTGAAGGACGTTCTGGGCGCGGTGGGTGTGCCGGTGATCGTTACCGGCTGCAGCCACTTCGAAAAGAACAACGCTCTGATGAAGCACATCGCCTCCACCTTTGCCGGAGAAAACCTGCTGCTCAACTGGGTGGAAACCGACAACTACAAAACCATCGCGGCCACCGTCATGGCTTACAACCATTGCGTAGTGGCGCAGACGCCCATCGACGTCAACATGTGCAAGCAGCTCAACATCCTGCTTACCACCATGGGCGTTCAAGCCGACCGTATTCTCGTCGATCCTTTGACCGGCGCTCTGGGCTACGGTCTGGAGTACACCTACTCGGTGATGGAACGCATCCGGACTTCGGCCTTTACCGGCGATCCCATGCTGGCCATGCCCATGATCGTCAACACCGGCTTTGAGGTGTCGAAGGTGAAGGAAAGCCGGGCCCCGCGCGCCGACTACCCCCTGTGGGGAAGTGAAGACGAGCGCGAAGCTCTGCTGGAAATAGCCACGTCGGCGTGTTACCTGAACGCCGGGGCGGATCTGGTGGTGGTTTACCATCCCCTGGCCGCTCGCACCCTCAAGCGCAAGATCGACGAAATGATGTTCTGCGGTAAGTGAGGTGACCACAAAATGGCAATGACTGGTTTACAAATCTTCAAGCTGCTGCCCAAGACTAACTGCGGCGAGTGTGGTGTACCCACGTGCATGGCCTTCGCCATGAAGCTGGCCGCCAAGAACGCCGAACTTGCGGCCTGTCCCTACGCTTCGGAAGAAGCCATCAAAACTGTTGGCGCGGCCAGCAAGCCGCCCATCCGTCTGGTCAAGATCGGACCGCCTGAGAAGGAAGTCCTGGTCGGCAACGAGACGGTGATGTTCCGCCACGATAAAACCTTTGTTCACCCCACGGCCATCGCCATCGCGTTTGCCGACAACGAGCCGCTCACCGATTGTGGCCACGGCATCGCCGGGGTTCGCGACTATTGCCTGGAACGCGTAGGCGAGGAGTTGCGGGTCAACCTGGTGCTGGTCGACAACTTCAGCGAAGAGGTCAAACCCTTCGTCGATCTGGTCAAGACCGCGGCCGGCTCCACCGGTATGGGTATCATCCTGCGGAGCTCGAACCTGGAAGCCCTGGAAGCTGCGCTGAAGGAGTTGCCCGGACAGCGGCCCTTGATTCATGCTGCTACCCCGGCCAACGCCGACGCCGTAGCCGCCCTGGCGCTGAAATACAACGCGCCTCTGGTGGCGCGTGCCGCTACCATCGACGAACTGGTGGCGCTCACCACCAAGCTGGCCGGTCTGGGACTGAAAGACATCGTGCTCGACCTTCCGGCCGACAATCCGGCAGCCACGCTGCAGTACAACACCATCACTGCGCAAGGCGGCGCTTGAAGAATTCCTTCGAGCCGCTGGGCTATCCCATCATCAACTTCGTCACCGCGACGGACGACGCCTCGGTGGTCGCCGATGCCTCGACCTTCCTGTGCAAGTACGGGTCGATCGTGGTGCTCGACCGCATCAAGCTGGAAGTCCTGCTGCCGCTGATGATGTTGCGGCAGAACATCTATACCGATCCGCAGAAACCGATTCAGGTCGATCCCAAGGTCTACCCCATCGGCGAAATCGGGAAAGATTCTCCCGTGCTGGTCACCACCAACTTCTCCCTGACCTACTTCCTGGTCTCGGGCGAAATCGAAAACTCGGGTATTCCGGCGAACCTGCTGGTGGTCGACACCGAAGGCATGAGCGTGCTGACGGGATGGGCCGCGGGCAAGTTCTCGGGTGAAAAAGTTGCTAACGCGGTCAAAGCCAGCGGCCTGGCAGAGCAGGGAAAACATCGCATTATCATTCCCGGCTATGTCTCCCAGATTAGCGGTGAAATCGAGGAAGGCCTGCCGGGCTGGGAAGTGCTGGTTGGCCCTGGAGAAGCCTCGGACCTGGGCTCCTTCATGAAGATACAAGCCGCACGGTAAAACCATGGCCTCGGTTCGTTTTCAGCCCGCCAATGTTGTGGCCGAGGTGCCGGCCGGAACGCTGATCCACGAGGCAGCGTTGCGCGCCGGCATCCTCGACCTCGAATTGCCCTGTGGAGGCGAGGGTTCGTGCGGGTTGTGCTCGGTAGAAGTCGAAGGGCGCGATAAATCGGTTCTGGCCTGCCAGACCAAAGTCGTGTCTGACATTGTGGTACATTTGCCCGATCGCTCGCAGGCCGGAGCGCGCGTGCTGGGCGACAGCCACTCCCTGATCGATCCGGCTTTGCTGCCGGACCGCGAACACCTGGCGCCGCTCTACCGCCGGCAGCGGCTCACGGTGCCGCCTGCTTCCATCGAGGAACACTACAGCGATTGGACCCGGCTTACCCGCGAATTGAGCCGCAACGGCGGAGCGGCTCCCATCACCAGCGAGCTCGGCGTGCTGCGGCAGTTGGCCGAAGCGGTTCGGGCCGCCAATGGCGCAATTACCGTCGGCGTCGAAGAAACTGCCTCGGGATTGCGGGTTCGCGAAGTGCGGGCAGGCCACAATGCCGAACGCTCATTCGGCCTGGCCGTCGATATCGGAACCACCACCGTAGCGGCGCAACTGATCGATCTGGATGACGGCTCGCTGCTGGCCACCCAGACTTCCTACAATCTGCAGGTTCGCCGGGGAGCTGACGTGATCAGCCGCATCGATTACGCCCGCAATCCGGAGCGCCAGGAAGAACTGCGCAGCCTGGTGCTGGAAACCCTTAACGGTCTCATCACCCAACTGGCCGCCACCGTGCCGATTGCGCCGCGCGACATTCGTGCCGCCTTTCTGGCCGGCAACACCACCATGACTCACCTGCTGCTCGGCTTGCCTCCGCGCTACATCCGCGAAGCTCCTTACGTGCCGACCGTGAACTTCGTTCCCGAGCTGCGCGCGCAGGATGTCGGCCTGAATATCGATCCCCAGGCCATCGTGGCTTGTGCTCCGGGGGTGGGCAGCTACGTCGGAGGCGACATTACCTCCGGGCTGCTGTGCACCGACCTTTCCACCAACCGGGACGACGTTTTTCTCTTCATGGACATTGGCACCAACGGCGAAATCGTCATCGGCAACGCCGATTGGATGGTGGCTTGCGCTTGTTCCGCGGGTCCGGCCTTTGAAGGCGCCGGCATCAAGTGCGGCATGCGGGCCGCCGAGGGCGCCATCGAGCGTGTCTCCATCGGCATTGACGGCGAGCAGTTGGAGTATTCGGTAATCGGCGGCGGCAAGCCCGCTGGTATTTGCGGCTCAGGTCTGATTTCTCTGGTAGGCGAACTGTTTCGCCAGGGAGTAGTAGACCGCTCCGGCCGCTTCTTCGACTCACCCGGCACGGGACGGATCGTGCAGCAGGACAGCCGCCGTGCCTTTCTGCTGGCCACCGCCGAGCAAACCCGGACCGGCAAGGACCTGATGATCACCGAGGCGGACCTGGAAAATCTGATACGCACCAAAGCGGCGATCTATGCTGCCTGCTCACTGGTGCTGGAAAACGTTGGCCTCACCTGGGAATCGGTCGCTCGCGTCTACATCGCGGGAGGCTTTGGACGATACATGCGAATGGCGGACGCGGTCTTTATCGGTATGTTGCCCGATTTGCCCCTGGAGCGCTTTCGTTATATCGGAAATTCTTCTCTTACCGGCGCGTACATTGCGCTGCTGTCGCGGGAGCATCGCCGCCGCCTGGCGGAGATTGCCTCCCGTATCACCTATGTCGATATGAGCTCCAATCCAAAATACATGGATAGTTATGTGAAGGCTTTATTCCTTCCACACACGGACTTGGAGCAGTTTCCAACGGTTGCAGAGTCGTTCGAGAGTCGAAGGAGGAAAGCGTCGTGAAGAATCTTTTGAAGCGGGTCAAGGCGGGCGAGATCCTTATCTCTGATGGAGCTATGGGGACCTTCCTGCATGCCAAGGGGCTGCAAGGCGGTGAATGCCCTGAGTCCTGGTGCGTCAGTCATCCTAAAGAGGTACAAGACATCGCCCAAGCATACGTCGATGCCGGTTCCGACATCGTCGAAACCAATTCGTTCGGGGCCAGTTCGTTCAAGTTGAAAAGCTATGGTCTGGCCGACCAGGTCCACGACATCAATTTCGCCGCGGCCAAGCTGGCGAAACAGGCCATGGGAAACAAGGGCTATGTGGCCGCATCCGTCGGCCCCACCGGCCACATCGTAATCGAAGAAGGCGGCGACACCACCGCCGAGCAGTTATACGAAGCCTTCAAGGCGCAAGTAATCGCTCTGGCCGAAGGCGGAGCCGACGCCATCTGCGTGGAAACCATGTCATCGGTGGTAGAAGCCGAGCAGGCGATCAAAGCCACCAAAGAAAACACCAATCTGCCGGTGATTTGCACCTTCGCCTTCGAGCCCGGGATCAAAGGCTTCCGCACCATGATGGGAGTCAAGCCGGAGCGTGCGGCCAAAACCGCAGCAGCAGCCGGAGCCGATATCGTAGGCGCCAACTGCGGCATGGGCATCTCCAATATGATCGAGATCACTCGCCAGATGCGGGCCGCCGTACCCGACGTCCCCATTCTGATCCACGCCAACGCCGGTCCGCCGGTGGTGGAAGATGGCAAGACCGTATTCAAGGAGTCGCCTGAACTGATGGCCTCGTTTGTGGCTGAACTGGTACAAGCTGGCGCCAACATTATCGGTGGATGCTGCGGAACCACCCCGGCCCACATTACCGCTGTCGCGAAGGTGGCGCGAGCTCTTCCCGTGAACGCCTAAGCTTGCAGGACTGATCCTTGTGATCTCCTGACTTGGTCAGCGGCTGTTGAGAGCGGCCGCTGACTTTTTCACGCTGCTTCTCTGGAAGCGGCACTGCTGCCTATCCCGGTTAGGCTCAAGTGCGCGTTGTTATCATCCCTTAGGAGTTCCATGCACTGGGAAAATTTGATTGAAAGTGCCGACTTTTGTTTGCGCCGGTCTGGCCGTTTCCTGGTGACCGAATTGTTCACGTCGCACCGCGTCCTCAGCACTTCAGCACTGAACGGCGGCCAGTCCGAGTCTCTCCGCTATCTGGTGAATCATCAGAGCTGCGAAGGCTCGGCGCATCATGAGCGTCACGCTGGCATGATGAAGCTGGGTCTGGAAGAGTACCATCGCTCGGTTTGCCGCGAGCTCGATCTCGATCCCGACTGCGTCGCCACCATGGGAACCGCAGCCAACATGAACTATGCCGCTGCCATCCAGCGTGGCCAGGATGACATGCTGGTTACGGCGGTAGTCACCGCAGGCGTGCAAGGCAACGCTGCTTGTGCGGGCGATCCCACTACCTGGAGCGAAACCCCGCAGGGCTGTTCCGAGCCGGTACTCTCGGCCGGCACCATCAATGTTCAGCTGGTGCTCGGCTGTCCGGTGACCGAAGGCGCGCTGGCCCGGGCGGTGGTCACCATGACCGAAGCCAAGACAGCAGCGTTGCAGCAACTAGCCGTCCGCAGCCGATACTCCTTGGACCTGGCCACCGGAACCACCACCGACCAGTTTTGTATTGCCGCTCCTCTCCGCGATCAGGCACCCCGCCGCTTCACCAGCACCGGCATCAAGCTGGGCGAATACATTGGCCTCGCGGTCCGCGATGCTACCTTGGAAGCCCTGCGCTGGCACAACGGACTTGAGCCCAGCTACACTCGTGGCATCTTTCATGTCTTGGGCCGCTACGGCGTGAAGGAAGACCACTTCGTTCAGGAAATGGCGGCTTATCTTACCGACAGCGAGTTGGAGTTGCTGAAGCACAACCATAACTCAGTGATGTACGAGCCTATGGTGTCGGCCGCCGCTTATGCCATCGCCGGTATTTTAGATCGCTGCCGCTATGGCACGTTTCCGTCCAGTACCGCGCGCGAAGCCTTGCGTCAGCAGGCGGCGTGCCTGGCTGCCAGCTTGGCGGGAAGGCTGGACCGCTGGCCGGAGTTTCACAACAGTCTGGCCACAGCCGACGTTGACGAGCCCAAGAAGCTGATCTTGTCGGCCATCGCTCTGGGGTGGTCGAAAAAGTGGTCTTAGGCATTCTGCGTCCGTCGGTACCGCTTCTGGCAGCGGCAGTAGTGCTTGATTTGCTTCTCGGCGATCCCGTGTATCCGGCGCATCCCGCCCGCCTGATGGGCTGGACGCTCTCTCAGTTCGAAAAGCTGTTGCGCGCCCTCAAACTCGACGGCTATGTTGGCGGAGTCCTGCTCTTCCTGCTGCTCGCCGTCGTATGGTGCGGGGGAACTGCCGCGCTGATTTACGGCCTGGCTCGCTGGAGCCACTGGGCCGCGCTGGCTGTCCAGGTCTTCCTGATCTACTCGCTGGTGGCGCTACGCGATCTGTTGCAGCACGGTTGGGCGGTCGAACAGGCTGTACGTCAAGGCGACTTGCCCGAGGCTCGCTGCCGCGTATCGCGCCTGGTTGGCCGCGAGACCGATCGCATGGATCTTGCCGCCTGCCGTCGCGCGGCCATCGAAAGCCTCAGCGAAAATCTTACCGACGGCTTCGTCAGCCCCATCTTCTGGTATGCCATCGCCGGGCTTCCCGGCATCGTGCTGTTTAAAGTCGTCAGTACCATGGACTCCATGGTCGGCTACAAGACGCCGTTGTACTTGCGATTCGGCTGGTGCGGAGCGCGTCTTGATGACGTAATGAACTGGTTGCCGGCCCGCATCAACTGGTTGCTGCTCGCGCTTTGTGCTGCCCCGTTGCCGGGCTATTCCGGGCGCAAGGCGCTGCGCATAGGATGGCTTCAGCACGCGCTGATGCCCGGTCCGAATTCCGGCTGGAGCGAAGCCACAACTGCGGGTGCAATCCAGCGCCGCTTGGTAGGCCAGATCTTCAAACGCGGCCAGCTTGTTACCGATTTGTGGCTGGGTGACCCGAACGATCCGCCCGCGGGCGACGCTTCGGATGTGCGGCGCACCTCAGTCCTGATGACCATCACCGGCCTAAGCGCGACGGCGCTGGCGTTGCTGGCGATTGCCGCTTTCCATTGATTAGCTCGATCCGAAAAATCGGACGGTACGTCATTCATCACGAGGCTTGTCCGAACTGGCCGGCGCGGGCGTTGCCTGCGGCAGAAAAGACTCTAGATTGTTGGCCGGCAATGCTACCATTCCGTTTCCAATTTTCGTTCGCCGAGGCCAGCTAGTGACGAACGAAAAATAATTCTTCGGGAGCCGCAAATGTATACCCTGCGCCGCAATGTTTTCGTCCTCGCCGTCTTCACCTTTTTTATCTTCGTCATGGCATCGCTGCCGGCCGTTGCGCAACGCGTGACCGCAACTCTGCAAGTTTCCACGCTGAATGCCGCCGACGGTGCCGTGACCTCAAACATGGCCATCGTGCCCAACATCAACGGCAAAACCGATGCGTATGCCTCCGGCATCACGCAACTGATTGTCGATATCTCGGGCTACTTTGCTCCTTAGAAGCTGCGATTGTTGCGGAACATGCGCGTCAGAATCTTTCGCCCAGCGGGACTCGCCATCACGTAGGCTCGGTGACCGGGGCCCTTGCAACATAGCCGTCTGCGGCGAACAATGGTGAAGGCTCCCGCGAAGCAATCATCGGCTACAGAAGGACACACACTATGAGCAGTATTGCTACCAAGAAGGGCGACGCCGGACAGACCAGCCTCACCGGCGGACACCGCGTCTCCAAATCATCGCTTCGTGTCGAAGCCTACGGCACGGTGGACGAAGCCAACTCTGCCATGGGCTTCGCCCGCTCCATCTGTGAAGATGCCGACCTGCGCGAGCGCACCAAACTCATTCAGCGCGAATTATTCAAAGTGGGCTCGGCCCTGGCCACACCCCCGGAAAATCGTAAAGGCGAGCCTCCGCTCAATCCGGCGATGATCGACGCCCTTACCGACCAGGTCCACCAGCTCGAAGCCATCGACGGAATGCTGTCTGACTGGTCGATTCCGGGCGAGCATCCTGCGGCCGCCGCATACGATGTGGCCAGAACCGTGTGCCGGCGGGCCGAGCGTTGCGTGGTGCGCCTGATCGATGCCGGCGAAATTGTCGATGCTAACGTCCTGCCCTATCTCAATCGACTCTCCGATCTGCTGTGGCTCTTCGGCCGCAAGCTGGAGTTGGATGCCGGAGTCAGCGGTTCCTTGCGCGATGCCAATGCTAAGACCGGTCCGCGCTGGTCGCGCGCCTGGTGAAAGCGACTGCGTCAACAAAATTGTCACCTGAACCTGCGGCAGCGCCCTGGGAAGTGATCCCATGACTGCTCGAGCGTTGATGATCGGTGGTACCGCATCGCATGTAGGGAAGAGCTGGATGGCGACTGCCATCTGCCGCTCGCTTCACCGCAAGGGCATTCGCGTGGCTCCTTTCAAAGCTCAGAACATGTCGAACAACTCCTACCCTTGTCCGGGTGGCGGAGAGATCGGCCGCGCTCAGGTAGCGCAAGCGCAAGCCTGCGGGCTTGAGCCTTCGACCGACATGAACCCAATCCTGCTGAAGCCCTCAGGGGACGCAACCAGCCAGGTCGTGGTGCAAGGTCAGGTGTGGCGCAACCTCAGCGCCGCCGACTATTACCGCCAGTACGATTATCTCGTCGGCAAAGTCGACGAATCGTACGCTCGGCTCGCTGCCCAATACGATGTCATCGTCATCGAAGGCGCAGGCGGCGTCGCGGAGTTGAATCTGCGCAGGATGGATCTGGTAAACCTTGGGCTAGCCCGCCGCTTGAATGTTCCCGTGTTGCTGGTGGCCGACATCGATCGCGGCGGCGTGTTCGCTTCGATCTACGGGACCATAGCTTTGTTGGAGCCGGAAGAAGCGGCACTGGTTCGCGGCTTCGCGGTAAACCGTTTTCGTGGAGATCCCACCCTGTTTGCCGATGCCGTGCCCTTACTGGAAGCCAAGACGGCTAAGCCTTGTCTCGGCGTTTTTCCTTATGTTCATGACGTCGATCTCGACGAAGAAGACAGCGTCTCGCTCGATCACTGGCAACCCATCGCCGAGAACGGCCTGTCCATCGCAATCCTGCAGTTTCCGCGAGTGTCCAATCACACCGATTTTCAGCGACTGACCAGTGCGCTATGGATTCAGCGCCCCTTGCGCCGGCAATTCGATCTGGTGATCCTGCCCGGCAGCAAGAATTCCGTTGCCGATTTGCAATGGATGCGGGAGCAAAAGTTTGATCTGTGGCTGCGGGAACAGTATGCCGGCGGCGCGCACATTCTTGGCGTCTGCGGCGGCTATCAGATGCTGGGTGAAAGCATCGAAGATCCTCATCATGTGGAATCGGCCGAAACCTCTGTGCCCGGTCTGAACATGCTTCCGGTGCGCACGGTCTTACTGCAAAAGAAGGTGACCCAGCGCGTCATTGCATCCACCCCCAAGGGTCGCAGCTTTGCTGCCTACGAAATTCACATGGGCGAAACGTCGCGACCGCAGAATGCAGATGCTTTCGCATCGATCGATGGACGGCCCGAAGGCATTCGCCACGAACGCTGCGCCGGTACGTACTTGCACAGCGCTCTCGATAATCCGGATGTGCTGGAAGAGTGGATTGGATTTCGTCCGCCCGAGCCCGGTCAGTCATGACGACTCCTACAATCGCCTGGCAGATTGGTTTGAGCGCTGGGTCGATGCTCCCAGGTTCGAAAAACTATTTCTTTAAGCACAGATTGTCTGCTCGATACCGGTCCTCTCTATGAATTCTCGCGATTTAACAACTGTCTAGCAGACGAAGATCCTACATTCCCTCTTAAGCGGCGGCTTACGTTGCCCAAGCGAATCGAGAACTGGTCGCTGACCAGCTTGCAACAACGGCTGGTGAAGACCGGAGGACGGCTGGTGAAACATGCCCGCTACTACTGGCTCTTGCTGGCGGAGGGGCAACTGACGTGGCAGCTCTTCAGAAGTATGGTGGG
This sequence comes from uncultured Acidobacteriaceae bacterium, assembly GCA_963833305.1. Classification (GTDB taxonomy): domain Bacteria; phylum Acidobacteriota; class Terriglobia; order Terriglobales; family Acidobacteriaceae; genus Bog-257. The sequence continues at coordinate 7,824 of CAWHXN010000025.1, read as the reverse complement.
CGGATCGCGGTGCTGTCGCTTCCGGCGGGATAGCTGAGGCCGTGGCCGAGAGATCGATCCCGAGTCAAGAGGGAACGGAGCGGTGTCTGACAAGACTGGATGAAAGGCCGTGGTCAGTAGTTGCGGGACTCGAATTGGGCCAGAGGGACCGTGTCCCCAGCCTTGGGCCCGGCCGGACAAAATATTTGTGCGCTGGACCTAAAAGGGTATATAGTTTCGGCTCGTTCGGAGCCAAAACGGAAATTCTGGATGAGCCGTACCCAAGACTGCGATGACCATATGACTCTTCCTGAGATAGCCCGCTTCCTCGACAATTACCCAGACTGGACGCTCAGCTTCGGCCTAAACGCAAAGGGTGAGCACTTCATAGACGGGTTCCTTAACTTCGAGGGGCACTACGTCACCTTGCGGGCGGTCCAGCGTATGCTATCGGTATATTCCGATGAAGGAGACTTAGACTGTGTATGACATCAACCTTCCCACTCCCAGCCTATCCAACTGGAAGACTACCCTCAGCGGCTTGAGCGCACGGCAGCAACGTTTGGCTTAGCAACACGCCGGTAATCGACAGTACTATCGTTTTTGTGCCCCCTCCTAAGATTCTCTACCCTGCTCAATGCGCCCGTTGTCCCAGTTGCGACGTTTGGCTGGTGCTCGACTACAAACGAGTCTCTTCACCACGAAACACAGATCAATGCTTGAGTGAAGATTTGTGACGCAGCTTGATGCATGCCATGGAACGCCAATGTTCATGTGCGCTTAACGACGAAACAGGCGCCAATAGCCTAAGAGTCAATTTTTCATCAGAGTGAACAACATTGACCAGACTTCACACCCTGGTAGTGGTCCGATAGTCAGCGCACGCGTTTCCTGATGCTGCAGAAAACTCGTTCCCCAAAAAATAAACTCGTATTCCCAAATCGGGTCAGTTTCCACAATATTCCGCTGCAACACTTATATTCCCGTTGACTTAGGTTCAATCCGGGACCACCATCAAGTTGTTGGACGTATCATATGATGAAGCACGGGTTAATACCCCGGACTCACTATTTCCGATCCCACCACGATTTACTTAATCCCTCTCTTTTTATATTTCGATGTCAACGGCAACCCTTAATCAAAACTCACGGAGAAATGTGTACTCATGACAGACCTAAAACAACTGAATAAAGCGATCGTCGACGGCGACGCTAAGAAGGCGGTTGAGGTCACAAAGGCAGCCCTAGCTGAGGGCGCAAAGCCATTGGATCTCATTCAGAACAATATGATTCCCGCTATGGACGAGGTCGGAAAGCTCTTCGAAGAAGAAGAGTATTTCGTTCCCGAACTACTCCTGTCGGGCAGAGCCATGCGCGGCGCATTTGACCTGATTCGGCCTCTCATGAAGGCCCAGGGCATTCAGCCCACCGGTCGTGTGGCTATCGGGTCGGTCCAGGGTGACCTGCACGATATCGGCAAGAATCTGGTAGCAGCGATGTTGGAAGGCGCTGGATTCGAAGTTTTCGATCTCGGCGCTGACGTGAAACCTGAAGCGTTTGTTGAAACCGTAAAATCCCAAAACTGCAACTTCGTGGCGATGTCTGCCATGTTGACAGTCACTATGCCCAAGATGCTGACCACCATCGAAGCGCTCAAGGCCGCCGGCCTGCGCGATAAGGTGAAGGTCATGGTCGGTGGCGCTCCCATCAGCCAGGCCTATTGCCATCAGATTGGCGCCGACGTTTACAGCGAGACTGCTTCCGGTGCGGCAGTTGCGGCCAAGGAAATCGCGGCCGTCAACAAGCAGTTTGCGGAGAAGGGCGAAAAAGCACTTGCTGGAGTCGCCGCCGCTTCAAAGGGGGCGAAATGAGCAAAGCAACGATTTTCAAAACCATGGCTGTCTCTAGTCCGCACGAACTGATCTTTGGGTTCTCTCCCAAACCCGTGACTTGCGGTACTGGCTTGGTTATCGGAGGGGGAACGGTATTTCCGGAAGTCAACTTCACTCTCCCCACAATGAATGTCGATAAGTCGACCTGGCCTGAAGTGGTGGCCCATTACGAAGAAATGGCCACCAACATCTTTAAGCGTGCCGTGGCCATGAAGGTCCCCGGCATCGTTCTGGAATTCGAACAACTTCCGCAGCAGACCCAAAACCCCGAGTGGGGCGCTGAAATCACCGCTCTGCTGGAACGGCACGTGAAGGAAAACTTCGAGAAGTATGGTTTGAAGAGCGCTATTCGCTGCACCCCTGCTGACATTCGCGGTCCGGCTGGAGTTAAGGGCGTAAAGCCGGTTATGCGTCATGGCGAGCTGTGGGATCAGCTGAACCGCTCCTTCGATCTGTGCATTCAGGCCGGCGCCGACCTCATGTCCATCGAGTCCATCGGTGGCAAGGAAGTCCACGACGAAGGCTTGATGTACGGCGACGTTCGCGCGACCGTGTTCGGAATTGCTTCTCTCTCCTGCCACGATATGACTTGGCTATGGAGCCAGATCGTCGACAAGTGCGAGAAGAGCGGCCACACTGTCGCCGCCGGCGATACCGCCTGCGGATTCGCCAACACCTCCATGGTGCTGGCATACCAGAAGCTGCTGCCCGATGTCTTCGCAGCCGTCGATCGTGCCATGGCTGGCGCACGTACCCTGAAGGCCGTTGAATGCGGCGCCAAGGGCCCGTCGAAAGACTGCGGCTACGAGAACCCGATCGTGAAGGCCGTCAGCGGCATTCCTATCTCACAGGAAGGCAAAGCGGCCACCTGTGCACACTTCAGCCATGTGGGCAATATCTCTGCCAGCATGTGCGATCTGTGGAGCAACGAGTCGGTGCAGAACATTCGTCTGCTCTCGGGCAACGCTCCCGAAGCTTACACCGAGTTGTTGGCCTACGATTGCAAGCTGATGAACATCGCCAACTCGCACAAACAGGGCCATATCTTCCAGTCCTGGATGGTTGAGTCGGACAAGAACATCAGTGCGGTCGGCACTATCCTGACGCCCGAAGCCGTCTTCGCTATCGGCAAGGCGATCGTCGCAAAGGATACCGACTACGCTCGCACGGTGGCTGCCGGTCAGGCTGCCATCGACATCATTCAGACGGCTGTCGATAGCAAACAGCTCAATCTCGGCAAGAAGGAACTCCAGTGGCTCGAAAGACTGCACAAAGAGTTCGCGAACCTGCCGAAGGATGAGAATGTTTTGGCCGAGGAAATGGTCAGCACACTGGGCCATCTGTTTGATCCTGAGTCGTACGGCCTCAAGGTTGCGGTCGCCGCAGCGAGGTAGGCTTAGGTAGGCGTTGTTAGGTCTAGTGGAACCATGCCGCCTCCGGCTCGTCTGGCCGGAGGCGGCGAGTTCCCGAGTAGCAGGCCAATCCCCCATGACTTGCTGTCTTGAATAGCGATGTATTCCAATCATCAAAGCAGCAGGTGTGCGCCCCTCACGGTTCACACTTGCTGCTTTCCTTTTTGGATAAGCGTAAGCAGTTCAACCGGGAACGGCGGGCAGCTCGCGTGCCAAATGCCGAGAGACTTATTCCTGTGCGGCTGATTTGCTTGCGTGCGGCGAAATTTAAAAACATGATCGTGAGCCCCGTCACAGATTTTGTTTCATGCTTTTTTCTAAACTTTATAGGTAAGCGGATTGTTAACTATGCCGAATAATGGAAGCAGTAACCCAGCCAAGGTGCGCATCGAACTGGTTCCCCTTGGGGCCATCCTTGAAGTAGATCGTGGAACAGTTTTGGATAATGTCCTCATGACTCGCGGCATGGAATTCCCGTGCGGCGGGTTAGGCACCTGCGGAGGATGCCGCGTGCAAGTCATTGAGGGCCATCTCGACGCGTCGCCCGAAGATCAGGCTGTCCTTTCCCCTCAGGAAGTGGCTGACGGCTGGCGCCTGGCCTGTCGCGCCCACGCAGAGTCGCCTTTAAAGCTCAAAGTTGAGCAGTGGAACATGCCGGTGTTGACCGACGATACTCAACTGGCTCGAACCCGCCGCACTGGGCTGGTCGTGGCCATTGATCTCGGTACCACCACTGTGGTCGCTCAACTACTGGATCTGGCGAGCGGCAAATTGCTCGGCTTGCGCACGGGCCTGAATCCCCAGACCATCCAGGGCGCTGACGTGATGAGCCGCGTTCGTTTCGCGCAAAGCAGCAACGACCTCACTGGGTTGATTCGCGATTTCCTCGGAACCATGATCCACGACGTCGCCTCCGGCCAGGAAGAGAAAATCGTGGAAGTCGTGTTGGTCGGCAATACCGTAATGCATCATCTGTTTTGCGGGCTCGATACGGAACCGCTCACCCATGTGCCGTTTGCCTCGCCCAATCTGGGTGAGCAACGGTTTGCTGCCAAAGACTTGGGTTGGCAGCTTCCTGCTTCCGCAGTCGTACGTTTTCTTCCCTGCATTGGCGGTTTTGTTGGATCCGATATTCTGGCCGGCATCGTCGCCGTCGGTTTGCACACCGGCGATGACTTGCGAGTCCTTATCGACTTAGGTACCAACGGAGAGATCTCGCTGGGAAATCGGCATAAGGTTTTGTGTGCTTCCACCGCTGCGGGAAGCGCTTTTGAAGCGGGCTCCATCAAGATGGGAATGCGGGCAGCCACCGGAGCGATCTCGCGCGTTTTCTTGAACAATAATGAAATGGAGTGCACCGTAATTGGCGAAGTCGAGCCGCGCGGCATCTGCGGCAGCGGACTGGTTGACGCCGTTGCTGCCGGACTCGACGGCGGCATCATCGGCATCAGTGGCCGCTTTACCACCGGCTCCAAGGAGTTTACTGTTGGCGGCAGCATCAAGATTTGGCAAGCCGACGTGCGCGAATTGCAGCTGGCCAAGGGCGCCATCGCCTCCGGCTTGCGCATCCTGCTTGACCGCTGGGGCGCCCGCATTGACGATGTCAAACAAGTCTATCTGTCGGGTGCATTCGGCAACTATGTTCGCGCCGAAAGTGCCGTTCGCATCGGCCTGCTCGAGACATCAGTAGGTCACCTTGTTCCTTCCGGTAACACCGCCCTGCGCGGTGCCAAACTTCTCCTCGGCGTCGAGGACTTCCCAGTGCTCGATCTTATCGAACATGTAGGGCTGGCTTCCGATCCACACTTTCAAGATCGCTTCGTCGAGTGCATGGCTTTTCCCGATGCGGAAGCTCTGGCCAGCCATAAGACTCAGGCGGAACTTTCGCTGGCTGCCGGGTAACTATGCGTCTCCTGCTGATTGGCTGCGGACTTCTAATACGCGAGTTGAGCGATGCCATTGTCCACTCTCCGCATCTGATCGATGCCACCTTCCTGCCCGCCGGTCTGCACGACACCGGCGCAAAATCCATGCGCACACGTTTGCAGCAGGAGATCGATGCCGCCAACACTTCAGACTACGACGCCATCGTGCTGGGCTACGCTCTTTGCGGCACGGGCATTGCGGGACTTAAGGCTCCGGCCATTCCGCTGGTTGTTCCCCGGGCGCACGATTGCATTACCCTGCTGATGGGCAGCCGCGAAAAATATAGCGAATATTTCAAGGCCAATACCGGCGTGTACTTTCGTTCCGTGGGATGGGTCGAGCGCGGCCGCGAAATGCACGATCAACTCGGGGCCAACGGGCTTAGTCAGGACCGCGATGCCCTGATTGCCCGCTATGGCGAGGACGCCGGCCAGTACCTTTATGAAGAGGCTACCCGCTATCAGCGCTCTTATAGCAAGCTGACTTACATCCGAACCGGCTCGGAGTTCGACGATCGTTGCGCGAAGCAGGCGGAGTCTGAAGCACAGGACAAAAGCTGGAAGTACGAAGAGTTTGCCGGCGACCTCACGCTTTTTCACCGGCTGCTGGCGGGCGACTGGCAATCCGAGTTTCTAGTCGTGCCGCCTGGTCACGAGGTCCTCCCTACCTACGACGAGGAAATTGTCCGAGAGTGTGCGAGCAAGACCTCCTGAGTTTTCGCAGCGTCAATCTGAACCGCCGCGCTTCGGACAGGCACTACTCACTCATATTCTCTTGAGCCCGCTTAAAGGCGTAGTCACTGACGTGTACCACGCCCTGAAACGGGCGATGAATGTCGGCGATTGCTACCAGCCCCATAGCGATCAGCAGGGAAAAGGCAAATACTTGCAGACCATGCAGCCCGGTATTTGGTGAACCGAACAGGCACGAGGAGGCCACCGTTACTACCCCTCCAATAATAAGTACAAACCAAAGCACGCCAGGAAGCTGCGAAGTGCTCTGCAGCATCCGGGTTCGGCGATGCTCGGTAAGTGCGCTTAGTTCGTACAAAGCATGATCTTCAGCGGTGATCTCGACCGGAGATGCCGCCTTGACCGACATCAGCAACCTCCACATATCGCCATTGATCCGTTGGCTTGTCTCGGGTGTCTGGTTTTTTAGCATCTGCGGCCAATCTTCGCGAATGGCGACATCGGCATACAAACGCGCCAGAGCCTCAAGCTTAGCCCGGTGTTCCTGAGGCAAGCCTTCCGCCAACCGGTAGACGTTAACCAGGGCGTTGGCCTCCAGATCGACATTCAAGTCGGCTGCGCCAAAGTTCGTCCACACTGCATAGAGCATGAAGCCCAGGATGACCGCGTAGGTGGTTCCCAGAATACTCAGCTGCCAGCCGATCACGTCGTTGTGGGCTTGGCGCTTTTCCCACGGCCATATCCAGTTCAGCAAGGCCATGAAAAACAGCGAGACGATCACGGCGAAGATAGGAATCAAAACGCTTTCCGTTGTGTTCAGCATTGCCCGCTAAAGGTCTCCGGCGATGTTTATCATCAGAAATCGTACTACCTGCAAAGACGAAACTATACCGGATTTCAAGCGTGGGCGACGGGACCAGGATCCGCTTTTCATCAAGGGGGCGGCGTACGCTGAGAAGGTGAATGGTGCCGAGAGGGGGACTCGAACCCCCATAACCCTTTCGGGTCCGCGGATCTTAAGCCCCTACCAGAGACACCTCTGACAGGAGGCTCAACTACATACCGAACAGCAAGAAGGCCTGATTCCAGAGGCTTCACGGCATAGTTCAGTCATAGCACGGTGGCTTGGGCGCTGGCAGATTCTGCGGGGCTGTTAAATCAAAGCCAAGGCCAACCAGTCGTGCTACAGCCCGAGGTCCCGCATCGAACAATGTCCTTCACACGAACGTCACCAAGCGATGCGCAAGGCCGCAGGATTCTTGGTCCTTGGTCCTCATTCTTGGACTCCACAATAGTTATCACGTCCCGTGTCGATTCGGCCTGTTGAGATTGGTAGTCGATGACCACGGTAGCGAAGGTCGTCTCGCTTGGCTGTCTCTTGGAGTCGCGCAGCTGTAAGTAACACTCCCCGCTCTTATCCGTGGCGTTGCTCAACCACCGATACTGGAAGTCGCGATTATTGGAGGCGGTCCACGATGACCAATCCTGAGCACTTAGCAGGAATGTCCCGAATAACGTCATCGAGATGACAATGAGTCGTATGGTCATGGCTGTCCTCTTCTCTCGGGCTTCGATTCGCTCGAATCTTGGCCGGATGTTCGTTCCGGTGCAATTGAAACCAGCATCATTCTACGCCCCGCTCGCTTGTCCTCGATATCGTGAAACGAATTCTCTTCGAGGGGTCACTTCTTCGTCCTGCTCGGTTCGGCAGAACGCAAGCAAAATCCACCAGGCTCACAAGCTGAGCTGAAAAGGCCTGGACTTGACGCTGCGGATTGAATATCCGCAGATTGCCACGAAATGCAATCCCATTTCCTTCGGGGATTTCGCAGGGGGATAAATTGCTTAGCGGATGGCCGGGAATTTTGCGGGGGAAGATTCGGCCTCCGCCATGGGGGAGAGGCGTTCGGGATGTACTAGGCCT
>CAWHXN010000024.1:0-123182 GCA_963833305.1 uncultured Acidobacteriaceae bacterium | reverse complement strand
CTTCGGAGCCAGCCCGATCCACTGCGAATCTGGATTCAATTGACCGCTGTCGCTCTGCAACGTGCGGAGGAAGCCCCCAACGCCGATGTCAATGAAGGCTGACCCTGCTGGATTTGCACTATACCCGCGGTTATCGGGCATGGCTTCAAAGTAATACTGTAGCGCCGAATTCCTGGGGACTCCGAGATTGCTGGCGGTGAAGTCAGTGAATAGCGGCTCTTCGCCGGGCCCGCCATCGCGGTGACATTGGTTGCAGTCTGCTTTGCCGCGAAACAGCACATACCCGTTTGCTTCTTGCGGTGTGAACTTTTCTTTGCCGGCTTGGACATAGTCGTATTTTGAAGTGAACGGACTAACCTCAGGCGAAGCCTCATAGGCGGCCGCTGCTAGTCCGAATTCGTCATACACGTGGTTGGTACGCTCCCGGTCTGGCGCACTGAGATGGACGGGATATGGATCGTCGCGAGGTGGCGGAGCTGGAGTTGCACAAACCTTTTCCACGTCGGGAGGCCATTGGATGGAGAATGAGTCGGCGCCCCACACAGTCTCAAAGAGCTTGCGGTAGGGAGCCTTGGAGAGCCGATACGCAAGACAAGCCGAGTCGGGCAGGCCCATCTCGACGTCTCTTGTCGGTGGTCCTTGGGCTTGTTCGGCGCTCGGACTTTGCAAGCGATAGCCGCTGGCCCGCATGTCCCAGAAATTTCCACCCACGAAGTCGCCTTGCAGCGCGTCGTAATGAAGTACCGGCGCGAAAGTCGCGTACATGTAACTCTGCGGCTTTCGCTGGCTGAATCGCGTTCGCACCGACCCCGGATACGACACTGTGCTTAAATTCAACGATTGAATCGGGCCGGTGAATCCTGTCTCCGGCGTATGGCAGAAACTACAGGCTTCGTTCTGATTTACGGAGAGATGCTTGTCGAAGAGCAGCAATTTACCCAGGGTATGGATTTGTCCCTGCGGATCAAGTGTGGTCTGGTTCATCTTCCGCAGTGTGTCGGCCTCAATCTCGTCGATCTCGGCAACAACCCGGGCGACATCCTGATCGAAACCTAGGGGCATGTGTCCTGTGACACCTTGCGGCATGGTGGCGGCAGCATGCGCTCGGGAAGCGTCCTTCCCGGCCAGAAGCAAAAGCGTGCCAAGCGTGAGAAGCCAGCTCAACGATAACGCCAGGGTTCGATGGTGCATGGCATTGTGACCTATTTTCTGAGTTAGGGGGATGTGTTACTGGCTAACTTACCGCAGCATTCCGGCCTTTGCGGCATCTCTGAGCGATCCCATCCTCCGCCCAGGGCTTGAATCAGCAGCACAGTGTTGGCCAGGCGACGTCCCAGGATATTGACCGCCGTGACTTCATCCGAAAGCGCCATGCTTTGCGCTACAGTTACTTCGAGATAGCTTGTTACTCCGCCCGTGTAACGAGTGTTCGAAAGATCAAGAGAGCTTTGCGATGCTTGCACCGCGGCATTCTGAACGGTTGCCTCGTGCTCCAGAATCTGTAACGCCGAGAGATTGTCTTCAACCTGCTGAAAGCCTGTGAGTACGGTTTGTCGATAGGACGCGACGGCGTAATCGTAGCCCTGGATCGCTTGATCGGTGACCGCGCGGCGTCGTCCCACGTCGAACAACGTCACCAATGCCGATCCTCCCACCGACCATAATGCGCTCGGTCCTTGTATTAGTGTCGTAATAGTGCCGCTCTCAAAACCTCCCGACGCGGTCAGATTCACGAGGGGATAATAAGCAGCCTTGGCAACCCCGATTTGAGCATTCGCGGACGCCATCGCCCGCTCAGCAGCGGCGATGTCGGGACGTCTTTCCAGCAATTCGGAAGGTACACCGGGAGGAATAGCGGGTGGGGGGGCCGTTAGCGGCAGAGGGGGAAGCGTAAACTCCGCCGGAGGTTTACCCACCAGCACGGCCACCGCATGCTCATACTGCGCGCGCGCCACTCCGACATCGATGGCCTGAGCGCGGGTCGTTTCCAGCTGCGTTCGGGCTTGCTGGACTTCGACCTCAGAGGCCAAGCCTCCCTGGTAGCGATCCTCATTCAATTGCAGCGCAGCTTCGTATTGGACAACGGTGTCCTGCAGAAGCTTCTCTTCCGCATCCAAACTGCGGGCTGCGAAGTAATCAAAGGCGAGGTTGGCATGCATGCTGAGATTCACGCCCGCTAAGTCGGCGGCGCTGGCTTGGGCTTGGGCGCGATAGGACTCGACGGTCCGACGGACGCGTCCCCAGATATCAGCTTCGTAACTTAACTCAAGTGGCAACACAAAATCGTTAAAGGTCACACCGTTGAAGGTCGCGCTGGGGGGAGGGCGATTGTTTGAGTATCTCGTCCGGCTGGCCGAAGGGTCGGCGGTTAAGGTCGGATAATAATCTGCCCTGTAGTAGCGAAGCACGGCCCGAGCCTGCTGGTATTGCGCGAAGGCCGCCTTCAGGTTTTGATTCGAAACCGCGACCTGTTCTTCGAGATCGTTCAGCCGAGAGTCCTGGAAGATTTCCCACCACTTCTCCGGCAGTTTCTGGTCGCCCGGTTCCGCGGTCTTCCAGTTTCCAATCTCCTTATACGCGGTAGGAGTCTCTACCGGAGGTTGATGATACTTAGGCCCAACAGTACATCCACTAAACTGGAGCACAATTGAGAGGAGGGCCTGCAGCCACAATAGGCTTCGAGCATGCCTTCCCAAAATCATCCTTTGAGCAAGGTTCATCTGGCATCCCCCGGCAACTTCGCCTGAACAACGTGGACCTGCTCCCCGCTAACAAGGGAGTCTGGTGGGTTGACGACGACTTGATCGTCCGCGTTGAGGCCGGCGACAATCTCGATCGTGTTGCCGAAATCGTGGCCGGGAGTTACAGGAACGAGCGAGACTTTCCCATCTTTCACGATGCCGACGCGTAAACCCGGCGCGCGGAATAACAGAGTGTTGACTGGAATTATGAAGGTAGACTTCTGCGTAGGAACCGCCAAGTGGACTTCCGCGTAAGAACCCGTCAGCAGCGTGCCGGTAGGATTTTCGACATCTAGCTCGATTAGCAAAGTGCGTGTTGTCATGTTAATGGCGTCGGAAGTGCGAACGAGCTTTCCCTGAAATTTGCGCCCCGGAAACTCTGCCAGAGTGATATCCGCTGTCATGCCGTCTTTAATCCCTTGCGAGTATTCCTCGGGGACGTTTACGTAAACTCGCAATACTCCCGGCTGAGCGATGTGAAAGAGATCGGTTTTCACTCCGCCACTGCTCCCAGAGTTAATAAGGTCGCCGATATCGGTGTTACGGGCCGTCACCACGCCGTCGAACGGGGCGTAGATCTTTTCAAAAGACTGCAGCGCCTGAAGTTGTTTGACATTGGCCTGGTCGGCCTCGACGATCGCCTTATTGGCGTCGTAGGTGCCTACGGCATTGTCGACATCCTGTTGGGAAACGGCATGTTTCGCTATCAGTCCCTGGTAACGGCTTTTGGTGATCTGAGCCAGCGCGAGGTTCGCCTTTGCGGTGTCGAGATTGCTGATCGATTGCTCTACCTGCTGGTCGACTTCCGGTGCTTCGATTACGGCGAGCAGTTGTCCTTGCTTAACCCGTGTGCCGATGTCCACATACCACTTCTTCAGATAGCCGTTGGTACGTGAATAAATTGGTGAAGAGATGAAGGGCTGCACATTGCCGGGAAGAATGATCTCCTGGGCAGGCGACGTTCGTTGTGGCAATACGACCGACACCGACGTGACGGCTGACTGATCGGTCTCCTCGCGTAGGGTCGCGCCGGCCTTAACCCGCGACCAGATTCCCCAACCCAGGATGGCGGCAACCACGATCACCCCGGCCACGATGACAAGCCACGGCTTGCCACGACGTTCCCCTACTCCTCACTTCCTGGGGTGAAGAAGTTTGCCCCTCGGTTCGCCTTCTACCTTCAGTCTGAGGCAACATAGCAACTCCAAAGTTCGTAGCCTAGTGCACATTTTGCGCTTCGGCCGGATGCCGGCGCGAACTCTGCAAAACACTGAAAAATGCCGGCACAAAGAACAGTGTTGAAACCGTCGCGAAGAGTAGCCCACCGATGACAGCTCGACCGAGAGGAGCATTTTGTTCACCGCCGTCACCCAGTCCGAGAGCCATTGGCACCATGCCAATGATCATGGCCAGAGCGGTCATCAGGACTGGCCGAAAACGCGTGAAGCCCGCTTCCAAAGCAGCGCTGATGGAATCGTTCCCTTCCATCATTTTCTCCGTAGCAAAACTCACTACGAGGATGCTGTTTGCGGTCGCGACCCCCATGCACATGATGGCTCCCATCAGGGCGGGCACGCTCAAAGTCGTGTGGGTTATAAACAAGAACCAGGCAATCCCGGCTAGGGCTGCCGGAAGCGCAGAAATCATGATGAACGGGTCCAGCCAGGACTGAAAGTTGACTACGATCAGCAGGTATACCAGCACGATCGAGAACACCAGCCCGCTTAGAAGGCCGATGTAGGAAGACCGCATCGTCTGCACCTGCCCCCGGACCACAACCTGGGAACCGCGCGGTAATTGCGAGCGTGTGCCAGCAAGGATCTTGTTGATATCGGTGGCTACGCCACCCAGGTCGCGCCCTGCGACGGCTCCAAAAATGTCGATCACCGGCGCTACGTTGTAGTGCGAAACGACTGCCATGCCCGATCCCCGCTGCATCGATACCAGACTGGCCATGAGTGACGGAGGCGCATTTGGGTCTGTGCCGGTGACCGGAATGTTCTCCAGTTGGGGCAACGTGTCAGTCCAGTATTGCGGCGTCTGGGTTGCGATTTGGTAACTGACATGGTTTTTTGGATCAACCCAGAATGTTGGAGAGGTTTGAAAGCTGCCGCTCAGCGATACCAATAGGTTCTGGGCAATATCGTGGGCAGTGAAACCAAGTTCTTCTGCTTTCGTGCGTTCGACCCTCAAGCGCAGATAGGGCTCATCGAAGGGCTGCTGAATTCGCAAGTCAACCGTTCCGGAAACATATTTCATTTTCGCGAGCAATGCATCTGCATAGTCCCGATTGCCTTCCAGATCGTTTCCCACAATCTGAACGTCAATAGGAGCCGGTAATCCAAAATTCAAAATCTGTCCGACCATGTCAGCGGGCAGAAAGTAAAAGGTCGCGCCGGGAAACTGCTTGGGTAGTGTCTGGCGAAGCTGGCGCATGTAATCGTCGGTGGGATGATGATTCGCGGACAGGGTCACAAGAATATCGGCGTCCGAGGTGCCGACCGGAGCCGAATTGCTGTAAGAGAGATTGATGCCGCTGTAGGGCAGTCCTATGTTGTCGATGATGCTCTGGATTTCGCCTGTCGGAATCTGCTGCCGGATCGACTGCTCCACCACATCGCACAAGAAGGCAGTATCTTCAATGCGCATGCTAGTCGGTCCGCGAAGATGTAGCTTGAAGGTTCCGCTGTCTACGCTAGGAAAGAAGTCGCGGCCCAACCACGGGATCAAGATTGCCAACGAGCCAAGCGAGGCTGCAAAGAACGCGAGCAGGAAAGCTCCGCGGTGATGGAGGCAAGTCTCCAGCAGCCGGCGATACCTGTGACGAAAGTTCTCGAACGACTGCTCAAAACGCTTCTGGAGTCGGACCAGCGGATTACGGCTAGTCGCCGTTTCGCCCTCTCGTTGGGCCTCGTTCCGCAGAAGATACTTGGCCATCGTCGGGACGATCGTCCGCGACAGAAAGTACGACGCAAGCATGGCGAACACTACCGATTCGGCGAGCGGAACAAAGAGATACCGCGCGACGCCGGTCAGCAGGAACATGGGAGCAAACACGATACAGATCGACAGTGTGGAGACGAAAGCAGGGGTTGCGATCTGTGATGCACTGTCCAGAACGACTTCGTCCATGTCCTTATCCGGCTCGGCAGCCCGGTTGCGGTTTATGTTCTCCACTTCTACTGTGGCGTCGTCCACCAGAATTCCAACTGCCAGCGCCAGTCCACCCAGGGTCATGATGTTGATCGTCTCGCCTAGCGCGCTGAAGAGGATGATCGAAGTCAGAATCGCCAGAGGAATGGAGGTCGCGATAATCAGCGTGCTACGCCAACTGCCCAGAAAAGTAAGGATCATGAAAGCGGTGAGGCATGCGGCAATCAGCGTTTCCCTGACCACTCCACTGATCGCGCCTCGAACAAAAATCGACTGATCGGCCAGAGGGCTCATTTTGAGCTGCGGTGGAACGGTGGTCGCGATTTGCGGTAAAAGGCTCTTGATGCCCGCGATCACGTTCAGGGTTGAGGCTTCGCCCGCTTTCTGGATGGTCAGCAATACGGAGCGTTGCCCGTTGACACGGACAATATTCGTCTGCGGAGGAAAGCCATCGCGTACCCAGGCCACGTCTCGGATGTAGATCGTTGTCCCGCCAATCGTCTTCACTGGGATACGATTCAGGTCAGCAATCGTCTGCGGCGCTGCATTGGGAATGGAGACGTCGTATTCCCGCGGGCCGATCTTCGCCGTACCTGTTGGAAGGATCAGGTTTTGTACGCTTATCGCATTCACTACATCCAGCGCAGACAGGCCCTTCGCCTGTAGCGCCGCGGTATTCAGATCTACCTGAACCTGACGCTGTTTACCGCCATAGGGGTAAGGGACGGACGCGCCAGGCACGGTGATGAGCTGAGTCCGAACGAAATTCAGGGCGTAGTCGTTGAGTGCTTGCTCGGACAGATCTTGTCCCGAGAGCGCCAATTGCAAGACAGGCACACTCGACGCACTATATGCGAGGATGAGCGGTGGTGTCGTTCCGGCGGGCAACTGCCTGAGTTGAGTCTGGGAGACCGCTGTGATTTGCGCAATGCCGCGCTCAATATTCGCGTTCGGCTGCAGAAATACTTTGACTACGGCAATTCCATAGAGTGATTGCGACTCGATGTGTTCAATATTGTCGACAGTGGTGGTGAGCGCCCGCTCCGTAACGCTGACGATTCGGTCGCTCATGTCCTCAGGCACTAATCCGTTGTAGTTCCAGATGATACTAACGACGGGAATGTTGATGTTTGGGAAAATATCGGTTGGAGTGCGAACGATTGCCAACCCACCCATGATGACGATGAGTATGGCCACCACCACAAACGTATATGGACGCCGTAACGCGAGTCGAACGATCCACATAGAATTTTCCCCGTTTGCTTCTCCGGGCTACTATCAGGTTCCCGTCCTTGATCTCGTTTAAGCCTCGAGGCCCCCGTTACGCGCAGCCACATCAGAGTATGACGAGCAATGGCGTTAACCACGATCACGTTGCGCCGATCCCTTGAATGGCAGAGACCTTGTGAGCGTTTTGACGCGCCGCCTGGCCGTTATATCGCAGGAAGCGCATCGACCAGTTTCTCTCCAAATTTCCTTTTTGCAGATGCAGACGTCGAGCCGTTGGTCGCTTCCTTTCTTACAACTGTGCCGTCTGCGTCTCCTTCGTCATAGTCCTCTTTCGCAACAAGCTCGGCGCTTTCCACTCAATCGTCGGGTATCTTAGGTGCCTATTTTCAGTGGCATAGGTCAGGAAATGGCTGAGTGCAACTTTCAAGGCCCAAGAAGGTCTCCTGCGGTGGATACCGTGTCATCATTTCGACACGCCTTGGGACAGAGCTTTTCGAAACTGTGGATTAGCCGGGGATGCCAGCGGTAATTTCACTCAAAATATTTACCTCGAAGGGCTCAGCTAGCAATTCCCCAACGGTTTCCTTTAGATTCCCGAAGTGAGGCGTCGCTATGTGTTCATCAAGAGCGGATTGACTTTCCCAAGTCTCGTACAGATAGAGTCGTTCCTTCGAGTCCGACTCGTAAAGTTCATACAATTTGCAGCCATGCTCGGCGCGGGTAGGGGTTAACATGCCCTGCAGCAGCGCTTTGAGTTGATCTTCTTTTCCCTTGCGTGCCACGAACCTTGCGATTACACGTATTTCAGCCACAGTGTTCGACCTCATACCTTCATGTTGAATATGCAGACCGCTAGAATTTTGTTGCTACTTCAGTCCAGGATCGATGAACGTCAGATCTGTTTCCGGATCAAACCGCTTCTGCATCGCTTTCGGATCTACTGTGACCATCACTTCCAGCGTAGGAGATACATAGGCACCGAGAACATGGCCGCCTTGCGTTGTTCCGTCTGAACTGCCCACCAGCATGTGCGTGTGGACTACCGGCTTTCCTTGATAAAGCGCGATGTCGCCACTCATTCCGATCACTTCGTGCTGGCCGACGATGGGAATCTTTTTGTACATCTTGCGCTGGGGATCAAACCACCCCAGTGTCGCTCCGCTTACGGCTCCTATGGCTGTGAAATGCGCGCTTGTGACGTGATACTTCTCCGCGAATTCCAGCAGCCCGGAAAATGCCTCGTCTCCTTGGTAAAAGATGACTGCATATTGTTTCGTTGTTTCTCCGGGGTTTAGTAATTGCACTTGCATCTTGGGCGCTTTGCCTTGGGGAGTCGCTTCTGAAGGGGAGACATATTCGCTTGCCGGTTCCTGGGAATACCCCAACACGGTAACGACAGCAAATCCCACTAATAACAATGCGTAACCAGCTCGCTCCAGCTTACTCACAGATTCCTCACTTAGGTCCCTGAATTTCGCAACAGGACAAGAGCAATTACCGTTCCAGTCAGGATGAGGAGTGAATAGGATCTCAGGCCTAAAGATTTGCTCGGCTTACCGCGGCGAAGCCCTTCGATCGGTCGAAGTTTTGCATTTACTACTAAAGTAGAGCTGTCATTCTGTCGACACTCCTGCAAGAAAACTGAACGACCGTGACCCCGAACGGTTTCAAGGGGTGCTCAACTTGCTACCTGACGGCAAGCAGATGTGCGGTGCCTGGTTGCACCGCAAGACTATTTATGCGGGCGCGTGTATGCGCGATCCGTTACTTCGTGACTGGAACTTGAGTTGCTACACAATAGACACAGGATAAGTACGTGGCTCGAATATCAAGGATGTGGCCGATGCCAGCAGCTCAATTCAAGGAAGATCACCTAAGCTTCCAAGAGAACCGGATTCGCAGATCAACGCTAGGAAGGATTGTGTCGGAAAAGTCTTCCGGAGCAACGCTAGTTGGCATCGGCGTGACGCTTGCCGCCGCTGCACGCAGCGCTGCGATGCCAGGGTTGTGTTCCGGTTGTCAGGGTTACCGAGACCCGGTGAGTTCGACCGCTCGATGCCCGACCGTCTTCTGTTCGCTGCGGTGCGAGCAGGAATTCGTTCGCACAACGTTTGCCTCCCTGCCGCTGGAGGACTGCATTCGCATCCAGGCCCGGCTGGAAGCGCTGCTCGCAGGTGTCCGGGAGCGTGCGGGTTGAAGCCGAGACGTTGCGACGGTTGACCAACCTGACTGACGAATCGAGATTCCGGGCGGTATCCTAAAAATAACGCATGTGTTAGACGCGACCATATTGCATGCTAAATATCTCTCTCTGTTAAACGTGATAAAGTCGCAGCGATTTTCGTCCGTTCTGCCTTCCAGCTTGTCGCGGTGTCGAAATTTTGACAGTGAGACGACGGGTCGACGCAGAGGAGAGGAATCGCGTTTACTTCTGCCCCTTCCCTCATGGTGAAACTAATCGTAATCACCACGCTCAACGAAGAAGAAAACTACGCCGGGAACGGAGATTTATGAAACGATTTACCGCTGATCACGTGAAGCTGGGATTCATCGGGCTGGGTAATATGGGAAGCCGTATCGCAAAACGGCTACTTGACCATGGATACCCGGTCACAATATACGACCTTGACGTCGCCAAAGCGCAAGCCCTTGCTGCACAGGGCGGCGTGGTTGCGAAGAGCATTGTTGAACTGGCGGGGAATGTCGACGTGCTTATGTCTTGCCTGACCAACGACGAAGCAGTTCGGAGTGTCTTTACCGGACAGGAGGGAGTCTTTGCCGGCGCGCGGTCCGGGACCGTCGTGCTCGAGATGAGCACGATCTCTCCAGAAACCTCACGGGAACTGCACCAACTGGGAGCCAGAGCCGGCATCGAAGTAATGGATGTGGCCATCTCGGGCAGCACGCCTGCCGCGGAGGAAGGCACACTGACGCTGCTCGTCGGCGGTAACCAGGCACTTTTCCGCGCGGCTAAGCCCATCTTCCAGGCGATCGCAAAGCAATTTCACCTTCTGGGCGACGCCGGCTCTGGAACTACGATGA
The DNA here is from genome assembly GCA_963833305.1 of uncultured Acidobacteriaceae bacterium. Classification (GTDB taxonomy): domain Bacteria; phylum Acidobacteriota; class Terriglobia; order Terriglobales; family Acidobacteriaceae; genus Bog-257. Next base: position 113,016 of record CAWHXN010000024.1, on the reverse strand, counting down.
AATTGGTGGTCAACACGCTGCTAGGTGTTGGCATGCAGGCCATTGCTGAGGCTGTAGTGCTGGGCGAGAAGGCCGGTCTTGATCGCGAGCGACTGCTGGAAGTCTTATCCAAAACAGCCGTTGTCGCGCCAGCGCATGTGGGAAAACTGGCGAGGATAGCGGTCAACGATTACACTCCCCAGTTCCCGCTGCGGCTGATGAACAAAGATTTTCAGCTGATTCTGAAGGCCGCGGCAGAGCAGAATGTGTCGATGCCCGTGACCGAGGCGGCATATCGCATCAATTCCGATGAACTGGCACATAGCGAAGACGACGAAGACTTCTCGGCCGTTCTGCGGCGAATGGAGAAGCTTGCCGCCTAAGACGGGGTAGAGCAAGGTCCGTTGACGTCAGAGGTCCGCGTGGCAACACGATGGGCTCCTTGAGTGGGCCGCGGCTTGGAAATCCAGATGCAGCGGGATTCTCTAGTTGGGTCAATCATGTCAAAACCAAAATCTCAAGTCCCCCTAGGACAGTTTGCGGAAACGGCGAAGCACGACTGGAAACTGCATGGCGTCAAGATCGTTCGCCGCCAGGAACTCGATTCCAATACACCGCAGACGTTTGGCATGACGCGCGCCGCTGCCATCACCCAGGCGCGGACGGGCGCACAGAAATTGTGGGCGGGAACCATGCTGGTCGGGCCCGATGCCAGAACCGGGCCGCATCACCATGGAAAATTGGAAACTGTGCTCTATATTGTTCGCGGCCGCGCGCGCTTTCGCTGGGGCGAGCATATGGAGTACGTTGACGAAGCTGGTGCCGGCGATTTTATCTATGTGCCGCCTTTCGCTCCTCATCAAGAGATTAACGCCAGCGCGACTGAGGCATGCGAAGCTGTGGTAGTCCGCGACGGCCAGGAGGCGGTGGTGGTGAACCTACCGATAAACTCGCCGGAACCTGCACCCCGCGATGAATCGCCACATCCCTTCCACCCGGAGTGAGCGATTCTGCCTGCGGCACTCCTGTACACGAGCGATCCATAGACAAGCTTGTGTTATCGGGATTTTGCAAGAATGTCATATTGCAAATAACGTGCACTCTGTAATTTTCGGCCGTGGATGAAAAAGGAATCCCCAATGAGTTCTCTTCAGCGATCTGTACTGGCTCTTTCTCGTGTCCTCATGCCAATCGTATTCCTGCTGCAGGAGCGAGTGAAGACAGCCTGACCGGAAGAGGAGCAAACCATGAAAACGCTAAACAGCTCGAACGTAATCCAAGGGGACGAACAGTGCCGGGACGGACACTATCGCGCCAAGCTGAACCTGCGCTTGGAAACTGCCTGTGAAGTTGGCGCTGTTTCCGCAGCGGAACTGGATCCGAACGACCCAACTTCCCTGCAAGCGCAAAATCCAACTGATATGGGCAAGTTGAGGATTGGCCGTGCCTCTGAAGAGGCTGCAGGCATTCCTGCCATCTGGAATACCACGCTCTACGGTATTGGTGATATGGGTCCGGTCCGATCGTCCGAAGCTTTCGTGAAGATCAACCAAGTGACAGGTTTCGATTGCCAGAGTTGCGCATGGCCTAGTCCCGACAAGAAGCGAAAGGTCTTTGAGTTTTGCGAGAACGGCGCCAAGGCCGTCTCTGACGAGTCTACGAAGAGGCGCATCGGGCCAGAGTTCTTCGCCCAGTATTCAATATCCGATCTGGCCGCGAAATCCGATTACTGGCTCAATCAGCAGGGGCGCCTGACTTCGCCGATGGTCCGGCACGCGAACGCGACGCACTATCAGCCAATCACATGGTCTGAGGCCTTTACGATGATCGCAGAGGAGCTGAATGGTTTGGATTCCCCAAACCGGGCCACCTTCTATACCTCCGGCAAGACAACCAATGAGCCTGCTTTTCTTCTGCAGTTGTTTGCGCGGCAGTTCGGAACCAACAATCTTCCAGATTGCTCGAACATGTGCCATGAGTCGTCGGGAGTTGCGATGGTAGAGACGCTTGGCGTCGGCAAGGGCACTGCCACGCTGGAAGATATGGAGAGCTCTGAGCTCATCTTCATTTTTGGAAACAACCCCGGGACAAACCATCCGCGGATGCTCACCTCGCTGCAGAGGGCCAAGGACCATGGCGCCAAAATTATAGCGGTCAACCCGCTACCTGAGGTCGGCATGATGAGGGTGATCAACCCGAATCCCCAGGATTATCCGAATCCTTTGCAACTGCCCTTTGCGCTGCTTGGTAAAGGGCAGGCCCTTGCCGATTTATATCTCCCCGTGCGCGTCAATGGAGATGTAGCCGCAATCAAAGGCATCTTGAAGGACCTGTTCGAGCGGGAGCGAGCCGGACACAATTCGGCGATTGACCATGCATTTATCAAAACCTTCACGGAAGGTTTTGAAGCACTGCAGGCCGATGTGGAAGCTACAAGCTGGGAAGACATTGAGGAAAACAGTGGGCTAACTCGAAATCAACTGCGTGTTGCGGCCGATATGTACGCGGCGTCAAAGAAAACCATCTGCGCATGGTGCCTGGGTCTTACGCAGCAGCGCAACGGCGTCGACAATGTTTCGATGATCGTCAATCTGCTGCTGGTTGGAGGGAATATCGGGCGGCCGGGCGCAGGCACCGTATGTGTGCGTGGACACTCGAATGTCCAGGGAGACCGCACCATGGGTATATGGGAGCGTCCGCCGAAACCTTTTCTGGATGTCCTTGGGAAAGAGTTCGACTTTGTACCACCGCAGAAGTGGGGTTATGACACTGTCGAGAGTCTGCACGCGATGTTTGAGGGAGAGGTCAAGGTGTTCTTCGCGATTAGCGGCAATTTCCTTTCGAACACACCCGACACGGTCTATAGCGCGCACGCCATGCAGCGCTGCAAGCTCACCGCTCACGTTTCGACGAAGCTCAATCGCTCTCACCTGATTACTGGGGAGCGAGCCTTAATCCTGCCGTGTCTGGGTAGAACCGAAGAAGACATACAGGCGACTGGCAAGCAGTTCCTCACGGTCGAAGATTCAATGGGCATTATCAATCGTTCTCAGGGTTTCTTTCGACCTGCTTCACCGGACCTGCTGAGCGACGTTGCGATCATTGCCAATCTGGCGAATGCTACTTTGGGGTCTCGAACGAGCACAAATTGGCTGGCCTTCGCGGCGGATTACAACCTGATCCGGGATGCAATTTCGAGGGTGATTCCGGGATTCGAGAACTTCAATGCGCGCCTGGCTGAGGAGAAAATCTTCTATCTGCCGAATGCAGCCAAGCAGCGCATCTTCAAAACGAGCTCCGGTAAGGCGAAGCTAAGCGTTTGCCCAATCCCTAAGCATGAGCTGAAGCCTGACGAATTTCTTTTGACAACCATTCGCAGCCACGATCAGTTCAATTCCACGATCTATGGATTGAACGACCGCTATCGAGGTGTGTTTGATGGCCGCCGGGTGCTCTTTCTCAATCCGCTTGATATGGAGGCCAGAAATCTCCAGGCCGGTCAGATCGTGGATATTTGCAGCCACTTTGAAGGGGAAGTACGCAAAGCACTCCGCTTTGCCATCGTTCCATATGCTATCGCGCGGCGGAGCGCTGCCGCCTACTATCCCGAGACCAACGTTTTGGTCCCGATCCGCAGCGTTGCCGCCAAGAGCAATCAGCCCGCCTCTAAATGCATTCGGATTACGCTGACTCCAGCAGATCCCAAAGAGGCCCTGCACTTTGCAAAGACAGATCTTGCTCGCAACCTGGATCGCGCTGTGCCACGCGTTCCCTGAGGTGCTTGTCTCGCGGCTCCGAACAGTTTCACCGGGACCGAATCCAGGAATGCCGGTTCAAAACTCTGGCTTGCGTTAGGCAACACGCAAGGTGTTCTTGCCTTGAACCTGCGGTTGCGGCGGCTCCTCCGGGCCGGTTCCCGCGGCGGTACGCTTAATAGCCTCGGCAATTTCCTCCAGATCGGCAGCAGTTAGCTCGAGACTTGCGGCTGTAATCCAGCCATCCACCTGCTGGGGTGAGCGTGCGCCGACGATAGCCGCAGTGACACCTGGCCACGCATTCACCCACGCCACAGCTACTGCGGATACGGTTGTGCGGTGGCGTTGCGCAATAGGACGCAGCGAGTCTCGCAGCGCCAAGTTACGGCTCAAGTTTGGTTCCTGGAACTCGGAATTGCGGCGCCGCCAATCATCCTCGGCAAGCTTTGCAACCCTCTCCGCACTGAAGCTGTCGGTTAGCAGTCCCGATTGCATGGGGCTGTAGCAAATAACTCCTGTCCCGTGCTCGGCGCACCATGGAATCTCGCGCGCGGCCGCATCACGATGGATCAGGGAGAAAGGTGGTTGTAAGGAATCTATATGCATGATTGCCTCGCACCTTTCCAGCAGTGACACATCGAAGTTGGAGACTCCGGCCATGCGGACCTTGCCTTGCTCGACCAGTCGTGCCATCTCTCCCCAGGAATCTTCAATTGGCGTGCCGGTTTCATCAGGCCAGTGGAACTGGTAAAGATCGATACTCTCGATGCCGAGCCGGCGCAGGGATGCATCGCATTCCTTACGAATCGATTCCGGCTTGAGGACCCGTCGCGGCTCCGCATGTGGATTGCGGTCATCCCAGATGAGACCGCACTTGGTGAAGACCAGTGGCCGCTCGGATGCCGGTAGCTCTCGCAGAAGCCGTCCAACAACTTCCTCGGAGTGACCCAGGCCGTACACCGCGGCGGTATCAATCCAATTGACGCCTTGCTCCAATGCATGGCGAATGGTCGCTATGGATTCTTTATCGTCTTGAGGTCCCCAACCGTAAGCCCAGCCGCCGCCGCCGAGCGCCCATGCGCCAAAGCCGGTTATCGTGATTGAGGCTCCACTAATACCCAGTGAACGCTTGCGTAAAGTCATATCTGCCTTGTTTTCCATTATCAATTCACCTTCCGCTTTCTTCTTTCCGAAGTTTGTAGGCTGTCGATTTTCCGGTGTCCCTGGCAGTGTGCGCCGCAAGAGTGAAATCAGCCTGCGCGTCGTAAGCCTCATTCGGCCGCCTGCCAGGTCGAGTCAAGTTGGGCGCTTTTCCATCTTTGGGGCGAGCTTCTCCGTCTGAGGCCCCAAGTCCTTTTCGTGGACGCCGTCCTGGGTGACGATGAAGGTCAAGACTCTTGATAACCCGTCCTTTCCAATTCGTCGCGTTCTCCATTCCACTGAAGCTCTGCGATTCTTGACCAAATGCATGCCAGTTTCCAAACCTCAAAAGTGGTCGCAACTATGAGACTTTCGAATCTCTTATGGCCAGCAGCAAAGAACAAACGGGTTGTGCCCAGCGTCGACGGGTGGATAGTAGCGTCGATATTTGGACACCGGTGTCGATCGGCCTGAGAGGGCGGCGACAGTGGCTCTCTCCTCCAAGACGCTGCTTGGAAACGAGGCCGCTCCCTCTGGATGTCATTGCGCTATTATGGTTGCCGCAAACGGGTTCGAAGCCTCAGTCGAACGCAGTAAGGTTGCACGGTTGGACGTCATCGAGCTGACCTTTGTGCCGCCTGGATTCGCAGGTTAGAGCGTGGCGTTGGATTCAGCCGTCCCACCACTGGTGAAGAATCTTGTGGGGTTCCGACAACTGTGCGCTGCACAAGTTTTTGCGTCGGCCTTCCCCGCTAAAGTCGAGGCACTTGCATGCCGGAGGCACCCGGTCCCACGGTGTTGGTTATCGATGACGATGCCTCGGTGCGTGCGGCCATTCACGGCATGCTGAAATCTGTCGGATTGCGATGCCAGACCTTTGCGACGCCGCAGGAGTTCCTACAGGGCAAGCAACCGGACGGGCCGAGTTGCCTTGTTCTGGATGTAAGACTTCCTGAAGTAAGCGGACTGGACTTCCAGCACCAGCTGGCCGACGCGGGCGTGCGGATTCCAATCATCTTCATCACCGGGCATGGAGATATTCCGATGACAGTGAAAGCTATGAAATCGGGGGCGGTGGAGTTTTTGACCAAGCCGTTCCGCGACGAGGAATTACTGGATGCGATCTACCAGGCTTTGGATCTCGACCGGGTTGCGCGCGAACAGCAGAGAGCTCTGGCCGACTTGCGAAAGCGCTACGAGTTGCTTACCGCCCGCGAGCGCGAGGTCATGGGACTGGTGGTTTCGGGGATGCTGAATAAGCAAATCGCCTGCGAACTGGGAAACAGTGAAGTCACCGTGAAGATCCAGCGCGGGAATGTGATGCGGAAGATGCAGGCTGAATCTCTGGCGGAACTGGTCAAAATGGCAGCGAAACTCGAACTCCCGCCGGCCACTAAATAGCTCAATGGCACGGCGATTGCATCAGCAAAGCAGTTCGGCACTTGCTTTGGTTACCAACCCGGCTGAGGGAACTGCACGATTTGTCTGCTGACAGCCGGTATCAGGGCGCCTCATACCAAAGCATGATTGTCGAGACCTCGGGGGAAAGGCTAGGTTATGACTATGGCGATTCAGAGCGAGGTGAAACCGATACCCGTTCGCGATGGGGATACCAGAATCGTCGCAATTGTCGATGATGACGAATCGGTCCGGTTTGCCCTGAAGGGCATGATGAAATCCGTAGGTCTGCCGGCGGAAGCCTTTTCATCGGCGGAAGACTTTCTGAATTCTAAGCTACTGCACCAGACTGCATGCCTGATCGCAGATATCCGTATGCCGGGAATGTCAGGTTTGGATCTGCAGGCAAAGTTAAACGACGAGCACTGCAGGATACCAACGATTTTTATCACCGCGCACGGCGACGCGAAAATGCGTCTGCAGGCTTTGCGCGGGGGCGCGGTGGAGTTTCTGGCAAAACCCTTCGACGATGAGGTTTTGCTGGAGAATGTGCGAGCGGCACTGGAAAGTTGAGGGGGCGAGCCGTTTAAGCAGTCATTTCAGGAGATCCCCTGTGGCAGTTTCTGAAGCAAATCGTTCGGGATGTGGCGAGCGGAAATTCGAGCAGATCATAGGCAATAGCCCGGCGCTGGAATCGGTATTCGAACAGGTCGCGCTAGTGGCCTCTACCTACTCGACGGTTTTGGTGCTTGGAGAAACGGGGACTGGCAAGGAACTGATCGCGCGCGCCATTCACAACATCAGTTCGCGGTGTGGACGACCCTTCGTCAAACTTAATTGCGCCGCTATTCCCTTCGATCTGCTGGAAAGCGAACTCTTCGGCCACGAGAAAGGCGCTTTCACCGGAGCCATCGCACAAAAAATAGGCCGATTCGAGATGGCCGACAATGGCACCCTTTTCCTCGACGAGATCGGGGATATTCCGCTGGCCCTGCAGCCTAAGCTGCTGAGGGTTCTGCAGGAACAGGAGTTCGAACGTCTGGGAAGCGGGCGCACGCACCAGGTGAATGTTCGGCTGGTCGCTGCTACCCACCGGGATCTGGACGAAATGGTCAGGCGGAACGAATTTCGCAGCGATCTCTACTATCGCCTGAATGTTTTTCCAGTCCAACTGCCGCCGTTGCGGGAGCGGCGCGAAGATATAGCGGCGCTGGTGACGCACTTTGTGGAGATTTGCTGCCGTCGCATGGGCAAAGTAATCAACCACATTCCTTCCGAGACTTTGTCAGCGTTCAGGTCGTACTCTTGGCCTGGGAACATCCGTGAGCTTCAGAACCTGGTGGAACGCGCAGTGATCCTGTCGAGCGACGGCATACTTCACAACCCGCTCCCAGCCGGAGGCGAGGTGGTCGGCCATGTTTTCACCCCTACTACCTTGCGGGGGTCTGAACGTGCTCTTATTCTGCAAACGTTGGATTCGGTAGGCTGGGTGATCGGCGGAGCTAAGGGCGCTGCCGCCAAACTGGGAGTCAAGCGGACAACATTGATCGCAAAGATGAGAAAGCTCGGAGTTTCGCGTCCGCTTGGGCCGAACCATGGTGGGCTCCGCCGACAGTTTCAGGACACGAACTCGATTCAGTAATGATCGCAGGCAACGCAAGTTTCCAGGATTCAAGGCCCGAAAGGCAATCGCAATGAACACCGAGATGCGGAAGACCGGAGTCGATGTCGTCGGCGACATGCCTTGGGGTACGCACTTTTGTCTTTTCTACGAGACGGGAGCGGATCTGCTCGAAACCTTGGTGTCCTACTGCAAAGCTGGATTGGAGAACCAGGAGTTCTGCATGTGGGTGGTTGCCGAACCCTTTACGGGGGCAGACGCGACGCATGCACTAAAGCAAGCTGTTCCTGACTTCGATCAATACCTCGCTGACCACAGCATAGAGATTGTCGCGGCGCACGACTGGTATTTGCACGATGGCAAGTTTGATCTCCATCGCGTTATCGCCGGTTGGAGCGAGAAGCTCGCCCTCGCATCGGCCAGAGGTTACGCTGGCGTAAGGGTGACCGGGGATACCGCCTGGCTCAAAACCAAGGACTGGAAGGACTTCTGTGAGTACGAGGAGTCGCTCAACCAGGCGGTCGCCAACCAGCGTCTGGCGGCGTTATGCACCTACCCCCTTGCCGCATGCGGGGCTGCTGAAATCCTGGATGTGGTTCGAACCCATCAGTTCGCGGTAACCAAGCGTCGAGGGAGTTGGGACGTTATTGAGACTGCCGGCCACAAACAAGCAAAGGCCGAAATCAAGCGCTTGAACGAGCAACTCGAAGAACGGGTCTTGGAACGAACAAGCCAACTGACGGCTGTCAACAGCGAATTGAGAAAGGAAGTCCTGGAGCGTCAGCGCGCCGAGGCGGCATTATTGCGGAGTGAGGCCTATTTAGCGGAAGCACAGAGAGTGAGCCGCACCGGTAGTTTCGGCTGGGATGTATCCAGCGGGGAAATCTTCTGGTCGGAGGAAACGTTCCGGCTTCTTGAATGTGAGCGGACGATTCAACCTGGAGTGGAACTGGTGTTCCAACGCACCCACCCGGAGGATCGAGCGCTGGTCCAGCAAAACATCGATCACGCGATGCAGCAGAAGACGGAATTTGATTTTGAACATCGCTTGCTCATGCCCAACGGTTCAATCAAGTATGTGCGGGTTGTGGGTCATCCTGCAGTAGCAGAATCTGGTGACGTTAAGTTCGTTGGGGCGATCACGGACGTGACCGACCGCAAGCGGGCGGAGGCGCTGCGTGAGGGAGAGAGCCGTATCCTCGAAATGATAGCGCGTGATGCGCCGCTCGGGGAGATCCTAGAGAACCTGGTGCAGGTTGTAGAAGCTCAATATGCCGGCTTACTCTGCTCTGTCGTGCTCCTCGACGAGGACGGGCAGCACATTCGACATGGTGCCGCTCCCAGCCTTCCCAAACCCTATACCGAAGCCATAAACGGCCTTCGCATCGGACCAAAAGCAGGATCGTGTGGCACGGCCATGTACCGCCGAGAACCCGTGGCCGTCACCGACATTCTTCAGGATCCGCTGTGGGAGGCGTACCGAGGGGCGGCCGAGCCGTATGGGTTACGCGCTTGCTGGTCCACTCCCATACTTGCGCATTCAGGGAAGGCGCTGGGCTCGTTTGCCATGTATTATCGCGAACCGCGCAGCCCGGGCCCGGCTGAGACCCGCGCCCTGGCAATGGCCACCCACCTTGCCGGCATTGCCATCGAACGCAAACTGGCGCGTGAAGAGCGGGAACGATTGCGTCAGGCGCAATCCGATCTCGCACACATAAATAGGGTGACTACGATGGGCGAGTTGACCGCTTCCCTGGCGCACGAGATCAAGCAGCCCATTACCGCGGCTGTTACCAACGCGAGAACCTGTTTGCGATGGCTGGGGCGCGATAACCCCGACGTGTCAGAGGCACGCGAAGCCGCCTCGAGAATCGTGACAGACGTGACGCGAGCAGCCGACATCATCAGCAAAATCAGCTTGTTGTTCCAGAAGGGAGCTCTGCAGCACGAGCTGGTCGACGTGAATGGTCTCATTCGAGAGATGATTGTCCTGTTGCGTAACGAAGCCGGCCGGTACGCGATTTCGATCCGCTCTGAACTGGCCGAAGACCTGTATCCGGTCATGGCAGATCGTATTCAGTTGCAGCAAGTATTCATGAACTTGATGCTCAATGGCATCGATGCCATGAAAGACATATCCACTGCGCGCGAACTTACGATAAGGTCGCAACAAGTCAAAGATGGCCAACTGCTGATCTCAGTCTGCGATACGGGGATGGGGTTGCCGCCGCAACAGGAGGAGCAGATTTTCAGCGCCTTCTTTACCACCAAGGCTCACGGCACCGGTATGGGGCTGCCCATCAGCCGTTCGATTATCGAAACTCATGGAGGGCGTTTGTGGGCGACGTCCGACCCTGGGCGGGGCGCAAGTTTTCATTTCGCTCTTCCCTGTAAAGTCGAAATCCATCGTAGGTCGGCTCAAGACGATGCCCAGTCTCGGAGCGCGTAGTTTCAGAATTCCCAGCAAGAAAGGAGTGAGCACGCGCCTTAGAATCAGGTGTCCATAAATATCAACCGTGACCTGAATGCTGCTGTGCCCCATCTGCTCCTTCGCGTAAGTCAGAGAAGCTCCATAATTATTGCGCCTTAGCCTAACTCCCCAGCATTTCACCGTACTTCGCGACGGCCGTCTCCACATTGAAGTGCATGGCCTCGCGCCCGAGAATTTCGCCCAACGGCGAGCGTTGGACCATCTGCAGCACCGTAGGATTCAGCCCGACGATCCAAAGCGACACGCCGCGTTCGCGCTGCCTCTTCTCGGCTTCGGTCAGCATCTTGAGAGCCGTGTATTCCAGGTCCGGAACCCCGCTCAGGTCCAAAGCAATCACCTTGGGTTTCGCCTGATCGACTAGCGGTTTCATCTTCTGTCCAACATGCTCGGCATTGGCGAAGAAGAACCGCCCATCCAGGCGTAACAGTAGAAGACCGGGAAACGTTTCGTCTTCGGGGTGTTCTGCAGAAAGCGGGCGGAACACGTTCGTCCCGGGTTTGCGACCCAGCACGTAAACGGGCGGATCGGCGGCCTGATGCGAAAGCATAACCATCGAAACCACGATGGCGACGACAATTCCCTTTAGCGTTCCCAACAACATCACTCCAGCGAAAGCTGTGAGAGCCCAAATGAACTCGGTCCGACGAATTTTGAGAATGTCACGAAACTCCGCTGGCTTGATTAAACCGATCGAATAGACGATGACCACGGCGGCCAACGTAGCATGCGGCATAAGTCCGATAAGCGGAGACAGGAACAGCATGGTAACCAGACTCATGGCAGCGGTGACCAGCTCAGAGACCTGGCTGCGAGCGCCGGCCAGGCGGTTCACCGCAGTCTGGGTCGTACCACCGCCGGCGGGCATAGAACCGAGGAAAGCGCCGCCCACGTTCGCAAGGCCAGTGGCGAACAGCTCTCGGTTGGCCCGGGGGGAGGGTTCTCCGCTCTGTGCAAAGGCCCGTCCTGCGGCAATGGTCTCGGTGAAGCTCATGAGCGCGATGCCCAAAGCACCGGGCCATAGTTGTGCTGCCAGTTTGAAATCCGGTATCGCGATGGACGGCAGCCCTGAAGGAACCCTGCCAACTAACTCGACACCATGAGCCTCCAGTCCTAATAGACCTGAAGCCGCGATTCCAGCGGCTACCGCGATCAGTGGTGCGGGAGCTTTGGGAAAGAGCTTTTCCGTTCCCACCAGCAGCGCCAGCATGGCGATTCCCAAGGCCAACGTTGGCAACGATGTGTGCGGTATTTGACGGACGGTAGCCAGCAGATTCTGGAGGAAAGTGCCTCTGGGAAAGTGAATACCCAGAATTTTGGGAAGCTGGTCCAGCACAATCACTAAACCGATTCCCGCCTTGAAACCCACCAGCACTGGCTCCGAGATGAAGTTGGCGATAAAACCCATACGCAGCACAGATGCCACGACAAGAAAACCGCCTACCAGCAGGGTCAACATCATTGCCGCTCTGAGCAAGGACGCAGTATCGCCCCCAGGTGCAACTTCGCCGAGTTCCGCGCCGGTCAGAATGGCGAGAGTTGTGGTTGTACTCACGCTGAGCGGCCGGGAACTGCCCAATACCGCGTAGATCACCATGGGCACGAAGGCCGTATAGAGCCCAACTTGTACGGGCAGTCCCGCGATCGTGGCGTACGCCATCGCCTTGGGAATCACGACGGCAGCCGCCGTCAATCCGGCGATGACATCCGGCCGCAACCAGTCCCTCTGGTAATTGCGCAGCCAGTCTGGCAGGAGCGCGGACTGTCGGACATTGCTACGTGCTATCACGAATTGCTGCCGTTATGAAATTGACTGTTGACCGAAGGACACTGCTGGCTCGGATGCTCGCATCCTCAGCGAGCAATGCCAACCGGATACTTCTTAAACATCTTTTCTACTGCAGTATTGACCTGGTCCACCAGCTTCCCTCGGTTGTCGCTGAGATTCTCTTTCGCCATACCTCGCCATGCGATTTTCTTGTGAGCGGCATCGATAATATCGACCACGAGTTGGCCCTTATGTACGACCACCGTGGTGGTCGCTCCGGGCGCGGCGCCCCACATCAGAAAGCTCTGATCGAATGGTGGAATGCCCGAGTATCCGCTGTAAAGGTCGGAGTAACTCACTGCCATGTCCGAATCAGATGAACCGTACATCTGGATATAAAGGTCTGGATGGCTGTCGGTTTTGTGCAAGCCCCGCTTGGTAAGCTCTTGTTCGATTGCCCCTGCAATCGCGAGGGCTAGCATCGGGCGAGAGACGGCATCGTGCTGCCCCCAGGCGAAGGTTTTAAACGTGGCGAAATCCAGGCTCTTGTCATATTCCACCTTGATCTTTTGCGCCTGTAAGCCGGTTGCAACAAGAGCGACAAAGAACAACCCTAGGGCCGCCTGACGTAAGACATGGCAACCTCGTGAGCTCCGCATAATCCCTCCTACCGAATGTCGTAAAGAATCAGAGTGCGTTCCGCGCGACTCGATCCCCGTTCTTGTGTTGTTCCTGTCCGGCTATGGCAGGGTTGTCGTCGGGATGGTGGGTCGCCATTGCTGGGGGAGATAAGCCTCGTTGAGCCCGGGGTGTGCGCAGCCGTTCGTCGCACACGCATCGCTCTAGTTGGTGCCAACACGCGCTTGCAGAGCCACTGTTGCCGCACGAACGGCAAGCGCAATGAGGAAGCCGGTCAGCAGGAGTCCCAGGATGGCAATTAACACAGCGATAAGTTTCGATCCTCGTTTTATCGGGCGAATGTCGCCGTAGCCGACGGTCGTCGCGGTGATGAACGACCAATAAAAGCTATCAAAATGCGACCAGCCTTCTATTTTTCCTACGAATTGTCCCAGCAGAATTATCGCCGCGCCCAGACAAAGCAGCAATGGAAAAGACACGAGGAGACCATAGCCATACTCCTTCAAAAACGTAATGGTCAGCCCTGTGAAGATCACGGAACATTCACCTCCGAGCCTGTCATCCTCGATGTCGTCTTTACTCCGCGGCTTTGAGCCCGAGTGCAATAATGATTTCGGTAACTACAGTGACCACGCGTCTCTGGCGAAAGCAGGACCGTACCCAGGAGATTAAGCGTTGCACCGTTTTAAGGCAACGATTCCTGTTCCACAACTAGGAAAATTCCTAGCAATGGACTCGCTCGATGCGCCGGCGGTTGCGGCTGGCGGCGTCGATTGGCGCGCGCCTCGCCGGGCAGGGGATAATCATCGACGGCTGCACCGCGAGGAGGAGCGATGAAGATCAACCAACACTCCGGGGCCACGGGACACAATTGAATTGTAAGGAGAACTGCATGGTGCGGAATAAAGATGTGTCGTCTGTGGAGTTATGTCAGGCGCTGAACGTGAGGGTCGCTGCAATCCCACTCGCGTTTCTCTTGGCATGCCTGTTGGGTGCCAGTTCCTGGACTACAGCACAGACGCTGCCAGACGCGCCCAGCGCGCATAAGGCCAAGCAAAGTTCTGCAGCGCCGGTCGCAGACAAAGGCTGGCCACGCACTTTCAGCAGCGGCACGGACACATTTACTGTGTACCAACCGCAGGTGGACAAGTGGGACAGCAACCGCGTTTATCTGTACTCCGCCGTCGAGGCACAGAATCAGAGTAAGAAGTCGTCGAACTATGGCGTCATCTGGTTCAATGCACGCGCGGAGGTAGACAAACTCAACCGCATGGCAACTCTCGACCAAGTGCAGCTGACGAAGGTTAATTTTCCCACTAACCCGAGCCAGAACGCCGAGCTGACGAAACTGCTCGAGCCCAAGCTGCCCAATGTGACCAAGACTGTCTCTCTCGACCGGCTGATGGCCGCCACAGAAGCTGACGGCGCGCCGATCAAGACCGTCGAGGTGAAGAACGATCCTCCGGCAATCATCTTTTCGACCAAGTCATCCGTGCTTGTATTGATTGATGGGCCGGCGCAGTTGCGCGCGGTCCAGGACACGAAGCTGGAGCGTGTCATCAACACCAAGGCAGTCCTGCTCTTCGAAAACGACAAGAAGACGTATTACCTGCGGGTATCGGACTGGTGGTTGCAGGCGCCGGACATGGAAGGCCCATGGACGTACGCAAAAAAACTCCCCGACGATATGAAGAAAGCCGAGGAGTACATCGTCAGTCAGACGGGCGGCCAGACACTCGAAACCGGACAGTCCGCGCAACCGCCGTCGCCAAACTCTTCCGGGCAATCGGCGCAAGGCGCCGCCGCTCAGCCGTCTCTGAAGGCAGCCGGCAAGAACGCTGAGATTCCGATGGTCTATGTTGCGTTTGGTCCGACGGAACTGATTGAGACGCGTGGTGACCCTGTGTTTCAGCCGATTCCGGGAACAGGCCTGGAATATGCCGAAAACACCAATGGCGATCTCTTTCGGTTGAGCGGTGAATACTACGTGCTCATCTCCGGGCGCTGGTTCAAAGCGCAGTCGTTCGCGGGCCCGTGGACCTTCGTGAGCGGCCCGGACCTGCCGCCGGACTTTGCGAAGATTCCTGAGGACTCTCCCAAGGCCACCGTGCTGGCATCGGTTCCCGGCACTCCTCAGGCAAAGGAGGGCCTGATCGCCAATTCGATTCCGCAGACCGCGACAATTACCCGCTCCGAAGCCAAGCTGACGGTCGTGTATGACGGTGAGGCCACCTTCATTCCCATCGAGGGCACGGCGATGACGTATGCGAAAAACACTTCGGTCCCGGTGATCAAGGTCTCAGACAGCAACTACTACTGCGTGGAGGCGGGTGTTTGGTTCAAGGCGCCCACGCCGCAGGGTCCGTGGCGCGTCGCCGACACGGTTCCGGAAGAGATCTATACCATCCCGCCTAGCTCGCCTATCTACTATGTCACGTACGTTAAGGTGTACAACTCGACTCCCGATGTGGTTTACGTCGGCTATACGCCTGGCTATTACGGCACGGTAGTTTCCGCCAGCACAACCACGGTTGTCTACGGTACGGGATGGTATTATCCGCCCTATATCAGTCCCACAGTGTGGTATGGCTGGCCGTACACCTACGGAGTGGGAGCCGGGTTTACCTGGACCGAGAACACGGGCTGGAGCTTCGGTTTCGGCTATGGCTACGCTTATTACCCCTGGTATTACCCATGGTGGGGACCGATGGGATATTACGGCTATGGCTGGTACCCGTACTATGGATGGGGAGCTTGGGGAGGCGCAGCCGTCGCCAACGTTTATGGCACATGGGGCAACACCGCTTACTCCCGCACCGCGGCGGCATGGGCGAATCCTTATACCGGTAATTATGGCGCCGCTCAGCGAGGCTCCTACTACAACACCCAGACCGGCCGGAGTACCGTCGCCGGACGCGGTTACAACACCAACATCTATACCGGGAACAGCGCAGGCTATCGCGGCGCCGCTACCTACAATCCAAACACCGGCATTGTCGCCGGCGGCGGAGCCGGATACGCCGGCAACATCTACAGTGGGCAGGGAACGGCGGGCCGCGGAGGCTTCGCATACAACACCAACACCAACGCCGGCATTGCCGCCGGAAAGAACAATGTCTATGCCGGCAAAGACGGCACCGTGTATCGCTACAACCGGCAGAATGGTGATTGGTCATCGAACAGCGGCAGCGGCTGGCAGTCCACCTCAAAACCAGATGCCAACCTGCAGCGTCAGCAGCAGATGCGCACGCAGGGTGCTCAGCGCAACCAGAATTTCAACGCGACGCGCGGCAGTTACGCCGGAAGATCGGGCGGCGGCATGAGGGGCGGTGGTGGACGCCGACGCTAACACGGAGTCCGGAATAACCTGAGGAACCTCTGATTACGTCCTACCCGAGGTCGCGGGGGCTAAAGCCCCGTTGATTTTGCGATGCTTATGGCACGGCTGAAGCCGTGCCCTTTCAAAACGACATAATCGGAGGTCTCCTAACGCATCGGCGCACGACGAGCCGGTCGCACGAGTTATTCAGGAGCGCTTGATCTCTCAGCAGCAGCATGCCGCACCTTCTATTGCGCTCCTGGCTCAAGAGCACCCCCTACCGCGGGAGATGTATGCCACTTCGACGGCGGTACAGTTACGGCGCCCTGCGGTTGCATCATGAAATGGGGCGACATGATTTGTACGCCGAATTCGTTGAAAGCATCTTGGATATGCGCATGCAGATCAGAGAGAGTCTCGATGCGCAGCTTGGCGTCGGTGATTCTGGCGATGAGCGTGTAGGCCACGTAGAAGTCAGAGAGCTGCCGCTGCAATACGTATGGTTTAGGTTGCTTGCGTACGTTGGGCGTGCGATCGGCGGCGAGAAGCAGCAATCCTTCCACCTGCCGCCAGGGAGCATCGTACCCAATCGTCACCGTGGAGCTCACGATCATGCCGTCGGGGTAGCCGAGGCGGGTGAAGTTTTTGGTCGCAGTTCCCACAAGCACGGAGTTCGGTATGGTCACTTCCTGCCCTTCGACGGTGCGAACCTTACCGGCGAGCAAGCCGACTTCTAACACCTCGCCTTCGACGTCGTTCACCAACACCCATTCACCCGGCTTGAGCGCCCTGGAATAGACCACGAAAAGACCGCTCATGACCTGATTGATGATGCCGGTGGAACCGAGAGAGATCATCAGGCCGACGAACACACTGATGCCCTTGAAGGCATCGGTGCCAGAGCCAGGAATGTAGGGATATGCCACGACAATGGCCAGTATCCAGGCGACGCCCGTAAAGATGCGCTCTGTCGCCTGCGCCGTTTCGGGCTCCAGCCAGGATATGCGTATGCGTCCGGCGACTACCTGCTCGAAAAATGCACGGCCCAGCCGGACGATCCCGCGGGCAAAGAAGAAAATGACGACGACGGAAAATAGTCCAGGGAGCGAATCCACCGCCACTCTTCCTAAGTGTTGGAAAAGCTGCAGCACATAGCGGCCCAGCTTGTCTCCCCAAGGCTCTGTATAGGGAAAGCGCTGCAACGAGAGACTTGCCCACGAATAGATTGCAGAGATGACGAGCACCGCCGCGATGGCCTTTAGCGTCGCGTAAACCAGAGTATCGATCGGCGGCCGAATATCAATCCCAAATAGCTGCAAGGGTGTTCGGACCAGCGGTTCCCTGCGATGAAGGAGGGCCGTCAGCCGGGAGTGGGCCGTCCATATCAGTGAAGCTGTAATCAGA
The DNA here is from genome assembly GCA_963833305.1 of uncultured Acidobacteriaceae bacterium. Lineage (GTDB taxonomy): Bacteria > Acidobacteriota > Terriglobia > Terriglobales > Acidobacteriaceae > Bog-257. The sequence continues at coordinate 95,505 of CAWHXN010000024.1, read as the reverse complement.
AGAATTACCAAGCCGATGAGGGTGAAAAGAAGAGCCGAGCGAATCACCGGCCAGGACCGCTCCGCACTGCGCGCCTTCAGCGCATCATCCAAGTTGTGCAGCGCGCTTTCTGAAGCCTGCGCGAGTGTTTCCCCGGTCTCCTCGTCAAGGTCGCCCTTACTTAGAAAAAGAAGAACTTTGGCGTTGTAAGTAAACGCAATCCCGTCCTGGCCTTCGACGTTAAAGGGATGCAATTCGATATCGCTCGCTCGCGTACGAAGCGGCAGTTCATCCAGGCGGGCCAGAATGCGCTCCTCTCGCATTTCGGGATCGGCGCCGGCGATGGTGGCACGCAGAACGGTGATCTCACGGTTCCAGAATTCGATTGGAACCTCATTTGTGGTTGCGGCTGTGTGCTCGGATTTAGGAGCGGAAGTGTCGAACGCAAATAGAGCTTTTGTTGGCGTACACACCAGCAACAGGGCGAGGCACACGGTCGCGATTGCTGCCGGTCGAGGTGTCGGGAAACTCCGGCGGACTCCGGCTCCCTGCTTCAAATAACGCCTCCGATAATCGCGGACTCGCGGGTTGTGGGCCGCCGGCGAGATTTCGCCTCTGACTGGAATGCTAAATGCTGCTTCGGAATTGACAACTCGAAAATCCCTGGGAGTACCCGACTGATCTACTCAGCAGCCTAGCCTCGGACGGGCCGATCACCTGGTTACAAGGAGGATCCAACCGGTTCCGATCACCAGGAACACCGCCATAAAAAAAAGAGTGGTCAGCAGCCCGAGCCTGTAGAGTTCACGCTGCGTTAAATAGCCGCTGCCCACGAAGATGACATTCTGGCTTCCTCCTTGCGGTGTAATTACGGAAAAATAGCTGCTCGCGAAGAGAAGGCCGAATGCCATCAATGACGGGGGAACACCACCGCGGATACCGACGTCTAGAAACACTCCTAAAAGGGCAAGGACTTGGGACGACTGACTCACGAACATGTAGTGAATCGCGACATAGAGGACGATAAGTCCTACATACATCACTGGCCAGGAGAGGCCGCTCATATGCTTCGCAAGAATCTGCCCGGCGTAGCCCATGAACCCCAACTCGTTAAGCGCCCCGCTCAGGGCGAACAGGACAGCAAGCCACAGGAATGTCGCCAACGTGTCGCCTTGGGTGGCAATGTCATCCAGGGTGAGAACACCGGCCATAAGCAGGAGGCCGAGACCGAGGAACGCGATGCTGGTCACATTCAGTCCCAGTTTGTCGGCGAAGATCCAGCCCGAAACCATCAGGGCAAATGCGACCGCGGTGATTCGCTCGTTGCGCGAGAGCGGTCCCAGTGTCGCAAGTTCTTTACGCGCTGCGATTGGAGCTTCCGGCGTCTTGCCCACGCCTGGCGGGAATAATCGCGCTACCAACCACGGCAGAGCCAAGATCGCGGTCAGCGCGGGCACAGACGAGGCAACGATCCATTTTCCGAAGCCGATCTCGATCCCAAACTGCCGCGCCAGTTGTATCCCGATCGGATTGGCCGAGGTTGCCGTCATCCAGAGAGCGGAGGATACAGCCAGGCTCGCCATGGTACAGAACATCAGATAACCGCCCAGGCGTCGCCCCTCAGGATCGTCCGGCCTCGATCCCGATCCCTCCGACACCGACAGCACGATCGGAAACAGGACACCGCCGCGGGCGGTGTTGCTGGGGAAAGCTGGTGCGATCACCGCATCGGTGAGCACGATACTGTAGGCGAGTCCCATCGATGAGCGGCCGAAAATGCTGACCATGAACAGGCTGATGCGGCGGCCCAGACCCGACTTGACGACGGCCTGCGCCACCAGGAACGCAATCACTACTAATAAAACGCTCGTGTTGGCAAACCCGCCGAAGGCTTGAGCCGGCGTAATCGTACCGGTCAGGACCACGGCAGCCACGGCTAGCATGGTCGATGTCAACAGCGGAAATGCACCGTCCAGCACGGCCACGATCGCGGAGACGAACACCGCGAAAAGGTGCCAGGCAGGGGCGGTCAATCCAGCGGGCACGGGTGTGAACCAGATCCCGAGTGCCAGGGCGAAGGGCAATATACGCCTGATAAGCATGCCCGGACTGACTTTCATCGTGAGCCCCCTGCGTCGGGTTGCTCCGAAGTTACGTGGATCTTGCCATTCAGACCCTCCGACTGGCCCTGCAAGTCCCCGTCTTCGGTCTGGAGTACAAAGCGCCAGGAGAAATCGTAAGTGCCCGTAGCTCCTGCGTAGCGCCCCGTACCTCCCAGGAACGTTCCCACGATATGGCTACCAGTCCTCGTGCCTTGGCCTGTCAGTTCGCTGAAGACTTGATCGCCGCGATCATCCGTCCAGACGGCGCGGCCAATAGTCCCGGAGGCACTGTCGTTGAGGACGAGTGCCTCTGCTCTGAATCCGACGGCTGGTCTTGAGGGTCCCAGTAGCATGAGGGAACCTTCGAGTTTCGCTATGGAGGCTCGCCGACCCTCGCCTAAGGGAATGCTGCTGCGACTGCCGGCAGCTGTCCAAGTTCCCACGAACTCGTGCCAGCCACCAACGGCCTGAAGGGACTCTGACGTGCGCGGAGCGGGACTACAGGCGCTCATGATCATGAGGCTGGCGAACGCAATCGCCAAAAATAGAAAACTGCGGAGGGCGCAGAAGTCCGCAAGATGCGAGATGGGGCTTTCGCCTCCGGTCGGGCGCGGAGTCGCCAGACTGCACTTGTAGGTGGGTCGAACATCCCTCGGATTCACGCGAATTCCTTTGGGACAAACCTGCAGGTCCCGGCGATGCTTATTTCAATAAAGAATGCCGACGGCAGCCGCTTTCTACGCAAGAATAAGGCAAGCGCGGCTGAACGTCTTCACCACGACCCCTTTGGCAACCCTTAGGCCGCTGCTGAACTGCTTGGGAAATTGCTTCGCGCTAACGGCGTGCACTTGCCGGTTTTCCCTGCTTCTTTGATTTCTTTGCATCCTTCTGTGCATCGTAGGCAGCGCGATATCCGCGTGCGATTGACCGAACTCCACGCCCGATGTCCTCATATGCATCGTCGTCAAGATTTGCAAGGGAAACGCGCAAGGACCAATCGGGTGCATCGAAGCCGCCGCCGTTCAGCAGCACGATCCCGTGGTCTTCAGCTAAGCGGAAGGCAAGATCAAGCGGATGGACATGGGTCTTTAAGTACTCCACCGCTTCCTTACCGATGTTCTTGTTCGCCCAGAACTCGAAATCAATCAAACCATAGTAGGCGTCGTAGGACGGATTGGGGGGCAGTTCCAAGCCAAGACCTTCGAGCAAAGCATGGATACGACGATAGACGATTTCCTTGCACGCAGTCTGATAGCGTTTCTTGACATCCATCAGCTCGACCAAAGAGAACATGCTCATCATGACCTGCTGCGGCAGTGAGAGCCCGGCTGTGTGGTTCAGAGCGACGTCGCGGCTATCGGCAACAATACGATCGATGAACTTGACCTTGCGTGGTTCGAGTGTCAAAGCGCCATAGCGTTTATCGAGTGCCTTAAGCTGCGCATCCGGAAGTTTCGCCAGCATCTTGTCGTAAATATTGTCTTCATGGACCGCGATCACGCCGAGCCGCCATCCAGTGCAGCCGAAGTACTTCGAGTAGGAGTACACACCTATGGTGTTGTGGGGTAGCTCGCCAAGTAGGGACCGGAACTCAGGCACGAAGGTTCCGTAAACATCGTCAGTCAGTAGCATCAGGTCGGGACGTTTCGTCTTTACAAGATTTGCGATTTTGCCAATGGTCTGCTTACTAAGCGCCATACCCGTGGGATTGCCGGGATTCACTACGAAAAATGCCTTGATCTTGGGATCTTCGAGTTTCTTAATCTCGGCATCAGTGAACTGGAACCTGTTCTCCTGGGGCGCGGCGATGTTGACTACCTTCAGGGCGTAATCTTCCAGATGCGTCATCTCGATATAAGGGGTAAAGATCGGTGTGCCAAGGGCAATCGTGTCGCCGGGATGGAGCAGCCGGTTCGCCTTCAATGACTTGAAGATGTAGCACATGGCCGCCGTTCCACCTTCGACGGCGTACAGGTCGAACTTGCCCGCAGGCCTCGGGTCTCCGCACATAGCCCACATCAAGTATTCGTGCGTAATGCGCTCGTTATGGACGAGCATGCGATCGGGTACCGGGTAGTTGTCACCGATGATGGAGTCTACAAGTTCGTGGACGAAGGCGTCCGGATCGAATCCGAACGTCTTCACGGCAAACCGCACCATCTCTGTCAGAAAGGACGCACCGGGCATGTCGGCGTGCTTAGTGAGCCATGACTCCAGGCGCACGGCGATACCCTGGGCTTGTGGCATCCCGCCGAGACCTGCGGGATGCTCCATCACCCGCTTGCTCTCGCAGATCGCAAACTGACCGAGCAGAAAGTAGCCTTCGCGCGGTGTGGTGGCGATCCAGTTGGGGTTTCCACGGCCAGCGTTAAGAAAGGCCGACTGAGTAGTCTTTGAGGTTTTCTTAGCCAGCTTAATCAGTTCATCCTTGATCTCGAAAGGGCTCAGCGTCTCAAAGCTTTTAAGATTCATAAGATCCATGGCGTATCTCCTCAGTCGGTAAAAAGCGGTTAACTCAGAAGCATGATCATGACCATGCCCCAGATCGTAAGGAAGGTGTTACCAACGGCATAGGTCACGGTGTAGCCGAGCGCAGGAACCTGGCTCTTACCGAGGTCGCAAACCAGTCCGAGGGAAGCGGTCGTGGTGCGCGCGCCGGAAACGATGCCAAGGGTGAGGGCATCGTGAAAACGGAAGACGTACTTGGCTATGAGCATGCCCAAGACCAGCGGCACCGTTGTCGCCACGGCTCCCCATAAGAACAGCCCGATGCCCTGTGTCTTCAAGCCATTCACGAAACCCGGGCCTGCCGAGATGCCAACCACGGCGATGAAAATGTTGAGTCCTACGGAATTCATGAACCAGACGGTCGAGGTTGGGATGCGGCCGAAAGTGGGACGCACCGATCGCAACCATCCGGCTACCAGACCCATGATGAGGGCCCCGCCGGCCGTCGACAGCGTCAACGGCACTCCGGCCACTTTCCACACAAGCGCGCCGATCAGTGCGCCGATCGTGATGCTGGCGCCGATGAAAGCGACATCCGCAACGTCGGTTGGCCGATCCGGAACGCCCAGCAGCTTCGTCACAACGGCAACGTCCTCTGTGCGCCCGACAACGTTGAGAATGTCGCCGCGGTAGATCTTTGTGGTTGCGAGAATCGGGATGGAAGTCGCAACCGCGCCTCGTGTGATTTTCCTCAGGAAGACGCCACGTGCAGCAGGTAGCTGCGCCAGCTCAGCCAGCGTCTTGCTGTCTACTTCCTTATTGGTGACGTAGATGTCGATGCCTTCGATCGGCAGGTTCAGCAACTCGGGATCGTCCACTTCTTTCGGGGGTTCGACGGCGGCCTCGCCGGCACCTGCAGCCGCTGCCTTAGCCCTGCCAAGAGCGTTGACCAGCACCTCGCGAGCGCCGGCAAGCGCCACGACGTCTCCCTCGCGCAGCACGGTATCGCCAGTTGCTTCCTCAATCGCGCCGTTGCGACGCAATCGCATCACAAAAATACGCGCGTCCGGGATCAGCGCCTCGACCTCGACGGCTCGAAGACCATTGACAATGCTTCCGGGCTTCACTTGGAAAGCGCGCACTTCCCAGCGGCGCCAAGCCGAGGCGCCCCCACCCAATTCCTTACCACCGCCTTGCTTCTCCTCGTATTCCTTGCAGGCAGCGGCAAGGTCCATGCGGAGCAATACCGGTCCCAGAAGAGCAATGACAATTGCCGAGCCGACGGTGCCGAACATGTAGGTAACGGCGTAGGCTATCGGCATTGAGTCGAGCAGGCGCTTGGCTTCTTCACCTGCCAGCCCGAGTCGATTGATCGCGTCGGTGGAGAGGCCCATAGCTGCCGATATTGTCTGTGAACCGGAGTAGAGACCCGCTGCGTACCCCATGTCATACCCGGCAATCTTAGCGATTGCCACAGGCACTGCAAGACAGAAAATGCATTGCACTACCGCGAAGATGGCCTGGGGCAAGCCGTCTTTCGCAACGCCGCGCACAAACTGAGGTCCAACCCCGTAGCCCACAGCAAACAGGAACATCAAGAATACGGTGGCCTTCAGCGGAGCCCCGATCGTGATACCCAATTGGCCAACCAGGACGCCAGCCAGCAGGGTGGCAGTGACCGATCCCAGTCCGATGCCGCGGAAAGTGAACTTGCCGAAGTAGTAGCCTAGAGCCAGCACGAGAAAGATAGCGATCTCGGGGTACTGCCGGAGCGTGGTTGCGAACCATGTAAACATTGCCTTCTCCGCTCTTTTCGGTTGAAGTAATCGTCTCTAAACCGCCAGCAGCGATCCTCAGGCGTGCGCTAGTGCAGCTTTCCGCTTCTTTCCTTTGCCGCTTGGGGAACTCTCCATCACCTTCTCGACGAAGGACGGCTTTAACAGTTTCAATCCGAGCGATGAATCAAAGCCATGGATCTCCTTAACATCCAGCTTGCGCATAAATTCAAGCGTCTCGGCGTCAATCACCTGGCCAGGAACCATGATCGGGAAGCCCGGCGGATAGGGAATGACGAAATTGGCCGACACTAACTCGGGGCCGTTCTTCAGCCGTTTGTCGATCTCGGGGCTCATCAGCTTAATGTGCTCACACTGGTCTTCGCGGTAAGCGCCAAAAAAGGCGGTACGGATATCGCCTTCGCTGGTATGGCTCGATGTGTCCTCCCGGAAGCTGTTGTGGAAAGAGGTGAAGTTGGGGAGATCGGGCACGTCGTGCATAAGCGATTTCACGCGGGCAGCGAATGGCTCCTGTTCCCGCTTGCCACCTTGCGCCAGTCTCTTCTCAATCTTCTGCGAGATCTCAACCAACACTTTCATCAGGTGAGCGATGTCGCTTCGCGTGTTGTTGATGTTGGTTTGAAGTAGGACGCTGTTACGTGAGGTCTTGTTAAGTTGGACGTCGTACTCCGCCGCCAGCAGGTTCTTGAATTGCGTACCGTCGAACCCGGCTGAACCACATACGAGTGTCAGACGGGTCACATCCAGCGCGAATTCATCTTCGCGTAGCGCCCGGATAGCCGTGCCCCAATTAGCCCCGGGAGTCAAATAGTCAACGAAACCCGAGTTCCTGAACTCAGCCGGAATCAGTTCGTCAGCTCCCAGGATCCGGAAGTACTTGGAGACGAGTGGATGAGAGTTGACTTCACGCCGCAGGTCCAGAGCCAACTGAATTGCCCGATTCACCAGCTCATATCCCTCCAGCTCCATCTGACGACGCGCCACATCGATCGAGGCGATGATCTGAAGGTTGGGAGAGGTCGAGGCATGGGTGAATATCGCTTCATGGAACTGCTCTTCCACGGTGTGGTAATCCTGGTCCTTTACCAACACCATCGATCCCTGCCTCAAGCAGGACATGGATTTGTGGGTGGAGTTGGTTTGATATACCCGCAGGTGGACCTTGTCGGGGTTCGCGAGCAGTCGCGTCTCCAAAAGGACCTTCTGGCTCGGTTCTTTGCCCAGTTTCTTTGCCTGCTCCTGGTAAGCCGCACGGTACGCTGGGTCCTGGAATCTCTTTTCGAGAGTTGCGGCAGCGCCCATTGCGGTGCGGCGGCGGTAGAAGGGCGTGAAGCGCGCAAATCCGAACCACGCTTCATCCCACAGGAAGATGAGATCGGGCTTGATGGCCAGGCACTCTTCCATCACGCGCTCGACGTTGTAAATATGGCCATCGAACGTGCAGTTTGTGAGCACGAGCATGCGAGCTCGATCGAGCTTTCCTTCTGCCTTAAGATCGAGCAGGGCTTTTTTGATGGTGCGCAGAGGAACCGCTCCATACATTGAGTACTGCGTGAGGGGGTAGGCTTCGACATAGAGCGGCAAAGCACCGGAAAGCACCGCGCCATAGTGGTGAGACTTGTGACAATTGCGGTCCACCAGCATGATGTCGCCCGGCGCCAGCAACGCCTGTTCCACCATCTTGTTGGAGGTTGAGGTTCCGTTGGTTACAAAGAAGACGCGATCGGCCCCAAATGCACGAGCTGCGTATTCCTGAGCAACTTTGATATTGCCGGTCGGCTCCAGCAAGCTGTCCAATCCACCGGTGGTGGCTGACGATTCGGCGAGGAACAGGTTGAGTCCGTAAAATTCCCCCATATCCCGAATCCAATTCGACTTGAAGATCGATTTGCCGCGTGCGATAGGCAGAGCGTGGAATGTTCCAATGGGTTTCTGCGCGTATTTCTGAAGGTTGTCGAAATACGGGGTGGAGTACCGGTCGGAGACACCATCGAGAACACTGAGGTGCAACTCCAGGGGCTCCTCAACCTGGTAGAAAATGCGGCGCACACAAGCGGCCTCGAGGCTGCCGGCGGCTTTCTCGACTTCCCGATCTGACAGCAGATAAATGTCGAGTTCCGGCCGCACCAGTTTGAGGGCTTGTGCCAGCGTCAGACCGTGTTGCAGGGACTCAGGGTCAATCCCACTGGCGCTGCAATACGAAGTCAGGAATTCTCGCAAGACTGGATTGTTGTGGACCGACGCAAACGACACGTCGTCGTAAATCACAACAGCCTCGAAGCTGCCGTTCAGTACAACCGCGAGAATAGCGTCCTCGAAACTTCCGACAAACACCGACTCATAGATAAACCTGTCCTGCGGCCTGCGAAGTTTCCGCAGCTCCTGCCCTAAGTCCGTCCACATGGACTGACGAGCGGGACTGACAAACAGGACTTCAAAATAGGGCCGATATCCGGTTCTTGGCTCGCTGCTCAGCGGCAGACGATCGGCCAGATTACCCACACTATCTTCTTCGTTGTCCCACTCGTCATTGGTGCGGTAAGAATGAGTGACGATTGCAGTGCTGATCGCCCGGGCCAGCCGGGTAGTTCCGATAGCGTCACCTGAAGCGATTCGGTCATTGAGAGTGGCCAGCAGTTTTAAGCCCGGATACGCAAAATAGCCTTCCCATTGGCGCAATTCCTCCAGCGCCTGCAGGACTTGCGACTGATGGTTTTTCGCCTCAGCCTTCTGTTTGCCGACTGACGATTCCCACTGCAGGGATTGCTGTAAAAGAATGCGCCACCGGTCGTGCCTGGCCTCTGCCCCGGTAAAGAATTGGTCAACTCGTGCTTGCGCTTTCGGGGTATTGCTCATAACCGTAATATCCCTTCTGCTCCCACAGCTCTGACCGGAATTCAAGGATTGTCTCTTGCTGTTTATTCACCGGCATATCCCGACGTTCGTACGAAGTTATATTTAGCGCTGAACTGGAATCTTGGCGCATTACCGGTTGACCCATCTTTGTTGTCTCTCCACCCATATAGAAACTCACCGCCCACGGTGAGCGAACCGAAGGGATTCCAGATCAGGTTGCCTCCGGTGTAATTCCCTTGGTGGTATACGGAACCAAGCTGGGCTTCGGTATTCTGTACTTGCACAAAGCTGTAAATGGCACTGGAACGTAATCTTTCTGCCCAGAAGTGCTGCAATGCTCCGTACGTCGCTACCACCGGTAACGCTTGAATATGAGGGTTCTGCAGGCTGCCGACGGCGGCGTCCTCGCCCAGCCCAGAGGTGTCGTTGATATAGCGCTCTATTCCGTTTCCATAGGCGCCTTGGTAAACGATTGTGTCTTTCCCCCAAAGGCGCGTGGCGCCGGCAAAGTTGAAGCCCCAGCCGAATACCCCTTCATGCCGGCCATCCGGTAAAAACACCGCAACGTCTCGGAACAAAGCAGACAGTTGCAGATGTCCTGATTCCATTTCCCGCCGCAACTTCAGTGTCCCGTCAGGAGCAGGGGTGTTCTGCTCTGCATTAAAATCGGGGGTCATAAAAAGTACGTCCGAAGTCGGCTTCTCGGCTGAAATGCTGAAGGTGGTCATCTTTGACACCAGCACGGTGTAGCGGAACTGCGGGTTGCGGATCGAGACCTGGCCATTGGGTCCCTGGTCGTCCAGGGTATCCGCCCCGGCGTCGGGATCCATGAAATTCGAGAATGTCTGGCCGACCAGGAAGTTCTTTGCCTGCCCGTACGCGTGGCGCAGCCTTGGCGTGGTTGAGTTGGTACCGAAGAAGTCCATTTCAAGGAAGAACCTGTAACTGTCGCCCGATTTCGTGGGAACGAGGAAGTCCAGATTCACGCGTGTCGCCCTTACCGAGATCGTTGAGTTGTTAACGCTCGCGGCCTCCGGGATGGGGATTGATGCCGGGATGAAGAGGTCGGTATTTCCCGCGGGCTTCAAATCGTAGATGAAGCTTGTCTTGGCGTATCCACCGATGCGCATGAGCGTACTTGTACCGGGCAGGCGAAAATATCCCGGGAACCGGGGATCGAGCGGCTCGTTGTTGATACGCGCCGCCGCGAAGGGGTCTTGCGAAAATACCCTGTAGGTCATGGTGGTAGTGCCGAGTTCTATTGTCTTCGGAGTCACATCCGCCTCGATCTGGGACTTTTCGCTTTGTTGCTGGGCAGCGATTGCGGATCCAAGGTCCACTGGCACGTGACTGGGCGGAGTAGTTCCGCCAGAGAGTCGTTGTAACTCGTCTTGAACTTCACCCATCTGACTCTGTAACGCGTCCAGCTTCTTTTGAAGAGCCTGGATCTGTTCGGAGTTCGCAGTCGGAGCTTCTTGTCCACACGCCGCCGGCGAAAGAGCCAGCAACAGAAGAATTGAAGAGTAAACAAGTCTTATGCACGTGAGGGGACGATCCATAAAGTGCCTCCCCAGCCGATAGTGGCAAAGCCGCGTTCGATTCCCGGCGCCTTCCCCGGCGAGCGTTCTGAATCTCGTCAGGCAGCATTCCGCCATTGCTCGACACAGAAATGTTTCAATGACGGGACAAACAGTAAACCGATTGACGGATCGTAGAAAACTAGGGATTTCCCTAGTTTTTGTTTTGAAATGAAATGATTGGACTGGGATGCAATTCACTTCATTCGAAGGCGCGTTCAAAGGAGGTTATTGATTGGAGGAACCAGGGATTTTCCTAGTTGCCGCTAGCAGGCGTACTTCTGAAAATAAGAACTCCACGCTTCGTAAATTTAAGAGGGGTAGCAGCATGGAGAGCGATGAGTGGATCTGCTGCAACTGCGGCGTAATTACGCTCGACCGGAACGGGCGCTGTCCCATATGCCGCGCTGATAACGTCGCTCCGTTCTATAGCCCAGGGCGCGCAGAAGAGGCGGAGCATAAAGTGCATGTAATCTCGCATTCGGGCGTGCCGTCGCAGCCAGAACGGACTAGAAAGGCAGGCTAGCTTGCTGTGCTGGCGCTGGTATTTAACTCAGGCGCTGGGATACGAAGCCTGGCTACGAGATATTTGACATAAGGTTGTCGAGGTACAGGTGTGTACTTTGCGGCCCACAATGGATCGTAAGGGGCAGCATGAAACGATGGCCCACAGTTACTGCTGCCATTGCAGGCGCGGTTGTCGGTTTTGTCTGCGAGGTCACCGTTGGCACAGCCTTAAGTCTCCGCACTTCTTTGCCCACGGCGGCTATCGTTAGCATAGTATTCATGCCCAGCTATCTACTTGGGTTGGCAGAGTGCCTGGTTACCTCCAATCCTGAATGCGATTCTCTACTCGGCAATAGCGTTCGGAATAGCCAAGTGGAGAATGGCAAACAAGCGTACCAATTCAAAATAGCCCACTAGCAAGATTTCACGCTGAGCCACTATTTTCTTTTTTTGCTGCTTGCGTCCGCCAGACCTGCCGTACTATCATGCTCCTTAAATCCCAAGTAAGCGCCCTGAACTGAAGTACTTCGCCTGCCTGCTCGCGACGACGCGTCGCAGCTTTTTGATTGATGTTATTGGCCAGTGGGGACATATGAGAGTGAGTTTCACTCGACGCCGTCCTAAGCCACGCTGGTTCGCAGTTGCTGCCGTTTCTTGCTCGCTTCTCCTGTCAGTCGCAGCTGTTGCCAGTTCGACTCCTCCTCGCAGAAAGACCGTTCTGATCCTCAATGAAGTCGGGCTGGCTCACCCCGCTTCTGCGGTGGTAACGCGGGAGCTGATGTCTCAGCTCGAACGCAACCGTGATTACGAGGTGGAGTTTTACATCGAGAACCTCAACTCCACATTATTCGGAGAGGAAGGTACACGCGGAGCTGAGTCTTCCGTGATTCAGCAGTACCAGAATTACAAACTGGATGCGATCGTTGCCATGGGCCCGGCGGCGATTAGGTTCTTGTCTCGCGTCTCCCGTTCGTTCCTGCCGGACGTGCCAATTGTCTTCTGCGGTAGCACCGAAGAGCAGGCTGGAGATCCCAAGCTCGATGGCCGGTTTACGGGATCCTGGATGAGACTTGAACCCGCAAAAACGCTGGACGCGGCCCTGCGCTTGTTCCCCCAGACCCGTCACGTGGTGATCGTAGGTGGGACTTCCGAGTTCGACCGAGGAGTCCAGGGCATGACCAAAGCCAGTCTGGACTCGTATCCCGTACCATTGGATTTCACCTATCTCACGGACATCGAGATGAGCAGTTTGCTCGACCGGCTGCGTCACCTGCCTGGTCAGACGGTGGTTCTCTATCTTACGTTTTTCCGGGACGCCGCGGGGGCTCAGTTCCTTAACGCGACGACCGCCCTTCCTCTAGTTTCCGAGGCCGCAAATGCTCCTGTCTTTGGTATTTCGGATGTGTATTTAGGGCATGGCGCAGTAGGTGGATACGTTGTGAGTTTTGCCGAGCAGGGCAGAATCGCTGCGCGCATGGTGGCGGAGATATTCGGCGGGAGGAAAGTTCGAGACATTCCGATTGTGAGCGGTCCTAACTTTTACATGTTCGACTGGAGGCAACTGCAGCGCTGGGGCCTCAGTGAAAACGCACTGCCGGTTGGAAGCGTGGTGCTGAACCGCGTGCCGAGCGCGTGGGAGCGCACGAAGTGGATTGTGCTCACTTGTGTTTTGATGACGCTTGCATTGGGTTTGATGACAGCCTATCTCCTCTACGAGAGACAGCAGCTCATCCGGGCGAGAAGCGAGCAGATGCGGTTGAGCGGCAGGCTGATCAATGCCCAGGAAAAGGAGCGGAGACGCCTCGCCTCCGAGCTGCACGATGATTTCAGTCAGAGACTGGCGCTGCTGTCCCTGGGTCTGGAAACTACAGCAGAGCTGGTGACGGAATCTCCAGAGGAAGCAAAGCACCAACTACACCAACTGCTCAACTCGGCTGGCGAACTAGGTGCTGATATTCACACCCTGTCCCATCGTCTGCATTCTTCCACTCTGGACCGGCTGGGCCTGGTACCGGGAGTAGGAGCGTTTTGCAAAGAATTCACCGCGCAGCAGGGAGTCGAGGTTCTGTTCTCCCACCGAAGCGTGCCTCGCTCCGTTCCTCCGGAAACTGCCTTATGCCTGTTTCGCCTGGTTCAAGAAGGCCTGCGCAATGTCAAGAAGCACAGCGGAGCGACAAAAGCAAAGGTCGCCCTGGAGCAGTTCAACGGGCACCTTCATTTGTCCATCTCCGATGAGGGAGTTGGGTTCAATGTCAAAGACGTATTGGGCAAGCAGGGCATTGGCATGTTTAGCATGGAGGAAAGAGCGCGTTTGATTGGAGCTCGGTTCCGCATTCACTCGGAGCGAGATAAAGGAACCCGGATCGACATCTGGGCGCCGGTGAAAAAACAAGAACCGGCCAAGTCAGCCAATGAGGTCATACCGCAACCGGCGGTATCCAGAGCATGAAGCAGACAGTCCTCTCCGCTGAAGAGGCATTACAGAGGCTGGTCGACGGGAACGAACGGTTCCTTCGGGGTGAGGCCCGATTCTCTACCGTTTGCAAAGAGACCCTTGCTGATCTGGCGAAAGGACAGAGGCCCTACGCCACGATTTTGGGCTGCAGCGATTCCCGTGTTCCGCCCGAGTTGATTTTCGATGCGAACTTTGGCGACTTGTTCATCGTGCGAGTGGCCGGGAATGTCGTCTCGGGCGAAGTGATGGGAAGTCTGCAATATGCTGGATCCCATCTTCACACCCCGCTTTTTGTGGTTCTGGGTCATGAGGGATGCGGAGCGGTAAAAGCGGCTCTCAGCAGCAAACTGCACGATGTTGAGCATCAGTCTCGCATTCAGATTTTGGTGGATAACATGCTTCCTGGGCTCTCCAGTCTGAGTGCCGGGCTTCCTGAGGAAGCGCAACTCGGGGATGCAGTGGAAGCTAATGTCAGGTGGTCGATGCATCAGTTAGGGGAATCAGCGGAAGGTAAAGCAGCGATCCGGGAAAGCCGTGCGAAATTAGTAGGCGCCGTTTACGAGATCGCCACTGGCCGGGTGCGATACCTTCCCTGAAGATTCTCGAATGCAGTTACCGCGAGACTGAACCTGGTACCTTTTGCGCAGAATGGAGGACGATATATGCAAGACTCCCGGCCGCAAGTTCTTATAGCAGACGATCACGTCCTCTTTGCTGAAGCGCTTCGACTTCTGCTTGAGAAGAGCTACAGAGTAGTGGACATTGTTGGCGATGGACGGGCGTTACTGAGCGCAGCCGCCCGGTTGAAGCCTGATGTCATCGTTGTCGACGTCGGCATGCCTCTGTTGAACGGCTTGGACGCCGCGCAACAAATCCGCGAACAACTGCCGAAGGTGAAAATTGTTTTCTTGACCATGCAGGATAATCCCAACCTGGCCGCCGCTGCCATGGGGCTAGGCTCGGTGGGGTTCGTCCTCAAACATTCAGCTGGTTCCGAGTTATTGAAAGCGATCGAAGAGGTGCTTCATGGTAAGAGCTATCTGACTCCCAAGCTGAGATCAGACGATTGGGTTACGATGAAGCAGAGGGCGCGGCAGTTCGCGAAAGAGCTATCGGCCCGCCAGCGCGGCATCGTGCAGATGTATGCAGAGGGCCGACCGGCCAAAGAAATCGCTTACGTTCTGAACTTAAGCCAGAAAACTGTCGAATTCCACAAGCGTCATATCATGGAGGCGTTTAATCTGCAAAGTAACGCCGACCTAGTGCTGTTCGCCCTGAAACAGGGCCTAATCTCCCTGGATCCTGTGCCCGCAACCAAAAAAAATCCTTCCTGAATCCCGCCTCTGGTTACCCTCTCATCTGCGACTAGGAATTTCCCCAGTTGTATGGTTCCGTCATCTCGACTTTACTGAGTAAAGAATCTGGGGGCAGGATCGTTGAGATCATGGCAGGGGGTTCAGCGATGCTCGGTGAAATGACCAAAGACAAGGCGCACGTGATGCAAGCCCTTGAAACATCCATCGATGTAGGGCTTGTTTTCTTGCTGGTCACGATCTGCTTCGTGATACTGCGCCCGTTCCTTCTGCTGATCGCATGGGGCACCATCATTGCGGTGGCTGCCTATCCGACGTTTCAGAAACTACGGCATCTGATGCGCGAACGTGGAACCCTCGCTGCTGTGGTTTTCACGCTGATACTCCTAGCCATCTTGATTCTTCCCATAGTCTTAATGGGCCAGAGCCTGTTTGAGGGGATTCAGGGGGTTACCGCCCGCCTGAAGGATGGAACTGCATTTATTCCACCGCCGCCCCCTGGCGTCGAAAGCTGGCCGATCATCGGACGTCCCTTGAACGGCATATGGAGCATGGCGTCTAGAGACGTCACCGCCGTGATGAGCAGATTTGCTCCCGAAATCAAGTCCGCTCTGCCCGGGCTCCTGTCCGCCTCTGCCGGAGTTGGTCTCACCGTGCTGCAACTCATACTCTCCATCCTGATTTCCGGATTCCTCCTGGCAAAAGCTGAAGCTGCAGCCGAGGCCGCACGCTCGCTCTTCAACCGCCTTTTCGACGATAGGGGTCCAGAGTTCCAGCAACTGGTTGGGGCGACCATACGCAGTGTGACTTTCGGTATTCTCGGCGTTGCGCTCATCCAATCGGCCTTGGCTTCCGCCAGCTTTCTGGTTGTGGGACTGCCTGGGGCAAGCGTGTGGTCGGCAATCTTTCTCTTCGCTGCCGTGCTTCAGGCGGGGGGTCTGATACTGATTCCCGCGGTGATTTATGAGTTTGCCATCGCCAGTACTACCAAGGCGGTGATTTTCTTGATTTGGTGCATCTTCGTTGGCGCGATGGACAACGTTCTGAAGCCAATTTTGCTAGGTCGCGGCGTCGCGGTTCCGATCATCGTAGTTTTCCTTGGCGCGATTGGCGGGTTCATGGCCATGGGTATCATTGGCCTGTTCGTCGGCGCGATCGTTTTGTCGGTGGGGTATAAGTTATTCCTCGCTTGGCTTCACGGAGCGGCCGCGGTCGACCAAAAGGGGTTAGCGGTTTCTTCTGGGGCGATAGGGGGATGATGCAATCTCCTCAATGATTGAATTCAAGTCTCCGGGAGTTTCCGCGTTTGCGGAGTGCTCGTGGCTAGAAGGGATGTGACAGTTTTTCTATGTTCTCGCTGGCGATGATCAGTGCCTTCTGCGGAACAGCGGATTTCCCCTTGGTGTGAGTCTTCGGCGCAACTCCCTTACGACCCTCGGGTTAAACTCTGTTCGCGAAGTAGCGGGAAAATCGGAAAGGAGACGGCAATCCCTTCTTAGGACGTTGCCAACCATGGACAAGCAATCGCAGTTGAAGCGCCCGCGTATCCTGCTGGCCGATGATCACCTCGCCGTCGTGCAGCGAGTAACCCAGCTCCTGCGAGCGGTATTCGACGTTGTTGGGACAGCTCACACCGGCCCCGAAATGGTCTCGGAAGCGGTGCGGCTCACTCCTGACGTGATCGTAGCCGACATATCCATGCCCGGGTTGAGCGGCATCGATGCGGCAGATCAACTGCGTGAAAAAGGTTCTACGGCGAAAGTGGTCTTCCTCACGGTTCACTCGGAAGATGAATTTGTTAACGCCTGCTTGGCCGTAGGCGGCTCGGGCTACGTTCTAAAAGCGCATATGAAGACCGATCTAATCCCCGCCATTCATGCCGCCCTGTCAGGTCATCCCTTTGTTTCCCTGACCAGTTAGCCCCCACTAGGGATTTCCCTAGTTGCTCCTCCCGCCAGGGCGCGGTATAAACACCTTGGACATCACCGGGCTTACGTTAAGACTGCCGAAAAATGACTCAGCCGACAGAGGAATCATCGATATGAGGCCAAGGCGAATTTCCGTATGTGTATTACTTCAGCTCTCTCGCGAGCTTAGTGCAATCCTGTGCGTAGTTGCTCTTACGCTTGGGAGTACGGCGCCAGCAGCGAGCCAAACGCAGCCCCCTCCTCCGGCGGAGCAGACAGCCGTCAAACTTCCAGCCGATCAGTTGGACTCATTGGTTGCGCCCATCGCGCTGTATCCCGATCCGATGCTCAGCCAGGTGCTGGTGGCTTCCACCTATCCGCTGGAGGTGATCCAGCTGAAACAGTGGATGGACCAGCACAAGGATCTGAAGGACAAGGCGCTGGCTGACGCGGTCGAGAAGCAGGATTGGGATCCCAGCATCCAGTCGTTGGCTGGGCTGCCCGATGTGGTGAAGCTTCTGTCAGAAAACATCAAGTGGACGACCGACCTGGGCAATGCATTCCTGGCGCAGCAGAACGACGTGATGGAAGCGGTGCAGCGCATGCGCAAGAAAGCCCAGGATAATGGCAACCTGAAGTCCAACGAGCAACAGAAGGTTGAGGTCAAGACGGTCGAGAGTAAGCAAGTCATCGTGGTCGAGCAGGCCAATCCGCAGGTAGTCTACGTTCCCAGCTATAACCCGACCGTGGTCTACGGTGCTCCGGCTTATGCGTATCCGCCGATTGCCTACCCGCCGGTAGGCTACTACGCGGCGGGCATGGCCATCTCGTTCGGCGTTGGCGTCGCGATGGGAGCGTTCTGGGGCGGCGGCGGTTGGGGCTACAACTGTGGATGGGGTGGCGGGAATAACAACATCAATATTAATAACAATAACAACTTCGTGAACAATTCCAATCGGCAGAACTACAACCGACAGAACGTCAGCGGGAATCGGCCCTCACAGCAGCCGGCGCGAGGCAACAGCTCCTGGCAGCACAATCCGCAGCATCGCGGGGGTGCGCCTTATTCTGATCGATCGCTGGCGAACAAGTATGGCGGTACAGCGCGCGGCGACTCTATGGCTAACCGGCAGGCGAATGCACGGCAGAACCAGGCTCGTCAGCAGCCCGCCGGAGGCCGCGATACCGGAAACCGTGGCGCGGGCGCGAATGCAGGTACCAGGGACGTGGCGAACCGGGGTAATGGCGCCGGCGCGGGTGCCGGAGGCCGTGACACGTCGAATCGCGGCTCTGGTCCCAGCACAGGCACCCGGGACATGAATCGTGGAGGCGGAGGCGGAGGTGGTGACCGCGTTGGCAATCGGCAAGTGCCGAATACTCCCAGTGCGACAAACAGAAGTGCATTCGGTGGCAGTGGCACGAGCGGAAGTGCAGCTCGAGCCAGTCAGTCGCGAGGAGCCTCTAGTTACGGCGGTTCTCGCGGCGGTGGTGGAGGAGGGCGCGGCGGTGGCGGTGGCGGCGGGCGGCGGAGATAGGCCAACAATCATGACGAATGAGGGAAATATGAAAACAAGACAACGTGAGATCAATTGGATCTTTGCTCTTTCGGGCTTCATCGTGGCTTGTCTCTGGTGCCTATTCTCGATTGCCACAACCGCCCAGGCGCAATCTGCTCCAGTTGGACCTAAAGCGTTCGACACACCACAACAAGCTGCAGAAGCGTTGATCACAGCGTCTGCTTCTTACGACGTACCGGAGCTGATGGCGATCTTTGGGCCGGACGGCAACGACTTTGTTTCCGGCGGCGATCAGGTACAAGACAAGAACAACGCCGTGGCCTTTGCGACAGAAGCTCGCGCCAAGAACTCCATAGCCATCGAGCCTTCGACGCCGAACCGCGCAACCATCATTGTCGGCGAGGAGGAGTGGCCGCTTCCGGTTCCGCTAGTCAAGAAAAGCGGGAAGTGGTACTTCGATGCCAAGGCTGGACGTCGGGACATTCTCTTTCGGCGAATTGGCGCCAACGAACTGGATGCCATCCAGGTTTGCCGCGGTTACGTGGAAGCGCAAGAGGAGTACTCACTACAAATTCACGACGACTCCGGAGTGAACCAGTACGCGCAGAAGATCTTCAGCACCCCCGGCAAACAAGACGGCTTGTATTGGAAGAACCCGGACGGCACTTCGGCAGGTCCGATCGGCGAGGCGGTGGCAAAGGCGCTGGAGGAAGGTTACTCGACTGGCAAGGCTGGCTTCCACGGCTACTACTTCAAGATCCTGAAAGGTCAGGGTCCAGCTGCGCCTCTGGGCAAGATTGACTATGTCATCGAGGGAATCATGATTGGGGGTTTCGCCCTCGTCGCCGTGCCGGCCGAGTATCGCGTGACCGGAGTGAAGACATTCATCGTGAGCAATGACGGAGTCGTATATCAAAAAGACCTGGGCCCAGACTCTCTGAAAATCGTAAAGGAGATGGAGCTGTACAACCCAGACAAGACCTGGCAACCGACGAATGATCAATGGCCTGGCGGCGTCGATGACGCAGTCACGGCTGAAGCCAAGCCGCAGTGAGGGACGATAACGTGCCGCGTGAATTGGTGGGCGATCAACGCCATGAAAAAAGCCCGCGTGCAATCAGGCACCGTTCCCGCTTGTCTTTCAGATCTAACAACTCTGTGGCTGCCAGGAGATGATTCCGCATGACACGCAGAGCCTGCGCACCCAGCCAAAGAAAGCTGTAACCCGTGATGGCTCGATCAGGAGAACTCAAGAGGGCCTATCATTTAGTTACTTTCGCTTTGTGCGAATCGCCGTACATGTAGTTCGTCAACGGCGGTTGTCCGCTACTTGACAAGCGGAATGTTTGCCGCAAACTGCAGATGCGTTCTGGTTGTAACCCACAGAAACTAATGGTGCGGAAGCTATGCGGCGTTAGGCGGCTGCAGCCGCGACAAATCCGGCTGAGTCTGGCTCAGCAAGATCAGCTCATCGCCTTCGCACAACGGTCCCGCTTCCCCACCAACCGGGTTGAGCGTCATTGTTTCACCGCGATAGAACCCGATGAGAAGGCACGCCTTCATATTCGTGCGATCGGGCAGGAACACGTTTGCCGCTGCGACGAAATCCATACCGACAAGTTGGGCAGGCACAGGCACCAGGTACATCTCGTTGGCGTCGCGCCGGACCGAAAGCAGCTCTTGATAAACGCGCGTCATGCCGTGAAAGAGCGAAGCACGTGCTATCAGCCGCAATCCAAAGTCGGCGGCCGAGATGACTTCATCGGCGCCCGCCTTGCGCATGTGCGGCCGGTATTTCGGATCCTGGCACTCGGCCACGATGTTTGGCTGGCGCTCTTGCACGCAAACGTTCCTGACGGCAATGCAGCACACGATGGTTTTTCCGTCGGCGTGCTGCTCCTGGCGGTCGTCCGACAAGATGACGACGGAATGCGCCTGCGCAACCTTGGCGCGGCGCAGGATCACTTCGTTGGCTGGCTCACCTTTGACGATATAGACATCGTTGAAGGCAGCTTCATCCTGTTTGTCGGGCAGCACGACTTCGTCGGGCGTGTCGTGAACGATCACGACTGGCCGCTTTTCGGTGACGATACCGCTGTGCACTTCGCGTATCCAGTCTAGTGCTCGCGGCGACCAGTTGCACAGCACCAGATGGCCAGACATCTCAAGATTTGACACCTCACGACTCCTTAGTGAGCGTTCGACCAGAATCGACGCCACGCTGGCCGTGAACAAACCGGCCAAGGCAACACCGACCACAAGCACGACGGAAACCACGAGGCGCCCAACAACAGAGTTAGGCGCGCTGGGTAGTCCGCTGAAGAGAGTGACCCAGACGTTCCAGAGGGACTCGCTCAACGTCTTGAACGCTGGATTCGTGTCACGCTCGGCGAAGTGGAGTGCTGTGCCGCTGACGATCCAGATCACCACGACGGCGGTTAAGACTTTCCAGACTTGGTGCCGGTTCCATGCCGTTAGCACGCGCAGCAAGCTGTCGCGCCACGACGCCTTGTCCCGAGCTCGGCCGAGCTCGCTCAAAGCCGAGCCTCTGTGCCGGAGCCATAACTCATGTCATTTTCCGTGTCCGAGCTTGTCACGATTAGGGCGAGCGCCAATTGTTTCAGGCGAAAAGTCTGCCCGGTAGGCACACTTATTCGCCACGCTCATATTTCGTCAATTCCCGCGTTCTTTGCACATCAGGACAACCGGCAAAGAAACACGACCAATTGCCCACCGTACGCCACCAGTCCCCCGTCTGATCGGCGCCTAGATGAACTAACCTGCTGCGGTATCGACAATCTCCCCCTCAGCGGCGTTCTTTACGACGGAGGCAATACCGTTCTCCATGGCTGCGACCGACGAATACATCTCGCTCTTGCCGATGATTTCACCATTTGCAGCTTTCAGTACAAAGTAAGGACTGCCGTCTTTGGCGGTCTTGCGTTCGAAGCGGCTGCGCTCCACCGTTCTCCCCGGTTGTGGCCGCGGCTCTGGATTGTCCACCGAATTCCCAGCCGGAGTTAACAAAGTTGTCGAATGCCGTATCGTTGTCGAAGGTCAAGATCACACTAAGCTTCTTCACGCCAAAACCGACGCCTGGAGTTCCAACAGCTCTATGAATGTCTTCTGCTTGCTCGTGTTGTTCGCGACGATGCCTGCGCCCTTGCCCGATCCAAACATGAAGACCTTCAAACCCGTATTGCTAAACATGGCATAGCTTGGTTGCTAAAGAGGGACTGAGTTTGGCCAGCCTCTCAGGTTCCTGGCGCACTCGCTCTACGTTCCCGGGTAGAAGGTATACCGAGGGCGACAGATGGTTGCCATCCTTCAGCCTTGAGCTGGTCGCGGAATAAAGATGTCCCCGCTTGTGGCGGCCCGTCTACCTGTGCGTTCTGCTGCGAAGCCTACACTCGAGAGAACTCAGGGAAAACTAGGGATTTTACTAGTTGTCGCTGGCGGGAACACCTCTGAGAATAAGAATTCGAGCCCTTCTTAAGAACCAAAAGGTGTATGCAGCGTCGCAGGATGGGAGTGACTCATGAGGCGAAAGACAGCAGTCGCTTGCTTCGAAATCATCGGTTGCGCCGTTCTTTTCACGATGGTCGGTTCCGCTCAGCAAATCACGCTCAAACCGGGAGTGATTCTCAACCATGAGTTTTACAGAAACGATGCTCGTAACTTCGCCTATTGCGAAATCGCACCGGTGTTGGGCAAGCCTCCGAATGCGATGGCTCAGTTCTACAATAGCAGCGGTCCGGGCGACCGCTGCCCAGCGAATGAGATGGCTGCCATTGACCCGAAGAAACTCGCTGCGGAGTTGGGAGCAGAGTTTGTGTACATAAATCCAACGCCACAAACAGCGCGGCGATATTGGGTTATGGACCAACTTTGGTTCTTCCAGGTAGGCGAGACGGTGGATTTTGGTGGGGTTCGAGCCACCTGGGCGGCCTCGATGTCGCCAGAGGTAATGAAAGAATTGCTTAGTCGTGACTTTGTGCCCGGGGAAGTCTATCGCGACAGCAAGTACCTGTACGCGAAAGGAAGCAGCGTTTTCTTGTTGCACTCACCGGACGGAAAGACATGGGTGATGCAATCTTATGCGACCGAAGTGGACAAGGATCTCTCCTTCGACCAACTCTCGGACCTTGCCAGCAAGTTAAAGCTGCCGGACGGATTCCAGTTTGAGGTGAAGAAGCTCACGAAAGACCTGACCATTGACCTGCGCAAAGCTAACGACGTGGCGCACATCATTCGGGACAACCTCCACGATATCTACGGGGGCTGCGGTTTCGACGCTGCTTGTAATTACATCCCGTAAACCGGCTCCCTCACGTCCGAGGTTCCCGCCTTACAGATGGTCTAATGTACGAATCGGATAGATGGCCGAGTTCGAGTCGCGCGCGCTGCTGTGCTCCAGGCTACGCACATCTGAAATTGGAAAGTTGCCCCAAGGCGGATTACTCGGATTTTGGGCTGCGTCCAGGTAGAATCAGCATTGCTCGTGCGACTCATAATCCGTAGGTCGTAGGTTCGAGTCCTACCGCCGCCACGAATTAAATCAAGACTTCCTCCTCTGGATTCGATTCTTCCTAAGATTTCTCACAGCTTTTTTCGCATCTGTTTCTCAATCTGTTGAAGCAGTATTGGCTCCTGTTGGGCGGCAGCTTCGAGCAGGCAGGCGAGCAGCAGTTCGCGTGAGGTTTGAGGGCCGGCGAGCAGCTTGGCCACCACCGAGCGGGCGATCCGATGGTTCCATTCCTGGCAGGTGACGCGAGGGGAGTACCAAAAAGCGCGGTCCAGGACTCGGCGCCGCACCATGTTTTTCCGGTAAAGGCGGTCGAGCGTCGTCATGACCGTGGTGTAGGCCAGCGGGCGATCGAGGCGGTTCTTTACATCGCGGACACTGGATATGCCGTGGGCCCAGAGATCTTCCATCACCTGGATTTCTAGCCGGCCGGGAATAAGCCGGAGGACGGCGTGAGTGGCAGGGACTGAATTGGATTGAGTCGCCATGTTTGAGCCTCGGGCTCGATTCCAGATGTCTGGTTTCGGGCGGGGTGCTGATGGAAAACCGGGGGCGGGGAGTCAGCCGCCCCCTGGGGTGAGATCACGCCGCCAATCGCTGGCCGAACGAAGGAGGCAGTGTGGGGCTGAAAACGGTCAGCCACCGAAGGTGTACGCGGTCAGGTCGTAGATCACCAGGGCGCCGGCTCCCGACGTCTGGAAGGTGAGCTGGGTGATGCTTCCCCAGGAAGCGGGGAAATTTACGGTCTGCATTTCGGCGGTCAGGGAGTAGAACAGAGTGCCGACGTACTGACCGTTGTTATAGGCGGTAACGGTGATGTTCGTGGGACCAAAGCCTCCAGCCAGAACCGCGCTGACCGGCTGGAAAGCGGTGCGGCCGCCCAGCGAGGTCACGATGCCGAAGCAGGTGTTCTGCAGGGGAAGACAATCTTCTCCGTTGACGAAGCCCACGTCTTTATTGACCGGGCCCTGTCTGAAGCCGGAGCCGCCGCCCGACCATTCATAAGGGTCGACGTAGAAGACGTTGGTCCAATTGAGCTGGCCGTAGCCGTTGGGCGTGGGCATGGGGTTGTTGATCAGGGGAAAGTTGCCGAAGTTAAGGTTTTCCTGAGCGGCTGCGCCCAGCGCCAGAACGACGATACATGCAAGCAAAAGCAGGGACTTTTTCACGGTATTTCCTCTCTCTTCAAAGTTTGGATTTTCGGGGGCCCATGATGCCGTTAAGAACCTTGCCAACCGTGCTACAAACAACGTGCTCGAATGGGGCGAGTGTGCCCCCGATGGCGGGCGCCGACAATGCACTGGAGGTGATTCGTAGGTGAACTGTGGGTGAACTGCGTAAGTGATTGAGGATAAAATTACTTGCGTCGGCGACATTGCCGACTGGAAGGGCTCAAGAGACTGTGACGCGACTCGTCTCGCCGCTCCACGGCTCGGAATGATTCCCGCTTTACCCGGGGCTTAACCACCCAATCGGCGCAAAACCGGCGCGAGCTTGGGGCCCGGTACGCCCCGGGCTAACTGCATAACCGTCGCTGCGCGGCCAGTCTGATCGTCGGCGTGCCGGTTGTTCCGCTGGAAAATTGCCAATGCGGTGGTGACGCAGTCTCTAAAGGTGGGCTCGAAATCTCTTGTCGACCCATTTCTGCTCGACCCTGTGTTGTTCGCGGTTGATTAATTTTCCGCGCAACTGGCGCCTCGGGCTAGGAATTCGACGCGCCGGGTAGTAGACTTCTGCCAACGCGGCACCCGCTCCCGGACAATTCAGGTTTCATGAAAGACACGCTACCAGTTCGCGTGCGCCTCGGAGTTTTTGAGCTTGATGTTCGAGCGGGAGAGCTGCGTCGAGGCGAGCGGACCGTCCGGTTGCAGGAACAACCTCTCCAAGTCCTGCTGATGCTGGTGGAGCGCGACGGCGACATCGTCACCCGCGAGGAAATCCAGAAGAAGCTTTGGCCGAACGATACGGTGGTGGAATTTGATCACGGCATCAACACCGCCATCAAGAAGCTGAGGCAGGCGCTCAACGATTCGGCTGACGAACCTGAATACATCGAAACTATCCCTCGCCGCGGCTACCGGCTGTTGGTAGCGGTGGAGTGGGTGGGGGCAAGCGATGATGCTGCAAATTCCGTGGCGAAACTCCCCGCCCAAGTAAAAGAGGCTGGGATGGGGCAGCCGCCGCAGCCGCAAACCGCGCTGCAGCCGCAGGTCGAGCCGGGAGCGTTGAGCGGCAGGACGGTTTCCCATTACCGCGTGCTGGACATCATCGGCGGAGGCGGGATGGGCATCGTCTATCGCGCCGAGGACTTGAAGCTGGGCCGCAGAGTCGCGCTGAAATTTCTGCCGGAAGATTTGGCCTGGGACCCGGTTGCGTTGCAGCGTTTTGAACGAGAGGCGCGGACAGCCTCGTCGTTCAACCATCCCAACATCTGCACGGTTTACGAAGTTGAAGAGCACGACGGCCAGCCCTTCCTGGTAATGGAATATATGGAAGGGGAGACGTTGCGCGACCGGCTGGCTGCGACTGCCGCCGGGGACAAGGGAATGCCTCTCGATCAGCTGCTGGATATTGCGCTGCAAATCTGCGCTGGATTGCAGGCTGCGCACGGCAAGGGCATCATTCATCGCGACATCAAACCGGCCAACATCTTTCTGACGGGCAGCGGCCAGGCCAAAATTCTTGACTTTGGTCTGGCGAAGCTGGTGGACGCGGCCAAGGAGTGGGGAAGCGACGGGCCGCAAGGCGGCCCGCAAGCGGCCGGCAGTAAAGTTTCGTCGCCCGGCCCGATGACTCGGGATGACGTGGGCTTAACGCGGTTGGGAAGCGCGCTGGGTACGGCGGGCTATATGTCTCCGGAGCAGGTGCGCGGAGAGAAGCTGGATGCGCGCACCGACATTTTTTCCTTTGGGCTGGTTTTGTACGAGATGGCTACCGGGCAGCGCGCCTTCACCGGCGACACAGCCGAGATGATTCGCCACGCCATCGTGAGCAACTCTCCGGCTCCGGTGCATGATCTCAACCCAACCTTCCGGCCCAGGTTGAGAACAATCATCAACAAGTCTTTAGAAAAGGATCGCGAACGCCGCTACCAAACCGCAGAAGAGATGGGCATTGACCTGAAAGGGTTGAATCGCAATGCTGATTCTGTTGTGCAGGAGCCCAGGCAATATGGCCGAAGCCTGCTCTTTTGGGGATCAATGGTGGCCGTTGCTCTGCTTGCCTTTGTATTGGGAAGCCGCTGGTTTAAAGGTCAGCAGAACGCTGCGACCAAGCCCTTGCGTGAGCGGCAATTGACCCACAACCCGTCGGAAGACCCCCTAATCAGCGCAGCCATCTCACCTGACGGCAAGTATGTGGCGTACACCGATCCGAAAGGCCTGCACTTAAGCGTCATCGAGACCGGAGATGTTCACGACCTCCCGCTTCCCGAGGAGTTGCGAGCTCATCTCGGCAGGGCTACCTGGTTTCCTGATGGCGAAAAGTTGATATTCAAAGCAGACTCCGAACCTGAAGGAAACGCGATCTGGACGACATCGGTTTTTGGTGGTGCGCCGCATAAATTGCGGGGAGACAGCCACTGGGCCACGGTTTCGCCCCAAGGTTCCCTGATCGCTCTGGTCAGCGGGCAGGGTCACGAAATATGGGTAACAAACGGCGATGGAGAAAATGCCCACAAAATTCTGCATGGCGATAACGAGGCCTATGCGGCGCTAGCCTGGTCTCAATCCGGTCAGCGCCTGGCCTATATAAGAGCAGGAAGAGGGTTAGCGGGAGGAAGCATCGAGACCTTGTCGCTGGACGGTGGTCCTCCGAGCACGGTGATATCGGACCCTCAACTGGCGGTCGGTGAAGATTGTCCAGGGCTGATTTGGGCTTCCGATGGCCGCATACTGTTTGCGCTGAATGAACGTGGGCCATGGCCCAGCGCGAATCTTTGGGCAATCCCGACCGATCCTCGCACGGGAAGACCTACCGGCAAAGCAACCAAGGTAACCAATTGGGATGGAATCGTTCCCTGGTCGCCGACGGTGAACTCGGATGCAAGGCGTTTTGCCTTGATGAAGTTGCATATCCGGGACGATGTCTATGTTGGGGAACTGAAGGACGGCGGTGCACGGCTGGCTGCGCCAACGCGTCTTACCGTGAGCGAGAGCCGGGACTTTCCCAGTGGCTGGCTGCAGGACAACAAGACCGTGCTTTTTTCGTCGAACCGTACTGGACTACGTCAGGTGTTCAAGCAACAAACGCAACAGGACACCGCAGAACCGCTCATCAGAAGGCCGGAGGACGAAGCCAGTGCCGAGCCGAGTCCCGACGGCCGGTGGATTCTTTACTGGTCGATGGCGCCAGTAGGAGACGCGCCACCTACCACCAAGCGGCTGATGCGGTTTCCGCTGGGAGGCGGATCTCCCGAACAGATTCTGGAAGCGCGAATGGCTGACGCTGCCGAGTTCCACTGTCCGACTCGGCCTGCTGGTTCGTGTGTCCTTGTCCGCGCGGAGCCAGGACAGTTAACTTTCTACGCCTTGGATCCTCTTCGAGGCCGGGGCAAGGAACTGGCGAGAACCAAGTTGGCATCGCCGACAGGTCTGGATTGGAAAGTTTCACCCGAGGGCTCACGCATTGCGCTGTCAAGTCAGGAGCAGCTTCCCGGACAGGTCCGCATTCTTGATTTGGCCAACGGCGGAGAGCGCATCGCCGGACTTCCACACGGCTGGGGTATATGGGACTTGAGTTGGACAGCGAACGGTGACGCGTTGTTCGCGGCCGCGTGGTCAACCGCAGGATATTTTATCGCGCGCATTGAGCTGGACGGTAAAACCCAGGTGTTACTGAGTCGAAGCAGAAACCAGTGGCTCGGCTCTCTCTGCCCGTCCCCAGACGGGCGGTACCTGGCATTTGCCCAGCAGACTTGGGATAGCAATGCCTGGCTGCTGGAAAACTTCTGACCTATTCCGTCGTCTGTACGGAGCAGATCCCTGGCTGCGCTCGTGACAAAACCAGTTGTCGGTTGTCAGTAAAACTAAATTCCACACTGCGCTCAGGATGACACCCCGTTGTCAGTGGTCAGTGGCTAGTTGTCAGTTGTCAGGAAAAGCAAAAGCAGGTCCTTCGACTCGCTGCGCTCGGGGTGACGAGTTGTCATTGGACGGTATATCCCACACTGTGGTATATGACACATTGTGGGATATAGATCGGGACAGAGTTCTCGACGTCGCTTCACGGCGCGCGGGGTAAGAAACCAGTTGTCGGTTGTCGGCAAGAGCAGATCCCTCGCTGCGCTTGGGACGACAAAAAACAGTGGCTAGTAGTTAATGACTAGTGGTTAGTGTCAGTCGTTAATGTCAGCGGGTAGCGGCTGGTGGGTGTTGCTGGATGTGAGGGGCTGACGTCCAAATGTTAAATGCCAAGTGCCGAGCGCTAATGGCGGGCTGCTAATCGCTTGCCTCTTTCCCGGCGGGAGCGGGCTCCTGCGGCTTGGGATTCCTCACCCGCTCGATAATCTCTTCAGCCAGCTTTAGGTAGGCCTCGGCACCGCGCGAGTGCGGATCGTAAGTGAGCGCCGCCTGGCCGTGGCTGGGCGCTTCTGCCAGGCGAATGTTGCGAGGGATGGCGGTCTCGCACATCAGGTCTCCGAAGAAGCCGCGCAGCTCGGAGGCGACCGACTGCGCCAGGTTGGTGCGCTCGTCGTACATGGTGAGGACCACGCCTTCGACCGCGAGGCCGCGGTTGAGTTCGATCCGGATGCGATCGATCGTATCAAGCAGCTCGGTGACCCCTTCGAGGGCGAAGTACTCGGCTTGCATGGGGATGAGAACGGTGTCGGCGGCGACCAGGGCGTTGAGGGTGAGCAGGTCGAGCGCGGGCGGGCAGTCGAGCACGATGAACTCGAAGCTGTTGCGCAGGGGCTCGAGCGCGTGGCGCAGGCGATACTCGCGGAACTCGAGGGTGACCAGCTCAATGTTGGCGCCGAGCAGGTTTTTGTGCGCCGGGATCACGCTGAGGTTGTCGATGGCCGCGGGCTGGGCCGCGGTTTCGGCCGTGAGCTCGCCCATGATGAGCTTGTAGGTGCTGGGGCGGTCGGGATCGCGGAGGAATCCGAGACCGCTGGAGGCGTTGGATTGAGGGTCGCAGTCGATCAGCAGGGTCTTGGAACCAAGGTGGGCGAACGACGCCGCAAGGTTGATGGCGGTGGTGGTTTTGCCCACGCCGCCCTTTTGATTGGTGACCGCGATGACTCGTCCCATGATGTGCCCCGGCGTCGGGCCCCGGCTGCGCGGGACCGTGTGGTCGCAAACTAGAAGCTTAGACCGCGTGGGCTGCCGGGAGCAATGATGGAGTCGCGGAACGGGAAAGTTTTCCGAGGAAAAGCTGTGCAATTCCCTAAAGAAGCGGCGGAACGCGCTGATTCGGCAGCAAGTAGGCAGGGTATGAGGTTGTGGGTAACTCGGGCAAAGTGGGGTTGAATGGGCCGCAGGCGGGCGGTGGTGAGCGGAATCCAAGACAAGTGCAGGCCATACTAGTAGAGAGCAGGTGCTCGTCCGTTGCGCTTGAGTCGCGCCAGAGAAGAATTAAGGCTGGTGGATAGTTCGAAAATGTTCCACGTGGAACAATTCGAATCGCCGCCGGTTTTCGTTTCCTGGTCTATGAGTCGAACCCATGACGAGTGCCAGCCAAGCTTCTTCGCGACCGTAGACCTCAATTTACCTCCGTCCCCGTTATGCGTCGGAACGGGGTATCACGGCCGGGCGCCAAATTGTTCCACGTGGAACATTGATAGCTTGGAACGGTTTCCAGGGTCGCCGAGCGACATTGAACCAGTCTCAACCCGACGACCTGATTCTTGTGCCTGCATCACACCTGATCCAACAGCTGCGCCGCGATCACAACGCTCGCCGGTCATGTCCGCGGCGGGAGACAAGAGCGGCCCTCTGCGAGTCAGCCGACGAGATCCGCCCGTCACAAACTGCGCGTGGACTCCAATCGCGCCACCTCAGACTTCGATCAAGCATGATTCGCTTTCCGTCGCCGTCATTGGCGTTCGAAATTCACCCCGACTCGCCCCTCTCGCGGCCCGAATGACAGCCCGGCATCGTGGATGCAAATAAACGAGAACCTCCCACTTGACCTTAGGTATTGGCACAACTACTTTACTAACACGTCGTAGCCCAGCCAATTATCATGCATAATTCGATAATTATTCCCACTTACCTGATTCTAACTTCAGAGGCGTCGCCTTCTCAAATGAGTGTTGGAGCCCCGGGTGACCAAGGCAGCCCGGACAAGCTACGGGCGATGAAATCCCATGCGCTTGACCTTACCGCCCAGCCGGATCCGATCACCCAGCAGCCTCGGCGGCACGCGCTTCAGTCCTGCTGACCGCCCGTAACTTCTCCGTAAAAGATGGCGGCGGCTCAACTTAACTAGAAGGTACACAAAAGTTTGGCATTGACAGGCCCCTCCTGGCCGTAGCAAACTAGCCCTCCAGTGCTCAGGCTCCTCGAGTCGCCGCCCAGTCGCTCTCCTTGTCGCAAGCACACACAAGCTGAGGTCGCATTCTCGATCCGAGCCAGCGGCAAGCCCCATTATCCTTAAATGCTGACGAATGTAAGGAGACCCATTGCGCCATGACTCCTCAACCGTTCTCATCGATTTCCATCGGCCACTCTGCATTCGACTTTGACCACCAGTTGACCAATCTCGCCGGCCCTGCGCCGGCTGCCAAAACTACAGAGAAGAGGACAGTTGCGGCCAGCGCGAAATCCCATTCCACGCATCCCGCCCGGTCTCATGCCGGCAACCTTTTTCTCTCGCTCCTCTTGCTCATCCTGATCACCGGACTGCTGCCCACCATCGCCTCGGCTCAGATGGTCATGGACAACGACAACGAGATGGAAGCCGCGCAACAACGACAAGCGGACCATCTGCCTCCATTCACCATTGTTTATTGTGGGAAGAATGTCACCGATCCCAAGAAACCCGAATCGCTGCCCGCCGGCGACTACAATTCCGATCTGCATGTCGTGGGACCTTGTGTGGCCGACGGCAAGAACGGAGACGGAGTCTACAAGTATCACTGGGTCTTCATCCATCAAGGCTCTGCATCCAATTCGATTCTCTCCGGAACTCTCACCTTCATTGACGCGCAACTCGACCTCTACGCGAACTCCATTCTGGTGTTGAACGGCGGCACGCTTCAGGCCGGAACCGCTACTCCCAAGGGCGCTATCGGCTATAACGGCGGCCTGGTGACCATTCATTTGTGGGGCACTGATACCAATCCCGCCATCGACTGCCAAGACGAGGACGGCCAAGCCGATGACACCTGCGCTATCGACCCGACTGTCTGGACTTCCAACAAGATCGACCTGACTAAGATATATCCGACCACTTGCAAGAAGGCTTCCCAGCTAGTCCCACCGCAAAAACTCCCGGGCGGCGTCGACGATTGTTTCTACCAGTACGACGATCCCTCGGTCAGCCGCTATTATTTCGGACGCAAAGTGTTGGCCGTGTCCTACGGAGGCTCTCTGCGGCTGTTCGGCAAGAAAGGATCCACCTTTGATGGCCTAACCCCCAAACCGCAAAACACCGGTACAAGCTGGGCTCGGCTGATCACCAACTTGAAGTCCACCGATACCAAATTCGAGATCAATGCCGCGGTCGATTGGCAGATTGGTGATCACATCGTCATCACCCCCACCGACTATCTGCCCGGGCACGCCGAAGAAGCCATCGTCTCCAGTGTCACTCCCAACCAGGGGGCCGGCACCACCAGCATCCAGATCAGCGGCATCGTGCTCGACAACGGAATGGTCCAGAACGGCGGCGTCCAGTATCCGCACTATGGGACTGCGTACCCGATTCCGTCCGCCATCAAAACCAAGCTCAACCTTGATCGCACTACGGTCGAGACCCGCGCCGCCGTGGCTTTGTTGTCGCGCAACATCCGTATTGTGTCCGAGGGCCCCACCGGTCCGGTTGATCCGGTGCTGGGCGCCGATCCGGATTTCCCGCCCGATCCCGGCAACTTCTTTGGCGGTCATGTGATCTTCCGCCAGGGATTCAAGCAGGTACAAATTCAGGGCGTGGAGTTTCGCCAGCTCGGCCAGGGCGGACTCAAAGGCCGTTATGCCGTGCATTTTCATATGGATCGCACGGCGCCGCCGGGTACCTTCGTCAAAGACAGCTCCGCCAACGAATCGATGACGCGCTGGATCACGGTGCATGGCACCCAAGGCCTGCTGCTGGCCCGCAATGTGGGATGGAAGTCGATTGGCCACGGCTTCTATATAGAAGATGGCACCGAAACCGACAATAAGTTCTACGCCAACATCGGCATTCTGGCTCGCGCCGGCGTAAAGAACAGCGAGAATCCTCGCGAGGTGCCGGGCATTCTGTCCCATCCTAAGATTAATGATGACCGCGATCCCTATGCCACCGACTGGCAACATCCCAGCGCCTTCTGGATCATGAACGGCTGGAACGATTTCGAGTACAACATGGCAGCCGGCGTGGGATCATGCGGAGTTTGCTACTGGATACCTTCAGCTTCCAACAGCGGACCGTCCCGCTACGAGGCCTGGTTCGGTTATGCCTCCCAACAGCGCGGCTTGCAGAATCTGCCCGGGCTGCGTGACTACAACTCCGGTACCTCGCCGCTGCAAACCTTTCTTGGCAATGCCTGCTCCACCTCTATGTTTTCCTACATGGAGATCGGTCAGCTCAACAGCGGCTGCGATGGTTTTGGTCCCGACACCACCACCACGGTAGCCGCGATTCCGGGTCGCGGCCCCGATCCTCCTCTAGTGGGACCGCCTGACGAGGCCACGCTCGACTACTATCCCGTCGTCTCGGGATTACGCGATCCCACCAAGTGCAACTACCCTACCGGCGACTGTGGAGCGAACACCGATCCGATCAACTTGAAGTGCAACGGAACCAATGACATTGACGAGAAGAATTGCATGCCCACGGTGCTCGATCACTACACCACCGCCTTCAACTTCGCCCAGAAAAATTTCTCCGCCATCTGGCTGCGGCCGTGGTGGAAGCTGGTTACCGACAGCGCCATCACCGACCAGCTTGGACCTGGCCTCTCCTTCGTTACCGGAGGTGGCTATACCCGGTCCGATAGCTCGCTGGGAAATTGGAATGTCGGCTTGCGTAACGTTTATGTAGGACAAACCCAGCCCGACCCGGTCGACAACAAGCAGACCTTCTTTGCCTCCGACCTGGGACCATTTACTCCCAACGGAATTCCGCAGTGTGACAATGGACAGATTCCCGGCGGCTATTGCCTGTCGAAGAATAACGGCATCAGCATTCCCATCACCAATTTCAATGCCGGTCAGCGCATGTTCAATGTTTACGACGGGCCGTCCTTCCAGGACTCAAGCGCTTACCTCAACATCAAGGCGCGAGCTCATTACCGACTGCAATTCCGACAACCGCGATGGCTCATCGGGAGGAACGGGTGTCTGCAACAGCAGCCAGTACATGTATGGACACGCCCAGGGTTTGCTGCAAGGCCCCATCATCAATCCCAACGATCCCAACAAGGTCCGGGCTTGCTATATACCCAACGCAGCCATCGGCTGGAAACAGGAAAACGGTTTTTATTATCCCCCCGCGTTTCACTCCCGCAATCTGGTCTTCAATAACGTCGACATCCGGCACTTTGTGATTGAGCCCCTGTTCAATCTCAACACCTTTCAGCCGAACTTAACTGAGATCGCCGCCCGCTATTGCACTTGGAAGGACACTATCTTCTTGCCGTTCAACGATATCGATCGCCAGACTGTGTTGAACGATGACGATGGCTCTCTTACCGGATTGCTGGCCGAGACCACTCCGCCTCGGGAAACCTTGTCGATCAATCTGGACGAATTTTTCCGCGCCCCCACCGTGACCGAGGAATGTTCCTCCGATAAACATGAGGGGGCTGATCAGAAGGGTCCGCCGGCCACTGCCATTACTAGTCCGTACGAATACGTCAGCACCGCGATCATCGCCGATTGCGCCTTAAAATCGGTACTCGATAAATGTCTCAAGTACGACAATGCGAACAATTGCATTGAATGGGATTACCTGGCCGAATGCGGCAAGAATCCAGACGATGGAGGTAGGAACTGGAGCTGGTCTTGCACTCACTGTTATGGCGCGCCGCTCTTCCGGCAAAACTGGACGGCCCAGGACAACACCGATTGCGGGCCGGAAATGGAATGCCTGAAAGATCCCCTCAAGCGGCCCGGCCGCATCAGCATGATGGGCCAGAGTACCGGCCAGCGCAGCACCCTCACCGCCGATCAAGGCTGGTACTACATCGACACCACCGTGCCTTATGGGCAGCAAACCGGCATTCCGCTGCAGGATGGAAAAACCACTTTTCTCTCCGGCCACACCTACTACGTCTACATGGTCTACGGCGGGCCCGATACTCAGATGACCTACTGGATGTATGTGGGCGCCGGTGTGAACGACGACGATATGCACGTCGAGAAAGAGGTCGGCCGCTATCGCGTAAATGTGAACAGCCAGGTTTACGGCTTCTGCCCGCTAACTGGAGGCACGATCACTCCCAACTGCCAAAACGATCTGAGTAAGGATCCCGACTTCCTCACTTCGGTTAAGTACGATCCAATGAGTGGATGGTTGAAGGTCTCCGTCAACTTGCAGAACTATCAAACTGAGTTCACCGGCGACCAGAAAAACTTCTGCAAGCCCGTCAACTATTGTTCCTGGAACGGCAGCAGCTGTGGCTGCGCCCCCGGAACAACCTGCAAAGACAATTCGGTTTGCGCCTGGGGACCCAGCGACGTGGACTGCCCCAGCAAGGGCTGCTTCGGATTCAGCTTCAAGATTCAACCTGAATTCGATATGGGCACTAAGCCCGGCCCACCGGCTCCGGCAGCCTTTCCCGACAATACCTATTGGAACGTAGCTTTCAAAGCAGTCGACAAAACTATCTCCGGCCCCGAATGCTACTACGGCAAGAAATGAAAAGCAGGTGTCGGTAGGCAGGTGTCGGTAAGCAGTTGTCAGTGACCAGTTGTCGGTTGTCAGTTGTCAGCAAGAGTAGTTCCTTCGTCACCATGAACTCTGTTTGTGATCACACACTCCGTTTTGTCATCACGAGCGCGTTTTTTGGTGTCATCCTGAGCGCAGGCGTGCCGCTTTTGCACGCCGGAGTCGAAGGACCTGCTTTCCTGACAACTGACAATGACCACCGATCTCACCGGCTACTGCTTCTTGTCATCACGGGCGCAGCGAGGGATCTGCTCTTGTTTTTACTGACAACCGACAACTGACAACTGGTCTTTACGAAAATACCCCGTCCAACCTTCTTCCGGTTGGGCGGGGTTTCACTAATTCAGCCCCAGAACATAGAGGACAAACGAACCTCCAGGACTGGGGTAGAACTTAAGCTCCGTAATTGGTCCCCAGCTTGGGAACACCAGCTGGATCTTCTGGGCTTGGGTCGACAGATCGTACGACTGCGAACCAATCAACGTGCCGTTGTTATAGGCTCTCACCAGAAGTGTCTGTTCGCCGTCGCTTGCCCACCCTTCCGAGACGAAGGCGTAAGCCGGGCTGAATTGGCTAAGAGCGTTTGGACCAACGCCGGCTGCTACCGACGCGGAGCAAATGAATTTGGCTGTCTGTCCGCCATGTTTCTGGTAGCACAAGGGCCCACCGCCGAAGGCAACCAGAGCTTCAGGTCCGGAAGTGAATCCTGCTCCGACCTCAATAGTACCGTTGGTATAGACCCACTGCTGCGGATCGACAAAGTCGATTCCAGTCCAGTTGAGACCCGCGTATCCTTCTGGAATAGCCGCCGGCACGGCCGAGGGCGTCAGGCTTGTGAAGTCGATGAGTGTTTGGGCGCTGGCGCACATCGCCAACCCTAGAATGCAGACGAGCAACGCAATTTTTTTCATTGGAATTCCCCTTCAAGTCTCGATAGTGCATAACAAACATGCCGTGATAATTCCGTCCGGTTTACAACCCATTGGCCCGGAAGGTTGAGTTACGTCGGCTATTTTTCGTGTACGGTCACATAATTTCCTTTCGCGTGACACGTAGACTTAGACTTGGGACCCGGAATAGTCCGGAGACCGTTACTCTATTCGGCCGTGCTGGCGGCTATCCCAGGTAGGCGCAGTTCCGCGCCGCGTTCGCATAGACAAAATTGGCACCAACTCCAACTGGTTGGAGCGGACCTGTTAGCCAGGACGTTGAGTCCTGCCTCGTCTACGCCTACGCCTATCTGGCGCTTTCGCTTTTCTAACTACACTGGCCTTGGATTTCGAGAGTCTGGGAGCGAGAGTGACGGGATTGTGCGCTGAAATCGAGTAGAAAACAATTGCCAAGACGTGCAGCCGTTATTAGCCATAAACAAGCTACAAAGGCCCATTCTTCCCCGCCCTGTAGGTGGATAAACGCGCTTCAACTTACATGCCCCGGTAATTGGCCCGTTCCTTGTCGCTTTTTTGTCTCAGGAAGATAGGAGTTTGAACCGCTTTCACACCTGCGTCTACTTTCGCGCATAGAATTCAAGGTCTTAGCCAACGTACTTCTGAGTCTTTTTTCTTAGCAGTCTTGCGAGCAGGCCGGGTTGCAAACAACCGCTCGTTGCTTTCTTCCCCCTTGCATCCCACCGCCGAAACCCGGAAACTGTAACGACGGCTCAGATGAACATCGCATTCTTCGGCGGTACCTTCGATCCTATTCATCGCGGACACGTGGTCGTGGCCCGGGCCGCGGCCGCCCGTTTTGCCCTCAAGCAGATCTGGTTCGTCCCCGCCGACATTCCGCCGCACAAGCAGAAGACGCCAATCACGTCTTTCTATCATCGCTATGCCATGGTTTCGCTGGCGCTGGCGGGCGAAAAAGACTTTGTGCCCTCGTTGTTGGAAGCAGCCGATCCCGCGATCGCCGCAGGCAAGCATCAGCCCAGCTATTCCATCGATACCGTGCGCCGGGTAAAGAAGACTTTGGGCAAGAGCGACCGCCTGTTCTTCCTCATCGGAATGGACGCCTTCAAGGACATTGCCAAATGGCATCAGGCTGATGAACTGCTCGGGCTGTGTGACTTCATCGTGGCGGCGCGCCCGGGATTTTCGCTGGCCGACGTGGCCTCGTCGCTGCCTGACAAATTGCGCCCGCAGCCTGCCGTGACAAAATTGTTTCGTAAGCAGAAGATGGATGGACCGCTGGTGTTGCCGGGCGTGACCCTGCACATGCTGCCGGAGACGCATGAGAACATTTCGGCCACGCAGATTCGCGCGGCAGTGGATCGCGGCGGCGCCCTCAAGCGCCTGCTCCCCGACTCCGTCGCCGACTACATACACAAAGAACATCTGTATCGCAACTCGGCCATGAAGAAGAATTGAAGGTATCGTTGGAAGAGGCACAGGATCAAAGCTTGCGGCACAATGATGAAAGCTGTTCGGGCGGCAGGACTTCGTGAATCATGTGGGCTTTTGTTGGGGTAGAGCGGACCTTCAGGTCCGCGTCACAGCCCCACTTATTATTCCCAGCCGGCTTTAGCCGGCGGCACAATCGAGGTACTCACTGGAAAATCGAGCTAATCGCATGAAGAAAACTCAAACCCGCGCCGAGGTCGCCATCGCCGTCCGCGCCTGCGAGGAAAAGAAAGCCACCGACATCCGGGTCCTGCAACTGGACGCGCAGGCCAGCGGCTTCACCGACTACTTCGTTATCTGCTCGGGCGCCAACCCGCGCCAGGTACAGGCTATCGCCGACGAAATCGATCAGAAGCTCAGCGGCGCCGGAATCGAGCCCAAGCACATCGAAGGCAAGACACAGGCCGAGTGGGTGCTGATGGACTACGTCGATTTCGTGGTCCACATCTTCTCCGAGAGCGCGCGCAAGTTCTACGACCTGGAGCGCCTGTGGAAGACCGCGACTCGCATTCCACTCGCCGACTTGGACAAACCTGCTCGCAAGCCAGCCACGAAGAAAGCCGCAACCAAACGCACCGCTGCGCCGGCCAAGCCCGCCAAGTCGCCGGCAAAGAAGTCGGCCAGCAAACGCGCTCCAGCCAAAACGCGGCGCAAGAGTTCGTAAGCCGTGAAGCTTCGTATCGCCTGGATTGGCCGCACCAAGAGCGCGCCTATTCAATCGCTGACCGCGGAATATCTGAAGCGGCTGTCGCGTTTCGCCGCTTGCGATGCCCAGGAATTGCTTTCCGAGAGCGCGCTGCTCAAACTGGTCGAGAAGAGTTCCGCGCGCACCCAGCCGGTGCTGGTGCTGCTCGATTCGCGCGGCCGCCAGCTCGACTCGCAAGAGATTGCTAACTTCCTCGAGTATCACCAGTCTCACGATACGCAGGAGTTGCTGTTCGCCGTCGGCCCGGCCGATGGCTGGAGCGATTCGACGCGCGCCGCCGCCGGCGCCATTCTCTCGTTCGGCAAGATCACTCTGCCCCACGAGCTAGCCCGCGTCGTGCTGCTGGAACAACTCTATCGCGGCTTCACAATTCTGAAAGGCCATCCCTATCACGGGGGACATTAGAGCATCTCTATCTTCTTCATCCCGTGTATGCTCTCCTCCCGGCGAGGACCCTACGTTGTCGTGCCCAGCTTTTACTTTGTCGTGCCAAGCTTTTCTTTTGTCATCACGAGCGCAGCGAGGGATCCGCTCCTCCCTGACAACCGACAACCGGCTACTGACAACTGTCTTTTGTCATCCCGAGCGAAGCCGAGGGATCTGCGGTTTTTCGGCATCACGAGGGTCTTCACGGAGCATACGCTGTACCCACGATGACAAGCACACGCGACATCTTCCCCGCCGCCGCGTCATAATACATATCGTTCTTTACCGGGAGCTGTCCTTCATGATGTTTCGCCTGTTCTCTTTCCTGCTCGCCTTTGCGGTCCTGCCGTCCCACATCGTGGGACAATGGGCCACGCCCGCCGCCTTTGCGCCGCTCGACCAGTGGAAGGCCGCCGTGATCGCGGGCAATCCCGCAACCCTGCAGGCGCTCTACAGCACCAATCCGCCCGCTCAAATCACCACTGCCAAGGGCGAGGCCGGTGCCGACTCGGCCGTCGCCTTCTGGACCGGCTTTAAGGCGCGTCGCATGAAGCTCGACATCATTCACTCCGAGTCGCCGCAAGCAGGAGTGCAGCAGATCGTCTTTCAGGCCGAAATTCTTTCTGCCGCATCTTCGCCAGCCCACACGGTCTACGTCACCGAGGGTCAGCTCTGGCGGCAACAGGAAGGCCAGTGGCGGCTGGCCGCAACCAAGCGCAGCGAGCCCACGCGCCTGCAGCAGCCCACTTCCACCAGCAAGGTGATTTACACTCCTGGACTCGACGCTCACGCCGAGATCAAGCAGGCCTTGGCCGAAGCTGCCAAAGAACACAAGCGCGTGATCGTGGTCTTCGGAGCCAATTGGTGTTATGACTGCCACGTCCTCGACCTCGCGTTTCATCGTCCCGATGTTGCGAGCGCGTTACAGAAGTCCTACGTTGTGGTACATGTCGATGTGGGCGAAGGCGACAAGAACCAGGACATCATGCAGCAGTATCAGGTGCCGATGAAGAAGGGTATTCCTGCCCTCGCCGTACTCGACAGCAGCGGCAAACTACTCTATAGCCAGCAGGGCGGAGAATTTGAGAAGGCGCGATCCCTGGCTCCCGAGGACGTGCTGGCCTTCCTCAACAGGTGGAAACCGCCCGCCACGTAACTGCTGCGCAACCGCTCAGAGCGATTTCGGATTGGCGGTAGTCCGGCGAGTGTGGGTAGTGCGGCGCTTCAGCGCCGCGTCCGCAGCTCCCTCATGGTGTGTCGTCCCGAGCGAGCGCAGCGAGTCGAGGGACCTGCTTTCCCCTGGCCCCTGACAACTGCTTCTTGTCATCACGAGCGCAGCGAGTGACCTGCTTTTACTGACAACTGGCTCACCGGCAACTGACGACTGCTTACTGCTTCTGCGCCGTCGCCGCATGCGCCATCGCGCGGCTGGCATCGGCCATCCGCCCTTCCCGCTGATACAAACTCGCCAGCTGCCGCCACGGCTCAGCATTGTCGGGCCTTAAGTTTGCCGCCTGCTCCTGGTACGCCGTCGCTTTCTCCAGATCGTTCAGCGCAGCCCAGGCATTCGCCCGTCCTTGCGCCATCCTGAAATCGAATTGCCCATTGTCCGCCGGCTTCATGTTCCATGTGGCGCTGCGGGCTGCCTTGTCGAAGGCTGCCAGCGCATTTTGCGGCTGCTTCATATCCAGGTAGATATACCCAACGTTCATCTGCCTCAGCCACGGCGCCATCGAGTAGTACGCAGCGTGCTCCTCGGCGTCAATCGACGAGGCCATTCGCCCGCGCTTAGCGTACGCCTGCGCCAGCGAGTCCCAGGTAGCTTCACTCGGACTAAGCGCGATCGCGTTCAGATATTCCTGTTCCGACTCATCGAAGCGGCCTTCGGTCAACAGCAGTTTGGCGCGCGTCCAGTGCAGAAACGCACTATCCGGGAAGACGGCGAGTCCTTTATCGGTTGCGGCCAGCGCTTCCGAGTTGCGCCCCAAAGCTTCCAGCACCGAGGCCGCATTGGCCCAGGCATTAAAGGCCTCGGCTTGATTGTTGCCCGGCACACGCGCGGGTAAAGGCGCGGTGGCGCAGGTCAGCGGAAAGCGTTCGATCAGCGCTTCGTTCTCCGGAGCTCGCCGCACGAACACCGCAGCCACCTCATCCATATAAACCAGCGCCCAGATTTTGCTGCTGCAAAAATCCGGCAGCCGGATGAACTGATTACCCTGATAGCGCCCAATCGGCAGAATCACGGTATTAATGTTGTAGCGGCTTACTTCCTGTTGCCACAGGTCAGAATCCGGCGCACTCTGCCGCAACTGGATTTCCCGCTCGATGCGCTCCAGCCCAAACGGTATGCCGCGGCCATCAATATAGTCACGGCGGTTCGGGCCCAGCCGCCAGCTGATATATCCCCCCAACGTATACGTGTTGAACACTTCGCCTGGCAGCTGCTCGCGCTCGATGAAGTCAGCCGCTCGTGCCGGGAACCACCAACCCAATCCAGCGCCGAACGTGCTCTCTTCCACCGTGCGCAGATAGTAGCGATTGGTCACCAGATCGAAGCAGCGCACCAGCGCGAGCAGCACCAGCAACCCTGCCAAACTAGTCGCTACGATCGAGCGGGCTCTCGGCTGCTTGATCCACGACGCCACTTGCGGCAGCACTTGCGCGATAACATATCCGCCCACCACCACGACTACGCACGCAAACACTCCGTCCATGCGGACGTAGCGCACCGCCGGCACCGTCGCTCCCAGCAGCAGCAGTCCCGCTCCCGGACGATCGCGCAGCAACGCAATTGCTCCCGCAACCACCGCGATCAGCAGCAACACATAAATCATCGCTCCCGGATCTCGCACCGGAAGCGAATGCAGCACGTTCCATCCCAGCGGCAGACTTTGCCACTCGCGAAACCACGCCTGATGCTGCGGTATAACGCGTTGTTGCCGTATCAGCGCGCGGTAAACATCCCAGCCCCAGGGATTCAACAGCGTCGCCACGCCCGTCGCCAGCAACCACGGAAACGCTCGCCGCAACCGGTCAAACGCGGCCTGACGGCGCTCCACGCCGAACAGCGATTCCAGCAGCTCCGTCACCACGTACATTCCCACCAGGGCCATTCCCGCCGAGAAACCTAAATGCAGATTGACCCACGCGACCATCAACAGCGGCAGCAGCCATAAACGCGCGCGGCCGGTTTCATAGTTTTCCCACAGTAGAGAAAGAAATGCGGCGAACAGCACGACCGTGAACATGTCGGCGCGGGGAGCGGTGCGCCAGGCAATCAGCGGGACAGCCATGATGGCAATCGCCGCGCTGACCGCGTTGCCGCGACGCAGCAGTAACGCCACGGTGCCACAACACGCCGCCGCGCCCAGCCACGAGATCAGCGCAAATCCCCCCAGCAGATACGCCAGGTAAAAAATCACGCCCGCGCCCACCGGATAAATCCAGTTGCCCTGCGCAATGTACGATAAGGCCTCCACCGGAGGAGCATGATGATGCTGCAGCACCCAGCGCCCGGTAGCCATCTGCCAGCCCAGGTCGTAGTCTTTTACGGTTCGCAAGCCCGCCAGAAATGCATAGATCAGCGCGGCAGCGGCGAGAAGGTAAAACAACTGCCGCTGTAGCGAAGACCGTTCCGTCACCGGCTGCCGTGTAGTTCCCAGCGATTCCACCGAATCAGCCGGCACAATAAACAATGCGGCTGAGGATCGCAGCAAGCGGCCGAACAAGGATGGCATGCAGAAAATATACTAGAACCTGTCGCGCAAACGTTCTGGTAACAAGGCGCGGGTTCTACAGAGTACTAATTT
Source organism: uncultured Acidobacteriaceae bacterium (assembly GCA_963833305.1). Lineage (GTDB taxonomy): Bacteria > Acidobacteriota > Terriglobia > Terriglobales > Acidobacteriaceae > Bog-257. Next base: position 53,150 of record CAWHXN010000024.1, on the reverse strand, counting down.
CGACACGCTGCTGGATAATGAGGAACGCTTTCCCACTGATAACCGGTCAATGTTCCTGGGTGTCATCCTGAGCGCAGGCGGCGCCTCGCCGCCGGAGTCGAAGGAACTGCTTTTCTTGATTTGTCATCCTGAGCTAGCGCAGCGAGTCGAAGGACCTGGTTTAGGCTGACAACTACCCTAACCGCCGGTTTCTGTCGAATTGCCCAACTACCCTTCACAACTTTTTCGTAGGGTTGCAGGACGTACTGATGTATAGTGGTCAGACTTTCCGGGGTCCACTGTCCGCCTCACTTCGTTCAAAATTCAGGAAGGAATTTCACCCTATATGCAGCAGAAGTTTGTCTTGTGCAGAACCGTGAGTTTTGTTGTCCTACTTTTTCTGGTGTTGAGCTTGCTAACTGTTGCAGCAGTGGCGGCTACCCGGCCTCCAGCGGTATCCATTACCTTGAGTCCCAGCTTGCCCAGTCCCGAGTTGCTCGGCACCAGCATCCTCTGGACAGCTACCGTGAACGGTGGCGCGCAGGGCCACACTTACGATTATCAATTCAGCGCGGCCCTGCAAGGTCAGAACCAGATTGTTCGCGACTTCGATCTGCCCAACACCTTCACCTGGGTGCCTTGGACGGTGGAAGGGACCTACGTCGTATCGGTGACCGTGCGCGACATCACCCAGCAGCCCTATATCGTCTATCCGCCGGTTCCGGTGCAATACGTCCTCAATCCCATCGTCACGGCTCCGGGCGGCTCGGCCGTCAATATCACCAGCCATCCTCTGGTGGCGCTGTTTAGCGCGGGACCGTGCACCGTAGGACACTCCATCCGGGTGCGCTTCCAGCAGCCCGGCGCGCCCAACTCCGTGACCACCAATTCCGTGGCCTGCTCCAGCTCCAGCGCCAACTTCCTGGTCGCGGGTATGTTGCCTACCACTCAATACGAAATGCACTGGGAGGAATTCGCTACCAACTACGAGAACAGCGGTCCCAACCTCTCCTTCACCACCGGACATCTGCCCAACAATTTTCCCGCGGACGAGCACTTCACGCTAAAAGTTCCTCCCACCGGACATGACCAGGCTTTCCCGCTGAACCTGTTCCAGTTGGTTCCCGGCACCGGCCAGCCATTTATTCTGTGGCCGACCGCTACCGATCTTGAAGGAAATGTGGTTTGGTACTACCCGGGCGAGGCGCTGATGACCCGCATGCAAGCGGGCGGAAACTTCTTCACGCTTTCGAATCTGAAGATGAACGAGTACGACCTGGTCGGAAACAAAATCCTCTCCACCAACATGGAGATTCTGAACGAGCAACTGGCCGCCAAAGGCTACCCGGTCATGACCTCGTTCAACGCTCATGAAACCCGCGTGCTGCCCAACGGCAACCTACTGTTAATCGCAGCCCGCGATGAGGTTTCCACCATGTATCAAGGTGGCACGCAGCAGAATCCCGTCGACATTCTGGGCGACATGGTCCTCATCCTCGATCACAACATGCAACTGGTGTGGGCGTGGGATTCCTTCGCTCACGAGGACCTGAGCCGCGAAGCCACCCTGGGCGAAATCTGCACCAACAATACCCAGGGCTGTCCGCTCTTCAATCCCGCTTTTTCCCAGGCTAACGACTGGCTGCACTCCAACGCGGTGCAGATGACGCCCGATGGAAACATCGTCCTCTCCCAGCGTGATCAGGACTGGATCCTCAAAATCAACTACAAGAATGGCCAGGGGGATGGCAGCATCCTGTGGCGAATGGGACCCTTCGGCGATTTCACCATCCTGAATCCGCCTCAGACTCAGTGCGGCAATCCCGCCGTTTACCCCTGGTTCACTCATCAGCACGACCCCACCTTCCAGACCCAGACCGGTGTGATGGAAACTCTGACCGTCTTCGACGACGGCAACCTGCGATATACCGAATGTGGCAATACGGGTAACAGCCGCGGCATGGTCTTGCAGGTATCGGAAGCCGCTCGCACGGTCTACATTCAAACTCTCGCCGACCTGGGCGACTACTCCTTCGCCCTGGGCAGCGCGCAACTTCTGTTATCGTCCGGCAATGCTACCTACGCCAGCTTCGGCAACGGACTGCTGTTGCTTCCCGCTCACGCCGCGCAGTCCACCGAAACCGATCTCAGCGGCAACATCGTCTACCAGCTGCAAGCCAGCTGGTGGTCGTACCGCACCTTCCGCATGCGCGATCTCTACACGCCACCGGAACCATAAACCTGATCTGGCTGTCTGACCGCTAATCGGTTAGGCAGCCAGAAACTCCCACATTGTGGTAGTTAAATTTCGTGACACCTGACGCTATGAAGAGGTAGCTTTAGCCGTAAGTAACGTGATGTGAAGGGGCGCACCTTCAGGTGCGCCGTCCCGAACCCCTTAATTTGTCATCCCGAGTGAGGACTTCAGTCCGATCCGAGGGACCTGCTTTTCATCCCCTCATGCTCAACTCCTCCCCCGCAGTAGCTCCTTCATTCTTTCTTGTCATCACGAACCGACTTTAGTCGGCGAGGGATCTGCTTTTCGCCCTCCGCTGCTACAAGCTCCCCTGCACGCATATCCAAATCCCTGCACTCTGACACGGATTACAAAATATTCATGTCGCGGCCGCGGCTAATTGGGGGATAATATTCGCCGCCGTGGAGAGGCTTCCATGAAGCGTCCTATCGCTCGGCTCACCCTTCTCTGCCTTACACTTGCCGCTGTTCCCGCCCTGGCTCAGGGAAATGTCTATGACAACGGCCCAGTCAACGGTCAAGTCGACGCTACCACCATCAACTTTGGCTTCGTTACGACCGATTCCTTCACCGTCTCCAATAACAATGGGAACATTGGAGGCATGAATTTCTGGGCCTGGCTCGAGCCGGGCGACACCGCTACCTCGGTCGAGGTTCAGATTGGCAATCAGGAATTCGGCAACAATCTGCTGGACGTGACGGTCGCCCTCACCCAATCCGGCTGCTTCGTCAACGGCTTCGGTTTCGACGTTTGCCTGGAGACCAGTACCTTCAACGGCCCCAACTTGCCCAACGGAAACTACTGGGTATCCCTCGGTAACGCCACCACGATCCAGGGCAATCCGTTGTACTGGGACGAGAACTCCGGCGTAGGCTGCATGTCGCAGGGCTGCCCATCGCAGGCCACTTGCAGCGGCTGTATTTTTCAGGGAAATATTCCTTCCGAAGCTTTCACCCTGACCGCGCAGGGCACCGGTACAACTCCCGAACCTGGCAGCTTCTGGCTGTTCGGCGCGGGCATCCTCGCCGTCGTCGGCCGGCTGTGGGGCAAGTTGTTCTAGCAGGCTGCAAGAGAATTCGTTTCACGGGCCCCTATCTGGATGAAGGAGACTTACCCTTGAAACTGCATTTGGCTTCGCTCGCACTTGCATGTCTGACTTTGGCTGCCGTTCCCGCCACGGCTCAGGGCAATGTCTACGACAACGGTCCGCTCAACGGACAGGTTGAGGCTTGGGGCATCAACTTCGGCTTTTCCGTCAGCGACTCGTTCACTGTGTCCAACAACAACGGCCACATCGGGGGCATGGACTTCGTCGCCTGGTTGGACCCGGGGGACGTCGACACCTCAGTCGAGATTCAGATCGGCACCCAGGCATTTGGAAACAACCTGATGGACATGACCGTCGCGCTGACCCAATCCAACTGCTTCGAGAACGACTTCAGTTTTATGGTTTGTCACGAGTCCAGTACCTTTAACGGCCCCAACTTGAGCAACGGAACCTATTTCGTAACCCTAAGCAACGCCGTCAACGGCGCTGGCGATCCGACGTACTGGGATCAGAACAACGGCGTTGGCTGCATGTCGCAGGGCTGTCCTTCTGAGGCCCAAGGCAACGAGCGTGGAACGATTCCTTCGGAAACCTTCACCCTCACCGCGCAGGGCACCACCACAACGACCGGTTCGACGCCTGAGCCCAGCAGCATTTTGCTGTTCGGTGCGGGCGCGCTTGCGGTAGTCGGTCGATTGCGACGCAAATTCTTCTAGCAGGTTCGGAAGAAGCTAGAAGCTAGCTCATAAGTCGGGTTTGAAAGGGCACGCCTTCAGCCGTTCCGTACGAATCGTTTGAATGCTGGGCTTTAGCCCCGGAGGTTATTCAGGGCGGGAGCGTTTCGGGTTTATGAGATGCCTTCCAGTATCAGTGGCCTCGTTATCTGCAAATTTGGAGGAGGGTTAACTTGAAAGTGCAAATCGCTTTGCTCGCTCTGGTGTGTCTGACCCTGGCTGCGGTTCCCGCTATGGCGCAAGGCACGATTTATGACAACGGTCCGATCAACGGAGAGGTCGATGCCTTCACCATTAACTTCGGCTTTGAGGTCAGCGACACATTCCATCTGGCCAACTCTGCTACCGTCAGTGACCTGTCGTTCGGAGCCTGGGTCTTCCCGGGCGACACCGTGACTAGCGTCGAAGTAGCCATCGGCAGCAGTTACTTCTCCAACAACCTGTTCGACGGAATCGTTAATCTGACCCAATCCAACTGCTTCGCCAACGGCTTCGGCTTTTCGGTTTGCCAGGAATCGGGCAACTTCAATGGGCCGAACCTGAGCGCCGGCAACTACTTCCTCACCCTGGAAAACGCCACCACGAATGACGGCGATCCAACCTACTGGGATCAAAACTCCGGCGCAGGCTGCCAGTCTCCTGGCTGTCCGTCTCAGGCTGAGAATGATACGGGATCGATTCCTTCGGAGGCCTTTACCTTAAGCGGCTCTTCCGGCACAACCTCGACGACCGGCTCCACTCCCGAGCCCGGCAGCCTTATCCTCTTTGGTTCTGGATTTGTTGGCTTAGCTGCCGTAGTGCGGCGCAAGTTCTTTTAGAGGTCGCGGAAGAGATTCGTTCGATGGGCCAGTGGTCGGCATAAAAGGAGGTCCCCGTTGAAACTGCATATCGCTTGCCTCGCTCTCGCATGTCTGACACTGGCCGCTGTCCCGGCCTTGGCTCAAGGTACGGTCTACGACAACGGGCCGGTCAACGGGCAGGTCGATGGCTGGATCATCAACTTCGGCTATGCAGTCAGCGAAACCTTCCAGCTGGCTAATAACTCTACTGTGGGTGGTATCTCCTTCTGGGCATGGCTGGAACCGGAAGACACCGCGAGCACGGTCGAGGTCCAATTGGGCAGCACCGGATACTATTCCAACAACCTGCTCGACGAAACCATCCTTCTGACCCAATCGAACTGCTTCACCAATAACCGCGGCTTTGAGGTTTGTCAGGAGTCCGGCAACTTCGCCGGCCCAGCCCTGAACGCCGGCAACTACTACCTTACCCTGACCAATGCAACCACGGTGAATGGCGACCCGGTTTTCTGGGATGAGAACTCCGGAGTAGGCTGCCAGTCTCCCGGCTGCCCGTCTTCGGCCCAGGAATTCACGTTTGGGACCATTCCGTCGGAAGCGTTCACGCTGGGCGGCAGCAGTAGCCAAACTGGAACCACTCCCGAGTCCAGCACCATCTTTCTTGTGGTCACGGGATCGTTTGCTGTGATTTGTCGACTGCGACGCAAGTTCTTCTAGCAAACTACCCCTTCCCAAATCCCTTGTGCCGCTGTCGGCTGTAGCGGGCCAGCGAGTCCTCAATCACAGGCAGCGCGTCGCGGCTGGGCAGAATATCGTCTACTTCCACCGCCTTGCCTTCCAGCTGCTTGTAATCCAGGAAAAAGCGTCGCAGCATGGCTAGCCGATGTTCCGGCATCTCGGTCGCCTCGCGATAGCCATTGAATTCCGGGTCTTCGGTCGCCACCGCGATGATCTTGTGATCGCGCTTACCCGAATCGATCATGGTCATCAGCCCAATCGCGCGCGCGTGAATCAGCGTCAGCGGAACTACCGCCTCCTGGCACAGCACCAGCACGTCCAGCGGATCATCATCCTCGGCCAGCGTTTGCGGGATGAAACCGTAATTCGCCGGATAGTACACCGCCGAATACAGCACCCGGTCCAGCTTGATCAGGCCGCTGGTCTTGTCCAGCTCATACTTCACGCTGGAGCCGAAGGGAATCTCGATCACGGAAAAGAATTCCAGCGGCAGCTTGTCGCCGGGAGAAATGTCGTGCCAGGCATGAGTCATGGGATGGTCATTCGCAAGAAACGTAGGATACAGCGTCTCAGATCAGTGACGGCTTACGTTTCGCAAACTATAGCCGCACTCCCAGAACTTGTCATTACGAGTGCGCCAGGCATCGATAGTGCCCTGATTTGAGCCGCGCTGCTTGCCGGCTCCAGCCGCTCGTCGTGCGGCGCGCAGTTAATCATGGAAATAGAACAGGTTCCCGTCCAGATCCTCTACTGTGAATTGCCGCAATCCCCAAGGCTTTTTTTCCAGAGGATCCACGATGTTTGCACCTGACGACTTCAGTTCCTGGTACGACGCATCGATATCCTCGGCAAACACCCAGTGAATGGCAGGTTCGAAAGGTGGCTTCCTCTTGCGAAAAAATATCGCTATCTTCCCGCGCGACACGGCCCCAATTTCACCACCTGGGTATAGCCATTCAATTTCAAAGCCGAGCGTGTCTCTGTAATGCTGTTGTGCGCGTTCCACGTCAACGACCGGCAGCTCCGGCACTGGCTGGCCAATCGAGGTCAATTTCTCTTTGGCGTTCACACAGATCTCCTCTATTCAACAAACGTCCACCACGTCAAACCAAGACACCACCCAGGAATCTGCTTTTGCTCTCACCGGCTACTGGCTACTGACAACTGTCTTACGGCATGATCTCCCAGGCGGTCCCACCGTTATAAGTTCCGCCTTCCGACGTTGTGCCGTACAGATTGCCCTGGCTGTCGAACACCACGTTACTCATAGGAAACGCGCCGTCGCTGCAAGGGAAGCCCTCGGTGCAGAAATCGTGTAGCGAAGTGTAGGTCCAGCCGCCTTGGGAAGGTGCGAGCTTGAAAACAGCGCCAAAATTGAGAATGCCTTCTTCGTTAGTCGTGCCGTAAAGGTTGCCGGCCGAATCCATCGACAGGCCGGCATAGGGTCCAGAACCGGTGAAACTATAGATCAGCGAAAAAGCCCAGTCGCTGGAGCGGACCAGCTCGAAGGCCGTTCCTCCACCATTGGATCCTCCGCAGCAAGTCGTGCCGTACAGATTACCCGCTGTATCGAAGATCAATCCAGAGTAAGGATATTCGCCGTCGGTTGACCCTTGGAACTTATAGAGAATGGTTTCTGTCCAGCCCGACCCAGAGGGTGTCAGTTCGAAAACCGTACCGTAGCTACGGCTTACGCCGCCGTTATTCGTGGTGCCATAAAGATTGCCGGACTGATCGAAGATCACTCCGCCCCATGGTCGAAATCCGTCTCCACCTTCCGGAGTAAAGTTGTGCAGCACGCTCTCGGTCCAGACGCCGCCTACCTGTGTTAGCTCGTACACCGTGCCGCAGCCTCCCTGGCAATTTCCCGTGCCGCCGGCCAACGTGGTGCCGTAGATATTACCTGCCGCGTCGAAGGTCAGATCGGCTCCCGCTGGCATACCGCCATCGGCTCCTCCGGTGAAGCGATAGAGCACCGTCTCCGTCCAGTTGCCCAGTGCGTTGGCTGTGGCGTGTTGTGGAGGTCTCAAGTTGAAAACCGTGCCGCAACCTCCTTCACAACTCCCCCCACCACCGCCAATCGTCGTGCCATAGAGACTGCCGTCAGGCCCAACCACTACGCGAGCATAGGGATTGCCCCCGTCAAGGCCTCCGCGAAAACCATACAGCTGGCTAAACAGCCAGCCGGAATTTTTCAGCGCCAACTTGAAAACCGTCCCGCACCCCAGATAGCAATCCATTCCGGGGCCGCCAGAGAAAGCCGTTCCATAAAGGTTTCCGCCGCGATCGATGCTCAGCCCGGCATAGGGATAATCGCCATCTCCCAAACCGCTGAAGCTATGCAGCACGGTCAATGTTTGCGCCTGCGCCGCTGGCGCCGGAACCAGGGTCAGCGCACAAGCCAGCGCCAGTGCTGAAAAGGGTTTCCACCAGCGACCGGCCGAAAGCAATGCAATCTGATTTTCAGGGGTCGTCATGATGATCTCCTCTCACTCCGTGCGGCTTTCAGACGTGGGCACTTTACACCCAAACCCGCCCGAGTTTCCAGCACAAGACCATGGTCGCACCAGGCTACCCGCGGCCTATCCGTAGTAGCGGAAGTCGTTCCAGAAGTCGGGCCACGACTGCTTAAGCTGGCGGCAGACGTAGATGTCGGGATGGTCTTCAGTCTCTTCGTTCTTCACGCCGTAGGGATTGGTGATGTGGCCGGCCAGCTCGCAGGACCCAAACTCCTCGTTCATATATTTCTTCGATAAGCCGAGCACAATCAGAACTTCTGGAGGCGGATTGCCATAACCTCGCGCCCAGAAGGAATTGATACCGCTGATTGGTTTAGGCAAACCATAACGCGGGCCGTAGAGATCGATGGCTCCGGCTTCGCCGTAGTTAGTGCCGATAATGCCGAGTTTGCTGCGGTCGTCTGGAGACAGAGTATCGCGGATGCGCGCCACTTCGGCGGCTAGCTCGGGCCAGCCGATCTCTTCGCGTAAGTCGCTGTTGATTTTGCTCGCGACATTCCACCAGGCCGAGTTCACCGGAGCCATGGGCAGGACGATAGCCGCAATCATTACGCCTCCAATGGCCAGCAGGGCGAACGTGCCCACGCGCAACAGGCGCGACCAACCCGCCGACAGAGACGCGACCCAGCGCTCTTCCAGCACCGCTCCCGCCGCCAGCAGCATGGGATAGGCGGGTGCCAGATAATATCCGCGGCCCTTGGCGACAACGAACAGAACGAATGTGACCACGAATATCCAGCCGATCATGCGAAAACGCTTGCCGTCGGGAATGCGGAAATAGAAGAACAAGCCGGCTAGCCAAAGCGGAATGGTCAGGGGATTGGCAGCGATCTTAAGTTGGTCGGGAAGAAAGCCCTGGGTGCGTCCCCAGCGAATGTCGCGGGCGTGAATGTGCTTCAGGAAATCCAACGAGATGAAGTGGTGCTGGATTTGCCAGATCAGGTTGGGCAGGAAGATCAGCAGCGAGAGCGCAACGCCGAGCCACAGCCAGCGCGTTTTCAGATAGCGGCGCGCATCGGTGAGCAACAGGCCGGCGACGATGCCCGTGACCAGAAAGATCATAGTGTACTTCGTCATCATGCCGAGGCCGATAGATGCGCCGATGGCCAGCCACAGTCGCGGCTCTCCGGTTCGCAGCAGACGCAGAATGAAATAAGCGGTGAGCACCCAGCAGAGATAATCGAAGGCGACATATTGCAGCAGCGCCCCTGAAGCCAGAGACACCGGTGAAATCGCCACCGCCAGCGCGGTTACGACTTGCGCAAGTCGTTTACCGCCCAACTCTCGCGCCATTAATCCGGCGAGCACAACAGATATTGCCTGCGCCATAGCGGCGAAGAAACGAAATCCGCGCAGTGATGTGCCGAACAGATCGAGCGAGATGCGTCCGAAAAACGGCGTGACCGGCGGATAGGCCACATAGCCCCAGCTGAGGTAATGGGCATCGTTGAGCGTTGCCAGCTCGTCGCGATGGAATCCATATTGCCCATTGGTGAGCGTGTGCAGGATGACAAGGCACAGCGCTATTCCGAGAAGTATGCCGGTAGCGCTTTGTGGGGAGCGAGGGCTTGAGGAGATTTGCATGTAAGGGCTCCCGATTATGGCTTCAGCCGACAGACAAAACATACCAGGGCCTGAAAACCCGCTCTACCCGACCGCCAAATCCGCCAGCGCGGCGAGGTCAGGTACTTCCAGATCGGGCTGCGCCGCAACCAGCTTGCTGGCTGCCGCCGGCTTTCCTTTGCGGCGGTTCACCCACACGGTGGCAATTCCCAGCGAGCCAGCAGGTACCACATCGTGGTACAGACTTTCGGCGACGTGCAACAGGCGATCGCCAGGAACCGCAATGCGTCGCAGAAGTTCCTCGAAGTGATTGAGCGAAGGCTTGTAACTGTGTACCTGTTCCGCCGTCACAACAGCATCGAAAGGGATTTGCAGCAGGCTGGCCGAATCCGCAAATAGGTCGTCGTCAATATTCGATACGATTGCCAGCTTGTAGCCGGAATGCAGGCGCCGCAGAGCGGGGATGGTGTCGGCGAACGGCTGCCAGGTCGGAATCGATGCTGCGAGGCCGTCGGCTTCGGCCACAGTTACATCAAAGTGCAGTTCGCGGGCGAAATCTCGTACCACGCCGGCCAGAACATCCCGATAGCATTGATAAACGCCAGACTGTTGACGCGGTTCGAACTCGGAATACAAATTGAGAACTTCGGAGTCGGCAATCGTGCAGCTCTTACTCTGTAGCAGTGACTGGAGATATCCGACAATGCCGGACTCCCAATCGATCAAAGTTCCGTAGCAATCGAAAGAGAGCCACTCGAAGCGCGAGAAATCAAGCACGTTGCGATCTCCGTCGGCGCAGTCGCTCGTATCTAACTGGTTTTGGAAGTCACTTTGTGCGCGGCAAACTTCTTTTCCAAAGCTTCCAGCGGAGATAGCGCGGGCTTTTCGCTGACGACGGCCGCGGCTTCGAGCGAGCGGCGTCGGGAGCATCGGCCTTTGGACCGTTGCCGTTCGGCTCTTCCGCAGAGCTGATCTCTTCCGGAGCACCACCGGCGCAACGCTTTCGGCCGCAGCTGATTTCGGCGTTTCCACGATGCGCGAGGCAGCCAGGCCCTTGGCGAGAAACTTCTTGGTATTCAGCAGCGGGCGAGCCAGCGAAGGATTGTAGCTGGCCCACGGACTATCGAACTCCGCCTCGCGCTCGAATTGCGCCCGCATGCTTTCCATCTTGGAGTCGAGGTCGTCCATGTAGTGCAGCATCAGCGCCTCAGGAAACATCGGCAGCTTGGGCGACCCGAATTCATATTGCCCATGATGGCTGATGATCATGTGCTCCAGCAGGATCTTCAGCTCCGGTGGAAAACCGGGCACGCGGGCTATCTTTTCGTGCAGCATTTCCAGCTCGATAATCATGTGCCCGAGGAGCTGGCCCTCCGTGGTGTACGAGATGGAACGCTGATAAGTGAGCTCGTGCAGCTTGCCAATGTCGTGCAGGAAAGCGCCGCTCAGCAGCAGATCGCGATTGACCTGGGGATAGTTGCGCGACGCCAGGTCGCATACGTGAACAGCGACACTACGTGATCGAGCAGGCCACCCACGAAGGCGTGATGCAGCGTCTTGGCCGCGGGAGCATTCTTGTAGGCGGTGACAATCGCCTCATCCGACATGAATTCGTGGAGCAGCGCCTTGAGCCACGGATTCTCGAAGCTGGCAACGTAGCCTTCCAGCGTGCGCCAGAGCTGGTCGATATCTTTGGAAGTCTTGGGCAGGTAGTCGGAGTAGTCGATCTCTGATTCGCCCAGCTTACGCATCTTGTGAATCGTGAGCTGCCAGCGCCCGTTGTACTTGTGAATGATGCCCTTGACCTTGACGAAGTCGTCCTGCTCAAAGGCATTGAGCGTGTCCTGCACGTTGTCCCACATGTTGGCCTGCAGTTGCCCGCTGCGATCAGCGAGAATGACCGACAGGTACAGTTCACCATTCTTCTTCGACTTCACCTGTTTCACGGCGACCACAAACAGCGAGGTGATGGTCTGGTTTTCCAGGCGGGCACAATCGCAAATATAAAATTCCTTCATCAGGGCCTTATCTTGTTATGGGGCGGCGCCAATACGGGCCGAGGGCTTATGGTATCGGAGAACAGTGGTCAGTGGCTAGTTGTCAGTGATCAAGTCAGTCGTGGAGGAAAGTGGGCGTATAAAACCGTGCGCAGTCATTTGTTGCCTCAAGCTAAACGATGACTGTTCGCGACGCGACTAGTCCCAAGCCTCGCCAGGCCAACCAGTGACAACCAACAACTGGCAACCGACAACTATTCTTAGAACAATCCCAGCTTCTTCTTTTTCTTCACCTTTGACGAGTCGGCGTCGGAGCTGGCCGTTGTATAGATCGGCTTGGTCTCATTGGGACTGGCGCCGGTATCCATATAGCCGGGCTTGATGTCGATGTAAGCTTCTTCGCGCAGCTTGGTTAAGTAATCGCGCAGAGCCGGCTGCATCTTAGTCATGTAAAGCTGTTCCTGGATCTGGTTATCCACGTCCTTCAAGGAGGGCACGCCGGCCACCTGGTGCTCGGTGACCTTCAAGATGACGAATCCCTGGTTGGTGCGGATCGGCTCGGTGTATTGCCCAGCCTGAAGGCCAAAAACTGTTGTCTCCAGATCTTTCGATAACGTGCCGCGCTTGAAATATTCCAGGTCGCCACCCAAGGCAGAAGTAGGACCGCCGGAGTACTGCTTGGCCAGGTCGTCAAACTTCGCGCCTTTCTGCAACATGGCGTAGATCTGGTTGGCTTTGGCCTGGGCGGCGGCGACAACCTCAGGACTGGGCGTTTCCGGCAACGCTGTTTCGCCCTTGTCAGTTTTGACCGGCGCCGTTTTCTGGGTGGAAATCAGGATCTCGCTCAGTCGGACCTGTTCCGGGCGATCCATCTCAGCCTTGTGCTGGTCGTAATATTGCTGGATTTCCTGGGCCGATACCGTGATGTGCCCGCCAACTTCCTGACTGATCACCCGCTGCGTGATGATGTTGTTTTTCAGGTTCTGCTTGAAATCTTCGAACGAGATACCTTGCGACTGGGCGGCTTTTTCCATGTCTTCCATGGAGTCAGCATGCATCTGCTTGCGCAGCTCATCCAGCCGCTTCACCAGTTCGGTGTCGGCGGTAATACCCAGGTCAGCACCTTTCTGCAGCAACAGTTGCTGATCGATCAAGTCGCGGAGCACATCTTTCTCGTGGTCTCTGGCTTCCTGGTCGGCCGTGGCAGCGTCCGTTTGCTTCAACTCGGTAAGCAGTTGCTCGCGCGCACGGCGCACATCAGCCCGGGTGATGATGCTGTTATTGACGCGGGCGATGATCTCTTCCACCACCGTGTCGCTCGTAGTGGTCTGGGCAATGAGCAGGGGAGCGCTGAGAGCTGCGAAAAGCAAGAGGAAGGAAAATCGTTTCATCAAATACCTGGCCAGGCCGTCACCTGGATTCCGATTGGGTTACTCTTTAGTTATTTTACCAGTGTTCGAAGGGCATTGTGCGCGGAAAAGGCGGATCGGATCTACCTCTTTAGTTCGTTATTCTGAGCGAGGAACCGCGTCCTCAGTTTGTCATTCTGAGCGAAGCGAAGAACCGCTATCGCTGCGATGAATCTTCCCGGATAACGCGGCCACTCAGGACGACACATGTGTGTTGCGCCGTGCGGGTCGCGATAACTAAAACGTGCCAACGCGATCACCACGTTAGTTGCCGATCGTCACGCGTACCATCTTCTTTCCTGCACGCAGTGTGAACTCGGTTCCCAACTTCAAGGCGACGACCAGTTCAGTTTTGAGTTCGCCATCAACTTTCACCGCGTTCTGCTTCACCTTGCGCAGACCGTCAGTGACCGAAGTTGCCAGGCCGGTGCGAGCGAGCAGCTTGTCCAGCTTAACTTGCACATTGCCGTCGGTGGTCGAGGCATGGGGCGCGGCAACCTCTTCGAACTTCACGTGGATTACCGGCAAGTCTTCCGGCGTCTCATCTTTCTGGAACATGCGCGACCAGTCACTCGCCGCCTGCTCCGCCGCGTCGGGCGAGTGGAAGTCGGCGACGATGCGCTTGCCCAGCTCCTGCTTCAGCTTCATGGGATGCGCCGCGCCGCTGGCGACGTCGCTTCTTCATGCGCTCGATGTCGGCCATGCTGACGTCGGTGACCAGCTCGTAATAACGCCACATCAGCTCGTCGGAGATCGACATGACTTTGCCGAACATCTCCGTCGGCGGCTCGGTGATGCCGATGTAATTGCCGTACGACTTCGACATCTTCTGCACGCCGTCGGTGCCTTCCAGCAACGGCGTGGTGAGCACGATCTGCGGCGGCTGGCCGTAATGGCGTTGCAGCTCGCGGCCCATCAGCAGATTGAATTTCTGATCGGTGCCGCCGAGCTCGACATCGGCCTGGAGCGCCACCGAGTCGTAGCCCTGCGCCAGCGGATAGAGCAGCTCGTGCAAGGCGATGGGCTTCTCTTCCATGAAGCGCTTGTGAAAGTCTTCGCGCTCCAGCATCTGCGAGACGGTGAACTTGGCGGCCAGGCGGATGATGCCTTCGTAGCCCAGCTTGTCGAGCCACTCGCTGTTGAAGCGGACTTCGGTCTTGTCGCGATCGAGGATCTTGAAGACCTGCGCCTTGTAGGTCTCGGCGTTCTGGTCGATCTGCTCGCGCGACAGCGGCGGGCGGGTGACCGAGCGGCCAGTGGGATCGCCGATGAGGCCGGTGAAATCTCCGATGAGGAAGATGACGGTGTGGCCCATGTCCTGAAAATGTTTGAGCTTGCGCATGAGCACGGTGTGGCCGAGATGCAGGTCGGGCGCAGTGGGATCGAAGCCGGCCTTGACCCGCATGGGCTTGCCGGACTGGCGCGATTTCTCCAGGCGCTCGCGCAGGTCGCTCTCGCGAATGATTTCGGCCGCGCCCTTGCGCAGGTAGGCCAGCTGCTCGTCAACCTCGGGGAAAGAAGGCATAAGGAATGATTATAGAAGTTTCGAGTTTCGGTCGCGCTTTCGAGTTTCGAGCGGAAATCGTCTCATAATCGAATCTTGTTGCGACTTGAATCAGGGAAAAGTTATTTGTAAGCGATTGTGGTTTGTATCAGGGCACGGCTTCAGCCGTGCCGTCAAGGCGATAAGCTAATTCGGGCTTTAGCCCCGGGCGATTTTGGCAGGGGCTGAAGCCCTGAGATTCATTCGTCTTTTTCGGCACGACTGAAGTCGTGCCCTGACACAAACCTGATCAGCGAGCGATTGATGAGATCGCAGAGGTCTAATTAGGCTATGTACTTATACAAGACAAACGGATCAACAGGGCTTATCCTGAATCTCGTTTAGGCAACGACTATAATGAACAAAGCATGATGCCGTTACGTCGGCCTGGAATTTGCGGCTGCCCTCGTGATGACAAACTGTCTAGATGTATTCCTTACCGGGTAAGGAGAGTGCTGCCGTAAATTGACACTCGCCGTATCCTGAAACAACGCGAAAATGATTAAGAATCCAGAAGTAGCAAAGACAGATTAGCGAAGCGATGCAGCAGATGTGGAATGAGCTTCATGCGGTTGCTGCCGAACTGTGTAAAGCAGCTCTGTTCGGCCTGAGGAATATGCCCGTTCATCAAGGCAACGCGAAATATCGGCTGCGGAATTGTCATGGATGTCGATCGGAGCCTCTCTACGACGCAAATCCCAGTCTTCAAGCCCGCGAATTGGGATGATGGCCTGGAGCAAACGGCAGCCGCTGCAACCTCAAACGTTAATCATGAAACTTCTTCTGCCCGCCTCGATCTTCGTGCTGATGGTGTCCGTCGGGATGAGTCTGCAGTGGCGCGAACTGGTGTCCAACTGGCGCGGGTTGACTTGGAGCGGGTGGTTGCGGTTGCTGCTGGCGACATTCATCGTGCCTCCGGTGGTGGCGCTGCTGGTGGCGCGAATCCTGCCGCTGGATCTGTCGGAGACTGCCGGGCTGTTCATGGTGGCGGTTGCTCCGGGAGCGCCGCTGCTCACCCGCAACCTGGCGCGGCGGGGCTTCGACATGCACCTGGCGGCGAGTTATCAGGTGTGGGGCGCGGTCATGACGCCGATCATGATTCCTCTGCTGGTTTATGGAGCGGCCAAGCTGTACGAGCGCGACATCTGGATTCCGCCGAGGGTGGTGGCGCTCCAGATATTGGAAAAGGAATTTGTTCCGCTGCTGGTAGGCATGGCGCTGGCGCACTTCGTTCCTATGTTTTCCAAGAAAGCTCAGCCGGCGATGAACCGCCTGGGCAATGGTGTGCTCATCCTGGTGTTCGCGATTTTGCTGTGGAAGATGGGTCCGGAGCTGAGGAGGGTTACGCCATGGGTGGTGCTGGCGGTGGTACTGCTGTTGATCTCGTCGATTGCGGCGATGCAGTTGCTGATGCGCACGGATCGCATCGGCGTCCGCACCCTGGCGGTCAGCAATGCGAATCGGCATGTTGGACTGGCGCTGTTGTTGTCGGGACAGTATATGCGCAACCGTCACGCGCTGCCGACGGTGGCGTGCTACGCCATCATGGTCGCAGTGCTGATGATAATTGCGCCGAAGATTTTCCGGCGAAAGGATCCGGCGGTGGAGACGGCCGCGGCGTGAGGGAAAAGTTGGTCACCGAGGGAGAACAGCAGGTCCTTCGACTCCGGCGGCGAAGTGCCGCCTGCGCTCAGGATGACAATATTTTGAGATCCTCCAACGCGGCCCTGAAGGCCCGCTCCTCCACCCAAATCAGCTTCGACTAATCCGCGATGGCAATGCGAGCTTGCTCCTCAGCCGGCTCTTCCTGCGGGACGGCGATGGGGACAATGGTCAGCATATCGGTCTGCACCTTGTCCCACTGCTGGATTAGCAGGCCCTTGGCTTCGAACAGGTCACGAATTGAGGCCGAATCCCAGCCCACTACTTCTTCGAGAATCGGCACCAGGATGGCCAGCGCGCTGTCGCTGATGACCGAGCGCTTGGCGATGGGCGCCAGATACTTGTTCTCCGACACCGCGATGGTGAAGCCGTCGCGCCGGTTGATATGCAGCATGACGTGAATGTCGGAGCTGCCATCGCCCACATAGACGATGCGGTCAGGGCCGGTGCGCAGCTTCTCCAAGAGCTGATCGATGACGGCGACCTTGCCGTAGCCGGCGGTGACCTGTTTGATGCGTTCAATCTCGCCGTCGGCGTTGTATTCGAATTCGGTGCCGTAAATGTGATCAGGCGGAATGATGCCTTCCAGCGCCGAGCGGATTACTTCCACCGGGCCAGCCGAGATCACATAGAAATCGAAGTGGTATCCGTCGACCTCGTCCGAGAGAAAGCTGTAGAGCGCGTCGATGTTGGGTTTGAGCCGGACGGCTTTACCGGCTTCATAGAGATGTTCGCGGCGCACCCGCGAGCGGAACTCGGGGTCGTGCAGCAACAGGTAGGCGAGTTCGCCCCCTTGCTGCACCAGGTTGAGCTTGGCCATCCCGGTGGCCTTGCGCTCGAATTCGCTGGTGGAAATTCCCAGCAGCTCGGCCAGCACGTAGCCCGAGTCGTTAAAACTCAGGGTCTGGTCGAAATCGCTGGCGAAAATATAGCGCTTCTTCGGTATGTATGGCGTCTTCTCTAGCATAGTTTCAGATTCAGGTTGATGGTCAGGCTGGTGCGAAGACACACGCAGCTCCTCGGTATGAAGGTTAATGCTTACATGATTAGATTCCCGCGATGGTTGAAGGATGATGAATTCGGCTCAGGCGGGCTATCGAGCTGGGTTATGAAGGAGATAGAGATGCTGTTGGGCTCGCAATGCGTAGAATTCCGCTCGCGACTGTCCCGCGATTTGATATCCTCCGCAAGAGCAATTTTCCGGAATCCTCATTCCGGTTCACTTCTTAGCGGGACATCCTCAGATGAAGATTCTTATCCTTACTACCGACCCGGAGTTGGCCCTGTTGCGCCAGCGCATTCTGGAGACGGCCGGTCACCAGGTGGTGGCAGTGAGCACCGAGAAGGAAGCGCTGGAAGCGGCACAGAAACAGGTTCCGTTTGACGTTGCCCTGATGTGCCACCGGCTGCCCGATGCGACTGCGCGCAAGATCATCCGCGTGTTCCGCGAGACCAAGCGCGAAGGCAAAATCGTTTACGTGGTACACATCTACGGCGAGTGGCCGGAGGTGGAAGCGGACCGCTACGTGGTGGGCGCCGACGGGCCGGATGCGCTGGTCCGGGTGGTGGGCGAGGCCGGTCCACAAGCTGCGGCGTAAGAAACCGTTGTCAGTGGCCGGTTGTCAGTTGTCAGTAAGAGCAGATCGGCTCTTGCTCACAACCGGCAACTGTTCTTAAGGTGTCTTGCTGAGAGCGGGTGGCGCTTCGCCGCCGGAGTCGAAGGACCGGCTTTCTTCTCACCTCGCGAAGAATCCTCCCAGGGCGTAAGCCCCGGGTACCGTTCACAACAAAACCTGAGGACGACTTGTCATCACGAGGGCAGCGAGAGGGAGTCCCTCGCTGCGCGAGGATGACAAACCCAGAAACCGCTTCGGCCTTCGGCTGACTGCGCTTAGGATGGCTTGATCGACTTCTCTGATCGATCAGGTGGCGCGCACGACAAAGGCTGCTGCAAAAGTTACTTCCCCGAGCGATTTTATGCACGGATCGTTGCGAAATCGTGTTACAAACAATCCACAACTTCCGGTGCGCCACTGCGTTTATGAATTGCAGAGGGGCGGACGGGCTGAGAACGAGCATGGCTTCGGCGACAGCGGCCGGAGTGGGGGAGGCGCGACATGAATTTGGTTACGATTGCCGTGGTAGGAGTGATCGTCATTAGTTATCTGGTGGGAACGTTGACCAGCTCGGTGGAAACGGAACAGAAGCTGCCCCACCGTTACTAGAAACGGATCAAGATTCTGAGAGGCGCGGAAAGAATCCCTGTGGATTTTTCCCGCGCCTCTTCGTTTTGGCCGTGCGCAGGCCATTTTGATTGGCAGCGGAAACTGATCAGAGTGCCTCACGGCGTGATCTCAAATACCGTGCCGCTGTCTGGAGATGGGTACGGCCCGGCCGAAGCGGTGCCATAAATATTGCCTGCCGCGTCCAGCACTACGCTGCCATACAGAATGCCGCCACTACTGCCTTCGAACTGATTGAAGTTGTAGAGAGTGGCGTTCGTCCACGCGCCATTCGAAGCGGTTAGCTTGTACACCGTTCCAGTTCCAAACGTTCCACCGCTCACTGAGCCGCCATAAAGGTTACCGGCCGCATCCATCGTCAGTCTGGAGTCAGGACCATTCGCCTCCAGTCCGCTGAAACTGTACAGCACGGCGAAGTTCCAACCGCCCTGTGCCGGACTCAGCTCATAGACCGTCCCCTGGCCCAATCCCCCGGCACCGGCAGCTCCGTACAAATTGCCCAGGCTGTCAAAGATTAAGCCGCCGTAGGGATAGTTTCCGTCGGTCCCCCCGGTGAAGAAGTGCAGAACGGTTTCTGTCCAGCCAGAGCCCGAGGGCGACAACTTGAAAACTACGCCGCAAGCTCCTCCTTCTGAGCACTGCATTCCGCCAGCGGTAGTCGTGCCATAGATGTTGCCGGCCCGGTCCAGCGTTACTCCGGCATAGGGGAATCCGCCATCGTTTGGGCTATTTTGAAAGGAGTACAGCGTGCTCTTGCTCCAGTTGCCGTCGGAGTTGTGGGTGAGCTTGAAGACGCTGCCGCAACCGGTGTAGAAGCCGTCGTTACACGGCCCGGTTCCACCAAAATATGTGGTGCCATAAATATTGCCCGCCTGATCGAAGGCAACCTCACTTTGCGGATTCTCGCCATCGCTTTGCGAGGCAAAGCTATAGAGAACGGTCTCTCTCCACGGACAGAGAACAGTCTTGCAAACGGTCAGCGGAGGCTGCAGCTTGAAAACCGTTCCGCAACCATCCACGGTACTGACACAGGAGCCCGTGCCACCGAACATCGTAGTGCCGTAAAGTGCGCCATCCGGGCCAAAGATCACCCGGCTGGTTGGAGTCGCGCCATCCGGAGGACCGGCGAAGTGGTAGATCGGCGTCATTACCCAGCTGGGGCCTTGGCGCACAAGTTTGTAGACCACGCCGCAACTGGGCGAGCAGTAGTCAAAAAAATTGCCGCGCTCGGCTGTGCCATAAAGATTTCCCGCTGCGTCTTGGGTCAGACCGGCCATGGGGGTAGACCCGTCTCCTTCACCCATGAAGGTGTGCAGAAGGGTGAGCGTCTGCGCCGTCGCTGGGACGGCTGCAATGGCAAACACCGTCATCATCATGAACGGGAAGATCGCCATGCGCAGGATGTCGACGAAAATCTTACGGCTGGAGTTCAGCAGGGACGCCATGGGGGATATTCTCCTTGTCAGTGACCTGACTGAAATGGCGATTCGGCTTCTTATTAACCGGAGTGTGCTGTTGCCGGGGCACCGCTCGGAAGCGAGTCGGAATTTTGTAATAGTCCCCAGCGACTGTCAACATAATTTACGCTAGGTATTGTCCAAAGCGCACACGAAGAGTACAGACTACAGAGAGCGTACGGGGGATTCTAGAAAGCGCCATTTCACAGGTGGCGCGGTGCGAATGAACAGCTAACCCCTTCTCTTCGCAAGGATTGAAGATCATTCCATGACGCTTTGCCGCCTTCTTTTCACTGCTGCCCTGGTTGTTTTGGCAACCGCGCCGGGTCCCGCGCAAACCACGCCCGTGAAGTCCGACATTCCGCCGACCTTCACAGCGTCGGAAGCTGACTTTGACTACACCAAACGCGTGGCAATGGTCCCGATGCGCGACGGAGTGAAACTCTACACTGTGATCGTAATTCCAAAAGGGGCCGCACATGCCCCTCTGCTGCTGACGCGTACTCCTTTCAATGCGGCGCAGCCGGGCCGCGCGGAACGACTCGCCACATATGCTCGACGAGCTGAACCAGGGCGACGATGTTTTCGTGAAGGCCGGATACATTCGCGTGTATCAGGATGTGCGCGGCAAGTACGGCTCGGAGGGCGCTTACCTGGTGACGCCGCCGCTGGTTGGTCCGCTCAACACCAGCGGGACGGATGACTCGACCGACGCCTACGACACCATCGACTGGCTGGTGAAAAATGTGCCCGAGTCGAACGGCAAGGTAGGAATGATTGGCTCCTCTTACGAGGGCTTCACCGTGGTGATGGCCTTGATTCATCCACACCCCGCGTTGAAGGTAGCGGCGCCGGAGAGTCCGATGGTCGACGGGTGGATGGGCGACGACTGGTTTCACTATGGCGCTTTCAGACAAGTTAACTTCGATTTTATTCGAGGCGAGACGGCGGCGCGTGGCGGCGCTTCCATCATGCCGCGTGAAAGTTATGACGATTACACCAACTTCCTCCGGCAGGGGTCAGCGGGGAATTTTGCGCGCACCGGCGGATTAGAGCAGCTTCCGTTCTGGAAGAAGCTGGAGGAGCATCCCGCTTATGATGCGTTCTGGCAGGGTCAGGCTCTGGATAGAATCATGGCGGCACAACCCTTAAAAGTGCCTGTCATGTGGGTGCAAGGCCTTTGGGACCAGGAGGATATTTGGGGAGCGATCCACGCTTACGAAGCGGTGGAACCGCAGGACACGGCCAACGATAAGAATTTTCTGGTGATGGGACCCTGGCGGCACAGCCAGGTCAATTACATCGCTTACTCGTTGGGGCCGCTGCGCTGGGATGGCGATACCGCGTTGCAGTTCCGGCGCGATGTGCTGCTTCCTTTTTTCAATCAGTATCTACTGGATAACGCTCCTAAGGCTGACACGCCTCCGGTGCTGATTTACAACACCGGCGAGAATCGTTGGGAGCGTTACAAGTCGTGGCCTTTGAGCTGTGACTCAGGCTGTCCCAACCAGCCGCGGCCCATCTATCTGACTGCCCAGGGAGGCTTGTCATTCCAGGCGCCAGAGGCCGCCACAGCAAAGTACGACGAGTACGTTTCCGATCCGGCCAAGCCTGTGCCCTACATGCCGCGTCCGGTCTACGTGGGCAATGAGGAAGGATGGAAGACCTGGCTGGTCAACGACCAGCGCTTCGTGGATGGTCGTCCCGACGTGCTTACCTACGTGAGTGAGCCGCTTACCGCCCCATTGCATCTGGGCGGCGCACCCGAGGTAAATCTCTATGCCTCGACCAGCGGCAGCGATAGCGACTGGGTACTTAAGTTGATCGATGTCTATCCCGACAGCGTTCCATCGCAGCCGGAAATGGGCGGTTATGAACTAGCCGTATCGTTGGATATTTTTCGCGGGCGCTATCGGACGAGTTTTGAGCACCCGGAAGCACTGACTCCAGACAAGCCGTTGCTTTATCGCTTCGGTCTACCCACGGTTAATCATGTCTTCTTACCTGGACATCGCATTATGGTGCAAGTTCAATCCAGTCTGTTTCCGTTGTACGACCGGAACCCCCAAACCTTTGTAACAAATATCTTTAATGCAAATCCGGCGGACTATCGGCAAGCAACCCAGCGAGTGTGGCACACTCCCGGGGCGGCTAGTTTCATCAGCCTCCCGATTGTGCCTTAGGTTGTGCGGACGATAAACGACTGCTCGTTATCTTCATTCAGGATCCGTGGCGAGCTAAGCCCACGGGTTATAGCTGTCCGCATTAAGGAGTGATCTCCCAGATCACGCCGTTTACGCCGTCGATTCCTCCGTGCGTGGTGGTTCCATAGATGTTGCTGCTGGCGTCAACCGTAACCTTGCCTTTGGGAGCACCGCCGTCAGGGCCGCCGGTGAAGTCGTGCAGGTCGGTGTACGTCCAGCCCCCGCCGGAAGGGCTGAGTTTGAAAACGTTTCCCTGACCGAACGGACCGCCGTTAAAGGTTGTGCCATAAAGATTGCCGGCGGCATCCATCGTTACGCCGCTGGACGGTCCGCAGTTCGGGCATCCGGTAAAGGTGTAGAGAACGGTAAAAGTCCAACCCCCTTGGGACGGCGACATCTCCCACACGGTGCCAGGACTGACGAAAGCTCCTGGGGCGGCACCGTAGAGATTGCCGGCTGCGTCCATCACCGGCGCACCGGCTGGCCAGGCTCCATCGCTGCCGTCGGTGAAGACGTGAAGAATGGTCTTGGTCCAGCCTGAGCCGGAGCGGGTCAGTTCGTAAACCGTTCCGCAGCCGTTTCGGTCACACCCGTCGTTACCTCCGCCGCCAGTCACACCAAAGAGATGATCGAAGCTGGCGTCGGCAACCAGGTCATCAGGACCTGTGCCGTCATTTCCGCCCTGAAAAGTGTAGAGAACGTTTTCCATCCAGTTGCCGCCGCCTGAAGGCGTGAACTCAAAGATGAGACCGCTTTCCGTCGGACCGCCCCAGAACGATGTGCCATACAAGTTGCCATCGCCATCGAAGATGAGTGCGCCGGGAATTGGCCCTCCGTCATTGTTGCCAGTAAAGTCGTGCAACAAGAATTCTGTCCAGGAGTAGATGATCGAGGGCGGATTGCGGACCGGCGGGGAGAGATTAAGAAGCGTGCCGCAGCCGTAAGGCGACGAGGCGCAGACACCGCCTACCGAAGTGGTGCCAAAGACGATCCCACTGGGCGCGATAGTCACAGGAGTAGTCGGATAGGCGCCGTCGGGTCCATCGAAGAGAAAGATGGGCGAGAGCTGCCAGTCTGCGCCATGCCTGATTAACTTGAATACTGTTCCACAGCCAATTTGGGAATACACCGAGCAGAAAGGTCCGTTGTTAAAAGACCCACCGTTCCGGGTGGTGCCATAGAAATTTCCGGCGCGGTCCATGGTCAGTCCGGCTGAGGGAACATAGCCGTCGTGACCGCCGAAGCTATGAATCACCGTGAACGTCTGCGCCTGGGCTGGCCAGGGGGTCGTCGTGATGGCCAAGAGGAACAGGAGGGAGGCCACACTTGCGCCGCAGAACCTAGTGTCGCAAATAGAAACTGCGGTTTGTGCGCGGCTTGTCATGGTAATTCTCCTTCTGGCTTATCGATCGCGCTCTCGGCGCGGCGCGAGCGTGCGTCGGAATTCTGTGCCAGTCGTGGATAGCTGTCAAGACGATCGCTCGCACCAAGCGTGGTGCGAGCAGCCACGAGCGCATCCGGTTGTGGCGCAGACCGGCGCACCCTAAAAGTGTGCGCTGAACGTGCTGTAGATATTCCGGAGTCCGACTTTCAAATCCGCATCGGCATCACGACATAGCGGTACTTGAACCCGTCGTCGCCCGCGTCGTCGGGACGCATCTGGCCGGCGGATTGGGCGTCTTTGAACTCCAGGCGCACTTCGCCGCCGTTCGATGCCTTTAGGAAGTCGAGCAGGTATTCGGAGTTGAAGCCGATGGTCATGGGATCGGCGCTGTAGGCGGTCTCGATCGAGTCTTCCGACTCGCCGGCGTCGGTGGAAGAGGACGAAATCTTTAGCTCGTTCTTATCGAGCTTCATGCGGATAGCTCGCGACCGCTCGTCGGCAAACTGCGCCACGCGCTGGATTGAGGTATTCAGGTCGGCGCCATGCACCACGACCGACTTGGTAGTCTCCCGCGGCAGCACCGCTTCGTAATTGGGAAATTGTCCGGTCAACTGGCGCGAGGTCAGCAACCGCTCGCCAATGCGGAAGAACAGTGTCGAATCGTCTTTGGCAAACTCGATGGACTCGGCTTCGCTGTTTTGTAGCAGCGAATAAATCTCGCTCATGGCTTTCTTCGGGATGAGCGTCTTGTTCTCGCCGCTGACGTCGAACGCCTCACCCTGTTTTTCGATATGCGCCAGGCGGTGCCCGTCGGTCGCCACCATGGTGATCGACTCCGGCTTCAGCACCATCAGCCCGCCATTCAGGGTGTAACGCGACTCCTCGCTGGAGATGGCGAAAATCGTTCTACCGATCATGCTGCGCAGGGTCTGCGCGGGAATCTTCACCACGCCGGCGGACGGGAAGATTGGCAGTCCGGGAAAATTGGCCCGTGCCATGCCAACCATCTTGGTGTTAGAACGGCCGCAGCGAATATTGACCCAGTGGTTCTCCAGCAACTTGATGGAGATGTCGCCATCGGGAAGCAATTTGACGTAGTCGTACAGCTTGCGAGCCGGGATGGTGCAGGCGCCTTCGCGCTTCACCTTGGCCGCGCAGGAGGTGCGCAGGCTCAGATCCAGATCGGTCGCCGTGATGGTCAGCCGGTCGTTGCCCGCCTCAAACAAAAAGTTGGAAAGGATGGGGATCGTGGTCTTACGTTCGACCACTCCCTGCGTGGCAGTGAGTTCGCGCAGCAACTCGAACTTGCTGACACTGATTTCCATCGCCGTACCCTGGATCGCTCCCGTTGCTTCGGCAGCCATAAAGTCACACCTCGGCCGGAGTCTTCGTTCCGATTCCCGGCCCTCGTATTACTGTTACTTCTTATATCAAATCAAAAACATATAAAACCAGTAGTAACAGTAGGCGCTCTGGAAAAGTGGAAATTTAGTGAGAAACTGCGGTGCCAGCGGCCTGCCATCACTTCTTACTGTCCAAAACCGCCGGTCGGGCTTGCGGGTGGTTGTGGTGAATCGGGACGTCGTCAGAATTCCAGCTAGATCTTCCACTTGATCCACATCCTGTCCACAGGTATAGCTGAGAAAACTTTCTCCAGTGGTGAAAAACCCCGCTTCAAATGCGGTTCACAGGCCTAAACTCTCGCTGAGCTTATTCAATACCCTGTTTAAATCTTTGTCGGTCTTGCGAGCCGTGTCGATCTTCTCCACCGAATGCAGGACCGTGGTGTGGTGCTTGCCGCCGAATTGCCGGCCGATCTCGGGCAGCGAGGCGTCGGTCAGGTGCTTGGCCAGGTACATCGCAATCTGGCGGGGAAACACGATGACCCGCGAGTTGTTCTTGGCCTTGATCTCGGCCAGGCGCAGCCCAAACTGCTCCGACACCGCCTTCTGGATCGATTCGATGGTAATTTTGCGGACCTGCGAATCGATCAGGTTCTTCAGCACCTCCTGCGCCACCTGCAGGTTCATCTCCGCTCCGGTCAGCGAGGCGTAAGCGGTCAGGCGGATCAGCGCTCCCTCAAGTTCGCGCACGTTGCTGCGGATGTTCGAGGCGATGATACAGGGCCACGTCGGTGGGCAGCACCACCTGCTCCGACTCGGCTTTCTTCTGGAGAATCGCGACCTTAGTCTCCAGGTCGGGCGGTTGGATGTCGGCGATCAGCCCCCACTCGAAGCGGCTGCGCAGGCGGTCCTCGATCTCGGCCAATTCTTTGGGCGGACGGTCGCTGGCAATCACGATCTGGCGCATACACTCGTGCAACGCGTTGAAGGTATGGAAGAATTCTTCCTGGGTGCGCTCCTTGTTCACCAGGAACTGGATGTCGTCGACCAGCAGAACATCCATGTTGCGATACTTGTCGCGAAACGCGGTCATCTTGCTGTAGCGCAGCGCGTTAATCATGTCGTTGGTGAAGCGCTCGCTGGAGACATAGCAGATGGACTTTTCCGGCGAGCGCAACTTGATCTCGTGCCCGATGGCCTGCATCAGGTGGGTCTTGCCCATCCCAACTCCGCCATACAGAAACAACGGGTTGTAGGCCTTGGACGGCCGCTCGCCCACCGCGCGCGCCGCGGCATGGGCAAATTGATTGCCCGCGCCGATGACGAAGTCGTCGAATGTGTATTTCGGATTCAATTGCGCCGCTCCATCCCAATCGAAACGTTGCTGAGTGATGGGGCCCGGTCCGGGCTTGTCGGAGATGGGCAAAGGATCGTGTCGCGGTTCGGCGGCGCGCGGAGACCTGGAGTTGTTCCGCTGCTCTTCGTCGGTTACGAATTCCACGTCTTGAAACTCGAGCCCGAGATTTTCGATGGCCTCACTGATCAAGTCGCCGTAGCGTTCGCCGATCTGGCAGAACTCTGGATTGGGGACGCGCACGAACAGAATCGCACCCTGCGCGTGATCGTAACGCGTGGGCTTGAGCCAGGTTTCGTAGGAACTGCGGTTGACTTTTTTTTCCAGTGCGTCGAGAACCCGCACCCACGGATTGGCGGAGGCAGTACCAAAGGAAGACATCAATAGTAGTCCCGAGGCGAACAAGCCTCTTAGAAAGCAGTCGTTAAATTAGAGGGAAACAGAACCGAGCACAGAGCCATCAACCGCGGCACTATCAACTGGAAATCGTATGCTGCAAACCTGAATCGTACGCTCATCCCAAGCGTTGCACTTGCATTCGTGCAGTCGGTTTTCTTCTTGGCTGCAGGCGATACTAGCACGAAAAAAAATTCGCGCCAGACAATTATTGCGGTTGCGTTTCAATTTTTTCGCGACTGATTGATTCGCTGAAAGTTAGGCTGCAAATTTTTTTTCCGAGTGCTGCACGTGCGGTGCAACGCTGCGCGGCTTGGGGCTGACAGTAATTTTCCAGGCACGAAACTCCATCGCGCGAATCACCTTCAGGCAGTTGCGGATGGGATTCTAGTGGCGGGCAAAAGCAAAATGAGGTTGACGAGTTCGCAGGTGGCATCGCCCCATGGGGTGCCGTGCGTTATCTTGCGTCAAGCCATAATCGCGCTTGGATCAGACGCCCAACCCGGGGACATTTCCTGGCTACGGTTGCCATCCTGCCACACCGACCGATATACTTTGAGTTTGCTCTAATTCAAAATTTTAGTGCCAGTGAGGAGCGCAGTTTTAGCATGCCCAAGCGCACATTCCAACCCAACCGTCGCCGTCGCTCAAAGACGCACGGATTTCGTTCTCGCATGAAGACCAAGAGCGGCCGCGCGGTGCTGTCACGCCGTCGCGCCAAGGGACGCAAGCGCGTCTCCGTCAGTCCTGGATTCCGCGATTAAGCCGACTGTACTGATACCTCTGCGTCATCGCAGCCTTTCCGATGGAATTGCAGGGTCTTCGCACGACTGGGCCGCAGCAAATAAGAAAACTCCCCCGTCCAGCGAGCGTTGAATGTCTGGTAACGTCTCCGCCGCCAGCAGCAAGTTTCCGAAGTCGAAGCATCTGCTGAAGCATGCGGATTTCCAACGGGTGTATCAAGACGGCCGCCGCCAGTTTACCGGCAACATGACCGTCTTTTTCCTGCGACGCAGCGTAGTACAGGAAGGCGTAACCACTGCGGGCGGTCCGCGGGTGGGATTCACCGTGGGCAAAGTGCTGGGCGGATCCGTCGAGCGTAATCGCATCCGGCGGCGCATGCGGGAAGCGGTACGACTCTCGCCGCAGGCCTGCGAGGGCCCGGTAGATGTTGTTTTCAACCCGCGAAAGAGCGTTTTGACTTTGCCTTTCGCCGAACTGAAGGACGAAGTAGCCCGTGCCTTGCGGCTGGCCGCACAGCGGGCGCGAGTAGCCCAAGCGAAATGAAGTCTTTGCTGCAATTCGGGTTGCGCCAGTACCAGCGGTTTCTGTCGCCCATGCTGCCGCACTCCTGCCGCTTCGTGCCCACGTGTTCAGAGTACGCCATCGACGCCATCGAGCGTTATGGGGCCCTGCGGGGAAGCTGGCTGGCCGTAGGGCGACTGTTGCGCTGCCATCCGTTCGCGCGAGCCGGATACGATCCGGTGCCGGGAACGGCTGGGGACAGGCACGTTCCTGCGGAGTTTTCTGAGCTGCGGAAGAAGGCAGCGTCCGCTGATTTTGAAGGGGCGCGGCTTTAGATGCGCCTTTACCTTGTACTTTGTCATCACGAACCGACTTTGGTCGGCGAGGGATCTGCTTTTCGACCTGGTCGGATAACGCATAGTCGTTAGCCGACATTCCAGATCTAGCTGCTGAACGGAACCTAACTTTGGCTGAATATCGCAATCCACAACAAGAAGGCGGCGGCGGCGACAAGCGCATGCTGATGGTCTTTGCCGTCACCTTTGCGCTGATCATCATCAGCCAGATCTTCCTGTTCAAGAAGAATCCCGCTGCGCCGGCGAAAACCGCTCCTGCCCAGGCCACACAAGCCAGTCCAGCTTCGTCGGCGAGCGCCTCGGCACCCGCTCCTGCCCAGATTTCAAGTCAGGAGAGCGCCACCGCAACCAAAGCCGCGGTAGCGTCTAAGGCTGCCGGCAGCGAAGTGGATACGGTGATCGAGAACCCGCTTTACAAGATCACCTTCACCAATCGCGGGGCGCAGGTGAAGTCCTGGCTGCTGAAGAAGTACAAAGACGAGGACGGACACCCGCTTGACCTGGTCAACAAAAACGCCGCCAAGTTCGGGCTTCCGCTCAGCCTGTACACCTACGACGAGAACCTGCGGAACC
Source organism: uncultured Acidobacteriaceae bacterium (assembly GCA_963833305.1). Lineage (GTDB taxonomy): Bacteria > Acidobacteriota > Terriglobia > Terriglobales > Acidobacteriaceae > Bog-257. Next base: position 24,346 of record CAWHXN010000024.1, on the reverse strand, counting down.
AGATCAACTCGGCGTTGTATGTTGCCAGCACCTCCGGCACCATCACGGCTCCCGGCGAGCTGACCTTCGAGTACGCCAACGGCGATATTACGGTCCGCAAGACCTTCCAGTTTGGCGACACCTACGTCATTTCCATCGAGACATCAGTTACGCAAAACGGCAAGCTGGTGCCGGCGTATCCCATGTGGCCGGCTGCCCTGGGCGACGAAATCACAGCTCCGTCGTACGCTGCGGAAAAAATCGAGTACCTGGCTGACGGGAAGGTAGAGCGGCTGGCGGCTAAGAAAGTCAGCAGCGGCAACACCTTGCGGGGGCCCTTCAACTGGGCCGGCTCGCAAGACCAGTTCTTTGCCGCAATCTTTCTGCCCGACAATCCCGACACGGCGGCCATGGTCACGCTGCACAACGTGATCACGGTTCCCAAAGAACCCAAGAGACCAGATCCGAACAACGTAAACAAATATGACGTGCTGGGCGCCGCCGTGGGCGACACCAGCGGCGTCACCAAAGAGCGCCTGTTCGTGGGGCCCAAGGCGCTGGAAGTGCTCGAGTCCGTCCGTTCCAACACCGCGCCGGGACAGATGGATGGTCCCGATCTTCGAGGCACGGTCGACTTTGGCTTCTTCAGCATCATCGCCCGCCCCTTGTTCCTGTGGCTGAAGTGGACCCACGAACATATGGCCAGCAATTGGGGCGTGGCCATCATCATCCTGACCGTCATCATCAACCTGGCGCTGCTGCCTCTTCGCATCTTCAGCATGAAGTCGGCGTTGAAAATGCAGAAGTTACAGCCTCAGATGAAGGCCATCCAGGAGCGTTACAAGAAGTACCCCATGCGCGATCCCAAGCGCCAGGAGATGAACGCCGAGATCGGCGAACTCTATAAGCGCGAAGGCGTGAACCCGGCCGGCGGCTGCCTGCCGCTGCTCATCCAGATGCCGTTTCTCTGGGCGTTTTACACCATGCTGGGGAACGCCATCGAGCTGCGCCAGGCGCCGTTCCTCTGGCTGCACGATCTTTCCTCGCCCGACAAGCTGTTCATCATGCCGGTCGTTATCGTCATCAGTACCTACCTGATGCAGAAGATGACGCCAAGCTCGGGTATGGATCCCAAGCAGCAGCAGATGATGACCCTGATGATGCCGCTGATGATCGGCTGGTTCAGCTTCAATCTGCCTTCGGGGCTGAGCGTGTACTGGACGGTGGGCAATATCATCGGAATTGCGCAGCAGTACATCATGAATCGGACGGGACTGGGCCGCGAGATGCGCGAGGAAGCAGAAAAACGTGCCCGCAAAAAGGCTAAGTAAGTAGCGCTGTGGGGCGCGACGTTCGAGTTAACGGGCCTGGGCCGCGGCAAGTGCACCTTGTGACCAGCGTTTGCTCAACGATGCTCGAGTCCCGCCAGCTGGACGGAATAACTTAGCCCAGCATGCAGCGAAGCGAAATGCTGGGTAGGCTGAACCATGAGCCTGAGTCCCGTAGGGACGACAGATGCTCAATGACCTTGAGTCCCCGACATACCATGCCCATTCAAGACAAAATCGCTACCGCCAAGAAGATCAGCGAACTGCTGAACTCCATCCTCACCGCCGGCGACTTTCGCCTGCGCTACAAGATCACCGTGGACCCGCAAGTGGGCGCCGACCGCGAGTGGGAACGTCCGGACATCCTGGTCGAAATCTCCGGCGCCGACAGTCCCCTGGTTCTGGAAAACGGCGGTGAACTGCTGCGCGCTTTCGAACATGTCGCGCTGGAAATGTTGCGCCTGGCGCCCGATGAGCACGAGAAAATCAACTTCGATTGCCAGAACTTCCGCTCCGCCCGGCTGCAGGAGCTTCGCCTGGCGGCTGACGTCGCCGCTGAACGCGTTCGCAAGACGAGCATGCCGTACGCTTTTGCCCCCATGTCGTCGCGCGAGCGTCGTATTCTGCACCTGGCCATGCGCGATCTCGAAGATCTTCGCACCGAAAGCGACGGCGAAGCCGCGCAGCGCCACGTCGTGGTCTATCCCAAAGATTACAAAGGCAAGCCACCCGCGCCGCCGGTCCCATCGCGGCGGAGATAAGGGCGTTCACCACGGAGGCACGGAGAGCACGGAGAAAATCTTTCTTTGTGTCCCGTTTCTTGGTTTCCTCTGACGGATTGAGAGCCGCTTTTCACCATTCGGTCCGCGCTAAGCATATGGAGTGTCATCCTGAGCGAAGCGACCAGAGGAGCGCAGGCGAAGGACCTCTATAGCCGCAACCAGGCTAGAAAGCGGAGTGCGAATAGCCGGCAGGGAGCGGCGACCAGCGTCCTACCAAAACTCCGTGATCTCCGTGCCTCCGTGGTGAACCGTCTTCCCGCCCCGCTACAATCGTCCCATGCACCTTGACGACACCATCGTCGCCATCGCTACGCCTCCGGGACGGGGCGGCATTGGCGTGGTGCGGCTGTCGGGTTCGGAGGCGCGCAACATTGCTCGTCCCATGGTGAGCCTGGCGCACGGCCACGACTTCGAGGCTGGACACGCTCACTTTGGAGAACTGATCGATCCCGCCACCGGCGGACGCATCGACGAGGTGGTAGCCACCTTCTTCGCCAAACCGCACTCCTATACCGCCGATGACGTGGTCGAAATCTCCTGCCATGGTTCGCCGGTGGTATTGCGACACGTGGTCGAGATGGCCATCAACGCCGGGGCGCGGCTGGCCGAGCCCGGTGAGTTCACCATGCGTGCTTTCCTCAACGGGCGTATCGATCTGACGCAGGCTGAGGCGGTCCGAGACTTGATCGATTCGCAAACGCTGTATCAGGCGCAAGTGGCTGCACAGCAACTGGGAGGTGCGCTCTCGAAGCGCTTGCAGCCCACCAAGCAGAAGCTGGTAGAGCTGATTGCCACCATGGAAGCCGGAGTCGACTTCGCCGAGGACGATGTCGCAGTGATTCCGGATGAGCAGATTCTGGCGCGCATCGCCGGTGTTCGGGAGCCGCTCGAAGAACTACTCACCAGCTTCGCTTTCGGAAAAGTTGTGCATGAGGGGCTGACCCTGGCCATCGTAGGCGCGCCCAACGTCGGCAAGTCGAGCCTGTTCAACCGGCTGGTGGAGCGCGAACGCGCTATCGTTACCGCTACGCCCGGTACCACACGAGACCTGGTCACCGAAACCGTGTCCATCGGAGGTATTCCGGTGCGGCTGGTCGACACTGCCGGCATTCGCGCCACGACGGACGAGGCCGAAAGCATCGGCGTGCGTAAATCCATGGAAGCACTGGCCGAGGCCGACCTGGCATTGATTGTGCTGGATCCATCGACGAGCGATCCCGCCGATTCGGACTTCGCTGAGTTACTCGGCAAGACCGAAGGCCGCGTCCGGTTGGTTGTCGTCAACAAAGTTGACCTGTTGAAAGATCGCATCGCCGGAATTCGATTTCCGCCGCGCGGTGGCGACCGTCCCCCGAGTGACCTGCTCGACTGGGTCCAAACCTCGGCCCTGACCGGCGAAGGCATCGATCAGCTGCGTGGCGAGATTCTGCAATCTGTGGGCGGCGATGGCGCTGCCCAGCAGCAGAGCGGCTTCCTCACGAATGTCCGGCAGCAGAAACTGGTGGAAGAAGCGATGGCTGCGCTGGACGCAGCCGCCGCCGCGGTCCCGCTGAAGATTCCCCACGAGATGATCCTGCTCAACCTCTACAGCGCGCTCCGGCCGCTGGACGACATTACCGGCGCCACCACCGCTGACGACATCCTGAACCTGATCTTCAGCTCCTTCTGCATCGGGAAATAGAGCGTCATGGTTCGAACCCATATCGAGAGTCCCAATCTCTTTGTCATCACCGGCGGGCCCGGCGCCGGCAAGACTACTTTGCTGCGCGAACTTGAGCGCCGAGGATTCTGCTGCGTGCCCGAGATCGCGCGGGAAATCATTCGCGAACAGGTTGCCGCTAACGGTGACGCGCTGCCTTGGGCAAATACGCTCCGATACACACAACTCATGCTGGCGCGGTCCGTCGCCACCTATCAGCACCACATTCCGGCCAACCGGGTCACGTTTACTGATCGCGGACTGCCCGACGTGCTGTGCTACGCCCAACTCATCAATCTGGAGGCGACAGCCGAAATCCAGTCGGCCTGCGAGACCTACCGTTACAACGCGAGGGTCTTCATCGCGCCTCCGTGGGAAGAAATTTACTCGACTGATGACGAACGCAAAGAAACATTTGCCGACGCCGTGAAGGTTTATGAGCGGATGGTAGAAGTCTATGGGCAGTGCGGATACGACTTAATCGAGCTGCAGCGCCTGAGCGCCAGCGCACGCGCCGATTTTGTGCTGGCTAGTCTGGAATAATTCGCACTCCCGGGAAACGGCCGAGGCCAATTCAGCTTCCGGCAAATCTTCAGCCCCAGAATGCGCAGCGCTTCGGCGAGCGCAGGATGATCTACGCCCACGCGTTTGGATTTCATATCGCGAATGCGGCAGGGCTCAAACAACGCCCAGTTCTCCAGATTGTGTCCATAGCGGGAGCGGAAAAAGATTCCGGGCAAACCCATGTCATACACCACGCGCGACACCAGTTGCGTCAGGTTCCGCGGCGAAGCACTTTGCAGCGCCGCCGCGTCCAAGTCCTGAAAGCCCAAGCGCAAGCATTCCGAAACCAGCTTGCGGCGCAGAATCGCCAGCCACTCGGCGCCAAGGATGTCGGCGTAGTTTCCCTCCGCCGCCGCGGTTCCGATCACGCGATTCGAGCACCAGTTGAGCGGCACCTCACCGACGGGCAGGAAATCGTCTTCGCCCGCGATCTCCTTCAATTCTTCGAGCAGCGAAAGATCGGGTCGGAAGCGGGCCAGGGTTTCGACAAAGCAGGAGACCTGCTGGCTGGAAGCGTACAGCACGCGATACTCGCTCTCCGGATCGTCGAAGCGATTGCCAAAGGTTCCGTCTTTGGCTCGCGACCAGTCGGGAAGTTGCCACGCATCGGGATAGCGAGCCACGCGATAGATGGATTGGGTGGGGGTCCTCGTCTCCAGCGCCAAGATGTTAGCCCCCGGCTATGAAGGCGCGCGCGGCGGCCAGCACTTCGGGCGCGACCACGGCAAGGTCTCCCTCGCGCAGCAGTCGGAGCGGAACCCGATCTCCCAGCTCCGGATTCACTCCCATGAGCCAGGCTTGAACCACCTCGCGCGAATCGTGTTCCAGCAAAGTGCGAACCACCTGAAACGTAAGGCGCAGGCGGAGCGCCACGTCGCCATAAGGCTGGCTGCCGGCGATCCAGCGTTCCACGGCGCGAGTATCTTTCACGCCGGCGACATAAGCGATCAGCTTGCGGCCGATGGTGTCTGCCAATTGGGAGACCAGCTCGGCAAAGTTGAGGCTCAGCGATTCGCGGTGGGCTTGCAAGCCGGGACGCGGGAGAGCCTTGGTAACCAAAATCGCTCCTCGTACAGCGCGTTTCACAACACGCTTATGCGGAATAGGATGCAGAAATCACCTCGAAAAAACTATCAAATCACGGATGATATACATGTAATTTGCAAGACACTTCCAATGATCGCATGAATGTAGGCCGTATGTAAGCGAATAAAAGGCGAATCTAGCTGGTAAACAAGTGCGCTCAATGCAAAGCTGAAAGCCGGGAGCCACGGCGAACGGCGAAAAGCGAACCGCGGTCTTCTCACGGTCTGGTATCCGGCACGGTGATAGCTCGAAACATGTAGGGCAGCGCCTCAGCCACGATCATAGCGATGATAATCAGCGCGCCTCCGACAGCCTGCCGCGCCGTCATCGGCTCCTTCAGCCAGATCACGCTCAGCACCGCTGCAATCACCGGCTCCAGGCTGAACAGCACCGCCGACTCCGTCGGGCCCAGTCGCGTTTGCGCGGTGGCCTGTCCCCAAAAGGCGAAGACCGTCGACCCGAGCGCCAGATATAAGGCCGAGGCCGCGACCGGCCAGTGCGAGAGCGCTGCGAAAGCGTTCTGAAAGCCGTAGGGCGAAGGCAGGAATGCGGTGACCGTGACCGACACCACGCCGCAAATCAGAACCTGCGCGCCCGCCAGTAGCCAGGCTTCAGAGCGGCGAGTGAACGCGCCCATCATCACGATGTGAACGCCGCACAGCAGGGCGCACAGCAGGATCTCGATGTCGCCACGATTCCAGCCCGTCCACCATGCGCCATGCAGATGGACTAGCAGGTACATTCCATAAACGGCGATCACCGCTCCCAGCGCCGAGGCCAGCTTCACCCGCTGGCCGATCACCACGGCCACCAGCGGCGTAAACAGCACATACAAACCGGTGATGAAGCCGGCCTTGGCAGTTGTGGTGAAACGCATGCCGTCGGTCTGCAACCAGAAGACGAGAACCAGCACCAGGCCAAGCCAGATACCGTCGAGCACGCCCCGCCGGGTAATGGGAATTCGTTTGGCGCGAATGATGGCGAACATCACCAGCCCGGCTAGCGGAAAGCGCAGCCCCATCAACGCACCGACTGATAGCCCGCCGTCGAGCACGATTCGCGTGGTAGGAAAGCCGAACCCCCAGATCGTCGCCACCGTGGCGATGATGAGGACCGCAGTGCCGTGGGAGACAGGCGCGGGTTGGGAGCGGGATCGGTGCATGGATGGACGTTGCTGCCTGACGGCGCACACTCATCGTATCGTGATCAGGTCGAAGTGCGGATGATCAAGTCAACAGTAGGTTGAGACCGGTCGCCTCTGCGAAGGCGCGGAAATCGCGGTCGCGGGTGATGAGCGGAATGTTTCGGTCGATGCAGCTCTGTGCAATCAGCGCGTCTCCAAGGCGGGCCTTGCGGCGCTTTGCCAGCGCTGTCGCGCGCAACACTCCGGCACGCTCCCAGTAGCCAGCTCCAATCTCAACCATTGGCATCTGGCAAAGTCTCGCGGCAGTATCCGAAGGGAGCTTCGGATCGCTGAGCAGCTCGGTCAGCACTACCGGAACCATTAGCACCTGGCTGTCCATCAGGGCCTGGTCGAGCAGGTGCACGTCGTCACCCGAGCCGCCGCCGAGGAACGCGATCCACGTGCTTGTGTCGGCGGCAATCATCGGTCAGCTTTCAACTGCGCCAGCGTCCGGCTGAAACGGACTTTTCCCCGCATCTGCCGCAGGGCGGCGTAGGTTTCGGATGCGGCAACCAGTTGTAGCCCGGTACGGATGGTTTGGGTGACGCCTGCGCCGGTGGCTTTTTGAGCTTTCTCCAGCAGCTCGGCGGGAAGTTCGACGGTTATCTTGCGGGCAGTTGCCATGGGATCATCGTACCATAGTCAATACCAGTATTGAGTATGGTATGCAGAGGCTCCCTCGGGGTTGAGCTGAATGATCCGGAATCAATCCTCTCCGCCCGGTCTCGAACACCGCGAGACCCGGGGCACCCGGCTCTGTCCGGAAAGGGGAGGAAAACGTTTGCCTACACGGCGATGACTTGGCTTGGCGTTCTAAGTTGAGTTAGTATCGAGGGTCTTCAGGGACGGTTAATGCCGAACGTATCTAAACACGTGAATGCTTCCGAGCGAGACTCCCATATACCTTCGGCCCCTCCTATCCCTCCTTCAAGTCTGGCAGCATTTAAGCTAGAACAGGCGACGCTCGAGATTCGCTACCCCACTGCGCTGGAGTTGTGGGACAAAGCAGGAACCGTTTGGCGCTCTGTTCAGGAAAAGTGGCCTGATATCTCACTCGTGCGCGCCGAACCAGCGCGGACAGACTTTAGATCTGGTAAGAATAGTTTCGCGATTGAACTTGAAGCTGCGCGAATTGTCGCTTCGATGCCGGACAGGTCACTGGACGATTTTGGAAAGGATGCAAAACTGTTCATGGCTGCAGTTGTGCAGACATTGAGAATTGATGTTTTGAAAAGGATCGGATTCAGACTAGTCTATTTTCGGGAGTACAACAGTAAGCAGGAAGCGGCTTCAATGTTCTTCTCCTTAGGATTGCTCAAAGTTCCGGAAAATCGCCGTTTTGAGGTGAGTGAAACCCCACTTCTTCCCCAGTATCTCGTACGATGGGAGTCGGATGCAAAGGGCGTCCTTCTTCAAGTCAGAGCTGAGGGGCGTAAGCTCGACTTTGATCCCCCTCCTGAGGCTGCTCAATATATCAAACCGGTTCATATTGAGAAGGACGGCGTAACCTTTGACATCGACTACTACACGATTGCCTCAGTTGAACCTTCCCAGGTCGACATAGCAGAGTGGATTAAACATGCGGTACATCTCATCAATAGAGATAGCAAATTTGTTTTCGGGGAGTAAGTAATGGCTTCGCCGCAAACCCTTACAAGTATCGAGTCGGGCCAACATCATCGTTTGAGGATCAGTCGGAGCGTGGGCGGGTATGAGCAGATGACGCCGATTGAACTCGGAGAGACGAAGAAGCCCGCAGAGAGCGCTATTACCACGGCGGACTTCGCCTTCGAAGTCTTAGTACCTGAGCAGTTCAAGTCAACGACGCGCAGGTTGACACAAACCGAGTTATACCCCGCTAGAGAAGCGTTTCGGCGTGAACACATCAACGCGTTAAGACTCTTGGCGGTAGCCATTGGAAGATGCCAACGTGCACTGCAACATTTGACGGACAACGATCTAATTGCGGTGGACACAGAAATCCAAAAGTTACAGGTTTTGCTACCGGAGTTGTTTTGCTGTAGATCTTTGGGAGATGGCTTCGGGACAATGATTAACGCCGTGATGAGCGCGTTCGAGGCCTTGGATGGGAACGTTCCAGACCGCAATCAAATCGAAGCGCTACGCAGTTTGCTCGCGGTGCTGCGTGATAAGCCGTTTCTTACTCCGGACGAAGCCGACGAGCAGCTTGGACGCATTGAAGCAGTTGGCCTGAATCCTTACCCGACCGAATTGTTGGATTTTCTAGCCAGTGAATAAAGCGTTCGTGGATACGACGGTCCTAACGGATGCGTTGCTTAAACCGGGAACACGCGCTAATTCGGCCAGATCCCTCATCCGTAGCTTCCACGAATCGCTGTTACCAGTCTATGCAATAAAAGAATTCAAGGCTGGACCTCTACATCACTACGTCTGGTTCCATGGCAAACTCGTCACAACAAACTCTTGGGAAAAAACTTTGACGCAGTTACGGAAAATGGCAGGCGCGCCATTCAAAGCTCGGTGGGTGAGCACGGCTATTGAAGCCTTAGAGGCTGGAGCACACAAAAACCGCACTGCAACATTAGGGCGGTTGAGACAGAAATATGGCGACAACGCAACAGAGGATCGAGTAATTTGTGACCGCTATCGGTATACGTTGCACTCAATTATTATGAGGGGATGGCGACAGCGACGTAAAATAACCTCGCAAGTTGTCGATGAGCTGGACTGCTACAACGAAGCTGAGCTCACTGAAGAACGTGGCCTCATCGACATTGGGGAAACAGAGTGTTTTCCTAAAGATGAATGCGCATTGGCCGAGCGACTTCGACAGGATGCTGCGGGCCTGAAGGCGATGTACACGGCAGTGGCAGGCGAACGCGATAAGCCCGAAAACATTAAACGGTCTCAGGTGTTGAATGACTTGATTAGGGTTCCAAATCGGAAGTTGACGTCAAAGCAGTGCAGGCATTTGGGGGACGCAATTTTTGCCTGCTGTTGTCCGTCTGACGCGGTTATTCTCACCACAAATGAGCGCGACCTCCGCCCCTTGGCTGAATCTCTTGGCAAAAAGGTACAGGGTCCCCAAGCTCCTCAAAAGTAAGCCGGCTAGAATCAAGCGGAAGTATAGAGCCCTGCGCTCTCTTCGCTGAGGATGGGCAGCCGTACCCTTTTCCTACCTATCTCACAAACTAGGACTCTTGCTCGCAATCAGCCCCTTCACCCGCTCCACGAACGCCTCCGCCTTCACCGAGCCTTCGCCCTTCTCCTGCCCGCGGACGCGCACGTTGACCTCGCCGGCCTCCACTTCTTTGTCGCCGACGACTAGTTGGAACGGCACCTTCTGCATGGCGTGCTCGCGGATTTTGGCGTTCATCTTTTCGTTGCGCATGTCGACGTGCACGCGCACGCCGGCGGCCTTCAGTTTCTCGCCGACTTCGTTGGCGTAAGCGTGATGCTTCTCGCCGATCGGAATGACGACCACCTGCACCGGCGACAGCCACACCGGAAACGCTCCGGCGTAATGCTCGATGAGCACGCCGAAGAAGCGTTCGATCGAACCGTAGAGCGCGCGATGCACCATCAGCGGCTGATGCCGTTTGCCGTCTTCGCCGACATACTCCAGTCCAAAGCGCTCGGGCAGGGTGAAGTCGAACTGCACGGTCGACAACTGCCACAGGCGGCCGATGGCGTCCACCAGCTTGATGTCGATTTTCGGGCCGTAGAACGCGGCTTCGCCGGGAATGGTTTTGTACTCGATGTTGCGGCGCTTCAAGCGCCTGCTCCAGCGAGCGCTGCGCCAGCTCCCACTGCTCGTCGCTGCCGGCATAGGTCTTGCGATCGTTCGGGTCCCAGGTCGACAGCTCAACCTGAAACTGCTCGAAGCCGTAGGTGTGCAGCGTGGCCAGCGCGAAGTCGATGCAGCCGACCACCTCGTCTTCGATCTGCTCCGGCGTGCAGAAGATGTGCGCGTCGTCCTGGGTAAAGCCGCGCACGCGCAGCAGGCCGTGCATCACGCCCGAGCGCTCGTAGCGATAGACCGTGCCCATCTCGCCCAGCCGCACCGGCAAGTCGCGATACGACTTCAGCGCTGTCGCGATAAATCAAAATGTGGAACGGACAGTTCATCGGCTTCATGCGATAGTCGGCGTCGTCCAGTTCCATCGGGGTAAACATGTTCTGCGCGTAGTAGCCTTCGTGGCCGCTGGTCTTCCACAGATCGACGCGCGCCACGTGCGGCGTGTGCACCAGCGAGTAGCCGCGCTTCAGGTACTCTTCGCGCATCCAGTCTTCCATCTCCTTGCGCATGATGCCGCCCTTGGGATGCCAGAAGATCAGCCCCGGCCCGGCCAGCTCCTGGATGGAGAACAGGTCGAGCTGCTTGCCCAGCACGCGATGGTCGCGCTTCTTCGCTTCCTCCAGATTCTTGAGGTACTCGTCGAGGTCCTTCTTGCTGAAGAACGAAGTGCCATAGATGCGCTGGAGCTGCGGATTCTTCTCGTCGCCCAGCCAATACGCTCCCGCGATGCTGAGCACCTTGAACGCCTTGATGCGACCGGTCGACGGGATGTGCGGACCGCGGCAGAAGTCGGTAAACTTGCCGGTCTTGTAGATCGAAATCTTCTCGTCGGGCGCGGTGAACTGCTCGATGAAGTGGCACTTCATGAAGTCGCCTTCCGACTTGAAGCGCTCCAGGCCTTCCTGGCGCGGCAGAAACTCGCGCGCGTAAGGCAGGTCCTGCTTCACCAGCTCCTGCATCTTCTTCTCGATGGCTTCCAGGTCTTCGGGCGAGAACGGCTTCTCGCGATAGAAGTCGTAGAAGAATCCGGACTCGGTCGCCGGGCCGTGGCCCAGCTTGGTCTCGGGAAAGAGCTCGAGCACGGCGGCGGCCATCAAGTGCGCTGACGAGTGGCGATAAACTTCCAGCGCCTCGGGATCGCGATCGGTGAGCAGGCGCAGTTCGACGTCCTGCTCCAGCGGACGCGCGAGATCGATCAGTTGCGCGCCGTCCTTGGCCGGGGCATGCGAGCTGGCCGGTGCGGAAGCCGGCTCAGCTGCCACGACCGCTGCTTCGGCGGATGGCTGATGCCCATTGCCACCAGCGCCGTTTCCATTCGAAGCTAGCGGCTTGATTTGAGCAGCCAGTGCGGCATCGGCCAGTCGCGGGCTGATGCCTTTGGCGATATCGAGGGCGGAGGTCCCGCGCGGCACGTCTTTGACGCTGCCGTCGGGCAATTTCACATGAATATTTTCAGCCATGATGTATTCCAATCCCGCGTCGTTCTGGCGCGGTTTTTTCAAAGTTTAGTAGTGATAACGGGCCTGAAGAAAATCAATCCGCTTTTCCAATACCCTGTAAACCAGCCGGTGTTCCTGCGTAATTCGCCGGGACCAGCAACCGGTGAAGCCGAACTTCAGCGGTTCGGGTTTGCCGATGCCTTCAAACGGCTCTCGTAGGATGGCATTGACTAATTCCAATACGCGCAACGCGGTCTTTCGATCAGTCTTGACCCAGTGCATAAGGTCGTCCACGAACTCAGGTTCAAAGACCGCCTCGCGTTCAGCGCGTCGTATCAAGCCCAACCTCGCGCCGCAACTGCTCGAGCGACATCTTCTTGCCCTTGCCGCGGCGAGATTTATCCAGCGCTGACATCAGCCGCTGCGCATTTCGAGGTGACCGCAGTAAGTGTGCTGTCTCCAGCAATCCGGCCAATTCGTCCGCTGGAATCAAAGCCACATCCTTTGCCCCACGACGGCGGACGATAACGACTTCACGATCGTCGGCGACCTGGTCCAGCACCGACGCCAGGCGCTCACGCAGGCTGGTATACGTTGTCTCTACCGGCATGATTTTGAACTCCTTGGATTAAGCGTACAGGCTTCCTGTACCTGTTGTCTATGATTCAATCCTGCTTTGCTGAAGTGGAGAGCGAAGGACTTAGGTAGTTACAGGGATGTTCGTGTTCGGCGGGCGCGGACTTCCAGCACGGCCGATCCGATGAGAGCGACCGAGCCGGCCAGGATGGCCACGGGAATGGCGACGTGTTTGTAGGCGTTGGCCATGTCGATCTTGCTACTGCTTATCATGCCATAAACCACCGTGCCCAGGATACCCAGAAACAGGCCCGCGCCCATGCCGGCGGCGGTGAACAGCAGCGTGGTGAACAGCACCCTCGCCGTCGAGGTGAAAGCGATGGACAACTTGCTACGGCGCTTGCCGGCTGGGCTGGCGATGGAATAAGACACGCTTTCATTGTAGAGCAATCTCGCAGCAGTCATGCTGCTATGGACCGGACCTGAGGGCCAGCTCTGCTTATCGAGTTAATATAGCCATACAGCAGTTCTGCCGGGGGCCCTTTTGATGCTGAAGTGTCAGTCATGCGGTACGGAAAGCGCGCAGGCAACGCCCTTCTGCGCCAATTGTGGAAAGCCGCTCGGCAAGGAAGGATCGGCTTCGTCAAGCGCGGAAGCGCCAACTATGGTGGCTGCGCCGCCTGACGCTCCCACTTATCCCCCACGTCGCCGGATTCCGTCATCCCGGCCGCCGTCGCATCCCTCGCGTGACGAAGGCCGGTTCGTTCCCGGCATGCTGGTCGCCGGACGGTACCGCGTAATCGCGCTTCTGGGCCGCGGTGGGATGGGCGAGGTCTATCGCGCCGACGACTTGAGCCTGGGCCAGCAGGTGGCGTTGAAGTTCCTGCCTCAGGCTTCAACCGACGAATTCACCCTGGAGCGCTTCCGCAACGAAGTCCGCATTGCGCGGCGCATCTCGCACCCCAACGTCTGCCGCGTGTTCGACATTGGCCAGACTGACAATCAAGTTTTTCTTTCGATGGAGTACGTGGATGGCGAGGACCTTTCTTCGTTGCTGCGCCGCATCGGCCGCCTGCCATCGGACAAGGCCGTGGAAATCGCGCGCAAGATCTGCGCCGGTCTGGCAGCGGCGCACGACAAAGGTGTTCTGCATCGCGACTTGAAGCCGGCCAACATCATGCTCGACGGCCGCGGGGAAATTCTGGTCATGGATTTTGGTTTGGCCGGAATCGCCCACGAAATCGAAGACGTCCGCAGCGGCACTCCGGCGTACATGGCTCCGGAACAATTGGCCGGCAAAGAGGTGACGGTCCGCAGCGATATCTACTCACTCGGACTGGTGCTGTATGAGCTTTTCACCGGCAAGGCCGCGTTTGATGGCAAAACCCTGGAAGAAATCGTACGAGTGCGCCGCGACAGCACACCCAGCCGGCCGTCCGCGTTGGTTCGCGACTTGGACCCGGTGGTCGAACGCGCCATCCTGCACTGCCTGGAAGCGGATCCGGCAGACCGGCCCGGCTCCGCGTTGATGGTAGCGGCTGCGCTGCCCGGGGGGACCCTCTGGCTGCCGCCTTGGCTGCCGGCGAAACGCCGTCGCCAGAATTGGTGGCAGCTTCGGGCGAGACCAGCGGGCTTCCGGTGCGTACCGCGCTGCTGTCTCTGGCTGCCGCGCTCGTCGGCTTGATCGCCGTCTACCTGTTGGCAGCGCCCACCGGCGGCATCGCCAGAATCGATTTTCCGTACTCCACCGAGGTCCTTGCCCAAAAGGCTCGCGATATTGTGCATCAGCTCGGCTATACGGCGCCTCCGGTCGACAGCGCCTCCGGCTTCTTTCGCGAAAGCGATTTTATTGAGCACTTGGACCACGCCGGCGGTTCTCATCCCAACTGGAATGTCATTTTGAAGAACCGGCCTTCGCTGCTGACCTACTGGCAGCGCCAGAGTCCCGATTACCTGGTGGCTACCCAGATCAAGAGCAACTTAATGACACCGGGCATTGTCAATCTCGAAGATCCACCTCCCATTTTGTCGGGTATGGTCGCCGTTTCACTCGATCCGCAAGGACGGCTGACCCGTCTGGAAGCCATTCCGCCGCAGAAGGACAATGCGCCTGCCCAGACGCAGCTTTACGACTGGGGACTCTTGTTTGGGTTGGCCGGCCTGGACATGACGCAATTTCACTCGGCCGAGCCGATCTGGAATTCGCTGGGCGCCTCGGACCAACGCGCTGCCTGGACCGGAGTGTGGCCGGGCACTTCCATGCCGTTGCGAGTAGAGGCCGCCAGTTGGCGCGGCAAGCCGGTTTTCTTCCGGCTGATCGGCGATTGGACCGAGCCCGACCGCATGCCTTCCGCCGACGACAGTTTGCGGTCGAAACTCGAGGTGCTGCTGGTGATTTTTGTCCTGATACTGCTGGCTGCAGCCATCTGGCTTGCGCGGCGCAATTATCTACAGCAGAAGAGCGATCCTCGGGGGGCTTTGCGGCTGGGTTTGTTGATCTTTGTGCTGGAAATGTCGGTCTGGCTGTTCAGCGGCCATTTCGTGCCTAGCATCAGCCTGTTCGGACTGTTCGTGCTCGCCGCCAGCGGTTCGCTGTTCCTGGCTGCTGTCTTTTACCTGATCTATCTCGCCATCGAGCCTTACATCCGCCGCCATTGGCCGCACGCCATCATCTCCTGGAGCCGCCTGATGGCCGGGCGTTTGCGCGATCCACTGGTGGGCCGTGATCTCCTGTTCGGCGTCCTCCTGGGAGTTAGCTGGGCCGTTCTCTTCTCGCTGCAGACCCTGGCGTTGAAGCACATCGGCGCGGCCCCGGATTTCGCTTCCACTGACTTCCTTCTGGGTCCACGGCATGTTTTGGGAGCTTGTCTTACCCAAGTGGCGGCCTCGGTACAAGCCACGATCGGCTTCTTCTTTCTCATGTTTGTTTTTCGGGTAGTGCTTCGCAAGCCGTGGCTGGCGGCATTGGCCTTCGTCGCTTTCTGGTCGTTCGCCCAGGCCTACGGAAGCCATCATTACTTCATCGTCGTTCCCACCGTGGTACTGATTTATGCCATTGCGGCCTTCGTTGTCCTGCGCTTCGGTTTCATCGCCTTGGCGGTAGGCATCTTCACTGCCGACCTGCTAGGCAACATTCCGATGACCACCGATTTCTCTAATTGGTATATCGGAGGCTCCTTGTTCGCACTCGCCCTGGTGACAGCCATCGCCGTCTGGGGATGCTACACCGCTCTGGCGGGACAAAAGCTGCTGAAAGAGCAGATTTTCGAGTAATCAGCCAATCAAGCCTCGGCGTTAAGCGCACTGCAAACTATTGTCCCTCGTATTACAACTACTGCAGAATTTTGCGGACAGGCGTGATTCACAGTATGACAGGTACTGCGTGGAAGAATGAGGGAGGTGAGCGAGGGAAACTATTGTGCTGGAACGGGTTAAGCAAGACAGCCTAACCTGTGGCTGACCTCGGCATAAATCAGTTTTCGATTGGGTTCAAATCTGCTACTATCTTTGCAACATCGTCCCACCCCCTCTATACGTCGTTTGATAGCCTTATCTGCAATCTCGGCTTCAGCCGCAAGTATAGGACAGCGTCGCCGATGGGGTGTGTCTGCTGGATGGGGGATCTCTGCTGGGGATGAGTTCGGCTCACGCAAATCCAACCAAAGAACTTGAGGAGAACCAAAAATAATGAAGACCCGTTTTGCTAGCCTGTGCCAGCTGATGGCGCTGACACTCTTGGCCTGCTTCTGTCTGTCCGCGCTTGCTTTCGCGGCTGACACCGACACCAACGTAAGGCCGCGGTTTGTGGTACTTCCCGGCAAGCCTCTGCCTCCGGGCGTACACCAGCCAGCCGGAACGCTGCAGGAATGGAATGGCTCGTTCACCTACAACGGGACCAACTATCCCTTTGTGATGGTAGGCCAGGATCCCTCTACCGGTCAGGGCACCATCATTACGACCTTCATCATTCCGGTGAAGCTCATCCTGTCCAATGGCGACGTTTATGATCCGTTGTCCGGCGGCCCGTTTAGCCCTGTGGCTATGACGCAGCTGTCTCCGATCTTCGATCAGACCACCACCTACACGCAGGGTGGAGTGGACGTGGGCACGACCCAGTACGTAGACGCCTTCCAGCGCGGCAACTTCTGGAGCACGGTGCAGAACGAACCCAACTATCACGTCCTTCTGGGTGGCCCCACCTCGCGCCCGCAGCTCCTGCCTGAGCTCACGCTCAACGTACCGGCAGGCAGCGGACACGAAGGATCGCCGTTCGGTCACGTAGTTGCTGAAGTCGACATCAACTACTTCGACGCTCAGATCAACACCTACATGAGCCAGAACAATCTCATTAACCCCACCAACTTACCCATTTTCATGACCAGCAACACCTACCTCACCAGCGGTGGATGCTGCATCGGCGGCTATCACAGCGCCACCGGCGCTCAGACCTACTCTAACTTCGAGTACATCACCTACTCTGGTGATTTCTCGCAGGATGTGTCGGCTCTGTCGCACGAAATTGGCGAGTGGATGGACGATCCGCTGACCAACAATGGTGGCAACGGCAACCACACTCCTTGCGGCATCCTGGAAGTCGGCGATCCGCTGGAGAACACCGCCAACTACGGCGACTATCCGTATCCGCTGCACAACTTCACCTATCACCTGCAGGATCTGACCTTCCTGCGGTACTTCGGCGGACCCGCGAACGGTTCCGTCAACAGCTGGTGGACTTTCCAGAACTACAACTTCACCCGTATTTGCCAGAACGGCTCCTAGTCCTGGCTTAGCATCACGGCCCGCCTCCTCAAAAGGGGCGGGCTTTTTTCATGCCCGGAAATCCTTATCGAAACGGGTCAGCTCGCTCGATATCCCTACGCAACGGCTGAACTTGGCAAGCCGTAGTACGGACGACGATCGAGTCCCGCCCCGCGTGACGGCGGTAGGACAGCCCAGCGCTTCAGGGCTGCGCAGGGGCAAGCCCCCTTCAGCGCCGAACATCTTGTTTTGTCGTCAAGAAAGCCGACTGGCTTCTAGTGTCCGATCGCCTGAGCGCCCTTTTGCTTTACCGTCTTCTTCAGCACAAAAACAATCGGTATACAGGCGAAGCAGACCAGCGCCATATAGCGGAAGTCGTCGACGTAAGACCACAGGCGAGCCTGGGCAGAGAGTTGAGCGCCGACCAAGGCATAGGCCCGAGTCATCGCATCTGCGGCGCTATAGCCCTGAACTTGTAAGTACTGTTGCAACGCGTGCAGTTGATTCTGCAAAGTCACGCTACTGGGCGCGAGCGAGTGCAACAGCTCGTTTTGATGAAGCTGTTCATGCCGCGCCACGATGGTGTTCACTACCGAGATACCGATGCTGCCGCCTATATTGCGGAAGAGATTGTAAAGTCCGCTGGCGTTTCCAATCTCCTCATTGGGCAGTCCTGCAACTGCGGTGGTCGACAGCGGCACGAAAATCGATCCCGAGCCAAATCCGCTTAGCACAATGGCCCACAGAAACGACCACTGCGAAATCTCCAACGTGGCTTGGCCGAACCCCAGAGCGCTGATGGCGAACATGAGGAAACCGGCGGCGATCAGCCATCGGTTGTCGATCTTGGCCGTCAGGATCCCGATAATGGGCAACGCCATAATCGCGCCAATGCCGCGCGGACTCACCGCCCATCCGGCCGCGTAGGCCGTATATCCGAGCAACTCCTGATAAAACAGCGGCAACAAGGTGATCAGCCCATAAAGGGCGCCTCCAAAGAGTCCGATCAGGATGCAGCCGAACAGAAAGTTTCGGTGTCGAAAGACGCGCAGGTCTACCAGTGGTTTGTCGTGGGTCAGCTCGCGAATCAGGAAGGCGACAAAGGTCACCAGCAGAAGCGCGGTGGTCCAGCGGATCCAGGTGGCCCCGAACCAATCGTCCTCCTGGCCTTTGTCGAGGATGATCTGCAGCGAACCCAGCCAGACTGCCAACAGTCCAAGTCCGACGCCGTCGATCTTGCCGGGCTTGGCGTTCTTGATGTAAGGCGGGTCCGTAACGAAACGCAGGATCATGAAGATGGCGAAGATCCCGATCGGAATGTTGATGTAGAAGGCCCAGCGCCAGGAGTACGTATCGGTGAGATATCCTCCCAGGGTTGGACCGAGTACCGGCGCTACCACCACGCCCAGCGCAAATACCGCCAGCGCCATGCCGCGCTTGTCGGGCGGAAAGCTTTCCAGCAGGATCGACTGCGACAACGGCTGGAGCGCGCCGCCGCCCGCGCCTTGTACCGCCCGCGCCAGCAGAATCATCCACAAGCTGGTAGCGGCTCCGCAGGCGAACGACGAGACCGTAAAAATTGCGATGCAGGTAATGAGGAAACGCTTGCGGCCAAATTTCAGCGAGAACCAGGTGCTGGCCGGCAGAACGACGGCGTTGGCTACCAGGTAGCTGGTCAGCACCCAGGTGGCTTCGTCGTTGGTAGCCGAAAGGCTGCCGGCGATATAGGGCAGGGCCACGGAGGCGATGGAGGTGTCCAGCACCTCCATGAAGGTCGCCAGCATTACCGAGACTGCGATCAGCCACGGACTCGGAGCAGGCTTACTTATGCTAAAGCCCTGAGCGCCAGCGACCGTCGTGCTTGCCATCGACCTTTCCTTGACGAAGAATTGAAATCGAGGGACCGGGTGCAGGCGGCAGGAACCCGCCATGAAAGACATAGAGATGCTAGGGGAGCGAGGAACGATTCCCCGTGGTGCCATGGTCAACCGCCAGCGATCTTAAGAAGGAGGAACGGCGTAAAGGCCGTTCCCCTTCGAGAAGCCGTTATCTAGCGTCCAGGTTTTCCACGCTCGGCTTGTTCACTTGCCAGCGCCCGTTCGGCTTGCGGAGTAGTGATGAGCCGGTCGGGAATCCGGATCGCACTATAAACTCCGGCGGCAACAGCCGCGCCTATCAGAGGTGCGACAATGAACAGCCATAACTGCTGGATCGCCCAGCCGCCTACGAAGATGGCAGGACCAATACTGCGGGCCGGATTGACGGAAGTGTTCGTGATGGGAATGCCAACCAAGTGGATCAGCGTCAGCACCAGCCCGATGGCTATTCCGGCGAAACCCACTGGCGCTTTAATGTCAGTCGATCCCAACACGGTCAGCACCAGAAACATGGTCAGGATGACTTCGGCTACAAACGCCGCCCCCAGCGAGTATTGCCCGGGGGAATGCATGCCATAGCCGTTTGCTCCCATGCCCGCGATCGCGGGGTCATATCCCGCTGGATTTCCCCGCGCGATGAAAAGGATGAAGGCAGCGGCGATGATCGCGCCCACAATTTGCGCGATCACGTACATGCCTGCATCTTTCGCTCCGATCTTCTTCGCCAGGAAAACTCCGCAGGTGACTGCAGGATTGATGTGGCATCCGGAAATGGGTCCAATGGTATACACCATTGCCAGCAGGGACAGACCGAATGCAAACGCGACTCCCTCAAAGCCAATATGACTTCCTGCCAGGACCGCGCTGCCCACGCCCCCAAATACGAGAACGAACGTGCCTACTAGTTCCGCAATGTATTTGTTCACAAGCAACCCTCCTTTGTTATCAGGGAAGTATATGCCGGTACCGCACCTTCGTAATGTGAAAAACGCGTTATTCGCGCCGCTGCCGACTGAGAGCGGAATTGGCCGCGAACCTTGCCAGACCTATGTTTTCGCGAAAGTACGTTATGATGCGCAGAGAGTAATTTGCATGCGAATTTCTCGCAGATTCGGTTCTGGGATTGTGCGGAGCGCTCTTCAAGAAGTAGTGCAGACAGCTTGCGGGAATGCGAAACCGAGGTTAGCGGCACTCGATTCATGGGAACTTTAGGCCAGGACTTTCGTTACGGGCTGCGGATGCTGCGGAAGAGCCCGGGCTTTACCGTCGTGGCGGTCATCACCCTGGCCCTCGCCATTGGCGCCGTTACTGCCATCTTCTCCGCCCTTTATCCCGTACTCTTAAGGTCGCTGCCCTTTCGCGATCCCGACCGGCTGGTCACGCTGGGCGAAAGCCGGCATCGCACCGTGTGCTGTTCCTACAATTCTTCGTACCCCGATTATCTCGATTGGACACGCAGCGCTAAGAGCTTCGCAGCGCTGGCCGGGTCGGCTTCCGATGCCTTTACCCTGACCGGCAATGGTGATCCCAAGGCGGTGTTCAGTGGCATGGTGACCACCAACTTCTTTTCGACCCTGGGAGTCGCGCCGGCGTTAGGCCGCGATTTCATTGCTGGCGAAGATCTGCCCGAAGGGCAAGGCCCGACGGTCGCGATTCTGAGCAACGATTTCTGGCGCAGCGAGTTCTCCGCAGATCCCAAAATCATCGGCCGTGTCATCACTCTCGACAAGAAGCCGGTCACGGTCGTCGGCGTCCTTCCCAAGGATTTCGAATATCCGCCGGCCGGCATTGTGCCGATCTGGGTTCCGCTGCATACCAATCCCTACACGGCCACGACCCGCAATGCGCGCTGGCTGAACGTGATTGGGCGGCTCGCTCCCGGCGTCAGCCTGTCGCAAGCGCGGGCCGAGATGACCGGCATCACGGCGCAGCTGGATGCGGAATATCCGCGGCAAAACAAAGGTATTGCGGTTACGGTTGGACCTTTGCGCGAAGAGGTGGTCGGCGATGTTCGGCCATTTCTGCTGGTGCTGTTTGCAGCCGTCAGCTTCCTGCTACTCATTGCCTGCGCCAACGTAGCCAGCCTGCTGCTGGCCCGCTCCGTCGATCGCCGAAAGGAGTTTGCCATCCGGACGGCGCTGGGCGCCAGCCGTCTGCATCTGCTTCTGCAGTTGCTGATCGAGAGCCTGATGCTTTCGTTGGGCGGCGCAATCCTCGGCTTTCTCGGCGCCGCGGCGGGATTGTGGATGTTGCTGCGCAATATTCCCGAAGCCCAGCTTGATGCCATGCCTTACCTGCGCGACATCGGCATCAGCTTTCCGGTGCTGGCCTTCGCCTGCGGAGTTACGCTGCTGACCGCCATCCTCTTCGGCATTGGCCCGGGTATGTCGGTTCCGCAGACGCCGCTCGCTCCCATGCTGAACGATGAGTCGCGGGGCGGCACCAGCGGTTCACAGTCGCGGGTGCGCAACATCCTGGTGATCGGAGAAATCGCAATTTCGCTGGTATTGCTCGCCGGCGGAGGCTTGATGCTCCGCAGCCTGCTTAATTTGCTGCGGCAAAACCCAGGCTTCGAGCCCGCACATCTGCTGACTTTCGGAGTGAATCTTCCCGGCGCATCCTACCCTGTTTCCAAAACCTGGCCGTTTGTGAGCCCTAACGGAGCTCGCTTCGAACACGAATTTACCGAGCGGTTGCGCAATCTGCCGGGAGTACAGGGCGTGACCGCAACCACTTCGCTTCCGGTCGCAGAAAATACCGGCGCAAACCGCTTTCTTATCGAAGGACGCGCAACCTCAGAAGGCCAGGAAGCCGCAGCTCTGGCCCGCCGCGTGGATCCGCATTATCTCGAGGTCATGAAGATTCCGCTGATCAAGGGCCGCTTTCTGGCTTCGTCGGATGTGCAGGATTCTCCCAAGGTTTTGGTGGTGAACCAGGCGTGGGCCAAACGCGAGTTTCCCAACGGAGAAGATCCTCTGGGCAAGCGGGTGCGCCTGACGTTCGCGCCCGAGGAGCCTTACCGCGAGATTGTCGGCGTTATCGGCGACGTTGCCGAAGACAGCCTGGCCGTCCCTCCGCCGCCGACTATGTACTTCCCTATCGATCAGGATTCCGGCTACACGGCTTATCTGAATTACCTGATTCGCACCTCTGGCGATCCTGCAGCGATGCTGCCTTCCGCCCGCTCGGTATTGCTCGCGCTCGATCCGCAGTTGGCATCGATTCAGCCGCAATCGATGGAAGATTTCGTCAATCGCTCGCCGGCGGTTTTCCTGCGCCGCTTTCCGTTTTACCTGATCGGCAGCTTTGCCGGCTTGGCGCTGGTGCTGGCGATGATCGGCTTATACGGGCTGATTTCTTACTCGGTATTGCAGCGCACCCGCGAGATTGGCATTCGCATGGCGCTGGGAGCGCAACCTCGCGACATTCTGAAACTGATGCTTCGGCAGGGAGTGATTGCCACGGTGAACGGAGTCGTCGTAGGGCTGATCTTAAGCATAGTATTCGCTAGGGTGATGGCCAGCCTGCTCTATGGCGCCGGCTCAGGCAATTGGCTGGTCTTCGCCGGCGTCTCGCTTCTGCTGTTGGTGATTGCGTTGACCGCGTCTTACATTCCCGCGCGCAAAGCGGCCGGGCTCGATCCCATGGCTGCCTTGCGCAATGAATGAAGCAGGCTCCGTTGATCGCTATTGCTGGAACTACTGGAACTAAGAGCTAACGGATTGTTTCTGGTCATAACCACTGGTTTTGTCATCCCGACCGGAGCGAAGCGAAGTGGAGGGATCTGCGGTTCGCCGCCAGCAGCCAGACCGGCCTCGTGGGTCAATGCGGTACACTGCGTTCACTTCATCATGGACAGCGATCTCGGCTTCACTCCCGCGGAACTGCGCAAGCTGCGCAGCCTCAAAGATCCTTGCGGCATTCAACGCTATCTCGACGCCATGCCCTACCACCTGGGCGACACCGCATGGTCGCCGCGCCGCGTGTTACGCGAGAACACCGCCCATTGCTTTGAAGGCGCTATCTTCGCTGCCGCGGCTTTGCGCGCTAACGGCTATCCGCCGCTGATTCTGGACTTTGAAGCCGAGAACGACACCGACCATGTGATCGCCGTTTACAAGGTGAAGGGACATTGGGGCTCGATCGCCAAATCGAATTACACCAGTTGCCGCCATCGCGAGCCGGTGTATCGCACTCTGCGCGAGCTGGCCATGAGCTACTTCGATACCTACTTCAACCTGCGGCGGCAGCGGACCATGCGAACCTTTTCCCGCCCGGTTAACCTGAAGCGCTTCGACGATCAGCAGTGGATGACCACCGAGAAGACCATCTGGTTCATCGTTTATTACCTGCTGGAAATTCACCACACCAAGCTGCTGCCGCGAGGCATGGCGAAGCGGCTGCATCGCGTGGACGAGCGCACGTTTAAAGCCGAGACCCTGGGCAAGGCATATAAGGTGCCAAAAACTTCGCTGTTCGGCTAGCGCTCAGCTCTTGAGGATCGACATGTACTGCTGCCACGGTCCCACATCGTGGGAGTACTGTTTGGCTGTGACCCGCGCGATCTGTGAAATGTGCGACAGGTCATGCACCGCCCACGACGAGAGTAACTGGCCTAGGGTAACGGTTCCCAGCTCGGGATGCGTGCCTTTGCGCGCTAGGTCATCGCTGCTCAGGCGCAGACCTTGCAGAATGCTCAGGTTCTCGCCTCGCATAAAGGCAAACTGATCGAGCAGCGCGCCGATGGGTCGCGTCTGATCTTCGCGAAACTGCGCACAGCGGTCGAAAGGCTCAAATGCTTTGGCTTCGCCGTGTTCCAAAATGATGCGCACGCGCGGAATCCAGTCGGTGAGCTCGCCATGAATCAGATGTCCCACAATGTCGTAGCAGCTAAAGGTGCCAACGCCTTCGGTGGCCTTGATCCAGCTCTCGGGAATGCCCTTCACCATCTCGGTGATCGTAGCCGGCGTGCGCTGCAGAATTTGGGTAGCTTCGGGAAGCTTGAACGCCATAAACATCCTCGGCGGTGAAAAGACATTGCGAGGAACACTCCTATGTACCTAAGCGATTCGCCATGCCGTCCACCGTGGTTTCGTCCAGGCTGATATACGGCGGCGGCCGAATGAAAGTTCCGGGGCAAATCGGCAAGAAGATAAGCCGTAACCGCAGGCGCGATCGGCCGTTTGCTGTTTGGGGTCTGGCTTAGCTGAAGGCCGAGGGCGAATTGGTCGGGACGGGCAGATTTGAACTGCCGACCCCTCGCACCCCAAGCGAGTGCTCTACCAGGCTGAGCC
>CAWHXN010000023.1:0-12825 GCA_963833305.1 uncultured Acidobacteriaceae bacterium | reverse complement strand
TCGAGAAATCCGCTTCGCACCATCTATCTCAAACTGAGATAGCTAGTGATAATCCCGGTGGTCTCAATGGGTCGACGCAACACTCAGCTCGGACCCACTTGCGTTGAAAACAAAAGCTAAAAGCGCTGGCTAGATTAGATCTACCAAAACGTTACCCTGGCTAGGTTTTGGCCGAGTCAGCCAAACAGATCCTTTCTTCAAGGGAAGTATTGGCGGATCAACTGATTAGATGGTGTTGCATCGACCGGTTGAGCTGGCACCTGCTATCGACACCTATCTAGAGTGGCGTTCTGGTTAGAGCATGAATCAGGGCGGTTATCGCTCCACCTTCAACTTTCGGGCTCCCCACCCTGTCACTTTTGACAATGTTCAGATCAGCATCAATCCGGTAGAAGCAATGGCACTTGGATGTTGCGGGAGAATCACAAGCATCAAAGGTTGTCGATTCGACTCCGGAGGGGGCCCATGGAACTTGACGGTGCAGCAATTGCATACGGCAAGACGCGCGTCACAAATACCCTTATTCCGTTCTGTAAGCGCTTGATAATAATGGGCGCACTGGCGTTTATCGCTAGCTCACCTGCGGTTGCGCAAAACGTGGAAGTGCTGCAAAAGCTTGTAGCCGCCAAGGAAGCCGCCGCAGAAAATAAGCAGAAACTACACCAGTATCAATGGATTGAGACAACCCAGCTCACGTTGAAGGGAGACGCGAAGCCTTCATCGCAAAAATTGTGCCAATACGGTCCTGACGGACAAGTTCAGAAGACCCCAATAGGTCCACCGCCAGAAGAACCAAGCGGTGGCAGAATCAAGCGACGAATCATTGAGAGGAAAAAAGCAGAGATGCAAGAGTACATGGAAGAGGTGAAGAGCGTCCTCAGCATGTACGTGCCGCCGGAGCCTCAAAAAATGGAACAAGCCTATCAGGCTGGCAATTTCTCATTGAATCCCGCCGGAGGCCTCGTAAATTTGATCTTCAGGAATTATGCCCAACCCGGCGATCAAATGACGCTCACTTTCGACTCCGGTACAAAAAAGATCGTATCTCTGAATGTGAACACCTACATGGGTGACGCGAAAGACGCGGTGACATTGCAGGTTCAGATGGCTAGTCTGCCGGATGGTACCGGTTATCCGCAGCAGACGGTGCTTAACGCCAGCGCCAAAGAGCTTGTGGTGACTACGACTAATTCCAATTACCAAAAACTCGGCGATCAGAGTGCGGGAACGGCACCGACCGGCAGCACAGCCTCCAATTATCCCGGTCAGGGCGTGCCGGCAACAGCCGAAGAGCTGCAGAGCCTGGTTGCGCCGATCGCTCTCTATCCGGATGCGCTGGTGGCGCAGATTCTTACTGCGGCGACCTTTCCGGATCAGGTGGCCATCGCCAATTATTGGCTCCAGCAGAACAAGACGCTTACCGGCAGCGCACTCACTGCGGCAGTTGATAAACAAACCTGGGATGCGAGTGTGAAAGCGCTCACCCTGTTTCCGTCCGTGCTTAACAACATGGCTCAGAACCTCTCGTGGACGTCGCAACTAGGTGAGGACTACCACAACCAGCAGGCTGACGTCATGACAGCCGTTCAGACGTTGCGCGCCAAAGCTAAAGAAGCCGGCAATCTAAAGACTACTCCCCAGGTAACGGTGGTACAGAAGTCGCCACAGGTGATCGTGATCCAGCCGACAAATCCCCAAGTCGTCTATATTCCGGAATACAACCCAGCGGTCGTCTATGGCTACCCCTATGTAGTCCCTGCATATACCCCTCCCCCTTCCACTGGCTCTGTCGTTGTGGCGGGCATTATCGGATTCGGTGCCGGAATCGCTGTCGGTGCCATGATGAGCGGCGGATGCTGCGGCTGGGGCTACAGCAGCTGGAATTGCAATTGGTATGGTGGCGCTGCGGTCTACCACGGCGGAGCCTACTACGGAAACAACGCTTGGCATGGCGGATACTATGGTTCCAGCGCGTCCGCTTATGGCGCCTACGGCAGCGCCCACGCCTCGGCTGGCTATAACCCTTCGACAGGAACTTACGCACGCGGCGCGTCAACTTCGACGGCGTATGGCACTCAAAAGGTAGGCCAGGCCTACAACCCATACACCGGAGCCTATGGCGCAACCCATCAAGGTTCCAATGCTTATTCGAACTGGGGAAGCTCGACAGCCTCGAAGAATGGCCAGACGGTCGACACGCAACATTACTCCGACGCTAACGGAACCGTCGGAACAGCCGAGAGCTCGAATGGTAACAGGTATGCCACCGCGAACGGCAACGCCTACAAGAACACAGGGAGTGGCTGGCAGAAGGCGGGTTCCACTTCTGATGCTGCACACGGTTGGGGAAGCAGCAGTGGATCGGACTATCACAGCAGCGGCTCATCGGCGTTCGGCGGCTGGGGTAGCCACTCAGGCGGCGACTCCGGCTGGGGGTCTAGATCTTCGAGCGCTCAGGGCTGGGGAAGCCGTGGCGGCGGTGGTGGTTGGGGCGGCCGTGGCGGTGGTGGCTGGGGTGGCCGTCGGTAGGCCCAGAGGTTGAAGCCAAGGCATCGTGAGAATCCGGAGCGAACGGAGGCGCAGAATGTTCGACTTACTCCGCAATCGTGCAAGTTTAGGGTTACGTTTCCTATTGCTGGTGGTGAGTACCGTGGCGTTGGTTTCGATATGGGCATGCAACAAGAAGGCACAGCCTTCTGCTGCCCAAGCCTCCCCCAAAACCTTTGCTTCGCCAGATGACGCCGGCAAAGGTCTTTTCGAAGCCGCCCAATCAGGCAATCAAGAAACAATTCTGGCCATTTTTGGCCCCGCGTATAAGGAGATCATTTATACCGGGGATACAGCCGAAGACAAAGCTTCGCTTGACGGGTTTGTGCGCGCATACCAGGTGATGAACCGGTGGCGTAAACTGGGCGACGGCACCGAAGTGCTCTTGGTCGGCGCGGACAATCAGGCATTCCCAATCCCGCTGAAGAGCGCCGCCGGTCAGTGGTATTTCGACGCCGCTGCCGGGAAAGAGGAGCTCCTGGCGCGCCGCATCGGCCGCGACGAGATCGTGGCTATGGATGTGTGCGCAGCATTGGCGGACGCCCAACAGCAGTACTTCGCTCAAAAGCACGGCGGCGTGAAACAGTACGCACAGAGATTCATTAGCGATGCTGGCCAACAGAACGGTTTGTACTGGGAATCTCCGGAAGGTTCTCCTCGCAGCCCCCTTGGTCCGCTGGTCGCATTCGCAACCGAAGAGGGACTTGCCATCAAGTCCGGTGCCGCCCAGCCCTTTTATGGCTACTACTTCCGCAGGCTGGATGGTCAGGGCCCCAATGCCAAAGGCGGCGCGAAACCGTATGTCGTCAACGGAGAGGTGATCGGTGGATTCGCCTTTATCGCGTACCCGGCAAAATACGACGATACCGGCGTGCAGACGTTCATCGTCAATCAAGATAGGGTGGTCTTCGAGAAGAATCTTGGCAAAGATACTGCCAATCTCGCAAAGTCGATAAGCGAATTCAATCCGGACAACACTTGGACTGCATTACGATAAACTGCGATGAGCTATCCTGACTCAAGCGCGTTTCAGATATGACCGGCGCACCTATCTCTACCCTCATTCGGATTGCGGTTACCAGCGGTAAAATTGCCTGCCCTTTGCGTTTCATTTTTTTTTCTCGATTCTAAACTCCAGATTTCGACTCCACCTCACCGGAGTTAGGGCTCACAGGCCTCGATTGAAAAACGATGGAGGCGTCGGCGTCATCACAGTTGAGTCGGCGAGAATGTGATCCCGCTCGGGGGGCGAGTCGCTCCCACACCCCAGAACTTACTCCGGCCGGGGCCCATTGGAACTGTCAAAAGTAACAGTGTGATGAAATCGGTTGGCCAAGAAACCTTAAAGGGGGATAGGTGTCGATAAATCCTCTTCGCACCACGCTATCTCGAAGTGAGATAGGGAGTGATAAACCCTGTTCTCGACAGTTATCTGATGTGTGGGCATAATTCGATGCGATGCAATCGCCGATTCAAAGGCACATTCGTTTTATCCGTTCCGTGATTCCGGAAGATCCGTCGCTTTCTGCTGTTTCTCTTCGGTCGTTTCTTTCGTAGCGTCTTTCGCGTCTTGTGTGCCCGGTAGCATCCTGAGGAACTTAAAGCCTCTGACGCGTCCACTCACACGATGACCGATTCGATTGGTGAAACTTCGAAACGAGTCCATCCGTATGAGCATACGGTAGCTCGCATTAGCCAATTCGTTGTGCTCAAAATAGCGGAATGCGTACGATGATTTTCCGTTTGATGCGTTGAACCGTGAACAACCTGATTCAAGATGTGCGCTACGGCCTGCGAATGCTTGCAAAATCGCCCGGGTTCACAGTGGCAGCGATTTTGACGCTCGCATTGGGTATCGGAGCCAACGCCACCATCTTCAGCATGGTGAACACGCTGCTGCTGCGGCCTCTCCCGGTGAAGGACCCCGGCCAGATCCAGGACCTCTTCCCGCAGCAGAAGAACGACACGCCGCTCGTCCAATTTTCCATTCCCAATTTTCGTGACATCCGCAGCCAGTCGACCGGCGTGTATTCGGACGTGATCGCGCACACCTACGGGATTGACGGGCTTGCAGTGAACGGAAAGTCCGATCGCGTGGTGACCGAATATGTGAGCGGGAATTTTTTCTCCATGTTCGGCCTGAAGCCAGCGCTCGGAAGGCTGCTGCTGCCCTCGGAAGGCGAAACGCCGATGGCGGATCCGGTGATCGTGCTGTCGTATTCCTATTGGAAAACGCGTTTCGGCGGCAGTCCTAGGGTGGTGGGCAAGCAGGTATCCGTCGATGGCCACTCCATGACAGTTGTCGGAGTCGCGCCCGAAGGATTCACCGGGCTCAACCCATTCGTTTCGATCCAGGGCTACATGCCCCTCGCAATGATGCCCATCGCAGGGTATCCGGCCGACATCGTCAGCAATCGGCAGAGCCGAACCGTGTTCGTAATGGCGCGTCTTGAGCAAGGTGCAACGATCAAGAAAGCGCAGGCGGAACTCGATGTGATCGGTCGAAGACTCTCCGAGCAATATCCGTCCGAAAACAAGGATCTCAGCATCCAGGCTTTCCCGGAAGTCCGGGGCCGCATCGGGCCCGATCCGAAGAACCGAACTCTGGTTGCTTCGGTACTCTTCCAAGGCCTCGCGACTCTGGTCCTGCTGCTGGCGTGCGCGAACGTAGCGAATCTCTTGTTGGTGCGCGCCACGATTCGCGAACGCGAAATGGCGATTCGAGCGGCGCTCGGAGCAGAGCGCAGCCGCTTGATCAGTCAGCTTCTCACTGAGAGCGTGATGCTGGCGCTCGGTGGAGGACTCGGCGGCTTGCTCCTCGGAAAGATCGGAGCTTGGTCGATCGGTTCGATTCCGCTGGGGCTCGACATTGCGACGCAACCGAGATTCAGTTTCGACTGGAGAGTTTTTACCTTCGGAATTGCTGCGGCGCTCGTCACAGGAATCATCGTGGGAATCGTGCCGGCCGTGCGCGCCTCGCGTGGGAACCTGGCGCAGGTTTTGCACGAAGGCGGGCGCACTGTGGCAGGCGGAAAGCAGCGGCTGCGGAATGCGTTGGTGGCGATTGAAGTGAGCGCGTCGTTGATGCTACTGATCGTTGCGGGACTCTTCACGCGCAGCCTCAAAGCCACCGAACGCGTGAACGACCTCGGCTTCGATACCGACCACGTAGTGAACTTCAGCATGGACCCGAATGAAATCGGGTATAACGCCGAGAAGTCGCGCCAGTTTTATAAAAGTTTGCTGAGCCGCGTGCGCGAACTGCCCGGCGTCGAATCGGCCAGCATCGCGAGTTCGATTCCTATGGGTCTCTACGGCAACCAGGACTCCATCTTGATCGAGGGTTACGAACCGCCTCCGGGGAAACCCGCGCCTTTCATGACCTACAACGCTGTTTCGCCAGGATGTCCTTAAGACCCTGGGCATTCCGTTGCTCCGTGGGCGCGCGTTCACAGAGCGGGATGACCAAAATGCTGCGTACGTCGCGATCGTCAGTGAAGCCATGGCGAAGGAATATTGGCCGAACCAGGACCCGATCGGGCATCACTTGAGGCTCGGCTCCGAAGCAAGTCATTCAATCGAGGTCGTCGGCATTGCGAAGAACGCGCGATTCCAGGGACTCACAGGACCGGTCCAGCCCTATTTGCTCGTGCCGGTGTGGCAACACATGGCGACGAACACGCTCGAAACTCTTCAGATTCGCACTGTCGCCGCTCCGGAAGCCATGATCCCCGCAGCAGAGCGCGTGCTGGGTGACATGGCGCCCGAGCTTCCCGTCTTCGATGTGAAGACGATGAAGGAAGGGTTGAACACACTCGCGGGCCTGCTCTTCTACAAGATCGGGGCGGTGCTCGCGGCTGTGTTCGGCGTTTTGGGACTCGCGCTCGCAATCGTTGGAGTGTACGGAGTAATTTCTTACGCGACGAGCCAGAAAACGCACGAAATCGGGATCCGTATGGCGCTCGGTGCGCAGCCGGAAGACATTCTGAAACTGATTTTGCGCCAAGGACTTGTGATCGTGGCTGTAGGCCTGGTCCTCGGCGTCATGGCGGCGCTCGCAGTCGGGCGCGTGGTGGGAAATTTCCTCACGGTCAGTCCTATGGATCCTGTGACTTACTTGACCGTGTCGGCGTTGCTGACGATTGTGGCGCTAGTCGCTTGCTATGTCCCCGCGCGACGCGCGATGCAGGTAGATCCCATGGTGGCTCTCCGCTACGAATAGTTCGACTCCCATTTTCCGATTCTGTTTTGAGATCGAGCCATTTTCGGAGCATTGTCCGGATCATGTCGAGAAATCCTCTTCGCACCATCTATCTCAGACTGAGATAGCTAGTGATAATCCCTGTTCGCAACATCTATCTGGAAATATCCTAGTTTCCGATTACCGCGGTGGTCTCAATGGCTCGACGCAACACCGGCCCAAAGTACAATCTGCAGGTGTTTCAACGGCTAAATTCGTTCGAGAGCTCTGATTCAAGGAAAACCCTGCCCTGTCTAGGTTTAATTGAGTACAGCCCAAAGGATCAGGTCTCTTTGAAAACACAATCGGATCAACAGATCAGAAGAGTGTTGCATCGACCGGTTGAACCGGCAGCGTTTATCAGGCACAACTCAAGATCGGTTCCCTCCGCGTTAGGGATGTTGTCTGGCCGATTGCCGCAGTTCAGTTGACGTGTCGAAGCCCGGCCAAGGCCTTCATCCGTTCGATCAGCAGCGGATTGATTCTGTGTGTGGCGATTCCCGAGCGATTCGCCTCCCGAACAAGTACCGGCGGGGTTGTGCCAAAGTTCATTTGTAGGACTCCGCTTTCTTCCGTACAACCAGACGTAACGGAGAAGCCGGCATCGTATTGATTAGGCATTCCCGGCGCTTCCTCTATTTTTCCCACAAAATCGAGAACGTTCGCTCCGTCGGTCATCTCGAATGACGATAGATCACCGACGGAAATGCCGGGATTGCCAGCTTCGATTGTCAGTGACGAAAAACAAGGATCGTTTGTGACGGTCATGGAGCCCGTGACACTAAAACTTGAGTCCTCGGTCAGCGTGGCCGTCACGCCGGGTGCACCGATGGGGTCAATCTGCATGTCGCCGGCGAAGGGGCCTGAGAGCGGAGGAATAAAGCCAGCGCTGAAGCTGATCGGCGCGCCGCTGATGCACGTACCGCTGGAGGTAAACTTTCCGTTCGTGATGGATTGACCGTCCGCACTAAGTGTGCCGGTGAGTGTAATCGTGTCAGAATCGATGGTAACGACCAATTTGAAGTTGTTGCCCGACACAGTTCCGGCACTGGAATCCACGTGCATGCCCGTGCAGTTGGAGCTGTCGACGGTGTGACCGCTGTCCGAAGAGATGGTGTTGCCGGACTGAACGAGATCCAAGTCAAGTTCGACCGCGTTGGCAAATAACCCGCCGGACGCCGAGTAAAGTGTAGCGCTCCATTTGCCCGGTACAAAAGTGGTGCTGGAGCCGCCGCCGCTCGCGCCGCCGCCACCGCAGCTAGACGTGAGCATGAGCAAGCTAAGGCCAAGTAGGGAGCAGGACGTGACTTTGCAAGAGTGCATAAACTCTCCTTGACGAGAATCGTCAGAGATGCGCAGTACAGTTTCCGTTTTGATAGGGTTTCTTGCGTGGATCGCATCATTTGTTCTGCGGTTGAGAATCTACACAAATTTCTGAATCGCCCTTTGCCGACTGGCTAAGCCGTGGGAAGTCGCCTTATAGGACAACTGATTGTCGGGGCCTGTCCTGGCACCAGAAGCCGAATCTATGGGGCTCTGTAAATGGTTTCGTGGGCCGGCCACAGTGCTCCTATTGCCGCGCCGCCCGCGGCGCCAATCACCGCGCCAACTGCAGTTGGCAGGCCTCTCCCACCCGGCGCCACGCAGAAGGAATTCGTAGGCGAGCAAGGTTGGTACGCCGCAGCTCCAATTCCAGCTCCACCGGCCGCACCTATTGCGCTGCCGATGAGCGTATTGCGCAAACGATGCTTATTCTCCATGAGCTTGACGCTGCGAACGTCTTGCCTCTGGATTGTCTGCGCGCCGGACTTTCCCTGAAGTGAGATTTCCTTGTCCGACACACTCAAGAACGTTCCGGAGTCCTTCTTCGAGGTTTGAACCACTTGAATCTTCTGCCCCGCTTGCAGCGTGTTCAGGTTCTCCCATTGAGCTGAAACCACACAAGGCATTCCCAAAACGCAAGCCAAAATCCAGAATTTTCGCATCGTGATTTGACCCCTCCGATCACTGCGTTCTCGGCAGCGAATAATCGGACTACAGCGTGAGACCGCAAGGCTCGAATTTCCTGTTTGTGTTCGTATCGAAAGATAAACTAGACTTGCCCGCTCAACTGGGGATAGAACCGATACTTCACTCGTCCGGTTAATCTGTTTACCAGGCAATAGACTGATCTCCGGCATCCGAAGCGTTCACCTGCCATATAAAATAAGCCTGTATGATTCCTGCTGGCTTTATGGCGAAACGAGTTTGCGCGAAGCCTGATTGGCTTCCAGCGGACCAGGTAACTACACAGCCGCCGCGCTTCGACTGGACGCGCGAGTTAGCGGCTGAGCCTTTGGATTGGCGCGCTTGACCCTGATTCGGAAGTGGAAGATTTAAGTCTTGCGAGCGTGCCCAAGACCTCCCGACCCTCCCTAAATGTCCCACTCCCGATTGGTGCGACCGAAATTGTGGTGCGGATGGAAAGTATGGCGGCACGGTGCTACTTGTGATCTTCCGGCTCAATCTTTGTGGCCTCGCTGGTGATCTGCGCGGCCGTCGGAGTCATTGTGGCGATTCCGGCACCCACGTACAGGGCTGAGACGACGGTCCGGATTCCCCGCCCGTGATTTACAACTACGAACATCAGAACAATCTCCTGCGGAGGCGTCACGTCAGGAAAATGAATCGTGGCCGTACCTGTACAGTCCGAGTTCACCGAGTACACACCGCTTTCGCCGGTTCGAAAAGCATCTAGCGGTCCCGCGGGGGCGCCGCTTTTCACGACGAAATCCGTCTGGATGAGGCCTCCGTGACCGTCGAATGTGGTTAAGGCGACGCCGTTTACCGGCCCTGGGGCCGGCCCGCCGATAATTTGACCCGAAATCGTGAAGCCGTAATCGCCATGGAGCGTTGCAAGGGAGCATCCGTCCTTGTTGCCGTCCTGGGCCTTGGTTGAACTGGGCAGGACAAGTAGTAGGGCTGTAACAGCGAGGGCCGCTTTCGCAAGAAGCGTTTTCACGTTGATTCTCCTTTTACCGAAACCGAACTCGCGCGGAAATCCGAGCCACTAACTTTCTCGTGGGTGGTGCTGGGTGGTGCGCGGATGATCGTCGGGAAAGGGCTTGGACGCAATGGAGCGAGGCTGAAGATTTGCTGAAGAAATTATAAAGCACGTAACGCGTAACTTTTAGTTACACCTACCCCATCCGGAGTTATCGAGGTAGAATACCGCCACGAATCGCTGGCAGCCCGCATGCCCGCTGAGACCATCCATTTCGAGGACTTCGAGCTGGATCGCAGAGCCTACGAGCTGCGTTGCGGCGGCAGCATTGTTCACCTGGAACGGATTCCCTTCGACTTGTTGAATCTACTGGTGGAGCGGCGCGGAGAACTGGTCACGCGCAAGGAGATCCTTGAACAGATCTGGGGCAAGGATGTTTTCGTAGACGGAGACAACGGCATCAACACGGCCGTGCGCAAGATACGCTTGGCACTACAGGAAGATCCAGAGAATCCGCGATTTCTGCGGACGGTACCAGGGAAGGGCTACCGATTTGCCGCCGAACCTTCGGCGGAGAAAGTACGGGACGCGGCAGCGGAAGGCGGGGCGGGATTGCCCGGAGCGGGGAATTTGCTGCCGCGAAAGCAATGGCCGCTGTGGGCGGCGCTGGGGCTACTGGTCGTTTTAGGTATCGCGGCCGTTTTGTTGGCGCTGAATGTTCAGCGCGGGCGCGGTCGGCTCCCCGAACGAGCGAAGCCCAATATTCAAGCTCTGGCGGTCCTGCCTTTTGCAAATCTTTCCGGCGACCCCGAACAGGATTATTTTGCCGACGGGATGACGGAAGAGCTGATCACTGAGCTTGGTAAAATTAGTACCCCACGCGTGATCTCCCGCCAGTCCGTAATGCAATACAAGGGCAGCACCAAGTCGCTGCAGGAAATTGCTCGGGAACTGAATGTGGATGCTGTTTTGGAAGGTTCGGTCGAGCGCTCGGGCGATCGCGTCCGCGTCATCGTCCACCTCGACCAGGTTGCTCCCGAAAGCCAGCTGTGGACCGACCAATACAACCGAGACATCCGCGACGTGCTGCAGCTGCAGGCGGAGATTGCGCGCACAGTCACGGATGAAATCCAAGTCAAACTGAAACCGCACGAGTATGCCCGTCTGGCGGGTTCCCGCCCGGTAGATCCTGAAGCTCAGGACGATTACTTCCGTGCCTTGCATGTCCGAAATAAATGGCCCGCCACCACAACCCACTACACCGAGGAGGACCTTCTCAGAGCAATCAGTTACTTCAGGCGGGCCACCGCCAAGGACCCTGAATATGGGCCGGCATACGCCGGGATGGCAGACGCCTATATTGAGCTCGGTAATCCTTGGAGTGGCAGCCGCCCTGCTAAAGAAACGCTGCCTCTGGCCAAGGCGGCGGCCACGAGGGCGGTGGAAGTTGATCCCGCACTCGGGGAGGCTCATTTCGTGCTCGCCGAGACAATAGAACTCGACGACTGGAATTGGTCGGAAGCCGAGCGGCAGTACAAACTCGCGGTTGAGCTCAGTCCCAACTACGCGCCTGCTCATGAGCAGTATGGACGTTTTCTGCAGTCCTTAGGACGAAACGACGAAGCCATGAAGCAGGTGGCCTACGCGGCCGAATTGAACCCGAGAGACCTTCGGATTCGGGAAGTGCTGGGACTTGTAACCCTTGCATCGCGCCAATACGACTCCGCGATTGCGCAGTTCAACGAGCTAAACGCTTCTCATCCCGGTTTAGGTGATTTCGGCTTGGGTTGGTGCTACCGGGAAACGAAAATGTATCCAGAAGCTATTGCCGCGCTGGAGCGTGAAGTGGATAGGAGACGGGACCCGGTTCCACTTGCGAACCTGGCCTCTGTCTACGGGCTTGCGGGGAGGAAGCCTGAAGCTGTGAAGCTGATCGATGAGTTGAAGGAAAGATCGCGAGAGCACTATGTTTCTAATGCTGTATTTGTTGAGGCATACATCGGCCTGGGCGAAAAGGATGAAGCAATGGCACGGCTACAACGCGCTTTCGAAGAGCATGATCAGTGGATGGTTGACATTAAGTCCTATCTAGGCTGGGATGCTTTGCGTTCCGACCCACGCTTTCAAGCCCTCGTGCGCCGCATGAATTTCCCGCCATAGTTGCGCGTATCAAAGCATTTTCTGAATCGGACGGTTCAAGCAACGCAAGAATCCAGTGGTACTGCCCCTGGTTCCCGCTATCACGTCGTGGTACGCATTCGGCTTGGCTTGGGCTTTGTTCGTTGGCGCTTGGCGGTGGCGCATCCTGCAGAAACAATAACTCGGCGTTTGGCCCACCGACTAAGCCCGTTGATTTCCAGTGGACGATAAGTCGTGCCAGCTCAATCGGTCGATGCAACATCACCTGGAATAAATGTTTTTTCTAAAAGGTGGTGTTTATGATCCCAAAGAAATGCTGCGCCTACCGCAGCTGGGAGGCCCCTCCCACCAGGGTTCATGCAAAAGGTATTGGTAGGCGAACATGGCTGGTATGCAGCTGCGCCTATCCCAGCGCCTACCCCCGCGCCCACCGCGCCGCCGATGAGGGTGTTGCGCAAGCGATGCTTATCTTCCATGAGTTTCACGCTGCGAACATCTTGCCGCTGGATCGTCTGCGCGCCTGACTTCCCTTGCAGCGAGATCGCCGTGTCCGAAAAATTCAAGAAGGTCCCGGAGTCCTTCTTCGAGTTCCCTTCAACCACTTGAATCTTTTGCCCCGCTGCCAGCGTGTTCAGGTTGTCCCACGCGACATGACTGCTGCGAGCTGACACAACGCACGGCATTCCCAAAACGCACAGTAAAATTCCAAGCTTTCGCATGGTGTGGTACCTCACCGGAGTCGGATCGGAGTGCTGTGAAATCTCAGTTTAAGACCTTTTGAATTGCGCTTGCCCCCAGGTTCTACGGGCATTGCTGTGATGAGCACTCCGGGGCTGAGGTGGGAACGGTTTGTCCGGATACTGTTGAGAAATCCTCTTACACCAGCAATCTCAGGCTGAGATAGCTAGTGATAATC
>CAWHXN010000022.1:0-120842 GCA_963833305.1 uncultured Acidobacteriaceae bacterium | reverse complement strand
CAGCGAAGTCACAAATACCAGTATCAGTTTTTTTAACTCTCCGGCAGTCCACCGGCGCGCCACGACCAAACCCCACTCCCCTTCCACTAGGCCGGAGGCGATGGTTAGCACTAGCACGACCACGCCAAACGTCCAGGAACCGTGCAGGTTGATCCATAAAGCAAACAATGGCGGCAGTAGCCAAAGACCTTTTCCAGTCCGCTGAAAACGGTCCAGCACGAGCAGCAACCCCATCATGCACAGCCAGCCGAATAGCAGTGTGCGAGGAGCCATCGACACGCCGCCCAAGCAAATCGCCCCCAAAGTAGCGACTGCGGCGTCCTTGCAATCGGCGCCAGCTCGCCATGACCGGTAATAAACGCCAACGTAGATCAGCACCAAGACCACGAAATATACCGCCAGAAGGCCTCGCAGTCCCATTGCCTTGAAGCCTAGATAAAATGGGATCTCCGAGAGCCACTGGTCACTGAGCCAGGGCGACCCTGCTGCCGTAAACGAGTAAGTATCTATGCGGGAGAAGGAGTGATACTCCAAGAGATTACGGGCGTTGCGCAGATGCCACCAGATGTCCGGTTCTGCGATTCCCCGAGAAGAATATCCAAAGATTACCGCTATCAGTAGGAACACGCACATAACAGGGAAAGAGAAGACGTCGGCTGCCAGACCAATCCAGGACGTGCTGGCGGTTGGCTGGGCTTTCTCCGATGGTGAATATGAACTGGTTGGCAACAGGCATCCTTCCCAATCGCATTCCGATTCAATTCGGCTGGATCTTCAACGGCGTTTCAGCCGCCGCAGTTGCTGGCGTGTGTTCAAACAGCACCGCAACTCTAACAGAATAAATTGGACGCCGCCCCGGGATAGTGCTCAAGAAGGTATGTCAGAGGCTGTTTCGGTTCGCCTCGGGGGCTAGGAGATAGAATGCAGAGTGCATCCCGAAAAGCGCACTGGCGCCTGTTCTTTGTAGGCGTGCGTTGCCAACGGAGCGTCGTGGGCGCTCTCGTCTACCTGATCGGAGCAAGCCAGTGAAAAAAAGTCCGTGGCGTGTTGTTGCGGCTGCTTGCATCGTCCTTGCCTGTGCTTGCTTTGTGGTTGGAATGTTTGTCACCTTTCTGACGGACAAGAACGCAACGGAACGGGATTTCATCGAATACTGGGCGGCCGGACAGCAACTCGTTCACGGCGCAAATCCTTACGATCCAACGGCTATATGGCGACTGCAGCGTGCCGTGGGGCTCAGCGGCAACCAACCCAAGGTCACACTTAGTCCCCCAGTCGCATTTTTTCTGATGTTGCCACTCGGCTTCGTGAGCCCAAAGGTGGGACTTGTTTTGTGGTTGGCCGCTCTCACTGCCAGTCTCTTGGTATCAATTTGGATTCTTGGGATCCTGCATGGACGCCCGGACAGCGGATTACACTTCTGCGGCTACTTGTTTGCTCCCGCAGTGGCCTGTCTGATGGCCGGTCAGATTGGCATCTTTCTTTTACTCGGCGTCGTGCTTTTTCTCTACTTTCACGAATCCTGGCCTTACCTTGCCGGCGCAGCTCTGCTGCCCTGCGCCATGAAACCGCACCTGTTTCTACCCTTCGCCCTCGTGCTGCTCCTATGGATGGTGAATCGAAAGTCGTACCAGATCCTCATTGGATTTGCCGTCGCCCTGCTTGCCAGTTGCGCGCTTACACTCTATTTCGACATTCATGTGTGGGCTCAATATTTCGATATGATGAGCACCGCTAGAGTTCTTCATGCGTTCGTGCCGACTCTCAGTGTGACCTTTCGTTTTCTGGTAGATCGTAATGCTGTCTGGCTGCAATTCCTGCCAGAGACCGCTGCTTGCGGTTGGGCTATCTGGTATTTCTACAGCCGGCGTGCGCGGTGGAATTGGATGGATCAAGGGCTGTTGGTACTTCTCGTCTCTGCGGCGTGTACTCCCTATGCCTGGTTCAGCGACGAAGCCGTGCTGCTTCCGGCTGTTTTGGCGGGAGTTTATCGGGCGGTGGACTCGGGGCGGTCGATTGTGCCAATTGGATTGATTGCCGGTATCGCTCTGATCGAAGTGTGCACCGTTGGTCGGATGGCTTCCGCGTTTTACCTGTGGACCGTGCCAGCCTGGCTTGCCTGGTACCTCTATGCCACGTGGGGCAAGGGCAATCAGGCGGAAGCGATTCGCAGCAACGCAGAAGCGGTTGCAGACTAGGAACACCGCTGGCCGCACGTCTGGCCCACCGCGGAGTTATCTCATTTCGGTTTAATTCGAGAGGCGTTTCGACGGTGCCGCAGTCGATGGCGTGCGTTCGAGTAGCACTGCAACTTTGTCAGCGTAAATCATATGCCAAGCCTCGGAATGCTCCAGAAGGTAGACCAGCGGCGTGTTCGGCGGTAAGAGGGTATAGTCTATTCGATACTTGTCCAAGATCTCGAACGGCTTTTCTATTGCCATCGCCTTGAGATCGTCAACCAGCACCCCGTTATACGCGAAGATATCCGCGCGGCCGTCGACAAAAGCCTTCAATTCGGGAGCATTCCACTCCATGTACCCGCCCCACATGTACTGATTGAAGATCCTTCCATTGACGTGCTGCCGCTGCATAAACTCAAGTGCGGCCGTGGGGTATTGTTCATCCACTTTCTGCTGTAGCTGTGCCGCTGACGGAAAGAAGAAGATTAGCGACCCAACAACGGCAGCCATAATACCGGCGTTAAGCCACGGTTTATCAAGTTCCCGCTGGTAGGGGGGAAATAGCTTCAGACGTGGTGCCAGTATCGGTACCAGGATCAGGCCCGCGAAGAACAAGATCCGAACATGCGAGAGCGCAGCCCACAGAGCAAACGCCGTCAACAATACCTCGTCCAGCCTCCAGCTACGACTGGAGAACAACGCGGCCGCCAGTAACGCTAAGATCATGATCAAAGCGATCTTGCCATCCCCAGTACTAAAGTCGACCGACCGCCACTCACTGACATACTGCATAACCGTTTGCTGTCGGAGAGGAAGGTCAAATGGGTATAGCACCAGCTTGTAGCCAAAGGGATTCACAAACAGAGCAGCTAGCGAAGTCACAAATACCAGTAGCAGTTTTCTTAACTCTGCGGGGGTCCACCGGCGCGCCAAAACCAAACCCCACTCCCCTTCCACTAGGCCGGAGGCGATCGTTAGCGCCAGCACGATCATGCCAAAAACCCAGGAGCCGTGAAAGTTGATCCACAGGGCAAAGAATGGCGGCAAGAGCCAAAGTCCCTTGCCGGTCCGCCGAAAACGGTCCAGCATGAGCAGCAGCCCCGTCATACAGAGCCAGCCAAACAGCAGCGTGCGAGGACCGATGGACACGACCCCAAGAAAAATAGCCAGCAAAGTGGCGACGGTAGCGTTCTTGCAGTCGGCGCCAGCCTGGCATGACCGGTAATAAACGCCGATGTAGATCAGCACCAGGGCTGCGAAATACACCAGCAGAAGGCCTTGTAGTCCCATGGCCTTGAAACCCAGAAAATAGGGGACTTCCGAGAGCCAGTCGAAGTTAATCCAGGGCGACCCCGCCGCCCCAAACGAGTAAGTGTCCACGTTGGGAAACGAGTGGTGTTGGAAGAGATACGCGGCGTTGCGCAGATGCCACCAGATGTCCGGTTCCGCGATCTGTTTTACAGAAAACCCGAAGATCGCCGCCGCCCAGCAGGAACATGCACATAACCGGGAAAGAGAAGACGCGGCCTGCCAAACTGGTCCAGGAGGTACTGGCGGCCAGCGGGATTGTTTCTGATTGTGGCGAATGTGAGGTCGCGGGCAATCAGATGTTCTCTCCTATCTCATTTCGACTTAATTCGAGTGGCCTTTCAACGGCGCAGCCGCAGTGTAGCGTGCGTTCGAACAGCACAGCAACGTTGTCAGAGTAAACCAAGCGCCATGATGGAGAGTGCTCAAGAAGATACGCCAGAGGCCATGTCCGCTCTAAGAAGACATAGTCGATTCGGTACTTGTCCAGGACCTCGAAGGGCTGCCTCATAACCACGGCGAGGAGATAGTCGTCAAAGATTCCTTTGTGCACAAATATATCCTCACGCCCGTCAACAAAAGGCTTCAACTCTGGTGTGTTCCATTCCATATAGTTGCCGAATTCAATGGAGTTGAAGATCCTTCCGTTGAGGTGCTGACGCTGCATGAATTCCAGCGCAGCGACCGGATACTCATTGTTCACCTGCTGTTGTAGCTCTAGCTCTTTCGGAAAGAAGAAGATTAGCGAGCCTACGATAGCGGCCATAATAGCTGCGTTAAGCCATGGTTTGTCCAGTTCGCGCTCATAGGGCGGAAACAGCTTCAGCCGTGGCGCAAGGATCGGGACGATGATTATGGCGGCGAAGTCCAGAAATCGCAGGTGCGACAACCCCTGCCAGAGGGCAAACGCCGTCAGCAGTACCTCGTCCAGCCTCCAACGGAGGCGGGAGAACAAGGCGGCAGCCAGCAAGGCAAAAATCAAGATCAACGCCAGCTTGCCATTGGTGGTGCCAAAGTCCACAGAAGCCCAGTATTGGGCATATTGCATGCCCCCTTGCTTGCGGGAAATATACTCGAATGGGTACAGCACCAGTTTATAGCCGAAGGGACTGACGAAGAGCGCAGCCAGCGAAGCGGCAAAAGCCAGCAGCAGTTTCTTCAACTCCACCGGGCTCCAGCGTGTGGCCATCACTAGACCCCATTCTCCTTCCACTAGCCCAGAGGCGATGGTAGCCACCAGGACTACCATTCCGAAGACCCATGATCCGTGCAGATTGACCCAGAGGGCAAACAACGGCGGCAGCAGCCACAGGCCCTTTCCCGTCCGTCTGAAATGGTCCAGCAGCAGCAGCAATCCGGTCAGGCACAGCCAGCCGAACAGCAGCGTGCGAGGAGCCAGCGACACGCATCCAATACAAATCCCTCCTAAGGTTGCGACTGCGGCGTCCTTGCAATCCGCGCCGGCACGGCATGACCGGTAATAAACGCCAGCAAAAATGAGCACCATTACTGCGGAATAAACCAGGAGGATCCCTTGCAGTCCCATCGCCTTGAAAGCAAGAAAAAACGGAATCTCCGAGAGCCACTGGTAACTAATCCAGGGCGATCCAGCCGCCGTAAACGAGTAAGTGTCTATAGGGGAGAAAGAGTGGTATTGCAGAAGATTACGGGCATTGCGCAGATGCCACCAGATATCCGATTCCCCAATCCCAATCCCTCGTGGAGAATACGCAAAGATCACACTCGCCAGTAAGAACATGCACATAACGGGAAAAGAGAAGACGTTTGCCGCCCAACCAGTCCCTGAAGTGCTGGCGGCCGGGGCTGTCTCTGATTGTGGCGAATATGATTGAGTCGGCAACAGACGTCCTTTCAGCTCTCCCGGTGACAGTATCCCAGCCACGAGCCTCGTCGGCAACCACAAATCCCGCATGTGTCTTTCTCGGTCTTAGGCACACGGGTCTATCGCACTGCGGTACGTGGCCGTTGCTTTTGACTTTGATCGGTTAACGCTCAGCCCTCTTTGAGAGGCCGGCAACCTTAAAGCCTCCGCCGGAGGAGAGTTCCTTAGAGCGTGTTTCAAACATGATTTCTGGAGCTTCGGACCCGAAGGAATGAGTCCGCTGCTCTCAGACGATTCTTGAAACACGCTGTAGGGCGCTGCACGATGAAGCCCGTTTTAGCAGCATCCGAGCAAGCAAAAACGGGATACAATGAGCCGCATCAAGAAAAGGAAATCGCGGCCTACATGAATCGTCAGCCCACCTTATGACACGCACAGCTAAGTGGCTACTGGTTCCAGTACTTCTACTCCAGGTACTTTTTTTCATCTTCGTCGCCCGGTACCGAATTGTCCATATAGATGAAGGTTTCTATCTGCTTGCGTCGCGGCTGGTCCTGATGCATAAGAAACCGTATTTGGATTTTTTTTATACCCAAGCGCCGCTGTTGCCTTACGTCTATGCATTGTGGATGAAGTTCTTCGGAGTGTCTTGGGCCTCAGCGCGAAGTTTTGCCGCTTTGGTAACAGCTCTGCTCGGTGGGCTTTTATACCAGCATGTTTGCCAGCAGACGCGAAGCTGGCGCGCCGGGGTTGCTGCGGCGGTTATGTATGCCTCGTGCACGCTTGTTTTTCCTTGGTTCCCGATTGTCCATACGTTCTCTTTGGCGGGGCTATTCCTCTTCTCTGCGTATGTGGTTGTCAGCAGCCCCTCCGCAAAATCTTCTCCATGGCTAATCGCGGCTGGCGGATTATTGCTTGGTTTGAGCGTTGATACTCGTTCCTATTTGCTTCTGTTGATCCCGCTGTTCCTATGGTGGATCTTTCACACTTCGGATACGGGTGCCAGGTTAACCTCAATTCTCTGGTTCCTCGGTGGTTTTAGCATCGCAATGGTGCCCTGCCTCTACTTTTTCATCTCCTCTCCCGATGCGTTTCTGTTCAATAACTTCGGATACCATGCGATTCGGTCGAATGCGGGCCTGATCGGGATGTGGCAAGACAAGCTTGCCGTCGTGTTCATCGTATTCTTGGTTGGTCCACAGGGTAATGGGATTCAAAACAGCATTTTGTTTTTCATCAGCTTGGGGTTTGTCTTCTCAATGGGCACGCGCCGAGACCCTCCGCGGTTCGCCTTTCAGATTGCCGTCGTCCTGGGTATCATCTCTCTTCTCCCCACGCCTGCTCACGTGGCATACTTCTGTTTATGTGCCCCCTTCATTCTGGTGAGTGCTGTATGTGTGGCGAACCACTTGTTTGTGACTTTGGAATCCAGACGAGAAAAGCTGGTTGGAGCGGCCGTTTGTATTGCACTGTCGGTCATATATCTTGGCGCATCCGTTAGTTACTTCCGCAGGTATCTCATCACTGGCGAGGGCATCACGGTTGCGCGATGGGCCTTCGACACGGGCGACTTGCGGCTGCAACGCATCATCGAGGTGTCGGAGGCCATTGACCAGGTTGCGAGTCCCGATGAAATGGTAGCCAGTTTTTGGCCTGGCTACATTTTTCAAACCAAAGCCCGCCCTTTCCCAGGATTTGAAAATGACTATGGTTTACCCATCTCGGAGAAGCTCACTTCAGAACAGAGAACGAGGTATCACATCCTTTCACCCGCCGAAATCGAGAACAATTTTGCCGCCCATGTGCCACGAATCGTTGTGCTGGGAAGCCCGCTCGGAGGGAGTGAGATGGAAGACACAGCCAGCCGGTCCCTTCGTGACCATGGGTACACTCTCGTCCGATCGATCGGAGACACATTCATTTACGTCTGCTGTTCCAAACCGTGAGACAGTCAGGAAAGGCTCCTTTTGGGCAAAACACAAAACTTCCGCTCTCATCAATTAATCAGGATCCCATGACCCGCGGAGCGAAACTGTTACTGGTCCCCGTACTTTTGCTGCAGATCCTGTTCTTCACCTTCGTTGGCCGCCACCGATTCCTCAATGGAGACGAAGGCTTCTATCTGCTGGCGTCGCGCCTGGTCCTCATGCACAAAACACCGTATTTGGACTTCTTTTATCAGCAGGCGCCCTTGTTGC
Organism: uncultured Acidobacteriaceae bacterium; assembly: GCA_963833305.1. Classification (GTDB taxonomy): domain Bacteria; phylum Acidobacteriota; class Terriglobia; order Terriglobales; family Acidobacteriaceae; genus Bog-257. The sequence continues at coordinate 113,313 of CAWHXN010000022.1, read as the reverse complement.
CTTACGTCTACGCATTGTGGATGAAGTGCTTCGGAGTATCGTGGACCTCAGGACGACTGTTGTCCTCTTTGCTGACGGCTATGCTCGGTACTCTCCTATACGGGCATGTTTGCCAGCAGACGCGAAGCTGGCTCGCAGGGGTTGCTGCGGCGGTTATGTTTGCCTCGTGCACGCTTGTCTTCGCCTGTTTCACGGTGGTAACAACCTTTCCTCTGGCGGAGCTGTTCCTTTTCTCTGCGTACGTGGCTGTCAGCCGCCCCTCCGCAAAGTCTTCTCCATGGCTAATCGCGGCTGGCGGATTATTGCTTGGTTTGAGCGTTGACACTCGTTCCTATTTGTTTCTGTCGATCCCGCTGTTCCTATGGTGGATCTTTCACACTTCGGATAGGGGCGCCAGGTTAACCTCAATTCTTTGGTTCCTCGGTGGTTTTAGCATCGCAATGGTGCCCTGCCTCTACTTTTTCGTCTCCTCTCCTGATGCGTTTCTGTTCAACAACCTGGGATACCATGCGATTAGGACGAATGCGGGCCTGATTGGGATGTGGCAAGAGAAACTTGTCGTACTTCTCATGTTCTTCTTAGGGGGTCCGGAGGGTAATGGGATTCAAAACAGCATTTTGTTTTTCCTCAGCCTGGGGTTTGTCTTCTCAATAGGCACGCGCAGATATCCTCCGCGGTTCGCCTTTCAGATTGCCATCATCTTGGGTATCCTCTCTCTCCTGCCGACGCCTGCGGCGCCGGGATACTTTTCATTATGCGTGCCCTTCTTAATCGTGAGTGCCGTATGCGTTGCAAACGAGTTGTTCGCGCGCTTGGAATCAGAGCGAGAAAAGGTGGTTGGGGCGGTCGCTTGCGTTGCACTGTTAGCCGTCTATCTCAGCGCGTCAGCATCTGATTTCCGCAAATATCTGATCACTGGCGATGGCATCTCGGGCGTACGATGGGCTCGGGATAAGGGCGACTGGAGGCTGCAACGAGTCCTCGAGGTGTCTCGAGCGATTGACGAAATTGCCAGTTCCGGTGAAATGGTGGCCAGCTTCTGGCCTGGATATGTTTTTGCAACCAAAGCAGGTCCGTACGCGGGGTTCGAAAATGACTATACGTTGCCCGTCTCGGAGAAGCTCACTCCTGAGCAGAGGGCGCGGTATCACATCCTTTCGCCCGCCGAAATCGACAGCACTTTTGCCGCTCATGTGCCCTGTATCGTGGTGTTGGGGAACCAAAACCATCAGCTGGAGGAGGTGATGGGGGACAGGATGAAAAGCTCACTTCTCGCTCACGGATACACTCTGGCCCGATCAATCGGCGACACATCCATTTACGTCTGCCATTCCCAAACGTGAGACGAGCTGAACAAGAGACGCAAGGCATTTGCGTCGATTGCGGCGCAGTCAGGTCCTGCCTCTCTAATTCGCCAGTCCCTCTCGGGATGTAGCTGTCACGGGCACTCTCTGGTAAAGCTTCACCTCTTTGTCTTGGTAAATCGTCCGCCAGCTGGCGCTGTGATCCAATAGGTACGAAAGGGGCGTGTTGATGGGAAACAGTACATAACCAATCCGATACTTGTCCAATAACTCAAACGGCCTTTCGATTCTAATGATCTCCAGGTAATCGTTAAGAACGCCATTGTAAATAAAAATATCGGTTCGCCCGTCCGCAAAGGTTTTTAGAGCCGGCGCGTTCCACTCCAGATAGCCCCCGAAAAGGTAATCATGGAAGAGGCGCCCCGTGATCTGCTCCTGCTGCATGAAATGCAGGGCATCGCGAGGGTACTGGGTGTCTATCTCGTTTTGCAGTTGTGCGGCACTCGGGTACATCCATAGAATTACGCCCGCTATGACTGCGGTCATCGCAAGGTTCAGCCAGGGTTTGTCTTTCTTCGGGTCATAATCTGTAAAGAGTTGCAGGCGGGAGCTAAGAATGGGGACCAGAAGAATGGCGGCAAACGGCAGAAATCGAAGGTGGTTCAGTGACATCCAGAGCGCGAATGCCACCAGCAGAACGTCTTGAAGTTGCCAGGGCTTGCTGGAGAACCATGCGGCAGCGAGCAATGCCAAGATCATGGCCATCGCCAGCTTGCCATATCCGGTGTGGAAGTTCACCGACCCCCATTCCACCGAGTTTTCGAGGTTGGTCTTTAGGCCGAACAAAAACTCAAAGGGATAGCGTACTAGCTTGTAGCCGTATGGATTAGCGAAAAGCGCGAGCAGTGATGCCGCGAACGCCACCAGTATTTTTCGGAGTTGGGCCGACGACCAGCGCTCGGCCACTACGTTGTTCCACTGCCCTTCGACCAGGCCGGAAGCGAAATAGATGCCCATCACCACAAACCCGAAAACCCAGGAACCGTGCAGGTTGATCCACAGGGCGAATAACGGCGGCAGCACCCAGAGCCCCTTACCGGTTCGCCGAAAACGTTCCAGCGCCAGGAACAGCAGCGTCATGCAAAGCCAGCCAAAATCCCGCATTCGAGGTGCGAAATCATAAGCCGCCAGCGCCACCCCGACCATGGTAACCAGGGCTGCCTCGCCGAAGTTGGCGCCCCGTCGCAACGCCAGGTAATACACCCCCCCGAAAATGAGCCACCAAACAACCAGATCTACGGCCAGCAAACCACGCAGGCCAAAGGCCTGGAAGGCGGCATAATATGGCAATTCCGAAAGCCATTCATGGTTCAGGAGCGGTGCGCCCATGCTAGTGAACGTGTACGAGTCGGCATGCAAGAATGCGTGGCTGGTCAGAAGTTGCTGCACGTTGCGCAAGTGAAACCATATATCGGGGTCCACAATGCGCGCGCCGGCTAGCAGGGAGATCTCCAGCGCCACGATGGAAAACCACAAGATGGAAAACGGGAAGAAGTTGCGGGTCCGCACCTCGGGTGCTTTCCCAAACGCCGAAGCTCCAGAGGGGCTGGTGGAAGTTGCACCTTGAATCGAGGGATTTATCATCTATCTTGAGCCAGACAGAGCTGCCGCCGCCGCGGGTGCTCGCTCGTAGAGCTTTGCCACTCGATCTTCATAAATCGGGCGCCATTCTGCGCTGTGATCAAGCACATAGGTAAGGGGCCTGTTCACCGGAAAAAGCACGTAGTCAATCCGGTACTTGTCGAGCAAGTCGAGGGGCCTCTCAATTGCGGTTATCTTAGAGTAGTCATCGAGGACTCCGTTATACACAAAAATATCGAGTCGGCCATCGGCAAAAGTCTTAATTGTGGGCGCATAAAACTCGATATATCCGCTGGCAGCCCCCCAACTAAACAGGCGTCCGGTAATGTGCCTCTGCTGTATGAAACGCAGTGCATCGTGGGGAAGTTGCGAGTCCATAGGTTCCTGGAGCTTTGCAGTAGTAGGGAGCGCCCACAGCATGATGCCCACTATGGCAGCTGTCATCGCCAGGTTCAACCAGGGCTTGTCCTTTTCCGCATCATACGGTGCAAACAATCGCAGGCGTGGGGCAAGAATCGGCACCAGGATGATGGCGGCAAAGATCAGAAAACGCACGTGGGTCAGCGACGCCCACACTGCAAACGAGATCAACAAGATGTCGCGAAGCCGCCAGGGCTGGCGAGAAAACCACGCGGCAGCAAGCAAGCCGAGGATCATCGCCATCGCCAACTTGCCGTATAAGGTGTTGAAGTCCACGGATTGCCACTCTGCCGTGTTGACGAGGACCGCGCTTTGACGGTGCAGGAGTTCAAAGGGATAACACACCAATTTGTATCCGTATGGGTTGAGCAATAGCGCAACCGCAGAGGCGGCGAACGCCAGCAGGAGTTTCCTGAGTTGTACCGGTGTCCAGCGCTCGGCCACCACGTGGTTCCATTGGCCTTCCACCAGGCCGGAAACGATATACACCCCCATCACGACAAACCCAAAAACCCAAGAGCCATGCAAGTTGATCCACAGGGCGAACAGCGGCGGCAGCACCCAAAGACCCTTGCCAGTTCGCTGAAAGAGTTCCAGCACGAGGAGCAGAACGGCCAAGCAGAACCAGCCAAAATGGTGTGTTCGTGGCCCGAAGGAGTAGCAACCGAGTGCAACTCCGGCCATGGTGACTAAGGCCGCGTCACCGTTGTTTGCGCCCCGCTGCAGTGCCAGGTAATAGACTGCCGCGAAGATCAGCCAGAGAAGAACCAAGTACACCGCTAGCAGGCCACGCAGGCCGAAGGCGTGGAACGCTAGGTAGTACGGCAGTTCCGAGAGCCATTGGTGATCCAGCAGCGGCGCGCCCGCGGTGGTGAAGGTGTACAACTCTGTGCGTAAGAAGGAGTGCCGAGTTAGAAGTTCCTGCGCGTTGCGCAGATGAAACCATATATCGGCCTCTGCTATGCGCAAACCCGCCAGCACGGAAATCTCCAGGGCGACAATGGAGAACCACAGGAGAGGAAAAGGGAAGAAGTTGCGGTGCCGCATGACAGCTGATTTCCGGATTGGCGGGGTCGCAGATGTAGCAGCCGGAGCCGGGGTTTCAGCCAACGAATCTTCCATCATTTTGACCTTAGCTGAGCCAGGTGAATGTTTTCAGCTAGAGCGAAATAGCACTCTTCTCCGAGCGATTGTGAAGTGCGCCCAAAGAAGTCCTTGACAGAGCCGACACCTTAATCGATACACCTTTACTCAATCTTTAAATCAGCCGGCCACGCGGCGTGCTTAGCAGACCGCTGCCGGGATCTCGGCGCCGTCGCGAGTCATCGCCGGGGTGGCCGGTGATAGCTCCGGCCTTAGAATAAGGTTAGCGGTCGCTTGCGCCAGGTAGGTCACAGCTAGGCCGCCGAACACGTCGATCAAATAGTGCCAACCGGTAGTGATGGTCGAAACGCAAATCAGCAGGCCAAGGGCGAACGCAGGCCAGCGCGCCCAGCGCACATGCCACATGGCGACAACCGACAACACTGCGAGGATGACGTGGAATGAGGGAAAGGCCACCACAGCACCTCCGGCTTTCGCCGGTAGGGGTTTAGTCGACTTGAGTAAAGACAAGTCGTCAGTCACTACTGTCTGACTTTTTGTGGGCACGAAACCTTCGACTGTCCACGGACCGGCTGCTGGCCACAATGCGAAAAGCGCAGCGGTTACTACCGCCGCAATTATGACTGCGAGGACGAAACGGCGCGAATCTACCACGCGCCCGCTCAATGTCGGAACCAAGAGCGAACCTACGATTAATAGCGGGACCAACGCGTATGCGATAGCCAGCCCAAGTCGCAGCCGCGGAAGATGCGAAACCAAGCGAACAACTGTGACAGTTTGGAAGTGCATGCCGGCATCAATTCTTGCCAGTGCGCTGTCGACCAGCGGGCAAGGACTTCTGCCGGCGGCTGGGATGAGAAAGCCAATAGCTGGGATGACAAGTAGCACCCAGGCCGCCAGTTGGGAAATGTCGCCCAATTTCTCCATACCCGCCCCACGCCAGCGGCAATAACAGTAGGCCGCGATTAGCACCCACAGGCCGAAATTCCCCACCGACAAATGTGCCAGAACACGTAATTCCTCCCAGACGTTTTGGCGAACGAGCCGCGCCAAAACCAAATCGATGAGGAGGAGGGATGTTACTGTCGCTGCCATCAGGTGGTTGAATCGTGAACTTTCGTGGCGTTGAGCAATTGAACAACTCACGGTGTGGCGGGCCTTTCTTTTGTCCTCAATCGGGGTTGTTGCGCTTCTTAGCCTAACTTATAGCGGAAAGCGCGCTGTGATTGCCACTACGAAATAGCGTGCGATACGGCCAACAGTGCACACTGACATAGGGTCACACAGATCTGACTGTGATTAGCGTGATCCCAAATGACAGCCCTTGTCGCCGGCGCGAAACAGGGTAGTTTACGTATCGTAACCATAAAATGGACATAAGGGCGGATCGCCTCCTTGTGCGACGTTGTGGGAATCGCGGTTTATCCCTTACCCTATAATCCGTCATCTCTCAGATGAGGCGGGATGCACCTGCTGGCGGAAATCCAGAAACCGACGTTCACCTAGTGACGCGGGGTTTGGTGACCCAAAAAAGGGAGAGAAGGAAACGCCGCGAGAAATGAAGCCCCGCATCGCAATCCTTGCCGGCCTGTGCTTGGCAGCGTGCTGGTACTATGCAATCTGCTATTCATCTGAGGTCCGCTTGGGTCTCAAACCTGGCGTTGTGGTCGATTTCTACCCGCTGTGGAACGGGAGCAGAGCCATATTGCAGCGGCGTGATCCTTACAGCGTCAGGGTCACGGAAGAGAATGAGCTAGCGGCCTATGGCGCAACCGCCAAGGCGATCGGCACCCGAGTCGAGCAGCGATTCGTCTATCCAGTTCACGCCACGTTCCCAGTTATGCCACTGGGTTTGCTCGATTTTCGCACCGCCAGCGGGATCGCGTTCTGCCTATTCGCCGTTCTTACAGCTCTGTCGGTCGGCTGGCTGAGAGGAAAGTGGGACAGAACCACCGCGCTTTATTGCGTCCTCACTTTCTCCAGCTATCCTGTGATCTATGACCTGCAATCGCGACAACCGGTGTTGTTGTTCTTCGGTTTGGCCGTAGGCAGCTTTGCACTGCTCCGCGCAGGCCACCTGATCCCGGCTGCTATTTTGGCGGTGCTGTCTACTGGAAAGCCCCAGATTGCACTTCCCATATTGCTGCCAATGCTGGGGTGGGCTCTCGCAAAGTGGCATGAAAGGAAACAATTCATAATTTCTTTGGGCGCTTTCTCGTTGGTGACCCTGGCGATCACCACTGCCGTAAGCCCAGGATGGATGCGAGAATGGATCGCTGCGCTCCATGCCTACTTACACTATATCCAGCCCTCGCTTGTCGTTTCTATCTTCGGTAACCAGCTCGGGATAGCTATCTCGGTTATATTATTTATCGCCTTGGTCGCCACCCTCTGGGTACATCGGACATCTGACCTGCTTTTTCAGGCAGCGTTTTCCGTGGTCATCTTCGACCTCATCGTCCCCTATCAGACCTATAACGCTGTCATGCTGCTGATACCGGTTGTGTGGGCTGAAGACACCGCCGGTCTAATCCCAGTTCACGACTGGGTCAATCAACTTACACTGGCAGCGATGCGGGTTGCCCTCGTCGGATCGTGGATTGCTAATGGGGTGGGTATCATCCTATGGCATACGTCTCCCCTTGGTAAGACGATAGCGTGGCTCCTGCCGGGGATAATGGTTCGGATGCTGCTCGGGTCTCTCTTGGCTATGATGCTTGTGCAGTTGTTTTTTCCCAGCAGAAGAATGGCAGCAAACCTCGCAACCGCTGGCCCGAGCGTCGCCCTCGCATGATTGTGTCTCCGCCCGAATCCCAATTTGAAACCCGCCGATGAACCGCCGTATCCACGCGATGACCCGCTACTCGGTCGTCTGTCGAGAACGTTACCTCGGCGGCTGAAGACGCTGGGGAACCAAGTCCGTGCCTCCTTTCGAAACGGGCTCATGAGATAGTTTAGCTTCCAGTACGTTTTAGCCAGCACCTCCAGCGCTGACTACCACTTTCATGGGATAGTATCTGGCCAAAAAATAACCAGACGTGGTTACTATAGTTTTTCCCGGTTTATCGTCAAGATTTTTTTCCTTGCCGATTAATGCTTCTGCCAACTACATTAGTCGAGCTACATGACAATTAGCGTTGCGCTACTTTGTCCGAATGCCCTTTGGGTGTGGGGAAAACCAGCGACTCACTAGGGGCATGTCGGGAACCTTAAACCTAAATTGTTCGCAAGGAGGAGATCCCAAATGATGAACATGTTGAAGAACCTGCACAAGGAAGAATCTGGCCAGGACCTGATCGAATACGGGCTGATCGCGTTGATCGTAGCCCTTGGAGCCATCGCCGGTATGGGCAAGTTGGCTAGCTCAATCAATGCCCTGTTTAGCCAGATCGGTTCGAGCCTGTCTTAAGTTCCGTTTTACCAGTTGGAAGTAGGCTGCGTAGGCAGGGGGCGGGAACAGGGAAACCCTCTGCACGCGCACCCCTAGGAAGCATCGCCGGGCGTATTGCGACGAGTGAATCGGAAGGCTCGCAATCCCTTGCGGTTTGTGAGAAACTCTTGGCTCGCTTTGGAGTACAGCAAATCTAAATCGTCTGTAAATTAAAGGAGATTCTCAAATGATGAACATGTTGAAGAACCTGCACAAGGAAGAATCGGGCCAGGACCTGATCGAATACGGACTGATCGCGTTGATCGTGGCCCTTGGCGCCATCGCCGGTATGGGCACGTTGGCTAACTCAATCAATGCGCCTGTTTAGCCAGATCGGCGGCGAGCTGACCTAACCACACTTTGCCTGTTGGAAGCAGGCTATGCAGGCAGTAGCGGAACAGACTGGCAACTGTCTGCACGCAAGACCCAAGAGAAACACGCTTGGCCGGGCGTGTTGCTACGAGCCGATCAGCTAGCCTCGTAGCCTGCTTCCATTCTTGATTTTGGTTTCTAGTCTACGGTAATGCGCCATGGATCGAGACTCAATTCTTCTTTTTGCCGCGCTCGCCCTGGCCGTTATCGCCGCCATTTTCGATGTGCAGCAGCATCGCATACCAAACCGCCTAACCTATCCGGGAATTGCATTGGGATTGGTGCTCCGCGGATTGCTGTTCGGGTGGAAAGGACTGGTCAGCTGCTATTGCGGGCTGCTTGGTTGCAGGCGGTGTCATGCTTGTTTTCTACGCGGTGCGAGCCATGGGGGCAGGTGACGTAAAGTTGATGGCGGCCATTGGATCTCTCGTGGGCGTAGGTCACACTGGCGTTGTGCTTCTGGCGACGGCGATTTGCGGGGGAGTGTTAGCCATCGGTTACGCAGTTTACGGTCGCCGCGTGGGGGCGACCCTGAGGAATGTTGGCTCGGTGCTGCGGTTCCATGCGTGGGCTGGCCTGCAGGCGCACCCGGAACTGAATCTGGACAATCCCACGACATTACGCATGCCATACGGCTTGGCGATAGCCGCCGGCACCCTGTACGCGTGCCTGGCGGTATGGTGGAGGTGGTTATGAAAACTGGTCGGCTAGGTATCGCTCTGCTGATGGCGTTGGTTGTCTCGCTGGTGGTGACATTTTTTCTGTATAACCGCATCAAGCGGCAGTACGGGAACACGCAACTCATCAAGATTGTAGCCGCTGCCAAGCCATTGGACACTGGTACACCACTGGCGGCTGGCGACCTGGCGCTGATGGATTGGCCAAGCAACGCTCCGTTGGATGGGACCTTCCACAAGCCAGAAGAATTGGTTGGCAGGATTGTGATGTATCCCATCGCCTACAAAGAACCCATCCGCGATGGATTACTGGCAGCTCCAGGAGCCACCGTCGGTCTGACCGCCAAAATCCCGGACGGTATGCGCGCGGTAGCCGTGGTCACCAACGAGCTGAACAATGTCTCAGGATTTCTGTTCCCCGGTTCGCACGTCGACGTGCTGGTCAGTCTTCGCCCAGATAATGGCAAGGATCCGATGACCACAACCGTTTTGCAGAACGTCCAGGTTTTGAGCACCGGTGAGAAGCTGCAGCCCGACCCGAACGGCAAGCCGCAAAATGTGAAGGTGGTGACGGTCCTGCTCGCGCCGGGTGATGCGGAAAAACTTCTGCTGGCCAGCAACCAGGGAACGGTGCAATTCGTTCTCCGGAATGCGTCCGATCAAGCTCAGCCGGCAACGCGCCCCGTGAATCTGAAGGATCTGCAAGGTTCCGCTCCAACCGCCCCGCTTGTGGCCAGGAAGGCGGCGCCGGCACCTGCCAAAACGGCGAGCGCTTACGAGGTTGATACTTACGACGGTACCAAGAAGAGTACGGTCAAGTTTTGATAATAAGTAGTGAAACGGAGCATTCTCGTGCAACGGAAGAGACCTAACACTGAAAGGCTTTTCTGGCAAAGCATGTCCTTGGCGCTGCTAGGGGTTACGGCGCTTTGCCTCACTACATTGGGAGCTTCAGCCCAAGAACCGGCTATGACGCAGGCTCCTGCTTCAGCCCAACAGGCGCCGAGCCGCGCCACCACAAGGCTCGACACAAGCCTACTCAGGACAGCAAGGCGAGCAGGGTCCCGAGAGCGTGCACATCATGGTGGGGCACTCGCTTCTGATTCGCACCCCGACACGCGTCAAACGCGTTCTTACCGGAAATCCTGCGGTCATCGAATCGGTGTTGACCTCCTCCCGTGAATTGGTAATTACTGCCAAGCAGCCGGGCGGCAGTAGTCTGATGCTGTGGGATGAGATGGGACAGAACCGAACCCTGGATGTGTACGCGGATTTGGATGTAACTCCGTTGCGCAACACCCTGGATCAGTCTTTCCCGAATAGCACCGTAGATGTGCAGTCGGAAGCGGGAAAGGTGATGCTCGTTGGGACCGTTTCCTCGCCTGCGGTTGCGGAGCAGGTGCTGAAAATGGCGGACAATTTCTCCAAGGAAGTAGTCAACGGCTTGCAGGTCGCAGCGCCTCCTCGGCAGAAACAGGTAATGCTGAAGGTGCGCTTCGCCGAAGCAGATCGCGCCAAGCTGGGATCCTTTGCCTTCAATCTCTTCAGCACCGGCGCAGCCAATACGATCGGTACCGTAACCACCCAGCAATTTGGGCCTCTTGCTCTAACTCAGACGAGCACTGGGAGCGCTGCGCCCCCAAGCACACCTCAGCAGTTCAGTCTGTCGAACCTCTTAAATATCTTCTTGTTCCGCCCGGACATTGGCCTCGGCGCGACAATCCAAGCGCTGCAGCAGAAAAACATATTGCAAATCCTGGCTGAACCTGATCTGATGGCTCTCAGTGGGGAACCAGCACATTTCCTGGCGGGCGGCGAGTTTCCGTACCCTGTAGTGCAGGGCGGCGCCGCCGGTACGGTCCCGATTATCACCATCCAGTTCCAGGCCGTATGGAGTGAAGCTGGAATTTACGGCGACGATCGAGGAAGACAATAGGATTCGGCTCAAGGTTGCTCCCGAAGTGAGCACACTCGACTACTCAAATACGGTGACCATTGCGGGATTTGTATTGCCGGCCATTTCGACGCGGCACGCGGAAACCGTAGTCGAGCTTAAAGATGGTCAGAGTTTCGGCATCGCCGGTCTGCTGGACGACTCCACGACGGTGCAGCTCAGCAAAGTTCCCGGAATCGGGGATATCCCGATCCTGGGACAGCTTTTCAGGTCAAGAAGTACGAATCGTACGAACACGGAACTGCTCATATTGGTCACGCCAACGATTATGGATCCGGTAGCGGGAACGGTGCCGCCTCCTGAGCCGCAGGTCAATATGCCGGTTCAAAATCTTGATAAAGGCGGATTCGATAAGGGTTTGCCTGATGCGACCAAGAACCCGGTAAAGAATTAACTATGACTGATCGCCCTACAACGATCCGAGCGTCACGTAATTCCGAGCGGCGTATCGGCATCCTGTGCATAAATCTGGATCCGGGCTCCCGGCAAAAACTGGAAGCCGTGGTGAGTCGGTCGCCCGGAGCCATTGTAGTGGATAACGTTGATCGTAATGTCTCCACGCGCGAAGTTATGAGAACGCTGGAGGAATTTCAGCATCGTGTTTGCGTGGTCGACTTTGACGACGGCGAGGACAGCGCCAAGACCAGCCAGCGAATTCGTGACGGTTGCGATAGCAGCATAGTTATTTTCGCCGCGTCGACTGATTCTAATCCTGATCAGATTATTCGGGCGATGCGTTCTGGATGTGCGGAATACCTGGTGAAGCCGTTCCAGACGGATCAGGTCTTGGATGCCCTGGCGCATGTAGAGGCACGGCTTCAAAGCAAGATGCCGGGCCAGAAAGGCCGAGTTGTTTCTGTGCTAGGAGCCAAAGGAGGAACGGGCGTTACCTCCTTGGCGTTACATCTGGCTTTGGATCTGGTGCAGAAATATGAAAAGAAGTGCTTGCTGGTGGATCTGCATCCCGCGCTCGGCGACCTCGCCTTGTACCTTGGGTTGGGGCGTCACCAGTATAGTTTTTACGAACTGGTCCACAACATGGACCGTCTGGATGCTGACCTGCTGCAAGGCTTCTTGTTACACCACTCCAGCGGCCTGAGCCTTATGGATTCGCCGGAAGCAATCCATGCATTTCCCAATGCGGCCAGCGACGCCGTGGAGCATACCTTGGCGTTTCTGGCTGAAAACTACGACTTTGTCATCATCGATTGTCCGCCTGGCCTGAGCGAGGACACCTGTGCCGCCATCCGGCAATCGGACCGATTGGCAATCGTAATCACACCCGAGCTCCCTGCGATCCACAATGCTATTCGCGCGATCGAGTACTTAACGGGCTTCCATTACCCTGACGAGAACATCGACATCGTACTGAACCGCAGTTCCAGAAAAGGTGCATTGAGCGAGCGGGAGATAGAATCATCTCTGCGTCGGCTGGTCACAGTAAAATTCCCCAACAATTACGATGTGATTGTTAACTCCATCAATGCAGGCACGCCGATCGATCTCTCTCGTAGGTCCGATCTCTCAGCGCCTTTGGATACGTGGGCGAAACTCCTTATCGGGGAGTCTGCTGTGGAAAAAGAAAAAGCGAGTAAGGGAACGCACGGATTGTTCAGCCTTTTCGGATCGTAAGATTAAGTAAGGAAGAGTAGAGAGCAAATGGCTAACACGAAGACTTTTGGGCCTGATATGCGTGTCGGCAGTGCCACATGGAGTGCGCCGCAGAGCGTTGGTGTTTCTGCCAAGGCCTATCAGCAGCTGAAAACCACCCTGCATCGGGAACTGCTTACGCAGATCGATCTCGAAAAGCTTACGTCGCTGGAAGACGTGAAGGCCAAGGCCCAGGTGCAGGAGGTAATTCAGATCCTCATCGCAAAGCAGGATACCCCTCTAAGTACCAGCGAGAGGGACCGCCTGTTACGCGAAGTATTGCACGAAGTCTTCGGCTTAGGCCCGCTTGAGCCGTTGCTCCAGGATGCCACGATCAACGACATTCTGGTGAACACGTATAGAAAGGTATACATCGAGCGCGCAGGTGTATTGGAAAAGACGAACGTCTCGTTTAAGGACGACGCCCACCTTAGTCACATTATTGACAAAATCGTTTCCCAAGTTGGGAGGCGCGTAGACGAATCGTCGCCGATGTGCGACGCGCGCCTGCCCGACGGATCGCGCGTTAACGTCATCATCCCCCCGCTTGCGGTAGACGGCCCGATTCTTTCGATTCGCCGTTTTGGGAAGATCCCAATCGGGTCCGAGCAGCTCCTCGCCAATCGCACGGTCACCGCACCGATTTTTGATGCCATAAAGGCCGCCGTGCGCGCCAAACTGAACATCATCATTTCCGGCGGTACAGGAGCCGGAAAGACGACGTTGTTGAATGTGATGAGCGGGTATATCAGCGACGCAGAACGCATTGTCACCATCGAGGATTCGGCCGAACTCCAGCTGCAGCAGGAGCACGTTGTCCGCCTGGAGTGCCGGCCTCCCAATGTGGAAGGAAAGGGAGCCGTGCGTCAGCGTGAACTGGTGATGAACGCATTGCGCATGCGGCCGGACAGAATAATCGTCGGCGAGGTGCGTGGCGAAGAAGCTCTCGACATGTTGCAAGCGATGAACACCGGCCATGATGGATCGCTGACCACGATTCACGCTAACAGCCCGCGTGATGCCGTGGCTCGAATGGAAACCATGGCGCTGATGTCCAACCTTAATCTCCCGGAGAAAGCACTGCGCCAGCAGATCGCATCTGCAGTAGCTCTGATTGTGCAGATCGCCCGCATGAGTGATGGTACCCGCCGCATCACCTATGTCACGGAAATCACGGGCATGACCGGCGACGTAGTTGCGATGCAAGACATCTTTGTCTTCGAAAAGCTTGGAATCGACGTCGGTGGACGTGTGTTGGGACGGTTTAAGGCCACGGGCGTGTCTCCGAAATTTGCCGACAGGCTGAAGAAGGCCGGGATCGTCCTCCCGCCAAGCATCTTTGAACACTCGTTTGAGGTGTAGGACGGAGTGAACTCGTGTCGATGATCACCGTATTTCTGATTCTTCTGGTAGCGGTGTTCGCTACGGTTGTGTTTTTTACTGAGCCTTCTGAGGCCGATAAGCGAATTCAGGAGCGCCTTGCGGGATTGGACCGGCATGCGACCACCGGCGAAGAAGACCAGACGGAGATCTTAAGACACGTTACCTTCAGTCGAATCGGCTGGCTTGATCGCTTCCTTCGCGATACTAAATCGGCCCTTCAACTGCACGTGATGCTTGACCAGGCAAAGGTGAAGTGGACGGTTGGCCGCTTCTTTTTCTATTCGGCATGCGCAATGTTAGTCGGTGCGATCATCGGCCACAAGTGGATACCTGTGGGTTTTGTAGGATGGATCCCAGGGTTGGCCTTGGGGTTGCTTCCGATGGCTTTCGTCCTATATCAGCGTTCGGTTCGCTTTCGTAAATTCAATTTGCAGCTTCCCGAGGCCATCGACTTGATCGCTCGCGCCCTTCGGGCCGGGCACTCTCTGCCCAGTGCGTTAGTAACCGTTGCCGAAGAAATTGCAGATCCGCTGGGGCCGGAATTTCGCAAGTGCGCTGACGAAATGAACTATGGACTGCCATTTCGGGAAGCGATGCTGAATCTTTTCCGGAGATTTCCTTTGCAGGATCTGCAATTCGTAATCGCTGCAATTCTTGTACAAAAGGAAACCGGCGGCAATCTGGCTGAGTTGCTAGATAAGACGGCAGCGGTACTGCGGGCGAGGATTCAACTGCAGCAGAAAGTGCGAGTTTATACAGCGCAAGGCCGGATGACCGGAGTGATATTGGTATCGATGCCGTTTGTTGCCTTTATTCTTCTCAACCTGGTAAGGCCTGGCTACACAACTCCGTTGTTCGAGACGCGATACTGGCCGGACCATGATATATGGAACACTGATAAGTATGGCTCTTGGAGCTATCGTGATAAGACGGATCATTCAAATCAAGTACTAAGACCCATCATGGTGACACTCATTGCGATTTTCGCGGCCTTTGCCCTGTTTACGGCAATCGCTCTGGTTCTTCTAGTCGTCACGGGAGAACGCACGCCGACCGAAGTCCGGCTTGCTCAATTGCGGTCTCGTGCTGTTTATGATGCCGACGCGCCTGTTACTCCTCGGACCCAGGACATGTTGGCGCTTATTACGCGCCCGTTAGCGCCTTTCCGCGATTGGTTGCGATCGCATGATGAAAATCTGTCGTACCGTTTGGGCCTAGCCGGCTATCGCAAACCTGAAGACGCCGAGACATTTCTAAGTTTAAAGCTGCTGGCTCCTATCGTTGGAATATTGCTCGCCACCTTTGCCAGTCGGGAGAACATGCTCCTTTACGCCTTGTTCTTGGGTGTGGGCGCGTTCTTTGTACCTGACTTGTTTCTGTTTTATGCAATGGCGAAGCGCAAGAATAAAATTGGCATGGCTCTACCCGATGCGCTGGATCTGCTGGTAATTTGTATGGAAGCCGGCTTGGGCATAGATCAGGCTGTGCTCAGAATTGCCAACGAATTGCAGCCGGTCAGCCCGGAGCTAAGTGAAGAACTTCTCATTATCGGCCATGAGATGCGGGCCGGCAAACCGCGCCTTGATGCGTGGCGGAGCATGGCGGAGCGAGTTGACCTCGATACGGTTAACCAGTTCGTCGTCATGTTGGTACAAACGGAGCGGCTGGGCACACCAATTGCTCGCGCTCTCGGGCAGTTTGCCGACAATTTGCGGACCCAGCGGATGCTACGCGCCGAAGAACAGGCCGCCAAGACTACCATTAAGCTGATCTTCCCATTGGCGATCTTCATTTTCCCGGCACTTTTTGTGGTGCTCCTCGGGCCGGGAGTGCTTGAGATCATGAAAACGTTCGAAGAGCTTGGCAGATAAATAAACCTAGAGAGGGATGAATTATGGATGGCGTAACGATGATTCGGGTTGGCGCGGGAGTGGTTGCTGTAATTCTGCTGGGCATTGTAATAGCCAGGCGCAAACGCATGGCTTCGGCAAAGCGCCCCATTCCAAGAAAGTGACATGGAACCCGAGACGGTCGCGGTTCTAAATACGACCAGGAATACGGTGCTTGGCGAGCAGATTAGGGTCGCCGGAACGAGTCTTAGCCGGCTCGTAGGGCTATTGGGCAAACGCAGCCTCGAACCCGGTACGGGACTGCTCATTATCCCTTCCCAAGCAATACATACCGTGGCCATGCGTTTCGCGATTGATGTAGTTTTCGTGGATCGTGACTGGCGAGTGATCCATTTGCGGCCAACCATGGTCCCCTACCGAATGACCGGGATCCATTGGAGGTCGCGGTATGTGCTGGAGCTGCCTTCCGGTGTTATCGCTCAAACCTCAACTGCGGTCGGGGACCAATTATCTATCCCTGAGTAAATCCTAAATATCGGCCCAACACTGCTGGGCTGAGCGAGTTGCGCGCGGAGAACGGCAGGCTAATAGGGATCTAGCGTCTATCGGGTTCTCTGTAGGTATAGGCGCTTCGCCGTGCGGTTAAAGCGGGAAGGTCAGCCAGTAGATGCCAAACGCATCTACTGGCTTTACTGTTAGCGAACGTGAGCACTTCAATCAGCAACACCTCGGGACTACCCCTCGGTCTGCTAGAGGAATAGGGGAGCCTCCTCTATTGAGTTAACCGCAAAAGAACCTTGGCCGCAATAACGTGGAATGCTGTGTTCAGTTCAGCTGTGCATTGCGACCCGGGGCAGCTTGGTATATAGAAAAACTCCCCTGCGGGTTGCGTGTTAATGAAAGTTCCGTAGGAAGGGTCATTTGCAAGCTGCGCCAGAAAAGCTTGCGTTGTTAGACTTACACCGGAACCTAATCCCATGGTAAAGATGTATGTGGGAGTGGGGCTTTCGGTACGCATCGCAATCGCAGTTTGAATGGCACGGTACTGGGTTTCTTCGGTGACATAGGTCCGCTCAAATGGCACCGGATTCCCAGGACTCGCTATCAGCGCCGGGTCTTGCGCGGTGAACCCGATTACGGTAGCCCCACTTCGATCTTTGCAAACAGCTGGCGCTGGAGGCGCTGTACTGGAAGCCACTTGGGCAGCCGTTGGTGCAAGTGTCAATCTGACTTATATGGCCCGACTCATTCGTGCAATTGTTGTCTGATACATCTGGGCTGCAGGTAGGATCCAGGATGGCGACATCATTCCCGCACCTGAGTCATAGCCTCCGTAATTGATGAGCGTCTGAGTATTGTTGCCCGCACCCCCACAGTAAAAATAGTCCTGCGAGGCATTCATCAATCCGTCCGTGAAATACACGACGACTTTAATTACGTTCTGTCCCGGCTGTACGGTGACGCTGTTGTTCTGCGCATCGGCCATCGACAACGGGGGGCCATAAATATTGTTGGGGGTTGTTGGGAGCGCTCCACCCGTGCCAAACGTCCCGCCGACGAAATTCATGGCGGCGACATCATTCGTAATCGGCGTTATGAAGTTGTAACCGATGGGAAAGTCGATCCGCGCGTTGGAAGAGAAGCTAAGCAGCGCTACTTCATCGAGCGTGTTATCGAACTGGCTGACGAAGGTCGGAACGGCAGATACGCAGTGCCGTTTGGCCGCCATCTGAGGTCATTGAGCCGGAGCGGTCCAACACGATCGACATGATCAGTTTGCCGCGCGTCGCCACAGCGGTGTCGCTCACCGGTACAACTGCCCATTGCGGAAGGTACCGCATGAAGAGAGTGTGAACGTTAGCTGTAGCGGTCACCTTAACCTGCTGATCGCCGTAGCTGTCGGTCGGAAACGTGACGGTTGGCGTAGGCGGATTGGCGCCATAATTGGCGTTAAACACGTCGGTGGCCAGTGCCGCGGCAGTCGTCTGTCCCTGGGTCAAGGTCTTCATGCCGGTAAGAGTTGCGCCATCCACAGACGTCGATAGTTTGGCCTTGGTGACATAAAGAATTCCCACGTCGATGGCCAGCCCCGCAAACAGGATAAGGATGGGCACAATGAGAGCATAAAGAATAAGTGTCTGCCCTCGGTCGTTCTTTACAATTTTGGCATTGAACATATTCATACCCTCTTCATACCCTCGTTAGTAATACGCGGAGGCGTAAAACTGAGATGGCAGAACGCCGCTTCCCAGCAGCTTCGTTACAGGCGTGATGGTGCTGTAATTGTAGTAGATCTCGGTTGCGGAAATGGTCGAATTGGCGGGTTCATTCTGCAGTGCAAGAAGAGCTGCTGGGGGCAGAGTAGCCGACGAACTCCGGCAGCTTCCCTGGCCGCTGAGGCAGCCCACCTTACTGCTGGCAGTGATTGCACACTGAGAAGCCTGGGCTGTGACCGTGGGATTGTTACTTACCAGGGTAACCGTGGTGATGATGACGCATCCCTTGGTTGCTAGGTTTATGTCTGATCCCGCGTCGTTAACCACGATTTGCACCGTGGTCGTAAGAGAGCTCGTCCCCGACGTACGCGAAGCCATGGAGGAACCCTCTCCAACCAGGTTTTTCATTACCTGGACGTCGTAAATGGCCCGGCCGAAGTCAATGATTCCAAAAACGAAGACACACAGAATAACCATCGCGAACGATAGTTCGACTAAAGCCTGACCCGACTGTTCCGTATTTATCTTCATAGTCTTCATATGCCCCCCTAACTTTGGCCCGGCGGAAAGGGTTCATTCGTAAAAGAAGCACTTTCGGTTAATGTGTACGCGCCGCCTGTAAAGAACGCCCCAATTGGACCGGTCATGAAATGATAGGGGTACGTTGCCTTGATCGTAACGATGTCGCCCGGTCCACCTGCGAGAGTAGGGCATCCTCCGCCGTTATTCGTGCAGGTGATGGTGATGTCGGAGGCGGTAAGCATTCCGAGTGAGTAATTTTCGGCCTGCTGAAGGATTGAGCCGTACCTGTTTATTGAGCACCCATTCGTACCCTGTATGCATTGGCCGGTAATTGCATACCGTCCCGCCTGCCTTACAGCGTTCTGGATGGTTACCTTCGTGGAAAACATATGCCCAAAATCCATGGTCCCCATCACGAGCAGAAAGAAAATCGACAGGCAGAGTGCAGTCTCTACCATTGCCCCGCCATATTCGTTTGTCTTTTTCATATTGTCAGGAACCTCCTCTATCGTCTTGAATCCTTCTGTAGCGGACTAAAATCCGCCCAGGGTTCCCTAGAACTGCTGAAACATCACTTACCAAAAAATCTTTATTCACCAATACCCGGCGGCTCACCATCGACAACCGCCGCCAAGCGGTCAGAACCAGGGCTTTCGTTTTAATCGCGAAATGCTCCCGGGTAGACTGCTCAGAGGTATTAGGCCGATTCGATCCCAGCAAATACCGCTTTACATGGAGCTCGAAGGAATTCTGCAACCCTTATGAATCGAGAAAAGCATCTCCTAAAATTAGTATCTCCCGTACTTGGGTAAGCGGGAGATCAACAAGAACGCGACAATTCCAGCTATGACGACGGCGATCCATTCCTTGTCACCTCTCCCTGCCATACCAAGGCCGGAAACGACATCCGGCCAAAGGGAGCCAAAGACAGCAATAATGCTGGGAAGTCCCAGCTTAGTATTCACGATATCGTAGCCCACGAATATCATGCCACCGACCAACACTACGACGCAGACGGTAACAAATATTCGTGACATTGCCCAAAATTGTAAGTCGGTTCACCCTAGGAGTCAACAGTTTTTATAATTAAAAATACGCATAACCGCTTGGCCCTCAATGATATCCGCACCATTGGAGAAACTAAGGTGCCACGAATGGCACCATGATTGCATTACCAAAATGCTACGAGACTCCTTGTGCTTCCGGAAAATTCCCGAGATCGTCTCAGCAGCAAAACGGCCTTCAATTTATCTAAGTTATTAATAGTTTCGGAATTAATACTGGTGGAATTAATACTTCCTGAATCTCGGCATGCGGGCGATCAGCAACAGTACGACGAATGCAGCGAAGATGACGGTCAGCCATCCTTTCGTCTCTGCCTCGAGCGATCCGACGCCGGATGTGATATCCGTCCAAAGGGAGTAAAGGAAAGCAAAAACGCTGGGAAGCCCCATCCTGGAACTTAGAATTTCGTAGCCCACAAGCAGGAACCCGCTGGCCAAAACGACAATGATGACAGCTAACATTGTGCGTGACATACCTCACAGTATGAGAGGCTTTTTCGCCGGAAATCTATGGCGCTAACAGTCAAAAAACGTGCCATACAGGGTCATAGGAGATAGTCGTCAGCTAGGCATGTTAGTTCTACATTGAGGCAGGAAATTAGTCGGAAAATACAACCTTCCCAAAACGGTAAATGAGGACGCACATGGGTCTGGCCGCTCGTCGTCGCGAGTCTCAAGAGACAGAAAATTAAGCCAAGTATTGCTATTGAAAACTACTTGCCGGCAATAGTCTGGTCCGGCTGATAACCATCTATCAGCGTGCCACAGTTCTTGCGGAAAGACTTAATTTTCCTTGACAAAGGTGGCGAGCGGGCCATAGCCTTTAGGTGGTTTGGCCGAACCATTTCACTCCAAGTTATCGACTAGACCTAATCCAGGCTGAGAGGGCTAGCATCGTTTCGGTTCACCGACATGAAAAGCCCGTTTGCGTGCTCGAAGTGCCATCGGGTATCATCACGCAAATCACTACATCATAGAGTCGGCGTCGCTCCGGCCCGGTGCAAGGTCCGAATGATTCGGAGTGGTGCCAGGAATGGTACGAGAGTTCACCTGGAAAACAAGTGGGCGGCGATTAACTAGCGCTCTTTGGGGGAACCTCATGCTGGAAACTAACCGAGATCGGGCCGGCCGAATTTGCAATGGAGTACTCATGCTGCGATCGGGTGACAAACTGGCGATGAGAACGTTGTTAATAACCGGAATTCTACTAGCCAACGTATTCGCATTTGGGCAGGCGCCGGCTTCAACTCGGCCAGCGTGTTCCAAGAATGTTACTTTTGCTATTACTGCGGGCGGACAGCCGGTCGCCACGGTACCCGGTTTTGCCGAGGAGTTGATCAGCAGCCAGAAACATCAGCCAAGCTCTCGAAGTGTCTGCTTCTCGCAGTCTCCCGATCCGCGAGCGAAGAATTATGTCGTGGTGTTGTCGGCTCAGAAGGAAAGCTTTGCCGGGCTGGTTCCTTCCGTACTGAAATATGTGAATTCAACTCCCCTCTCGGAAGATAGCGCTATCAAAGCGGTCTATGGAGAGATGTGGCATTACACCTTAACTCAATCGGCAGGCGACACCGATACGACGCCAAGTATCCAGCGTATTGATTCCGGCAATGAGCTTTATGTTCGCGCTTACAACGAACAAGGTGTGGTTGTTGCCGAAGCGAATCTGAAAGACATTTCCGGGTGGTTCCACACCAGACAAAAACTGTTGGAACGCGTATTGGGTGATATTTCCGCTGACACCCGGCTGGTCACCGGTCCCTCGCCTGCCCTGAAAACGTCTCTGCCGGTTTATTACGTGAACTGCGACGTCCCGGTGAAATCCCTGGCCGGCCAGGAACCGAACATGGCGGCCTCACGGCCCGAGCCTGCGGCGGCGCCCGCTTCAACTCCTCCTCCGGCCCCGCCGCCAGTAGCGGTGCTCGACCTCTGGTCCACGCCGGCGGGTGCCGATGTTTACGTCGATGGCCAGGCTGTGGGAAAGACCCCGTATTCGTTCACCACCGTGCCCGGCGTATACACCATCACAATGAGCAAGAAGGACTTCGCCAGTTGGCAGCGCAAATTGCAGGTTGAACCAGGCAAGCGCAGAGTGGGCGCTTCCCTGCAACAAAGAACGCTTACCCTGGACTTCTCGCCCCCTCCCAACTCTGCTGCACCCGGCAGCAATGCAGCGGCAAAGACAGCACAAAAGCCGCCTAAATATCCAGTGACAGTGGGCATGCAATGAATCCGCCAACCAGCGGGTTCGCATTGGAGCTCAAAACAAATTCGTGTCGCCTCCTGCTGACGCTGAAACTTAAGTCGTTCCCTCCATGGGTGTACAAATCTCTTTAAACACCCGAGCAACAAATTCAACTTGTCCCGCTCCTTCCCAGCCGGGTCGTAATGCGTCGCGTACAAAAACTTCACACGCATCCAGCCTACGTTCGGAACAAGGTTGCGGCTGCAACCCATGCGTTGCCCAACTTCAGTCGAGAAGGATGGGCTCGCTCTCATAGACCCCATCACGATTACGCATAGCGGCACGATCCTCGTTGGACATGCTCAGGTAGAGTGGGCTCGCCAGCAGAGCTTGTCCGAGCTGTGGGCATCGAGCCACTCTGTTATGGGAGCGGGAAAGTGGACTTCCCTTCCCGACATTCCCTACGAGGGCGGCCTCGCTGCTTTTGTTTGCAAAAAAGGCGGGAATCGCGCTACTATGCGTGCCCAACTTAGAATCCCAGGAGAAAGAATGCGGCTCACCAGACGCGATCTGCTCGAACGCTGCGCAGCTTTGGGCGTTCTGACCTTTGCCTCATCCATACCGGTTTCGGCGCTAGCCGCGGCATGGGACGATGCGGAAAAGAAGCGGCAGCCGACTCCGTTCTGCGAGCTCGGTCCGTTCTACAAGCGGCAAGCGCCCCACACATCCATTTTGCGCGCTGCGGGAGACGCCGGCATGCCGCTGGCGCTCTCCGGTGTGGTCTATGACACGCGCGGTGACGTGGTGCCTGACGCAAAACTCGAGATCTGGCAGACCGACAATGCCGGCCAGTACGACATTGAGGGATATCGTTACCGCGCAGTTCTTGAGCCCGGAGCGAAAGCCAACTACACGATCGAGAGCGTGATGCCCGGCCACTACCCGGCGCGCGTTTGCCAGCACACGCATTATCTGGTCACAGCGCCTGGCCACAAGCCGCTCATTACTCAGCTCTACTTCGCCACCGATCCGGTGTTTGAGGGCGACCCCGACAAGAACTACACCCGCGACCCGCTCATTACCAGCCGCGAACTGGTGCGGCCGGTGATGATCAAAAGCGATTCCCAGCAGACAATCGCGGTGGTCAACTTCGATCTCGTGATGGAGACCCTGTGATGCGCAAGCTCGCCATAACCTTTCTTTGTTTTGCTGCGTTGACGTCGGTGCTCGCTGCTCAAACTGTTCACAAACTGCAACTGCCGTGCGAGTCGCGATATCAGGAGCTGTCGCCTACCGGCACTGAACTCGCTGCATCGTGCAAAGATGACAGCCTTCATCTGATTGCGATTCCCGCCGGAACGGAACGGACGGTTGCCGACGGAAAGCAGCGCGTAACCAGCTCGGCTTTTTCGTCAGATGGACAACAGCTGGCCATCGGATTGTGGGACGGCACGGTACGAATCGTCCCGACCAAAGACAACTCCTCCGTGAAGGAGTGGAATGCGGGAGCGCGCCGCATCGGCACCTTGTACTTCTTTCCGGATGGCAAGCATCTTTTCGTTGGTCCGCTCGATAGTTCTGGCACGGTGTGGGACGTTACGGGAAAACCGGCTCAGCTCGCCACCTTGAACGTCGGTTTTGGAGGCATCCTGACCTGCACGGTCAGTCCTGACGGCAAGCTGCTGGTAACTGCGGGCGGCGACACGGTGCTGCGCTGGTACGATACCGCGACCTGGAAGCAGACCGCCGAAAATCGCGACTTCCTGCTGGAGACGTTTGCTCTGCAGTTCACGCCGGACGGGAAATATCTGCTGACAGGAGGTGCTGACTCGCTCATCACCATGCTGGACGCCACGACCGGCAAGCGAGTGAGCCAATTGCCTACCGATCCGGGATCCTCAATTGGTGACATCCAAATGCTCGGCGACCAGCAAAGAGCAGCTACCTTGTACTTCGACGACGCCGGTAACAAGCCTCCGCACAGTGTCGTGTGGAACTTAATGACCGCCAAGTCTGAGCCGGTGAAGGTCGATACCCGTCCCACCTGCAGCGGCGTTGCGTCAGGCAAGCTTTGGATATGCACAACCAGCGGAAATACAGTCACAATCTCGCAATTCGAATAGCCGAAGCTAACTGCTCCGGTGCTGGACGCGAACGGCAATCTCTACGGCAAAACGGCTCTTGGAGATACGTACAACTGCTTTAACGGGCGGTTGCGGTGTCGTCTAGGAAAACAGATAAAGGGCGGCAATCCGGCCGTCCCGGGCAATGATGAAATCAGTCCCGGCGTAAGCCGGCGGCTCACCAGGGCGGCCCGATACCATCGGAGACCGGCCAGCCTGCGACGGCAGATGCCGGATATTCTAGAGAATGCAGATGAGAAGTTGAGCCCCGCATGCGTCGCCTGCTGGATTTCCTCTGGCAGGAGTGGAAGGGTTTGCAGGCGCAGATCGAAAGCCTCAATGACGATCTGGAACAGATCGCAAGTAGCGATCTAGCATGTGTTCGACTTAGCTAGGCGGGCGCCAAACTCTTGGGTCATCCGCGCGGACAGCTTCCTTTTCCTCTTCCTTCTTCCGAAGTTCGACTCCCTGTTCTCGCTTCTCCCGTTCATGGGCAAGCCGTTCTTGAACCTGCTTGTGCACTTCTTGGAACGGATCTAAGGGCTTCTCGTTTTCCATTTCCTGAGTGACGCTGTCCGCGCCGATGTTCAAGCCTGAGGATTTCAACCTGCGCTAAGGCCACGCTCGTGGGCGCGTTCACAGGGTATTAGTGCCCCAATGTTGAGATCGTCCCGCAAGACTTATGGCGCCTCGTCAGTTGGTAGTGGTGCAGTTTGAAAATTAGGTGGTAGAAAAAGGTGTGGGCCGCCATTCCGGAAAGCGGCCCACTGCTGTTACGTCCCGCTTAAGGCAAAGAAGGGGGATCCTTGAGACATCAGCCAATCTAAACCTGTCGCAGGAAATAGTCAACGGCCATGTGCTAACATACGCACCAAATTACTGAATCAATTGACCAGCTAATCGGTAGTTTCCCTGACGATCCGCGCAGCGGCTTGGTTCACGTCCTCGGTCGTTTGGCCGGGCTGGTGTGCCTTACTCAGGTGCTCTGCGAAGGCTACGCTCATCGACGGCTTTTCATCAAGCTGGAACGGGTATCCGCAAACTGAGCAGCGTTGCATTTTGCCGTCGGCAATCAAACGCGGCTCAGCGTTTCTCTTGCCCCGATCGGCGATCTTTTGTTCCCTGATCTCTCGCGCGTGGTCAATAGCATCTTGAGCCTTTTTATGTGGGTCTTGAGGTGGGTATACCGCATCTTTCGGTTCCATGCTGCAAGTTTACGCCGCCCTCTTCGCGGAGGAGCGAGCAAAGTAGCCCTTTAGGGGCTGCCGGGGCGAAGATGAGCACTCAGCCGAGTGATAGCGCCTAGAGCTGTGCGGGGAGTGCCTAAAGTCGCGTTAGCGGCGATGACGGTTTCTTGGGGTGAAAAAGTCTGAGGTTCCCACAAGTATGCTCGGATTCCCAGCGCTCCACCGATCCATCCCGGATAGGGGCCGTTATGGAGGTACCGCACGTTGTGCAGGTGGACTCTAAGAGCAAGAGTCCCTCTCCGTCACGCTCCAGAGCGCGGTTCAGTTTGTGATCGAATTGGCTCGACAGTTCCGGCATGAAACACGGTACTCCGCGTGGGGATAGTGGTGCATAAGAAATAGGCTCTACGAGCCATTTCGGGTCGAGAACCCGTTTAATAAGCGTGCGCGAGTCGTACAGCCCATGCTTCCGGGGATTGCCTAAACCTTATCCGTTGCTTCCTTGACGACGCGGGCAGCGGCTTGGCTGAAGTCCTCGGACGTTTGGCCGGGTCTGTGGGCCGTAATGACGTGCTCCGCAAATGCCTTGTCCAGACTCGGCTGTGCGTCAGACGGGAACGGCATTTTGCAAATAGAACAGCGCTGCGCGCCTTGATAATCGATCAAATGGGGTGGGAGCTTGGTTCTTGCCATGCGGACAGTTTCCTCCATTGCTTGCTGTTGCGCCTTGTGGCGCTCAGTTGGCACGAATTGCTCCGAGATGAAATCACTTTTCGCGCCCATGCCTCGGCGATCCGGCCAACCTCTCTGTTTCATGCCCCAAGTTTACGCTGTCCGCGTCGGGGTTCAAGAGGTGATGAATTTCAAACTGCACCACTACCGCAATCGCCTCAGACCTTAACGGTCTCCTGTGAGGACGAGCGAGCAAAGTAGCCCTTTGGGGGCTGCAGGGCGAAGGTTAGCACCTCAGCCGAGTCACAAGCACACAGGGCAGTGCGAAGGGTGCTTGAAGTCGAAGGTCGCTGGCGCTTATGGCTGATCGAACAGCGCGAAGAGGTGCCAATGGCCGCAGCGGTAAACCGATGCTCTCCCGACTTCGTGTCGGTCGCCACTATCGGTGGATAACCGAACATCCTCGACTCGGATAATGTCGTGCTCCCAACAGACGGGGCACACTGTTGGAGAGTTTTCGAGTGTACGCGGCGTGTCACGTTCTGCTGTTGGCTGCGGCATTCCGGTATCCTAAGCCCGGGCCGTGTCCCGAATGTCATCGAACCTTCAGGGGATGGGAGGAAACTTTAGTGGGATTCTCTCTTTGCCGTAGTGTTCGATATTGCACAGACAGGCAAACACTCGTCCGTTTACGCTTCCAAATCAGATTGCTCCTATTAGGCCCGTGGATAGTATCCTCAGGGGGAGGTGCTCTCTGCGGGCTTTGTTCTGCACGGCCAAAAGGGCTTAATGCGCGAAGGTTTGTGCTGACGGGCGCTGACGCGGGATTCGGACTGTGTAGTCCCTCGCTTAACTGCAATTGGCCCCTTGTCCTTTTTGCTCGCCGTCGCCCGAGCGGCTCTGCACTGAAACAGCGCATGTGGTTTTCCACACTCTCAAGAAAATGTGTTTCGTCATGCGGCAGGAGGCCAGACAAAAGCATCGCACAGGATGGCACACGGCTTAGTCTCCGGTTTTGATTTGGAGGTACATTGTGAACCTGAACAAACTTCTTAGAACGGCGCTCCAAACCGGACTGTATTTCTTGGAGCAGTCGGACAAAGCGACGGCACCAATTCGGAAGCAGGTAAAAGATCAGGTTGAAGGCCTCACTGATCGCACGCGGCAGGCGATTCTTGGGCCAGAGGACCACACCGTGCGTAATGCAGTCAGTCTTGCTGCGGGAATCGGCCTTGGTATGGCGCTCGGAATGCTCTTCGCGCCGGCTAGTGGAGCGGAGATCCGCCGCTCCATCGTAGAAAAAGCCCAGGACGCTCGGGCCAAAGTCCGAGGACGATTTCCTGCTGAAAAGGGTTCGACGGCGGCTGATGCGCGATGAACCTGTGGTTCGTTCTTCTTTGGAAAGAGGGCACTGCGCCAAAGGTAGGCCGCACCTGCGCCGAGAAACAGAACTCTTCCCCATGCCGCCATGTAAATCGTACAGTGATTCTGGCCGCTTGTAACTGTTCGGCGTTGTAGTCACCAATCAGCGAGCGATCACGCGAAGTTCGTCTTCGTTTATCGGGCCTCAGCGGCAAATGCTGTCGTAACGGCAGAAGCGTGGTTCGCAGTTCGTGTTCCCACGTCGATCCGGTGCAGGTTCGTGGGCACTTCAATTGCTGCCATGACGTTCTGCCCGAGCGCCGCAAATCACCAACTGCCGCCGGCGCCACCGCCGCCGCTCGTGCCTCCGCCAAAGCCTCCAAAACCACCACCTCCGCCACCGCCACCCGAAAAGCCTCCGGAACTGCCACCGAACCCTCCGCCCCAACGACCACCCCCGTCTATTTGTGGTGGTGGACGCCAACGCAGCCCCCCGCCCCCCGTCGCGCGCGAAACGATGTGGAGAATGACGATCACAGCCACGATGAACAGAAACGGGATCAAAGGCGAATTTTGCGACGCAGAGGCGCCCGACCTGATGGCCGGCACTCCATTCAACCGCACACCCACGCCATTCAACCGCACACCTTTGTCGGCGGCTATGAGTTGGGCAAGTCGCGTTGTACCAAGCAATACAGCCGCGCTGTAATCTCCGCGGCGCAGATCGGGCACCATCTCACGCCCAACATCGCCAGCGCGAGCGTCGTTGATCACAGGTTCTAACCCGTAACCGACCTCGATCTTGTATTGACGCTCCCTGGGCGCTACTAAGAGCAGAACGCCTCGATCATTTTTCTTCGATCCCACGCCGAGATGCTTATACAGATCGGCCGCATACTCTTCGCGGCTTTGGCCATCCAACGAATTAACCGTCACCACCGCAATCTGGTCGCCTGTCTTTTGTTCGAGCTCGGCGCACAGTGTCTCCAGCTCGTTCTTGCTGGCGGGATCAATAACGCGTGCCAGATCGGTGACATATCCCTGCGGACGTATATCGGCGATCTTCTTTGCCCAGGCGAAAGAACACCACGCTAATAGCAGCGCAACCAGCAGAGTGAATCTAGTGCGTGTGGACATCTGTCGTCGGTGACACCGCACCGACGTTTGTAACGTAGAGAATGCAGTGCTTACTGTCAAGGAACGCGGTGGGCAACCTAGAAGCTGACTGTTTGCCGGCCGCTGAACAGGAAGGAATGGCACACCTCTTCGCTAGCGCAATAGCCGTGTACAACAACCCTCAGTCAGGGCCATGCTGGAGAACGCCACTTAGCCGCCCGAGCAACAGGACAAACGGAATCGTCGTTGGCGTAACCAGGACATAGCACAAGTAATCCTGAAAACGGGCTGCCGTCACTGATTGCTTGTGACATGGCGATTTATCGCCAACTGGGGGCAGTTTCCGGCTTACCAACAAACATCCGTGCGGGGTTGGACTGCCGCTTTTGTTGGATCAGTCAAAACGATAACGGAGAGACTCTGCTACGGCCTTATATCCAATTCGCCGGTAAATGGAATTCGATGTAGGGTTGCCCAAGTCAGTGTAGAGAATGCACCGATACCCACGGCCACGAAGCTGTTTCGACAATGCATGAACGCAGGCTGCGGCGTAGCCGTGCTTTCGCTTCTCGGGTGGCGTATAGACCCCAGACAAACGAACTACGCCTTGCGCCGGTTCACGGCCAACAGCCATAGAAGTAGTCTCTCCGTTTTGATCCCACAGCCAGAGCTGTCCGGCGGCCAACGCCCGGTCTACGCGAAGCTCGGTGCCACTTGCAGACTCCCCAATTTCATCCTGAAATGCACGGGTCCAGAGAATCATCAAACTGCGATCTCTCAGACCTGCTTGGCGCAAATGACCCTCGGTGCGGGGAACTTCTCCCAGTTCCAAGAGTTCGTAGAGACGCGTTCCCTGGAATGGGGTGGCGGCGGACTTACATCGTTCACTCCATTGCCCAGCGAAACTGGCTGCTGTTGCCGCATCCCCATTGACACCGGGTAGAGTCACTCCAGCTTCCGCAATTGCATCCACTATTGCCAGCACGGCTCGCGGTTCCATGGGCGTCAACGTCGCTGGATATTCCAGAGGTGACTGAACAACCACGCCGACGGCTTCCTCTGCGTGCAATGCGATCCAATACCGGCCTGGATCGCCCTGAGCAACGCGGGAGTGCAGAATCGACAGAATCAGATTATGCAGAACTGGTTCCGACGAAAGGAACTTGTCAGCCCTCCTTATGACAAAGCCGGGATCTTCGCTAAACAGCACCTTGAGTTCCATGCGGGAAATCTTATCGGATCGGAGCATCGGCAGGGATGCCTCAAGCGCGAGGCGACGCAAATTGGGAGCAGGTCACGGGATAACCGGAAGTCAACTGTCGAAACCAGGCCATTGCACTCATTGAGAATGGTCGACCCCGCTCATTAAGTATAGCGGGGACATTTCACTAATTACGAATTTGAGGTGCCGATGCCCTTATGGTTGGCTAATTCGACTTCGATCTGTCGCAGCAGGGCGACAATCTGCTCTGCACTGTGCTGCTTCCGTGCCATGCTTCAGCTCCTCTTGTACCAGTTTCTCTAAGATTTGCTCTGGCACGAAATTCGCCGGTCACGTCATCGGCGATCAAGCCGTCATACCGCGCCTTGTAACTAGAAGGCGTATGTCACTGAGGTTTCGTAAAGTTGACCGATGGCGTTCCTGCCGACGATCACATAGACTATCCCGGTTCCGCTGGAGGCCAGATTGGGCAGATTCACGGCACACTGAAATGGCACGATGACCCCGCACAGCGCACCGGTAAAAGAAAAAGTGCTTACATAATTTCCTGGGTTAACCACGCCCGTAACATCAGGGCCGGTAACGGTAAATATAGACGGCCCTGGAGCATTTAGGCTGCCCCAGTTTACGGACGGATAGTAGGTAGTTTGGGGGACACCTAAGCTCGCCGTTCCGCCCTGAAAGTCGTTGCCGACCACGAGCCCGTTCACACTTATCATGCTACTGCACGGGTTACAAAGGGCGAAAGAAGTATTGAGATTATCGAACTCTCCCGTCAGAGTCCAAACGACTGCGTTGCCACCGGGAGGAACTGTGGTGAGAGTAAACTGCGTAGCCTCAAACGGGTAAACGGTCGTGATGGTGCCGTGCGTTGTCGTTTGGGCAATCAGTTGCGTTGAGCAAGCACAGAAGCAAACAAACCAGAAAACTACTAGAATCGCTTTAGCGTGACGCATTTCCATCTCCTCCACTTTCCATCTTGAGTTGAGTGTACTCCCCTCCTGAGTGTCCCATTTTCGGCCCGGGATTTCCGGACGATGTGGAACGTCTGCGGATCCAGGTCCGCACAGACGTGTCTCGTCTTTTGTTCGCTTCAACGCAAGCACGGCAGCGAGGGTTAGTGGGTCAGTTTTTAATTCCGCGGGAGGGCGCGCTACTTGAGAGACAAGCGGGCAAGGCCGCCGACCACCATGCCGAAAACCCCGACTATGATAAAAGCCCACCCAATCGGATGAGCATTCACGGGCGAGCCGGGCGGTGGGGAAGGTATAAATATCAGCAGCATTATGCCGATACCCGCAGCTAGGCCGCCGCCAATTAGCGACCTCATGCCGGGTTGGTCGTCGGGTCTGACAGACATAGCTCGATCCCTTTACCGCCGGGCCACTTTTGTATGCTGGATATTACTCTTGGGCATAGGCGGAGTGCTACCTGACAATTACACGGGCTTCACGTTTTCAGCCTGCAAGCCTTTAGGATTTTTTGCGACATCAAACTGCAAATATCTCTCTCCTAAGCCGAGTAGAATGGCTTTGCATACCGGGGGCACCCATGTCTGAAGTTGTCTACACATCCAATGTGCGCATTGAGCGCATCAAGGGCCCATTGCGCCGGGCCTATCTGCCGGGCGAACCGCAGCCCGTGATGTTCAGCGTTCATGGTGGGATTGCAAAGCATTATGGCATCGACGAGAGCCGCTTGCCGGAGCCTCACGCCGCCACAATCGACTACGTCATCGCAGCCCTCGGCGGTTGAATGCTGGGCACCTTTGCCGGCGCGCTGGATGCGCGCAAAATCAACGCCCAAGATGGCCGCCTCAGATGCGAAGTTCGCGGTGAAGTCGGGGACGATGGCGGTGTGTTGATAATCAAGCGTGTGCATGTGACCCACTATCTGCGTGCTGATGATCCTGTTGTTGTTCGGGACACCGTGGAGCGTGTGCATGGAGTGTATGCGCAAGGCTGTCCTGTATATCGGTCTCTGATTCCCGCGTTCCCAATCACGTCCAGCGTGGAGATCGTGAACGGGGCGTCGGGCGTATACGAGGAAAACGCCGGCACGTGAACCCAGGCCTCACGCCGTGACAGGGTAGATTTGACACTCGGAGGCAGGCCAGAGGAAGGTCCGGCTTCGATGTCGAGCAGGGCATAGCGCTCATTGACCCTCAATGAGTGATGTGCAATCAGGCCGGCTCGCGCGATCAGTTCGGCCCGGGCAATAAGTTCATCACCCCAATGGTCGCCAATGGCAAAGTATTTGTGGGAACACAGACCGGAGTTGCGGTCTTCGGCTTGCTGCAGTAGTTGGCGATGACCCTTCGCGCTTGATGTCCCGACCCACAGAGCACGAGGTTATTGTCCAAGACGAACGCCCTACACTCTCGTACTACCCCGATCAGTTGGCCAGACCGACGCGCTGAAGCAAATCCTGGAAACGGGTATTGCCGTGCAGGGGATCGTACACGGGATCGACCTTAAGGCTGGTCAAGACGTTCGGTTGTTCTTTGTACGCCCGTTCGAGCCACTCCAGCGCCTGCTCGTCGTTTCCCACCGAAAGGTAGGCGACGGCAACGCACGCCATGTTCACGAATTGGTGGGGCGGCTGTCGCTGCTGCAGTTGCAGCAGTCCGTTAAGCGCGTGTTGCGCGTCGGCGTGGCGACCTGCGAGCCCGTACAATTCAGCGCGCCGTGTCCACGACCACTGGGCGTCCATATCGGGGCCCTCCTCGGCGAATGCCTTGTCGAACCTGCCCTTATGCGCATACGCCGACGCAATCAGCCCGGCGCGCGGGAAGTTCGGGTCCAACTCGCGCACGCGAAGTAATTCCTCGATGGCGCGATCATATTGCCGCCAATAGTAGAAAATCGCTCCGCGATCGGTGGCGATGATGAGCGAGAGGGGATCGAGTTGCCGAGCCCGGTCGCTTTCCTTCAGCGCCTCATCGAAGCGGCCCTGCCACATCAGGCACTCGGCATACCACTGATGGGCAGTGGAGTAGCTCGGATTCAAAGCAATCGCTTTCCTGTACTCCTGTTCCGCCGTCTGCCAGTCCCAATGATAATTTTCACGAACGAGGGCGAATGCAGTGTGCGCCTCGGCCAGGCTGGAATCGAGTTGCAAAGCGCGCGAGGCTGCGCTTTCCGCCCTGGCGGCGTACGCCGGCGACTCTACGCCGCTGTAGCCGCCGAGCAGTGCATAGCCGTTGGCCAAGCCCGCGTAGGCGCGCGCATTCTGCGGGTCTTTGTCAATCGCCTGTTGAAAGTAGTCGATTGCCGGCTGAATTTTTCGCTGATTCCAAAAGTACAAGCCCTGCAGGTAGAGTTCATGCGACTCGTATTGCTGAGCTGTAGCAAAAGGCGCAGCGCTGGGAACTCCGGGCGCGTGCTCGCCCAACGCAGACGCAATTTCGTTGGCAGTGGCGCGAGCGATGTCGCTTTGCAGTACTAAAAGGTCTTTCCGTTCGCGGTCATACTCCCGTGCCCAGAGATGCGTCTGGTCCTCGACGCGAATGAGCTGGGCGGTTACGCGGACCTTATTTCCGTCGCGGCGCACGCTGCCTTCCAGCACATATTGCGCGCCCAGTTCACGCCCGATCTGAGTTACCGGTTTCGGGTTGCGCTGATACGTCATCACCGAAGTGCGGGCGATCACGCCTAAATGCTCGGGATTAAGCGTTGCGATTTCCGTGATCATCTCTTCGGTCATGCCGTCGCTGAAGTAATCCTGCGACGGGTCGCCGGTGAGGTTCTGGAACGGGAGGACCGCAAGCACGACGCGCCCTCCTGCCGGGTTCACACGTGGGGACGACCAGGGCCGAAAGATCCATGCCGCCGTCGCCGCTCCGCCAATCAGGACCCCGGCGATTGCCGCGACCACCAGCCAGTGAGCTTTACGTGACTTCATTGCCGGCGGAGGCAACGGTTTGCCATCATCCGCCGCCGGCGCGGCCACGGACGCGGACTGAGCCGGGGTAGGGGTGGCCGTTTCCGGTTCGAGGGTCGCAAGGGTTTGCGCTTCTTCGGGAGCGAGGGCAATGAAGCGGTATCCGCGACCCGAGATTGTTTGTATGAAACGAGGGCGCTCGGGATCGTCCTTCAGGACTTGGCGGATCTTACGGATGGCACCGTTAATGCTGTTGTCGGTATCCAGGAAGACGTCTTTGCCCCAGACGCGCTCGGCGATTTCGTCGCGGGTGACCAGTTGCCCACGGCGCTCGACGAGGAACAGAAGGATTTCGGTAGGGATGCGCTCCAGTTTGAGCACACGACCAGACCGGCGCAGCTCATAACTGTTGGGATCGAGCTCGCAATCCGCACCAAATCTGATCGGTCGCTCCAGTGGCAGCGGCCCGGACTCCACAGCTCCCCCTGTTGGCCAGGCGTCGATTCTACAACGACCGGCTCCATCTCTGCATCTGGCTTGTTTCCAGAACCTTAGCGCGACAGAAAAATTAAGGCATTCGACATCTCTCCGATATTGAGCAGCCGGGCAGCCTGAGGCACGATGCTCGCCAATTCTGTTGGGAGGTGTGGGATGAAGTTCGTCAGGTTCTTAGTTCTGTTGGCAATGACCGGCGCCGTACCGGGTCTCTTGCTGCCAGCCGTCGGGCAGCAGGAGGTCGACCCGGAGCACTTCGACCAGGCTGAGCCAGCCAAGCCCGGTAGGACGCCCCTCAAGCCGAAAGCGAGTCCCAGAGCAGCGGCTGTCAAGCAACGGCAGAAATCTAGCGGCGGGGCAGCTAATGCTTCCCGCGCTGCGACAGGCTCTCGTCAAGCTAACGCAGAAAACCAGCGGATCGCTGCTGCCCACGTGCCAGGCAAATGATAGCCGGCATACGAACCAAGGGTCATCCCGTGCGTACGCACCTGCAAATCCAGAAGTCCACTAAGGAGAGCGGTAATGACGCAGTTCCGGCGTTTAACTTCTTTTTTGTTCGCCACCCGTTTACGAGCCAGTACAGTTGGTTTGGCGCTTCTGCTATTGACCGGCGCTGCAGTGCAAGCAGACTACCGTCTGCCTAACCTTTTTCCGTTTCTCGACGGCACAGGGTTTTCGGCCACGAACAGCACCACCGGCTACCTCGACCTCGGCGGCCCGTTCTTTCAGCAACTGGGAACGAACGGCCGTACCTGTGGCACTTGCCACAGTCCAAGCGACGGCTTCGGCCTCAGTGCCGCCGATGCCCAATTCCGCTACTACGTGACTCACGGCAGAGATCCGCTCTTCGACCAGATCGACGGCTCGACTTGTCCCACGGGGCCGGTGAACAACAGCCTGGTCGTGAACAACGGGCTGATTCGTATACCCCTACAGGTACCGCCGAACCAATATGATCCCAATCCGCCACAGTTCACCATCACTGCGGCCGTGGATCCTTACGGCTGCGCTCTGACGACGAACGCACAGGGCCAACAGATCGTCTCCGTTTACCGCCGGCCATTACCGACCACGAATCTAGGTTTCTTGAGTGCCGTGATGTTTGACGGGCGCGAGTCGTTCTTCTACCCCCTGAACAACGAACAGACGTTCACCGCGAACCTCAACACCGACTTGACGCAACAAGCGATTGACGCAACCCTGACTCATGCCCAGGCTAATCAGCCGCCAACCCAGGAGCAGCTTCAGCAGATCATCGGCTTCGAGTTGGCGCTGAGCTCGGCGCAATCAATCGATTTCTCTGTCGGAAACTTGTATGGCCAGAATGGTTCGTATGGCGGACCTCAGTACTTGCCCAACCAGGAGTACTATCCCGGGATCAACGACTCGCTGGGAGGTGATCCGCAAGGGCATCCGTTCAATCCCAACGTATTCACCATCTACAGTTCGTGGCAAAACTCGCACAACCGGCAGCAGGCATCGATTGCGCGTGGAGAACAAATCTTCAACACCCAGCCGCTAACCATCAGCGACGTGCCCGGCCTGACGACCGGAACGCAGCAGATCGTCGGCACCTGCACTACTTGCCATGACACGCCGAACGTCGGAAACCATTCGTTCCCCCTGCCGCTCGACATCGGCACTGTGCATTCTCCGCAGTACGAGACCGACCCGAACATTCTGGCGGGGTTGCAGCAGCTATCGCTCCCAAGCTTGCCGGTATTCCAGTTGGTTTGCACGCAGGGGCCGCTGTCGGGGCAGACGTTCTATACGACGGATCCCGGCAAGGCGCTGATCAGCGGGCAGTGCGCCGACATCGCGCGTGGCAAGGGTCTCATCCTGCGTGGACTGGCAGCGCGCGCGCCCTACTTCCACAACGGTGCGGCTGCCAACCTGTCGCAGGTCGTGAACTTCTACAACCAGCGCTTCCAGATGGATCTTTCGTCACAGCAAATGCAGGACCTGATCAACTTCTTGCAGACGCTGTAATTGAAGCATTTGCTTGAGCTGATCTCCGCACCCAAGTTGCGAGCGAGTCATGCCGCAGCGATTTACCCACGACGCCAGATAAGGCGGGTTTGTCGCGCAGAGTAATGCCGTGAAATCCGCCTTCGTAACAGCTCAAAAGATCCACATCCAGTGAGGTTGCCGGATTTCCAACGGATTACTTAGCATCTCTACTTAAATCAGCCACCGCTTCCTTTACTTGCTGCTGACGTTCTGGTTGACTCCACATCAGGAGATCTTCCATCCCAGCCCGAACGAGGATTTTGTTTTCCAGAAAATCCGTTACCGTGACCATGTCGGGTGCTGGTCTTTTTCCGTCCTTGTCCCGGATGAGGTTAGGCCGTTGAGTCCGGCCAGAAAGTGAGAGCGAAATGGCACCCACCCAACTCGACTTGCAGGCCAGGTAAAGTTGCAGCAGGGCGCCGTCAGACAGATGATCGGTGGCTGAAGAAAGGACGCCATGGCGCACCGTGACAGCGCCATGATCGACAGCAAGCTCCATGGAGCTACTGCCAATCATCAGCCGAATTGCGTCCGCAGCCGCCTGGTCACCGATTTGCTTATTCGGTTCATCTGTACCCGAGAACACAGACCCTAAACTTAGGGCGGCCACAACGACCACGGCAATCGGCAGCATCGGTCACTTCATTTCTTTAGGGGCAAGCGGATTTTCACGCCTGGTTGCTTGGCTGAACCGGTCGCTCTTCAAGAATCTCTTGGCGTTGAGGTCCGCCTCAAAATGGAATCCCCAGAAGATCTCAACTGCAGTTGCTTCGGTAACGAAAACATGAGCCTGCCAGAAATACTTCTCATATACGTCGGCTTTGTCGTCGCCATAGTTGTCTCGATACGGGTCATCATATAGCCACCAACCGCCGTACCAAATGTTATCTTTGCTCTTCTTAGGGGCATAGTCTTCGTTCAGGCGGCCCTCGTTCTTAACCTTCCCGTCGCCGTAAATGCCGTAACGATCGACCACATCTTGTTGAAGGTGGCAGCCTTTGACGTCACCGTTGGACTTGGACTTAAGAGTAACAATCGCGGGTGCTATATATTTTACGCGGTATCCTGTGCCATCAGTGTAGCGGGAGTCGACGTATTCGATGTCTCCCAGTGTTGAGGACTTCCAGCTCTTCTCTTTATCTCCCTTTCGGGTGTACTCAACCTTTACGGTGTCACCTTTGCTCATGAACTCAACGGTCAGAAAGCAATCTCCGGGCTTATCTTTACAGCAGCACGTGGCATCTTTTGTAGCATCGCCTTGCAGCACCACTTCTTTGTTGCCGAAAGGATCCACGGCATTCGTTGGGTTATCACGCACATAGGAGTACAGGTTCATTCCTGCCACATAATCGATAGGGTCCCTCTGCATGAAGCGGCCGAAGAATGTTGAGTAATAGCGGTTCTTGTAATATAGGAAGCCGGTCTCTGGGTCGTAGCGCTGCTCGGTGAATAAGAATGGATTGCCGACAGAGCTCTTACCTCCAGGAATAAACGTATCGTCGGAACCAAAGTCCAAAATCCCGTCCTCGCCCGGCAGAACCACGGTCTGATAACCGTAGGCGTCATACTGATAGCCTTCGACCCCGTTTCCGTTCGAATCGGTGAGCGCAAAGGCAGACCAGAGAGCATTCTGGTGATAGTAGTAGGTTGCTCCGCCGCGATCCATGGTGAGGACTTCGTCCAGGTGATTCCCGAAGACGTAGGTGGCCTGGGTCACACCCGGGGATGACTGTTCTTCGATGGTCCGCCAGCCATCATAGTAATAGAAGGTTTGGACTCCGAAGTTGTCGATAGTCGAAACTCTTCGGCTGAAGGCATCGTAGAAATACTGTCCGAGGACATTCCCGACCTGTGGCGCCGCCTGGTACAGCCGGTTCTCTTCGTCGTAGGCATAACCAACTCCTGCGTAGGAGGTGGTATTGCCATTGAAATCGCTTGCCACAGGCATTCCATGGATGGAATGTCCATTGATGGAGGTGATCTCGTTGGATGGGCTGTGGGTGCGTGTTTGGATAACGCCATCCGTGTTCTTGCTGGTCCAGTTGCCCAGCTTGTCCAAATTGTAGGCTGTCTGGGTGACGGGATTCGGTATGTCGAGGGAGCTTGTAGGACAGTTGGGCGGGGGAGATCCGGCCAGCGTGCCCGCCTTATAGTCAGTCAGCCGGTAAACGGGATCGTAGGTGTACGCCTCGGAATCGTCGGTCTCGTGAAGCTTCTGCTCGTAGAACTTGTTGCCTTCGTTGTCGTAAGCATAGTTGAACCCGACGATTAGGTTGAGGCTAAGGCTGTGAGTGAGCGAGCACACCCAGTTGTCCGCATTGTAGGTGTAGGCTGCCGCTGTGCCGTTGCGGTAACCTCGAGTCAGAACATTATTTGCAGCATCATAGGTGTATTGTGCAATCGCAGTGGACCCACCATCGTTGATGGTAAGAATCTGCGGCCGGAAGTCCCATTGTTCGGTAATGCTACGCCCGCTAGGGTAGGTCACCGTTCGGGTGCGCCCTGGAATGTTGTACACGTAGGAGACGGATTGTCCATTTTGAACACTCTGCAGCAGTCGATCGGAACCATCGTAGGCAAAGGTCTCATTCCAGTTGAGACATGTAGGCAGGCAGGTTGAACGCACGGCCGTGAGGACGCGACCAGAAAGGTCATAACTGAAGCTGTCCGTACTTCCACTGGGAGAATATGCCCGACTCACTAGGAAATACAGGTCACTGTAGGTATAGGTCGTGTTCTGCGATTTTTGGTCTGTGCGGTTAATGATGTTCCCGACAGCATCATAGGTCCAGGTGATGGTGTTGTTGGCCGCGTCGGGATAGGTTTCCGCGATGGTACGGTTTACTTTGTCGTAAGTAAAGGCGGTGGTGTGGTTGTTGGCGTCGGAGATGGCGACCAGGTTGCTGACCGGATCATATTGGTACGTGGTTGTAGCCGGTAACGCGTTTGTCAAAGTGATACGACGGTTGATGGCGTCATAGGAGAATGTAGTCGGATTCCCCTCACGGTCTATTACTCTTAGTAGGTTGCCCACTGGATCATAGAAATACTGGACTACCTGTTCCAGGGCGTCGGTCATCGTTACCCGACGATTCAATGCATCGTAGGTGTAGGCCGTCAGATTGCCGTCGCCGTCGGTACTGGAGATGACGTTGCCCACTGGATCGTAGGATGTTCCACTCACCGGACCGTCGCTATCCGTCTCCTGGATCCTGCGATTGAGGGCATCGTAACTATATGTGGTTACATTGTCGTTTGGCCAGGTAATCGTCTTGACATTTCCGAAGGGATCATAAGTTGTGGTCGTGGTATCGCCCGTCTGTGCTTGCACTACCTGTACCTGGCGGTTCACCGCATCGTACGCATAGTTGGTGGAATTCCCGTCAGGTTCCGTCAGGGTCAGCCGGTTGGAGTTCGGGTCATAGATGTAGGATGTGACGGCATCGACCCCTGGAACGATGCCGTAAGCCGTTCCATTCTGCTTGTGGACGTCCACAATCTTTCGGTCCAGCCCGTCATAGGCGTAGTAGATTACTTTTCCATTGCCGTCTGTCTGCTTGGTAACCAGGTTAGATCCCAGCGTTGGGCCGCTACACGGCCCTGGTGGCATGGGACAGCCTGGGAGACCGGTGAGATCGTAGCCCCACGTCGTGACTTCACCCAGGGCGTCGGTCTTCTGGACCCGGCGGTTCAAGGAATCGTACAGATAGGCTGTAGTGTGGCCATTTGCGTCAGTTTCCGATCTCAAGTTTCCTACCGGATCATAGGCGCTTTGCGTCGTATCTCCCAAAGCGTCGATCACCCTCGTCAAGCGATTCTGAACATCATAGATATATGTTGTTCGATGGCCGTCCTGATCGGTCATCGATAGTTTGTTATTATTCCCGTCGTAAGTATAGGTAACTACTCCTCCCAAGGCATCCGTTACGGTGGTTAGCCGCATACGTTGGTCGTACTGATAGCGGGTTGGATCTCCGTCTTGATCGATAAACTCTATCCTGTCGCCCTCAGCGTCATAGTAATAGTGCTTTAAGCCGCCGAGAGCGTCGGTTTCCAACGTGAGCCGATACAGAGCGTCGTACTGATACCTGGTGATGTTGCCGTCAGGATCGGTCAGCGACGTTCTATTGCCCATCATGTCGTACGTATATTTGGTGATTTCGCTTAGCGCGTCGGTCGTCTGTACGAGGTTGCCGTAGGGGTCATAGGCATAAGCTGTGGTGTTACCGTCTTTGTCTGTATCGGTCAGAATGTTCCCGTGAGAATCGTAGGTCCAGCTTCTAGTCCCACCCAGCGGATCCGTCTCGCTAAGCCGATTTCCATGCGAATCAATCGTATACGTGGTAGTTCGGCCCTGAGGGTCGGTCATACTGAGCATCTGGTTGAACATGGAATCGTAGGTGTAGGTTGTAACGTTTCCGTTGGCGTCGGTTTGGGTGCGAAGATTACCTTCCGTGTCGTAGGTGTACCTGGTGGTGTTTCCGTTAGCGTCGGTAAGGGATGCGACCTTGAGTGTGGCCGGATCGTAAGTGTAGGTTGTGAGGGAGCCGTCGGGCGCAGTTGCAGCCAGCGGGTGCGCATTACTGTCGTAAGCGTAAGTCCAGACATTCCCTCTACCGTCGGTCCGTGAGGTGGTGGAAGGAATGTAGACCCGCATGTAGGTATTCCAGAGCTGAACCGGATTGATAGCCCAGTTCGAAGTGTTGCTGAGCGCGAAGACCGTTCCGCCATTGCCGTCAAGTTCGGAGTACGGCAGGTTGTGTTGGTAAAGGATAGTGAATTGTCGTCCGTCGCGGTCGGTCTTGGAGATGATTTGGTTAAGATTGTTGTAGGTGTAGGTGGTGGTCTTGTTGTTTGGGTCGGTGATAGATAGCAGCTGGTTGCCGGCGGTATTGTAGGCAAAAGTTGTGGCCGCTCCTAGTGGGTCGATCACCGTGGCGAGATGATTATTGCTGTTATAAGAGAGTTGGATGCTGCGGCCGTAAGTGTCTGTAATGAGTGTGAGGTTGCCGCTGCTGTAGGTCAGCGTGGTCACATTGTTGTTACGGTCAGTAATGCTGGTCAGCCGCAGCACCGGCCCGTCGATCTGGAACGGCGTGCCCGGGATCGATTCGTAATGATAGTCCGGTCTGGTACTTGGTAGTTAAGTCGAACGATCCATCGCTGTTCTTCACCAGGGTTTCGAAGTATCCCGGCGATGTCTGGTAAGTGCCGTCCGACTGCAGGGCAAAGTGGGTGATGCGGCCGTCCGGCCCCATGCGGAACATATCGTCGCGCCAACTGAACAGCAAATCGTTAAATATATGGGTCCAGCCATATCCCAACCCTATGTCAGTCTGAGCGCCGGGACCCATAAACATTGTGCGGGAGCCATCCGCGGCGTAAGAGTTGTAGGTGAGGGAGAAGTCGAGCGTCGGTCCGAAGGCACTTCGAACCTGGGCGACAGAATACTCGTCCGCCACGTTGCCTTCAGTAAGGCTGACGAAGGAAAGCGAAGCGGCCGACAGGTGCTGAGGTGGGCAGCAGGA
The DNA here is from genome assembly GCA_963833305.1 of uncultured Acidobacteriaceae bacterium. Lineage (GTDB taxonomy): Bacteria > Acidobacteriota > Terriglobia > Terriglobales > Acidobacteriaceae > Bog-257. The sequence continues at coordinate 71,947 of CAWHXN010000022.1, read as the reverse complement.
CGAACAACCTCTGCAAATTGCAGGGTCTCCCGGGGGAGCGATCGTCGCATGCACAGGGTGTGGGTTGAGAACGAGGCTAACAAAAGACGTAAGCAGCGACAGGTATGTCGCAAGACGAAGCAAGCGCGTCATGGGAGGGTTCTCCCTCGAGAGATTTGCGACCCAAAGACCCGGAGCCTAAGCGTGCGATGCTTATAAGACGCACGAACCCGCTAGCACTAGCTCCATAACTGGGAGCAAATCGATAGCGGCCAGATGAATGAGGCATCTTTAGCCCTCTTCACAAAAGTTGTCAAGCTATTTCTTGAGTCACTAAGAGTGGACGGTTTCGGGCCAGAAGCCCTTCTAGAAAATCTGGACAATCGCTGGCACGTCTCGCAGGTGACGGCCAATCGGGAAGGTGAGTGTCAGTTGCGACAGCAGAGCTTATCGTGAATCGATACGGTGGCTCAAAATCCACCCCCCGCAACCAACGAAATCATAAGGTTACGGGAAATATTTCCGTCTTGGTATCGCCAACCCGGCGTGCACAACACTTCGTAGCACCAGGACGGTCTGGTTTTCCCAGTTGAAATCTCCCCAATGCAATCCCACGATCTCGCTGACCCGCAGCCCCAAACGTACCGCCGCCAAAACCATGGTCCCGTACGGCTCTTTGAGCTCGGCGAGTACCGACCCGCAGCAAGCAGTAGGAGACATTGACTGACATTCCCTTCACCCGTAATATCAGGCATCTTTTGATTTCAGCGCCACATGATCGACACCACAATTTCGCACTACCGCATCCTGCAAAAGATCGGCGGCGGTGGTATGGGTTTGGTTTACAAGGCCGAGGACATCCGGCTGCACCGATTTGTAGCGCTGAAGTTTCTGCCCGATAACGTCGCTCACAGTTCCCAGGCTCTTGCGCGTTTTCGGCGAGAGGCGCAGGCGGCGTCTGCTCTGAACCATCCCAACATTTGCACCATTTACGACATCGGCGAAGAGGGCGGGCGGGCTTTTATCGCGATGGAGTTCCTTGACGGGATGACCCTGAAGCATCGCATCGCCGGACGGCCGGTGGAATCGGAAGCGCTTCTGCCCATTGCCATAGACATTGCCGATGCGCTCGATGCAGCGCACAGTGAAGGCATCGTTCACCGTGACATCAAGCCCGCGAACATTTTTGTCACTAAGCGGGGCCACGCCAAGATACTGGATTTCGGACTGGCTCAGATGACGGCCAAACAGGCGTCCGACTCTGACTCAGAAACTTTAGCTCCCGATTCGAGTGCCCAGTTCCTCACCAGTCCGGGAATGATGCTGGGGACGGTAGCGTACATGTCGCCGGAGCAAGTACGCGCGAAGGAGCTGGATGCGCGTACCGACCTGTTCTCTTTCGGAGCGGTGCTCTACGAGATGGCTACCGGAACCATGCCGTTCACGGGTGACAGTTCGGGAGAAGTTCTCAGCGCGATTCTTCGCGATCAACCTCAGCCACCTTCACGGGCCGGCTTGCTGGTTTTTCCCGAACTAGAAGCGATCATTGTTAAGGCCCTCGAGAAGGACCGCGAACTGCGGTATCAGCACGCCTCCGAGATTCGCACTGACCTGCAACGACTGAAGCGCGACAGTGAGAGCGGACGCTACGGGGCAGTGAGTTCGAGCTCGGTTAAGAAGACGCGGGAGAAATCGTTCGCTCGGAAGGGAAAACGTTGGGTCGTGATTGCTTCCGCGGGAGTTGTGCTAGCAGCACTGATGGCAGGAGTGCTTTACCATCGTTGGCATCAACCCAAGGGGCTAAGTGACAAGGACACGGTCGTCCTCGCCGATTTTGACAACAGCACAGGCGACGCCGTGTTCGACGACGCGCTGAAAACTGCGCTGATGGTTTCGTTGAACCAGTCGCCGTTCTTAAATGTTCTGCCCGAAAGCAAAGCTTCGGACACACTCAAGCTAATGGCTCGTCCGGCCAATACACAGCTGACCCCTGAACTGGCACGCGAACTTTGCGTGCGCGTCGGCAGCAAGGCTTACATCGCGGGTTCTATCGCAAGGTTGGGCAGCGAATACATATTGGAACTAAAGGCTGTTAATTGCCAGAGCGGGGATTTGCTGGCGCAGGAACAGGTGACCGCTAACGGCAAGGAAAAAGTGCTGGAAGCGGTCGGAAAAGCGGCCAGCGTATTGCGCACCAGACTAGGCGAATCGTTAGCTTCAGTGCAGAAATACGATGCTCCACTTGCCGATGCCACCACGTCTTCGTTGGAAGCCTTAAAGTCTTTGAGCCTTGGTCGCAAGGCGAACGCACAAGATTCGGCGGCGGGGCTGCAGTACTTTGAAAAGGCCATCGAACTGGATCCGAACTTTGCGATGGGCTATCACGACATCGGCCGGATGTACTTCAGTCTGGGCGAATTGGAGCGGGCCCGCGCCTACTACACAAAAGCTTTTGAACTGCGAGATCATGCCAGCGAGCGCGAAAAGCTGGAAATTACTGCCACCTACTACGAGAATGTAACGGGAGAACTTGAAAAGGCTGTTAACGCGCGAAAGGAGCAGGTGGAAAGCTATCCCCGGCTTTCTGAACCTTATGAGGGGCTGGCTATTGAATACACCTTACTTGGAAAGTATCCGCCGGCCATCGAGGCCGTTCGCCAGAGCATTCAGCTCAACCCCGAGAGCCCGGTCGCGTATGGACTTCTCGCCGACTCCTTGATCGCGGTGCAGCGCTTCGATGAATCCCGCCAGACCATTCAGCAGGCCCGGGCACGAAAGATCGAGGCGTTCCTGTTTCACAACGCTCTCTATGGTTTGGCTTTTCTCAAAGCGGACTCCGCAGCCATGGCCGAAGAAGAACGCTGGATTACTGGCCAGCCCGAGTACGAGAATATTGGATTCTCACTCGCTTCTGACACGGAAGCTTACGCCGGTCATCTGCGCCAGGCGCGGGAATTGACCCAGAGAGCTGTCGACTCCGCTATACGTGCTGACTCCAAAGAGACCGGGGCCGTCTGGTACGAAAACGCCGCGCTGCGCGAAGCTGCATTTGGGAATCCCGAGGAAGCGAAACGGGCATCAGCGAATGGCTTAAGGCTCGGGCCCGTAAGCTCCGGTGCTACCGTGGAAGCGGCGCTTGCTTACGCCATGGCAGGCGACACGGCCCAGGCTGAATCTCTCGCGAACAATCTGAACAAGCGGTTTCCCTTGGATACGCAAGTGCAGACGCTTTGGCTGCCCGCGATTCGCGCGCAAGTGGCTCTGAATCGGAAGAAGCCATCGTCTGCAGTCGAAGAGTTACAAGCCGCTATTCCCATTGAGTTTGGACTAATTCCCTTCCTCACTAATGTCTCCTGCCTCTATCCCAATTACATTCGCGGTGAAGCATACTTGGCGGCCGGGCAGGGCAAACTTGCCGCTAACGAGTTCCAGAAAATTGTCGATCACGGGGGCATGGTTTGGAACTGCTGGACAGGTTCACTGGCGCGTCTCGGGGTTGCGCGTAGCAATGCGCTGCAGGCGAAGACTTCGCAGGGCGCAGACGCCGATGCCGCACGCACTCGCGCTCTTTCGGCTTACAAAGACTTCCTCGCTCTGTGGAAGGACGCTGACCCTACGATCCCCGTATTGCAACAAGCCAAGTCCGAATACGCCAAACTTCTATGATTCGCGCAAGAATGCACCGTCGCAAGCAGCCATTGGACGCGCTTCGAACTAAACCACGACCGAAGCTACGCGTTGATTGACTTCCCTCCAGCCGTACCCTAACATGGCGCTCGCATAATCGTCAGTTCAGGCGCGAACGAGAGACACGCCACGCTGCATGCGCCTGTGTTGAGACCGCGGTGCAATTGCTTCTTCAAGAACGGGTCATCGCGACACCGAAGCTGACAAGGGAGCGAATGTGGACATCCAACCGGGAACTCCGGGATCGCCGTCGCAACCACCTCTGGCCGATCCAGACAGGTCGTCGGTTATTAGAACCCGCAGCGATCTAATTCAGGCGCTTTGTGATGCAGCTCAATTGGAACACGGCCTGTGCTGTGCTTACTTGTTTGCGGCGTTCTCGATCAAACGTCGGCCCGAGGAAGGAGTTCCGCCCCATCGCCTGGCAGACCTGCGGACGTGGGAATCCGTTCTTCTTCTCATTGCTCGTCAAGAGATGGAACATCTTGGAATTGTCTGCAATCTGCTTACAGCAATTGGAGGAATGCCTTATCTGCAGAATCCAACCTTTCCCATCGCCGCCGATCGCTATGGCGAGTTGACTGGAGTGCCGCTTCAGCGATTCTCGGAAGAAACAATTCAGAGATTTCTCGTATTTGAAACGCCAGAAGTGAGTCATCTCAGAAAGATCATTCTCTCGCTCATTGCGGGTAAGAACCATCAGACTGCGCTCTCGATCGCCAGTGAGCAAATCTGCGCCGAAATGGAATGGGCAGCGGCGGATGTCTGGGTGCCCAAGTGCGGGACGTTTGTTCCTACACTGCGTGTCACAGGCGGGCTGAAGATTCCCTATGGTCCCGAGATCGGGCAGCAGATGTGGTCCCGGTGGCAGACCCCTCATCCCCCAAAGGGAGAAGACCTGCAAGCGAAACAGACGCTGAACGCCAGCGTCGTGAACACCTTCGTCGAGATTCCGAGCTACCACGGAAGCGAATTGAAAGTGGTGTGGAGGTTCTTCTACGAAACGTTTCGAACCGTCGATGAGGACGATGCACTTGCGGAATCCATCGAACTATTGCTGAGCGAATTGGCCCTATATTCTCGTCGAGATGCGTTGGATAATGTCGCGAACCTGCCCAATCTTGAGAACCTGCTCACGGAGTTCGAGCCAAGATACGCCACCATCGGTGGCTTTTATCGCCAAATCAGGAAGGGCTTCCTGCGACTCTGTTTTCGAGATCACCAGCCAACCGGCAATGGAATTTTCACCGGCTTCCAGACTGGTAATCCAGACATCGGAATTCTGGATCGCTATGTTCACGATATGGATCTGCCCACCGTCAGTGATTTGGATTCGGCTCTGGCTGCTATCGAAGAGATTATTGAGAATGGAGAAGCGGCCTACAACAAACGCGTCGCCAGCCACCATGTTCGTTTGAAAAAGCTTCTGAAGGACTTCGAATCAGTGATGGCACAGGACGGCAGTTTCGAACCTGCGCGGGCTACCGTCGAGAATCCGATCACGGGCGAGGCCAGGCCGGGATGTACTTTGCTGGAGCACCCCGACGCGGTCGCGGTCGCTCAGATATTCGACGCGACCTACGAAATCATGCTGCAAATGGTGGCTCGTTTCTTTGCTTTCCCGGACGATAAAGTTCTGGAAGGTATGGCGTTTGCGCCTCTGATGACCATGGCCATTCGTCCTTTAGCTGAGATCCTTGGCGAATTGAATGCCACCCAGCACTCGGATCAGAAAGCCGGTCCGCCATTTCAAAGTGCCGCTCGGGACCTTCTGCACCCTCATAGATTGGCGGCGTGGACTGTATTCGGCGAACGGCTGGAACAGATCGCGCTCGTCTGTGCGGAGGTGCAAAAAAGCTTGCGACCCGAGCATCAACAGGCGGGCGAACGTCTCACATTCATTGGCAAGAACGTCAACTTCATCGCGGCGCGCTTGAAAACTGCAGTCGCCCAGGCGAAAGCTGGCAAGCTGGCTACGGGAGCAGAAAACTAGATGCTCGAACTTTATTTTGAAGGATGGTTTCAGTGCCGCTTGGCTCGCGATCCCGACCCCAGCGACGAAAAACGTGGCATAAGCGGAGCTGCGTTTGCGACAGTTTACGAACCGGATCTCGACCGGATTATTCGCCTGAACGATGCGGTTGCCAGCCGCGCAATGTTCTTACCGGAGGGTCACGAGGTACCGCCAGTAGGGGTTTCCGTGAAATCCGTCTACCTCGACGGCCAGAGAATCCCCAACCATCCTCTGTTGGGGGCGCGCGTCGATCTCCTCGACGACGCTGTGTTCCAGTCTCTCAATGGCGTCTTCTCAACTCCTGGACACGAGATCATCGATCCCTTCCATATTTCCGTTTCCTGGGGGAATCATCGTCTGAGCCGAAAGGACCTGTGGGATCCAACCCGGCCGGACTTGACGATGTACGACATGCCGCTGGATTCTCCACTGCTGGCGCGGCGCCAACCCGGATGGTCGGAGTCGCAGAGTGTCGACGTCCGCGAAGCCACTGGCATCTTCAATCCCGCAGAGTATATAAAAAAGCGCACCCTCGACTTGGAAGCGGCCATAGCAGTAAGAAAACACGCCAGGGCTACCGCGGCCGCTGAAGACCTCGCGGCGGTAGATCTTCAGATCGCCGGTCTACAACAAAGGCTGGCTGCCCTGACGATACCGGCTGAGTTGAATCTCCTGTTCGAATCTCAGATAGAGTCACAAGCAGCCGAGGCATTGGATGCGCGGCAATCCCAGCCAGAGATTTTGCTATCGCAATTGCCCGAGGCTGCCCCGCTCGTAGCGGAATTCGCTCAACGGAAGATCAAATTTTCCGACGACGCGGTATTTGTGGTGGGCCTCGATCGTTCCGCTGAAGGTGCCGCGGGTGGTGATTCGGCCTGCACCGTTTATTGGAAAATCAAGGACCCCTTTCACTGGGTCAATCCCTACCTGGGCAAGCAGCCGCCGCTCGACTCGGGTCAGCTCGATAGCATGCTGTATCTTCCGGCAGAGTTCCGCATTGAAAAGCTGCTACAACGAGGAACTTCCTATGCTATTATCGCCTTCCAAGAACTAGAGGTCTGGCAGAGCAAGGTTTTTAAAATCCTGTTGAGTTCACGCGCTGCTTACCAGTTCGATATTCGGGGCCCAGTGCAACTCGAAGGCGATCTGGGACTGGTGATCGCAGAAGATTTGCCGTGGCCAGTTTCTTTTTGGCTTGGCGCATGGGACAATGACGCGCTGTCCGGTTATATGAAAGGCTGTCTACAAGTACCCCTTAAGCATCGTGCGTCGGGTTCAGGCAGTTAAGCAGTCCGGGCCAGTTCGTAATTCCGTTACATTCAAGTGTAGTTTGTTCGAGGAATGCTTCCATGCCGGGAATGCTCAAGAATTTCTTGTCGGAATTGGCTGTAAGTCCTGAAAAGCTCGCAAGCTATCAGCAAAATCCGGATGCTGCCATGAAAGAAGCAGGGCTGGACGCCGACGAATGCGCCGCCCTCAAGAGCGGTGATCCGGCTAAAGTTTACGCCAGTCTCTCGGGCCAAAGCGCCTCTGGCGTGCAGAACCAAACCATCTGGGCGGCAGGACCGCAAGCCAATTGCATCTGGTCGCCGCAGTCGCAAGCTGGCGCCAATTGCATCTGGGCCGCGCAGCCACAGGCCAATTGCATCTGGGCCGCGCAGCCGCAGGCCGGTGCCAATTGCATCTGGGCTGCGCAGCCACAAGCCAATTGCATCTGGTCGGCGCAGCCGCAGGCCGGCGCCAATTGCATCTGGGCCGCACAGCCACAAGCCAACTGCATCTGGTCGGCGCAGCCGCAGGCCGGCGCCAATTGCATCTGGGCCGCACAGCCACAAGCCAATTGCATCTGGTCGGCGCAGCCGCAGGCCGATGCCAATTGCATCTGGGCCGCACAGCCACAGGCCAACTGCATCTGGTCGGCGCAGCCGCAGGCGCCCACGATTTGGGCTGCACAGCCGTACACTATTGTCGTCCACCACTTCATCCACGCTGTACAGCCGCAGACAAGCATTCAAACTCCGGCACCGCCGGAGCCCAATCAACCGAGCTCGCAATCTTCCAAAGGGCCAAGCACGAGCGGGACAACTTCCTAAGATCCGATGAAAACAGGAAGTCTCACTGTCGTGGGCACCGGAATACGAAGCGTCGGTCAGCTCACGACCGAGTCGATTGTCTGCATTAAGCGGGCGGACAAAGTTTTCTATGTCGTTTCCGAACCTATCGCCGAATCACTGATTCTGCGACTGAACCCTTCCGCAGAATCCCTACAGAAATATTATGTTCAGGGAAAGCCTCGCCTGCAGACGTATAAGGAGTTCGTCGATCGCATCATGGAATCTGTACGAGACGGAAAACGGACCTGTGCAGCGTTCTACGGACATCCTGGGGTGTTTGTGCTGCCGTCGCATGCGGCCGTTCGGCAAGCGCGAAGCGAAGGTTACGAAGCTCGAATGTTGCCGGGAATTTCGGCGGAGGATTGTCTGTTCGCCGACCTCGGTGTCGATCCTGCGGCCAGCGGGTGCCAAGTGTACGACGCCACCGATTTTGTGATGCACCGTCGCAAGCTGGATCCTTCGAGTTCTGTAATTCTCTGGCAAATCGGGGTCGTCGGCCATTGGACGTTTCAACAAACAGGCTATGCCAATTTAGGTCTGCCGCTTGTGCTCGAGAAACTATCGGAGTATTACCGCCCGGATCATACTGTAGTTGTGTATGAGGCGGCGGTTCTTCCCGGCTGTGAGCCTGTTATCCAGCCCGTACTACTTTCCCAACTGCCTTTTGCTCCCCTCTCCCCTGGCTCGACACTCTACATTCCGCCAGCGCAAGCTACCGTACCGGACCGCAATATGTACCAGAGGCTTGGGTTGCCGTTTACCTTCTGATGGGCACTGGCTTTGCCTGACCTGCTGCTCGGAAACGCGGAGGCTGCAGGCCCACTATGCATAGGCGCATCACCAACAAGAGGCTACAATGCGGAATTCCGACGTTCTTCTCAGGGCATCGCATGCAACGCAGGCGATGCGGAGCAGGGCCAGACTGTCTATCGCTGCAGGCGTGATGCACGCCCTTCCCCAGAAGTCTCCTTGTCGGAAGTCAGGCTCTAGCTCTTTGGGCAAGCACCCCAAATGGCTCGTTTTCGCTAACAGCAACCATAACCCGGAGTGGCTCCCGTCAAGAACCTGGTAAGTGTGGTGCGCCGAAATACTATCCCTTGCGGTAACTTCGAGTCGGATCCTCGTCCGACCATTGATTCCCGATCGCCCATAGTCGAGGAGCAATCCAGTAAATCACGTTCCACAAGCCGACGTCCCGGTAATAATCCCCGGCAGACCGGTTTCCGGGTAACTTCTTGGTTGGTCGACAATACATTGGGGACAAAGAGAGGGTAAGTACAGTCTCCAGGATAATGAACCTGTTTCACTCGAGACCTCGGCATGCGTGACCGTTGCTGGCGCGGCCCCGAACCAACTCTTACAACTTGCGCCCACGACCGCCCGCTCCCAGCCACGCTTACTCAGTGGTAACGTGGCATGATGACAGGTTCACCTGCGCATAACATCGGTGCGAGGAATCTCACTCTCATAATGGCTCTGGTGGTTATTCACAGCGTTGCTGCCTATCCTCAGGCGGCACCGAATGAAGCGCGCACCGAGAGCTACTTCGAGGGCATCCGCAATGACCCAAACGAATTGATGGCAGTCCTGCGCGAGATGCCGAAGGGCGGCGACCTGCACAACCATCTTGTCGGTGCGATCTATGCGGAATCGTTCATCCAATGGGCGGCAGAGAAAGGTCTCTGCGTGGACCCTATCTCCTTCTATCTCAGTGAACCACCTTGTGGGGGTGCTAAAGGTGCAGTGCCCGCCCGCAATGCGCTTGCCGACCGCTTTTTGTATCGCGACATGGTCGATGCTTACTCGATGCGCAAGTGGGAACTCTCTGGTCTGTCGGGACATGACCACTTCTTCGACACCTTCGACAAATTTATCGTTGCAAGCTACGGCAACACCGGCAAAATGCTGGCCGAAACGGCTGCCCGCGCGGCGTCGCAGCGCGAGATCTACCAGGAACTGATGCACGCTCCGGCGTTTCCGGAGACGCTGGCTCTGGCGAATCGAGCCGGTTGGGACGACGACTTGGCTCGGCAGAGGGAGAAACTTTTGGCCAACGGCATGGCTCAGGTAGTGGCTGCCGCTCGCAAAGAAATGGACGAAGCAGAGGCCGTTCGCGATTCCACGCTTCATTGCGCCACCGCTCAGCCTGACCCTGGATGCAAGATTGTGCAACGTTATCAGTACATGGCTTTGCGCGGAGTGCCGAAGGAGGTCGTCTTCACACAAATGGTTTTGGGCTTCGAGCTAGCCCGAACCGACCCTCGCTTTGTCGGGATCAATCTGGTTCAGCCGGAGGAGTGGTATGTTTCCCGGCGGGATTTCGCATTGCACATGCGGATGTTGCAGTATCTCCACGGTGTACATCCCAACGTGCACATCGCGCTCCATGCCGGAGAACTGGCGCAAGGTATGGTGACACCCGAAGAGCTGACCTTTCACATTCGCTCGTCGGTGGAGACCGGACACGCCCAACGTATCGGACACGGAATGGATGTTATGTATGAAGACCGGGCCTATGAACTACTTCGTGAGCTGGCGCAGCGCGATGTAATGATTGAGATCTGCTTAACCAGCAATGCCACAATCCTTGGCATCGAGGGCAACCGCCATCCCCTAGCTCAGTACATTCGCGCGGGAGTTCCTGTTGCGCTCGCTACCGATGATGAAGGCGTTTCGCGGTCAGACATGACCCAAGAGTATCTGCGCGGCGCGCTTGATCAGCAGTTGGACTATCGACAGCTTAAGAAGATGGCCCGCGCTAGCCTGGAGTACGCGTTCATTCCTGGTACAAGCTTGTGGAGTGTTGGACGAACGTTCAAACCGGTGAAGGAATGTGCGGCAGACTTGCGGCATCCAGGATCTCCATCCCCGGGCTGCCAGAACTTTCTCAAGAAAAATGAAAAGGCTAACCTGCAATGGACATTGGAGTTGCAACTGCTTAGTTTCGAATCCCAGATCTGGCCATCCTCGAGCACCAGCCCCAAACCGATTCCCCATAGGTAGGCGAAAGTGAACGGCAGCTTGGGGCCACCTTGATGATTTTACGGCTTTCGCGTTGTGTTCGGATTGTGATCGCCGACCATGCGCCCGAGGGGTTACTGAAACCGGACTCCTAATGAAGCTCCGGAGAAAAACCCGTGCAACGGGAGGAGAAGTGGGTTCGGAACTCGGGCCGCTGCGTTCCATCCCAGTGCTCGACCTCACCTGGTAGAGCGACCTTCACACACTGTGCCCACCGTCCGAAGTGGATGGTCGATCGGCTGCGCCACCGTTTCTGGTGAACGGAATGCGCTATGGCAGCGAACGGCTCGCGAACACAGTGGAAGCGACCTGTCGGCCAGACGCGGGCAGCAAATCCGTCGTGATGACCACGAGATTTATGCCACGGGAGCGGATAGTAGTATCGACGCTAAGCGTCTGCGATTCTGGAGCCGGCTTCATCGCGCAGCCAGGCCTGCGAGTCGTTCTCAGATAATGGCTGAATGTCCGGGTTCTGCATGATCATGCGCGCACAGGTGTTCCATCGCAGAATGGCGTCGTCGTTTCCAGGCGGAGCAAAACTCATCGCCCTCTCGTAGTGACTCATGGCATCGCGCAGAACGTGATATGCGGAAGTGCGAGCCCCGCGATCGCCATGACGAATGCGGGCGTTTCCCAAGCGCTCCCAGATGACTCCGGCGTAGTAGGCTTGCTCGTAGTCTCCCTTAATTCGAGCGAGAACTTCCTGAGCTCCTTTCGGCTGCGCGTTGGAGTGGAACTGATCGGTCCGCGCAAGCAGTAGCGAAGTGAGCGCCTGCTGGTGATCGGGCACGACGGCCAGAATGTCAAGGCAAATGCTCTCTGCAAGAGCAGGTTCATTAAGGAGCCTGTAACGCTCCACCTTTTCAAGTGTGTGGGGGATACTCTGCTCTGAAATGGACTTGAGTTCGAAATGCATAACGCCTCCTACGCTTTCGTATGGCTGAAAACACGGAACAACTTTGAGAGTGGATCGAAGAATCGATCCACAACCCGCTCCTTTAAAGGAATGATGGCATTGTCGGTAATCGTGATGCCCTCTGGGCACACCTTGGTACAGCACTTAGTGATGTTGCATAAGCCTACCCCGAATTGCTTTCGTAAGTCTTCAACCCGGTCGCCGACGTCCAAAGGGTGCATTTCCAGGGCTGCGACGTAAACCAGAAATCGTGGGCCGATGAACTGTTCGTGCATTTGGTGATCCCGCAGTACATGGCACACGTCCTGACATAGATAGCACTCGATGCATTTCCGAAACTCCTGCACTCTATCGACGTCTTCGGGCGCTATGCGCCAGGTACCGTCTTCGGCATCAGGCTTGCGAGGCTGGAATTTCGGAATGCGTTGTTTCACCTTGTAATTCCACGATACGTCGGTGATCAGATCCTTCACGTGAGGAAACGCCTTCATGGGTTCGACCGTCACAGGTTTGTCGAGCGGCAGAGAGTTCAGCCTGGTCATGCACATTAATTTCGGCATTCCGTTAATTTCGGCGGAACAAGAACCACACTTTCCCGCCTTGCAATTCCAACGCACCGCAAGATCGCCTGCCTGTTCCGCCTGGATTTGGTGAACAGCGTCGAGGACCACCATGCCGGTCGAGACTTCGGTCTTATAGTCCTGGAACTTTCCGTGGGCTTTCTCACCGCGCCAGATGCGGAACGTTGCCGTAGCCATTACTTCATCTCCTCAACGATCTGCTGGAGGTCTTCTCGCATGGGCGGGATTGGCTCGCGCGTGAGTCGCACTTCTCCATTCTGTCCCTTTCGCGCAACGATGTTGAATTTTCCGGCCTGCTCATCTTTAGACGGGAAATCATCGCGAAAATGAGCGCCGCGGCTTTCTTTTCTTTCCAGAGCGGCATACGTCACGATTTCCGAAACCGTCAGCAGGTTGCTCAAGTCGAGCGCGGTGTGCCAGCCGGGATTGTATTCCCGGTTTCCGTCTACACTGACGGTCTGGCTGGCAATCTTTAGCTCGCGAATTCGGTCCAGCGCTTGCAGCATCTCTGATTCTTGACGAACAATGCCCACCAGGTCCTGCATGGTGTCTTGCAGCTTATGTTGTACGGCGTAAGGGTTTTCCGATCCATTGTGCTCGAAGGGCCGAAGCGCCACTTTTTCCGCGGACGCAAGTTCCTCAGAATTGATGGTACCCAACGAGTTTTCTTTGGCGAATTTGGCGGCGTATTCTCCCGCGCGTTGACCGAAGACCAGCAGGTCAGAAAGCGAATTCCCTCCCAGGCGGTTAGCGCCATGCAAACCTGCTGCGCATTCGCCCGCGGCAAACAATCCAGGGACTTCCGACATTTGCGAATCGGCATCAACCCTGACTCCGCCCATCATGTAGTGCGTCGTGGGCCCAACCTCCATTGGCTCCTGGGTAATGTCGATATCGGCCAGTTGCTTGAACTGGTGATACATACTGGGCAGCTTCTTCTTGATATGTTCGGCGGAGTTGGGAAGCTTCTCCTTGATCCAAGCGATGTCGAGGAACACGCCGCCGTGCGGACTTCCGCGTCCTTCCCGCACCTCAGTTCGAATGCAACGAGCCACGTGGTCGCGCGTCAGAAGTTCCGGCGGACGCCGGGCGTCCTTATCACCTTGGGTATAACGCCAGCCTTCTTCCTCGGAATCGGCGGTTTGATTTACGTATAGCGGAGGAATGTCCTTAAACATGAAGCGCTCATTGTTTCGGTTTCGCAACACTCCTCCTTCGCCACGAACTCCTTCGGTGACCAGAATGCCGCGCACGCTGGGCGGCCAGATCATTCCGGTGGGATGGAATTGCACAAATTCCATGTCCATCAGCGACGCGCCCGCATGGTATGCGAGAGCGTGGCCATCTCCGGTATATTCCCAGCTGTTGCTGGTGATCTTGAAGGCCCTTCCAATCCCTCCCGTCGCCAGCACGACGGCTTTGGCACGAAACAAGTGAAATCGCCCGCGCTCGCGATCGTAACCAAATGCTCCCGCGATGCGATTGCCATCCTTCAGCAGAAGTACGATCGTGTATTCCATGAACACGTCTAGGCCAACGTGTATGCCATGGTCTTGCAGCGTGCGGATCATCTCCAGCCCGGTCCGGTCGCCCACATGCGCCAGCCGGGGATAGCGATGCCCACCAAAGTTGCGTTGCAGGATGCGGCCATCTTTCGTGCGATCGAACAGAGCACCCCAGGCCTCAAGTTCGCGCACACGCGCCGGGGCTTCTTGGGCATGCAGCTCCGCCATGCGCCAGTTATTCAGATACTGGCCGCCGCGCATGGTGTCAGCAAAATGAACGCGCCAGCTGTCCCGATCGTCGACATTGCCCATGGCTGCGGCCACGCCACCCTCGGCCATTACGGTATGGGCTTTGCCCAGAAGCGATTTCGTGATGACTGCGACTTTTGCGCCGGCGGCTGAAGCCTCGACGGCAGCCCTTAGCCCCGCTCCTCCCGCGCCAATGATCACGACGTCGTGCTCGTGCGAGATGTATTCGGCCACTAAACGATCCTCCAGTCCGTCCACAGACCCATTGAACACATCCGCACGTAAAGATCAGCAAAGCCCACGCTGATGAGACTGCACCAGGCAAAGACCATGTGTCGCCGATTGAGGCAACTCACGCAGTCATAGACTCGTTTGCGGGTTGGCGCCCCTGCCAGCCGGTCGCGAAAGCCGCCAACCAGATGGCGAAGAGAGTGGCAGCTGAATGTATAGCAGGTCAATAGCACGAGGTTGGCAAGCAGGACCAGCGTGCCGACGCCAATACCGAATCGGCCGTTGAACCAGAACGCATCCCACACATCGCGTCCAAGAATGACAAGAAACACCAGCGCCAGATAAAGAAAGTACCGGTGAATGTTCTGCACGATTAGAGGAAACGATCGTTCGCCGAGATAAGTCTTCCGCGGTTCGCCTACCGTACAGGAAGGTGGGTCGGCCCAGAAAGCTTTGTAGTAGGCCCCTCGATAGTAATAGCAAGTGACTCGAAATCCGCCCGGCGCCCAAAGAATGAGCATCGCCCCCGTGACCCAGACCGGTATCCAGTTCGGCATTCGGCCCAACCAGCCGTCAGGACCGAACAGTTCCGGCGAATAAAAAGGCGAGAGATACGGCCCGAACCTGTAATGCTGTCCTTGGAAAGCCGCCCAGGTGGAATACACAATGAATGCAGAGAGACCCAAGAAAACGACGAGCGGCTGCACCCACCAGTTGTCAGCACGCTGTGTCTGTCCGAAACCCGAGCGCGATACAGGCACATCAATGGAAGACATCAAGCCTCCTCACCCTTTTGAATAGCAACCACCACCCGCCCCAAGACCTGCCGCCGATGCATCACGACTGAATCCCGAAACGGGAAACATCATACAGGCAAAATCATTCCTGCGTCTTTAGAAGACCGCCGACATCCGAGCAGGCATCACTGCGGTTCTCCTCCAACACTAAATCTGCAAGATCGATCTTGCCCGCACTATGGTACAGTTTGCCTGACCGCCGCTTCGCAAGTCGGTGGTCTAATCAAGTTGGAACAACGTTGATGAATACCGGACGTGAGATTCGCAGCTACGACTACGTGAACCATCCGTACGAGCGCGTCCGCGATACGCTCAAACAGAATGCAGTCGCAGTGTTCCAGTCCGCTACCAAGGCTGCTGCTTCCCGCGCAGAATCGGTGGCCGCTGAACTGCACGTCGATTTTGCAGGGATTGGAGTGAAGGCCGACATTAAGATCCTCGTGAAAGGTGTCGAGGAGAAGGCCCCTCATGCCACCTCGAGCGCCAGCACGAAATTGCTTTTGGAATGGGAGGCCGCGACCTTGCCCCAGTTGTTTCCTCTCATGCAGGGCGAGCTTTCCGTATACCCGCTGACCGGGACCGAAACCCAGCTGGATTTCTCTGGGATTTATCAACCACCTTTCGGTGCCGTGGGAAAGACCATGAATGCGATCGTCGGCCATCGCATTGCAGAGGCATCAGTGCATAGCTTCGTCACTGACGTTGCTGGATATCTTCGCCAAGCCCTCGCTGGATAGTAGCAACCGAGTTCGCAACTGAGGCTCGTGTTATTAACCAACAAGAGACAAGCGGAGCTGTCACCGGTTCCGGTCTAACTAACACACCGCGGATGATAACCTGGTTACCGAATTTTTCGTGAACCGTTTCTGACCAGACTGTCGCCGATGCGCCTGCCAATATTTCAAGTTGACGCTTTCGCCATTCGCCGGCTCACTGGCAATCCCGCTGCGGTGATGCCTATGGATCGCTTTCTCGATGACGCGGTGCTGCAGGCCATCGCCGCCGAGAACAATCTTTCCGAGACAGCCTTTCTTATCCCGGATGGCGGTGACTATCGCTTGCGCTGGTTCACGCCCTTAGTTGAAGTGCCACTCTGCGGGCACGCCACCCTGGCCAGCGCGGCCGTCGTCATGGAGCGACTGCAGCCCGGACGAAGCAGTGTGGTATTCCATTCCGCGAGTGGGCCTTTGACGGTGAGCCGCGCGGGGCCAGGGTACGTGATGGACTTTCCGGCACGGCCGTCGAAGCCGGTTTCGCCAGCGCCGGGACTTGCCGAAGCTCTAGGCGTCGTGCCGGTTGAGGTTTACAAGAACGCGTTCAACTACTTGGCTTTGCTGGGAAGCGCGGAGGTCCTGGCTGAGCTTGCTCCTGATATGTCTGCTCTCGCCCGCTTGGATCGACCCGGCGTGATCGTGACCGCAAAAGGGAAGGGAGTTTACGACTTTGTCAGCCGCTACTTCGCTCCGGCCAAGGGCATCCCTGAAGATCCTGTTACCGGCGCCGCGCACTGTATGCTGGCGCCTTATTGGGCCAAACGATTGAACAAGACCGAATTTCGCGCCTTTCAGGCCTCGCGACGCGGCGGAGAGATTATCTGCCGGCGGTCTGGCGATCGCGTTGAACTGGAAGGAACTTGCGTTTTTTACCTGGAGGGTGAGGTGGAGATCTGAAGGCTCGCCCGCCCTGCACCGTCACTCCCACGACGACCTATATCAGGTCTCTGTAACGTTGAGCAGACGCGATCCACACGTTCGCAGCTTCTATTCGTAACGCAAAGCGACCATCGGGTCGACACCAGCGGCCCTGCGGGCTGGTTGCCAGCTAGCGACGAAGGCGATCCCGGCCAAGGCAGCGGAAGCAGCGAGAAAAGTGAGCGGATCAATGGGCCTGACACCAAAGAGTAGGCCGCTCAGGGAGCGTGCCAGAACAAATGCCCCCACTACGCCGACTGTGAGACCGCCGATGGTAATCCATGTAGCGCGTGCGAGAACGAGTCGCAGAACCTGTTGACGCTGTGCGCCCAGGGCAACGCGGACGCCGATCTCGTGCGTCCTCTGCGTCACCCAATACGACATGACGCCGTAGATGCCGATCGCCGCCAGCGAGACAGCAACAGCCGCGAACAATGCCAGCAGCGAAGCATCAAAGCGCTGCGGTCCGACCGAATCTGACAGCCTTTGTTCCATGGTAGCCACGTGGTAGATGGGCTGCTCCTGATCCAGGTTTTGCACTTCACGCCGAATCGCAGCGATAAGGCTCTCCGGCGCGATCTTGGTACGCACCGCCAACGTCAAAGCCGAGGCAGGAAATTGGTCTGTCGAAGTAAACACGACGGGAACAGGCTGGCGATCCAATCCGATGTAGCGGACGTCGCCTACAACTCCGATGACGGTGAACTGCTGCTGTGGCAAATTTGTGGCCGGAGGAAAGGTTAAATGCTCTCCGACTGGATCAGCTCCCGCGAGGAAGCGGCTGGCGAACTCCTGGCTCACGATGGCAACGGGCAAGCTTCCCGGGCGGTCTTCCGC
Source organism: uncultured Acidobacteriaceae bacterium (assembly GCA_963833305.1). Classification (GTDB taxonomy): domain Bacteria; phylum Acidobacteriota; class Terriglobia; order Terriglobales; family Acidobacteriaceae; genus Bog-257. Next base: position 54,325 of record CAWHXN010000022.1, on the reverse strand, counting down.
CGTAAAGAAACGCCCGGCGCGCAGCGGAACCTGCATCGCGGAAAAGTAATCCGCTGTGACGTGCGACACAGGCACGGATAGCGACTGATCCGCCAGCAGTGACGGGCGTTTCTTGACTGTCATCTTTACCGGACTGGAGAAGCCGTAATAGAAGGGCAAGGTTGTGGTGCCGCCGACAAATTCCACTCCCGGCATGGCCCGCACGGCAGTGAGTAGCTTGTCGAAGAAAGCCTTACGCTGGGCAGGATTCGGGTATCTTGCTTCCGTCAGCGTGACCTGAACGGTCAGCACATTCCGGGGATTGAAACCTGGACTCACCGCGCGCAGATTGGCGAAGGTGCGAAGCATAAGTCCCGCGCCCATCAGCAGGAGAAAGGCCAACGCTAACTCCGCGGCGACCAGCAGGCTGCCCAGCTTATGCCGGGCAGGGCCGGGAGTGGTTTTTCCTCCTGCTTCGTGCAAAGCGATACTCGCGCCAGCATGAGAAGCGACAAAGGCCGGCGCCAGGCTGAACAGAATGGCCGTCAACAGCGAAACCAAGAGAGTGAAGCAGAGAGCAACGCTATTTAAGTGCACATCACCGAAGTAGGCGAGAGTGTCCGGTCGCAGAAGGCGCACGAGATCCAGCGTGCCCCACGCTATCAGAAGCCCCGCCGCTGAGCCCAGAGCGGCGAGAAGCAAGCCTTCCGTCAGCAGTTGTCGGATGATGCGGGCGCGTGCTGCTCCTAACGCAGAGCGCACCGCAAACTCCCTCTGCCGTGCCGCAGCCCGTGCCAACAGAAGGTTCGCAATATTGACACAGGCGATCAGCAGAACCAGTCCCACCGCACTCATCAGGACCAACAGCGCCGGACGGGTGTCGCCCATGAGTTGTTGGTGTAGAGGCAGAATTTGCACCTCCACTCCCGCCAGTTTCTCAGCCACAGCCTGCGGATATTGCGACGTAAGCGATTGCGTGATGGTCTGCAACTCCGCCATTCCCTGCCGCAACGGGACACCTTGTTTCAGGCGCGCGACCACGCCCATGTCATCGCTCTCGCGGGGGCTCCAATCAGGCTTGGTTGGAAGGGGAAGCGGCACGAAGGCGTCCGGCTTGAGCTGGCTGGGATAGACAAAGTTCGCCGGCAAGATGCCCACGACGGTATACTCAGCGTTGTCCAAGCGAAGCGACTTGCCTAGAACATTGGGACTGGCTCCAAAGCGGCGTCGCCAGAAGCCATCGCTCAAAATCATGACCGCATGTGCTCCGGGAGCGTCTTCCTGGGGTGAAAAACTGCGCCCCAAGGCAGGCTGTACTCCAAGCAGGGAAAAGAAATTCGCGCTCACCTCGGCGCAGCGGTCCAGCCGAACAGGTTCGGCGCCCGTGGTGAGGTTGCCGTCGCAGAGGTGATCGTCATACGCTGCCATGTTCTCGAAGGACCGGTTCTGGTCGCTCCAGGCGAGAAACGTTCCTGCCGGAACCAGCGTTGCATCGAGGCGTGGCGCGTACTGCGAGGCCCAAACCAGCCGCCCCGGGTCGCGATAAGGCAATGGCCGCAACAGCACGGCATGCAGCAAACTGAATATCGCGGTGTTGGCGCCAATGCCAAGCGCTAGGGTCATTATGCCCACGAGGGCCACTCCGGGACTTCGCCTGAGAATGCGGGCTCCGAAGCGCAAATCGGAAAAGAACACGGTCAGCCAACGTAGTTTTCGTCGCACGACAATACCTTTCTCAGGGCCTCCGCTCTAACGATCGGCGCGGGTGTATTCTCCACGAAACTCCGTCGTCCACGTGACTCCGTTGTCGGTCGACTTCTGCCAGGTTTGCTCAACCCGGTGCGCATCGATACCGACCAGCCTCACCTTGTTCAGGACGGTCTCGCCTTTGGGGCCGTGGCTTGTGCCGCGGAACTCAGCTGTTCCTGACGCAACCTTGCCATCGCTGAAAACGTGCACCCGACCCGTGTTGTCTGCGAACATGCCGTACCAGGCCTTTTCTTCCGGACTGTAAGCGAACATGTTCTCGCCGGAATGGCCTCGGCCACCGTCCCAGTTCTCCACCACCAGACATTGATCTAGCGCAAGCGATACCTTGCTGGTAGCAGTGCTCGAGCCGCCGGGGGCAGCGACGTTCCAACTGCCGAGCCAAAAATCTAGTTGGCGGCTCTGGGGATCCGTTACGCACGGACCGGAGTTCGCCGCCGCAAAGGAAGGGTTGGACGACCCAAACCAGATTGCCAATGAGGTCAAGAACAGCAAACCTCCATGCCAACACCAGCGCCGAGTAGTTCTGTCTTCTTGCATGTTGTAATTCCTCCGCGATTAAACTGTCTTGGCTCTCCTGAAGGGAAAGGCGTCAGCTTAAAGTTTCGAAAATCTGATCCGTCGAATTGCGCAGACAGGCCGGCATCTCCGACGTGGTTACCGGCCGTCGCGCGTGAAAGCGAAATGCTCGGGAGCTTTTCTCGATTTCCAGCACTTCAAATCCGGCCACCTCAAGCCGAGCCGAAACCGTGTCGGGATCTACGGGGACGAGGGTGTCGCTAATATGGATCAATCGCATTTGCCAGCTTTGCCGGCTGTCACTGCCCACAAAAACTCCTCCCGGCTCGAGAACCCGCCACACCTGTGCGAAGAGCCAATCCTGCAACGCGGACGAAGACACATGGTGCAGCATGGTGAAGGACACGACGCTGGAGAATTGTCCATCGGAGAAAGGCATGTCCGTGGCATCGCCGACCACGATACGGACATTGCTGCCACCTAGGCGTCTTCCCAGAGATCTGGCTAGGGTTGGATCGATTTCGATTGCCGTCAGGCTATTCACCCGTTGTCGCAACAGGTCGGTGGTGAGACCAGGTCCGGGACCGAGCTCTAGCACTCTGTCCCCCAACTCGACGGTTGAGAGCGCCCATGCTACCCGTTCCCGAGCTGTTTTTCTCCACCGCGCGGAACGACACCACCAGTGATGTAAGCGGTTCACGTTTCCTCACCCAAGAAGAACTTCACTGATGTCATCCTATGTAATTGCCAGGTCTGCGCACTTCCGTTATTGTGACAATGAATGTCGCAAAAGCGACAAACCGTGTTCTTCGACCGCCTGCCCGACCAGCGCGCCCATATCGCTACCCTCACGCACGATTACCCGGCAGGACACGTCATCCCACTGCATTTCCATGATCGCGACCAACTCGTCTATGCCTCCCAGGGCGTAATGTCGGTCGCCACTCGGGCGGGGCTCTGGGTCGTGCCAACGCTTAGAGCGGTGTGGATACCAGCTGGGGTCCCGCACACCATCACCATGTCCGGTAGGGTGGCCATGCGGACTCTTTACTTGAAGCCGCGGCTGGCGCGAGTTCTACCGCGCGACTGTTGCGTGGTGAACGTCTCGCCACTGTTACGGGAACTGATCCTCTATGCGTGCAGCTTTCACGCTCTGAAAAAGGGTGTCCCACGGCAGCGACACTTGATCGACTTGATCACTGACCAGCTTGAAGCGATCCAGATGGTTCCTCTGCAGCTTCCCCACCTGTCCGACCCTAGAGTGCGCAAAATTGCCGAAATTTTGCTGGCCGACCCGGCGAATACTCAGAAGCTGTCGCAGTTGTGCAGAGGCAGCGGCGCTAGCAAACGCACGGTTGAGAGGCTTTTTCAGGATGAGATTGGAATGACCTTTGGAAGATGGCGGCAACAACTCCGCCTTATGCACGGCGTGCGGCTTCTGGCCGAAGGAGCAAAGGTGACACATGCCGCACTGGAAGCTGGGTACAGTACCCCTAGTGCCTTCATTTGCATGTTCAAGAAGATCTTAGGATTTACGCCGGCACTGTACTTTAAGGCAGGGGGCTAAACTGCCTCTGCGCCTCCGGTCGAACTGCTCCCGGATGACTTGCTGCGCTATAGACGGTTGGTTCGCGGCGCGACAGCCAGAACAGAAGTGGCCGGCGTTTCGGGATTCGTACCTACAAACGCGCTTAGCGCGATTGACGGTTATGAGCGAAAAGCGGACTTGTCCGTGCTGATCCGTTCGCTGCGCCTGCTTCCCAATCGCCGACCAACTGCCAAGGACCTGATCGTTTTCAACAGCTGCGAACCCAAATCCTTCCGCAGGCGGACCGGCTGCCTTTATACTGCTTTCACTATCTACCTGGATTTCAGATAAGACACTCGTACTGATGGCTACTGCCGCACTTCCGAAACCTGAGGCGCGCGGGGTTTTTGCCCAGCGCGACTTTCGCACACTCTGGCTGGCCCAGTTTGTCTCGGTATTTGGCGACTTTCTGGCGCTCTTCGGCGTCATTAGCCTGATCACTTTTCGTTGGCATGGCACCGCCGCCCAGGTCACTTACCTATTGATCGCCTACATGCTGCCGCTGGCAATCGTCAGCCCGATATCCGGCGTCTTTGTCGACCGTTGGCGGGTGAAGCAGGTTATGATCTCGAGCGATCTGATTCGCGGTGCGCTGGTATTGCTATTGCCGTGGGTCACGGATCTGGCACAGTTGTGCGCCATCTTTATTGCGCTGAGCGTAGTTTCCAGTTTTTTCTCGCCAGCCCAATCGGTGGCTCTCCGCACACTGGTCGCGAAAGAAAAGCTGCTGGCGGCGAATGCGCTTATGTCGCAGGCGTTCTATACCGTGCGTCTGCTCTCGCCGGTTGTGGCCGGCGCACTCGTGGCCTGGTTAACCGAGAAGTCCTGCTTCTACCTCGACGCCTTCAGCTTCTTTTTCTCCGCCGCCATGATTGGTTCGTTATTGATCAAACGCGACACGGCACCAGGCAGTAATACTGTAAAAGGGTTTTTGGAGCAGCTGACCAGTGGCAACCGTTTCATCTTCACTCATCCTTCACTCGCCTTTGTGATCACCTCAATGGTCAGCGCCATGTTTGTGATGAGTTGCCTCAGCCCCCTATTCTCGATTTACGTGCGCGACATCCTTCACTCGGGTGTTTTCCTGTACGGCGTCGTCAGTTCGGCAGTAGGTGTGGGGCTGATTGTAGGCACAATGGTCGTGAACCGCTTCGGCCGCCAGCGATCGAAGAAGAGCATTGTTCTGGCCGGATTGACCGTTTGCGCGGCTGGCGTGACGCTCCTGGGAATCTTCCGCGCCATCCCGGCGGCCGTGGCGACCACCTTCACCATGGGCTTCGGCATCAGCTTCGTCGTCGTTGCGGCGCAAACCCTCATGCAGCAAGAGACACCGCCCGCGATGCTGGGCCGCGTCAGCTCCAGCTTCATGTCGGTGTTCTCTCTGGCGCAGGTGCTGGGACTGCTGCTCTCCGGCCATCTCGCGGTATGGTTTGGTATCCGCGTAGTGTTTCTGCTGTGCGCGGCAGCTTTGGGGCTGATTGTGATTGCCGGATTGACCCAGCACAAACCGCCGGAGATTTCCTTAGACACTTCTAGCTGAAGAAGCACAGGTTTCGAAAACCGGCAAAATCGACAATCGCTCTTTATGTCCGCCACTACTCCAAATGCGTTCTGTGTTACAAGTGCGTGGAAGCCTGCGGCATAGACGCGCAAAACATCTTTGCGATTGCCGTGGCTGGTCGCGGTTTCTCCGCCCACATTGCCACGGAATTTGACGTTCCCCTGCCCGACTCGGCTTGCGTTTACTGCGGCAACTGCATCGGCGTCTTTCCCACAGGCGCTATGATGTTCAAGTCCGAATATGACATGCGCCAGGCCGGAACTTGGGACGAAAGCTGCCAGACCCAGACCGACACCATCTGCCGTATTGCGGCGTAGGCTGCCACCTCACCGTGCATCAGCAGGAAGGCCAGATCGTTCGCGTCAGTTCGCCGCTCAACCACAGCGTCACTTACGGCAATCTTTGCATCAAAGGGCGGTTCGGCTGGCAGTTCGTGCAGATCCAGCCAGGCGTTAGCCAAGAAAAATGATTCGCTGCCAGTCCCACATTGTGAGATATTGGCGAATCCAAGAACAAACTCCGGTCTAGACCCCTGTGCACAGTCATTCCAGAGCTGGTGTATCCGAACGTGGGCGCGGTCGCACTGAGAAACGATGGATTACGCGGGCCCATCAGTAGCAGAGGTACGACTACGGCGCAGAATAAGTTGCTTAGCTTCCGGGAAACCCTGAATTTTTAGGGGCAAGAATCCGGAAATTCGACCTACAATAGTGATGTTGCCGCTGTCGGGCGCAACTGTGGAGGAAAACAATGAATCGGCCTGGTGTCCTGCAGGTTCTTTTCCTTAGCTTGGTGTTGGTAGTGTTCGGATGTTCCGCTGAGTTTGCCTTTGCCGGAGCTCACGGCGGCGGTGGCGGAGGGTTCCACGGCGGCGGTGGCGGGGATTCCACGGCGGCGGCTATGGGGGCGGTTACCATGGCGGCTATGGCGGCGGATATCATGGCGGTGGTGGCTACGGTGGCTGGCACGGCGGAGGCGGTTACGGTGGCTGGCACGGGGGTTACGGCGGCGGCTACGGCTGGCACGGCGGCTACGGCTGGCACGGCGGCTACGGTGGCTGGGGCGGCGGTTGGGGATGGGGATGGCCTTGGGGCTTCGGTGTTAGCTTCAATTTCGGCTGGCCCTATTACGGATATTACGGTTACCCGTACGCCTATTCCTATCCGTACTCCTATCCCTACTATCCGTACTCTTACTATGCTCCGGGGTCCTATGCTCCAAGCAGCGCTCCAACAGATTATTCGGATCCCGCTCCTCCAGCGCAGGCAAGCAATAGCTATCAGAATAACGTCCCGCTTCGCCAACCGGCTTCGCCCGCGAACAGCGTGACACTGCATGAAGCTGTATATCGCCATCCGGCCGCAAACTACGGTGCGACAGCCGCTGTGAGGGGGGCGAGCTACCGTCCGACCTCAGCTGAGCAGCAGCTTCGGTCCATGCGTCCTGAGGTGCAGAACGTCGTCCGCGCTTTACACGCCATGCCGCCGCAGGCGCGGCAGCAGCAAATCGATTCAGGCCGATACAGCAATCTCTCACCGCAGGAAATGAAGCTGGTGAGGAATGCTGTGGGCGTCCCGGCAGGGGATTTCTAGCGCAACATCGACGGTGCAATCGAGGCAACGAGCACCGCTCGCGGCCTCCCGCGCCGGGTAACCCTGCGAAGGGAAATCGGCTGAGCGAAGAAGCCGCGCCACCCTGCTTCGCGCAGGTGAGGGGCTAGTACGGCGGAGGTGGTTGGCCGGGGACTGCGACTGCTCCGTAGGGATACGGTCCGTATCCAAATCCAACCACAAAAGGCGGCCGGGTAACGCCCAGTCGCTTATCGCGAACGCTGGCCCAATCTTCGAACCCGTCCGGAAGAGGCGCCTTCTCCGCCGTATGCTGCAACGAGTTGTCACCTAGAAAAGTCACCTGCTGCCCCGAACCTATCGTGACCGCTGGTCCACGACCGGTTGCCGCAACGGAGCCTTTGCGCGTGGTCACCAGCGTCTTCTCCTCAGCCGGTTTAACCTCAACGCGATAAACCCCGGTCTTGGTTACCGTCAGTGTTGTGTTCGGAGTGTCGATCTCGTAAATCTCTCCTGGAGGCAGGCGGAAAACCGTCAAGCTGACCTCTCCCTGATTCACACTGAATTGCACGTTGCTAGGATTGAGGGCGACAATCGTCAAGCTCGCTTCGGAATTCATGCGGATGAACCCATCGCCGACATTGATCTCCGCCCGTGAGTTTGCCGCCGTCCACACATATTCCGACGGCGTCAAGGGCTGATTCAGCCGCGCTGCTGTCCACTGGTTGGTTGCACTGGGTGCGAACGACACCTCGCCCGACATGTACTGCAAGATGGCTGTCCGCTCCGGAGCGCGTCCGGGAGGCATCCTGACTTGTGCAGTGGCTGGTACCGTTAGCCCCAAGGAAATGAGTATTACGAAAGGAAGCAGCGTTCTCTCGCGTCTTGAACTGCGAAACATGACACTCTCCATTTGCAAGAATATCTCTTACAGCTCCTCACAAGATCAAAAAAAAGAAAGCGAGTCTCTAGAAGTAGCATCACGGTCGAGTTGGGTTTTCGCCGCGGCGGTTGGGGTTTACATCGGGAGGTCGTCCCGAAGTCTTGCACGGCTCCTTTTCGGCCCGCGGCACGGTGTAACCCTTACCCGGACCGGCGCCTTTGAGATTACCCAGATAAATCGGCTTGTGTTGCGGATGGAGCTCGATGTGGCGATTGCTGGTTCAGCCTGAGTCACCGGCTAACCAGGAGGTTGACCGGATTAGGGCACGTTTGCCGACAAACCGGGGAACTAGCGCACAACAGCGGAGCGGAATTCGGATGTTCAAAATTGACCAGACTTCATACTGCGCCGGATAGAGAATGTTTCTGATGAAATCGCGCACTTTGATTGAAGCCCAAGCTTTGAAGATCCGCTGCCCCATGTGTGGTGCCCCTCCCCACAAACGGTGTGAGTTATCCATTGGGGGCAGCCGCCGGCAATCTCACTTGGATCGCAGGCTGATCGCATCGGACAAAATGGTTGCGAGTGGGGACAAATCGCGCTAGAGCGTTCCCGCTGCCTGTCCCTCCGGGCTCAGTTAATTTGCGGGCGACCGAGACTGACAGCGCTCGTGTCAAACCTGGCGAAATCGTCTTAGTTTACCCAGCTCTGCGGGCCGCCGCATCGTTACAGAACGCTAGAAGTTGCCGAACAGCCAGCGTCAGCGCGGCAGGGCACTCTCACTCTAGAGTTGCCCAGTGTCGATGAACGCATCGACGGAAGTAGTTATTGCGCTTCGATTTTTTCCAGGTCCGCAAATAGAAACTCTTCGGGGCCATCCTCTTCCTCAAACTGCACTGTAACCGGCGCACCGGGTTCGCTGTCTGCGACCACGGTTCCAATCCACCCTCCATAGTATTTTTCAGTGTCCGGGGGATTCTCTGACAGCTTAACTCGCACTTTATCGCCGCGCTTCATTCGTTTTTCTTCCTCCTGGTTTCAGCGCCGGAATTATCGCACGCGGACCGAATACTGAGCGAGAAAATCGGACTGAGGGATGATGCGGCACCCACTATTCTTGACACCAAAACGCAGAATACCCGGCGTTGAGTCTCGAAAGCTCCCTGTCAGGCGAAGTGCTCTTGGCGATTTCAGGATTATTGCCGCGAAGGAAAAACCGGAAGTTCGGGCCGGGGAGCGCTAACTCTATTGCGCGCCTGCTGTGGGGTGAGTTGCCTGGCTACTCATCAACGTGCGCAACACGGCAACTTCCGATTCGATGGCGGTCTTCAAACTAGGCTCCATGTCTGGCGCAAAGAATGGTGAGTGATTGGAGGGAAGGCTGATTCCCTTGGCCTTCGCCTCGGTAAACGCTTGTGGATTGGCTACGCCCAGGTCATAGTAGAACGAAGGCACGCCCGCGATCTCGAACTCCGAATAATCCTCTGAAGTCATTGAGGGAGTAACGGTGACCACATTGCCGGCGCCCAGCGTCTGTCGCAGGGTAGCGCTCAGTTCGTCCGCAAGCTTTTGGTCGTTGTACATCGCCCCAGTTGACTCCATGACTTCAACCAGCGGAGCTTTGGGTGCCCCTGCTGCTTCTGCTTCGGCTTTGGTCACGCGCTCAATGGAAACAAGCAGTTGCTTGCGCACTGTGTCCGAATAGGAGCGGACGGTGAGACCCAGATGAACTTCATCGGGAATGATGTTGTTCTTGGTGCCGCCTTGGATGTAGCCCACGGTGATTACCGCCGGCTCACCCGGCTTGATCTCGCGTGACACGATCGTCTGCAAGCTCACAATGGTTTTGGCAGCAATAACAATGGGATCGATCGTGGACTCGGGCATGGCGCCGTGCCCGCCGCGGCCGTAGATGGTGATATTGACGGCGTCAGAGTTGGAGGAAACGTAACCCGCCAGCACGCCGACCTTACCGGCGGGAAGTTCATTCGAGGTATGGAGCGCCACACCCGCCGACGGCTTGGGAAATCGCGTGAACAGACCATCAGCAATCATCGCTTTGGCGCCCGACACCCGTTCTTCGGACGGCTGTCCGATGAGCATCAGAGTTCCATGCCACTGGTCTTTGGTCTTGGCCATAATCTCGGCGGTACCGACCAGGGCAGCCATGTGGATGTCATGCCCGCATGCATGCATGACGGGCACCTCATGACCTGTGTCGTCCTTGGTGGTGACGTGGCTGGCGTAGGGCAAACCGGTCTTCTCCGGTACCGGCAGCGCATCCAGTTCGGTGCGCAACATGATTGTCGGTCCGCTGCCGTTGTGCAGAATGGCGACGATGCCAGTGCCGCCAACTTTCTCGGTGACTTCGTAGCCGAGCTGGCGCAATTGCGCAGCCAGCTTAGCTGCGGTGTTGACTTCGTGTAGAGATAGCTCGGGATGCTCATGCAGGTCTACGTAGAGCGCCTGTACCTGGGGATAAACCGACTGGACCTCGGCAATCAGAGAGTTAGTGGAAGGCGAAGTCTGTGCGGCGATCAGCGAGGGAGATACCAAGAGACACATTCCGAAGCAAAGGCTTCTACATTTCATTCCTGAATCTTAACCTGCACACGGTAAATTATCCCCAATCGCGCTCATTATTTGTGATCCCGGCTCCTCTGGTACATTCGGAGGTTATGTCCCTGATCGAACTTCAGTCGGTGCTCGACAGCGCGCCCTTCGTTCAGCAATACGGGTTCCAGCTTGAATCTGCCGATGCCGGCATTTGCACGCTTTACTGTCCCGGCAATGCCAGCTTCCTGAGACCTGACACGATCGTAAGCGGACCGATCTTTATGGCTGCAGCCGATGTCGCCATGTGGATCGCCATTATCAGCGCTCTGGGCCGCGACGCCAGTTCTACAGTGACGGTTGAGATGAAAACAAACTTCGTGTCGGCCCTGGTCGGCGTTCAGGATTTTCGCTGCGCTGCTACCGTCATGAAATCCGGCTCGCGGCTTGTGTTCGGAATTGCCGACTGTCGCGCCCTCGACGGACGGCTGCTCACTCATCACACGATGACCTACATCCGTCGCGCTAAGTGATGGCAAGCCGTCTACCGTCCGGCGAGCCAGGTCAGCGGCTGAACTCTCAGGAATTACGGGCTACCTTCACGTTTCAGTGGCTTGCCAATCGCGAGTAGGAAAATAGCACTCTTGCCTTTCGCCTGAGGCGAAAAGAAGTTCGTGACGTCATCGTCGAAAAACGTCAGTCCGGTTGCACCCAGGCCCTGGGCATACGCGGCCAGGTACATTCTGCCGCCGATTGCACCTGCCTCCAACTGGACGGCCCGGTAGCCGCGATTCCCGTACCGCTCCAGAATGCGTTGTAGATCAGCCAGGAAGAAGATATCCACACAGGCATCCGCTGGAAGGTCCTGTTCCAGTCCAAGATAATGGGCCTCGGCACGGAATTCTCCTTCCTTCAGAAGGTCCAGAGTGTTCCGCTCACGGTGGAAGAAGTAAGCGCCGGGCTTGAGTCCTTGCACCGAATGTGCGATCAGGTAGAGATCGTTGAGCTGCGCACCGGGAGGCTGAAGAAAGTCGGCTGGAAGCCCTCGCGTGGCGCAGTCGAGAATGGTTGAGAGTTGCGCCAGTGTGATGGATGCCGTCTTGTCGAACCTTCGGGTCGAACCGCGACGGAGGATTACCTGCTCGATGGTGTCCTTCGGTTGGTCTTCTTGCGGGAGCGGCTGAAGAGGTATCGCGGCGCCGTTCGGAACAGAATGTGGAAGGATCGGATCGTTGCCCTGCCACAAGCGAAGTTCCTCTTCGGACGCAAGCGAGGATGCATCGTGCATGTCAAGCATCGCGGGATATTCGATCTCGCGCTGCGATAGCGGAATTGTCTCCAAACGGAGCGTCGGAACTGGGCTGGGGTCGGGAAACGAACTTTTCGCTACGCGCCCGATGGGTACCAGGCACAATGAGACCTCCCGGCGCGTATCGAGATCAAGCAGGCGGTTCACTTCGGCGTCAACGAACCCAAGGACGATCTCGGCCGGCAACCCCGAGGCCGTAGAAACGGCCAGCATATTTGCCAGTAGCGTGCCGTTGTCCCAACCAAAATGCCGATAGGTCCGCGCCTGGTACTTCCAGGCATTCCGCCAGTACGTGCCGGTGCAGATGATGGTAGCGGGCGCCTCAGCCACGGCGGCTTGCATCGCCGTTGCCTGAACCAGGTTTCCCCGGAAATCACCTTTTCGCAAAAGACCTAGCGACACATCCGCAGGATTGAAGTGATACACGCCGGCCTCAAGTCCCGGAAGAGGGCCAGTTACGGCGTACAGTTCGATCTCATAGAGAGCTCCCGTGCAGGCGGCGGCGCGAAAATAGAGTTCCCCGCCCGGATTGGATCGCGTTTTGGTAATTCCCGCCGACAAATAGAGTATCCGAGCCAGATCCCGAAGGTCAGGGAGCGAATCGGCCAGCGACGCAGGCACTGACTCTGAGATCGCCGACAGAGCAGCCACGCCTGTTTGAGAAAAGTCTCGCGGCAACGGAAACGGTTCGATGCCCGGATAGATTTTGAATGGCAGCGGCCGATTCGCCCAGTCCAGGAAGTGAGGATTGTTGCGAATACTCCAATAGGAGTGCTTCGTGCCATCGTGATACAGCCAAGACGCCTGGATGTTACGGTTGCTCATTGGATGCTAAGTCAGACTAGCATCTGCGCGGAGCACGGGCACAAGCAGTTAATCGCGTTGGCGATTGTGCCAGGATCCTTCGCTCCAAGGGGTGAGCTGATGCTTCTGGGACGAGGGCGGATACCAGTGCCGCCCTCGAATTCATACGTCACGTCGGAATCGAGTAAGGAGCTCCGATTAGTGGTGGTGCATACCCATGAGCTCCGCATTATTGAGATCATAACCATCGCCACAGCGCGGGGGTCCGCCCAGCGGGTTGTAGTCGAAAAAGTTGTGCGGCACCATTTCGAAGCCGAACCAGTGGACCAGAGTGATGCCGGTGCGGCCTCCGTTGCCCATCTGGTTATCGGCATCGGTTGGCTCATGATGCGTCGATCCGAAATACCACAGCACAATACCGTCCCCGGTCCCTCCTAGCGGTTGGCCGTTCAAGTACGACAGCAGATAGCTGTTGGGGTTGTACCAGGTGTAAAGCCAGTTGTTGACGCCCATGCCAGTACCGTCCTCGCCGGCATTATCGTTGGTGAGATCCTGGTCGTGCTGCGTAAAGGTTTCCTGGAAGTGACCCTGGCCCCAACGATTAAAGGGATAGAACTGGTAGCCGACCAGGTGTCCGTAGTCGTTGGTCTGGGTCTGACTCTGCACCGTTACGCTGCTGAATTGCGCCTGATTCCAGTCCGTGGTCTCTTCGGTGGGAATCGGCGTGTAAGAATCGGTAGCGATGTAGCCGTTCGCATCCTCAACGTGAGTGAATTCTTGCATGTCGTTGTCATCGCGTCCTAAGAGCTTGGTACTCACTCGCCAAAGTCCGTTATGAACGTGGGGCTCCGAGGTATTACCAGGAAGGTTGTATCCGGTAGCGCCGCTACGGAAGGTAATGCGGCCGTCTTCATGGAAGGTGTACTCGATGATGTAGTCATAGTTATAGGCGTCGAACACCGACCACACCACAACCTCCTGGATACGCCTCCGCATGTGGTTACCTGGTTCTTTGCACAAATATCCGACTCCCTCGTCGCGGCACTCGACCGCGACCTTGGGTACGGTATCGCGCACGTAGAAATTGCCCTGCTGCGTCCGAAAATAAACGAGCGCGCCATTGGTCGCAGGCAGATCGGCGGGATCCATCTGGTCCATTCGGTTGTCGCCGAACGACATGTCGTAGTACGTCTCACTGCGATCGTCGTAGGGAACAAACATCTCCGCCATGCCGGCTCGCTTGATGATGTATTGCGGCGTAGTGTACTGCGCTCCCTGAATGGTCACATCGAGCGCCTGAGTGCCCTTCAGACCCATGTTGCGCAAGCCGAAGCGCCAATGCGTATTAGGGTAGTCGATGCGCAGATAAAGATCCTGGTGCAGGTAAATGCCGACTGAATCCTCCTCGGTTACCTGGCAGCCGTTGCCGTTGATGATGACGCGGTCGGTCGCGACGGCGGCCGGGATGGTCAGAAAGAAGATGGCCAATCCTGTGCAGCCCGCAAGGAGAAGCCGTGCATTGCGCCGTCGCCATAGGAGCGGCGTCGCCACCAGGATGGTCGCAGCGCACACAATTAAGCTGATCGTTAATAGCGTCGAAGGAAATGGAATCGATGGAAGGTTCATATTCAATCGCCTCATCAGGAAACGCGGTTTGTTTGAAGTGAAGGAAAATCGTGGCGGCAGCGGACCCTGACCGCATGCCAAATTCCAATGAGGGCATGGTAATCCGGTTTTTGGTTTTGGCAAGGAAATTCGTTAGGAATGTCAAGAGACGAAAGTTGAAACCGGGCGGCTCCCCCTCGCTTCAGGAAGGGCGATTACGCAGGAGCGCTTCGTGCCATCGTGATACTGCTCGGCTGTCCGAATGTCGCGGTCGTTTTCATCGAGGCTGGGCTCTCAACTGGCAGCCGCGGCTTCGGTTGTCGGAGTTCCCATTGCGGGCAAGAAAATTGAAAATACGGTTCCGCTGCGCGGTTTTCCAGTACTGGAACGAACCCGGATCGAGCCGCCGTGCTTCTCAATGATCTGTTTGCTCACCCACAGGCCAAGACCTGAACCGGTTGCTTCTTTCGTGGTGAAAAGCGGCTCGAAGATCCGAGGCAGTGTGACCGTATCAATGCCCTTGCCATCGTCGGCTATGGTGACTCTAATTCGCGGCTGACCATTTGTACGGCACGTCGATCTGGATATGCGTAGCTTGATAATGCCCTGTTCCTCGATGGCATCCAGACTGTTGGCCAGCAAGTTGGAGAAGACCTGGCGTAGTTCGCCGGGCACGGCCGCCACCTCTTGGTCCTGGGCATATTGCTTTTCGATCTTGGCGCGTTTGGCTTTAATCTTCGCTTGCAGCAGGTTCGTGGCCGCATCCAGAACAGTGTCGATGGAGACTGCGGTGGGGGCCGAAGACTCACGATAGAACCCCAGGGTCTGGCGGGTGATGTGAGCGATACGCTTTAGCTCATCGTCAGCCATATCGAGAAATTGGAGGACGCTGGCGGGATCTTCTGCACTCACCCGTGCCAGGTATAGCGTGTTTGTAACCGCCTCCAGGGGGTTGTTGATCTCATGTGCAATGGTCGCCGCTAAGCGTCCCAGAGTGGCTAATTTTTCGCTGCGCAGAAGAGCGTCCTCGGTTTGCTTGCGCTCCGTAACATCACTGGCGGTACCGAACCATTCGATGATTTCCCCATTCGCATTCTTTAGTGGGATGGCGCGCGAGAATGTCCAGCCCAGGCTGCCATCGGCACGCAGGACGCGGTGTTCCAGTTCGAATATGCCCTTGCTCCTCATGGCATCGTCGATGACCTCCAGCACTCGCGACCGATCCTCAGGGTGAATGTATTCCTGGAGCCAGGTGCGGCTTGGCGTTTCGGCGCCAGCAATAAATTGTCCGCCACGAAGCTGCCGCATCTCGCTCCAATCCGGGCTCATGCGATAGACCGCATTCGAAGTGGCAGTAACCAAAGTGCGGAAGCGTTCTTCGCTCTCGCGCAACGCTTCCTCGGTTAGTTTCTGATCGTGGATGTCGGTCGAGGTTCCCAGCCAGCGCTCTATCACACCTGCCTCATTGCGCATCGGAACCGCCCGCGCAAGGAAGTAACGGTAGACGCCGTCGTGCCGGCGCAAGCGATATTCGTTCAGATAGGTCTCTCCGCTTGCAAGACTGTGCTTCCATTTCGCTTCGGTGCGGCTCAGGTCGTCAGGATGCACATAGGCGTACGCATCGGCCCGTAGCTCTTGGGCTGCGTGGCCAACATAGTCCAGAAGGCTCTGGTTGCAGTAGACGTACCCCTCCGTCAGGTCTCTCAACCAAACGAACTGCGGCAGGTTCTCCGCCAGAGTGCGGAACCGCTGTTCGCGCTCGCGCAATGCCGCCTCTGCCGCCTTCAGAGAAGAAATGTCACGCCCCTCCGGAACCAAGAAGATGACTTCTCCGCTGTTACCGCAGACGGGTGTTATCGAGAAATCAAACGTTAAGGTTTCTCCGGTGGGCCGGACCAGCGCCAGTTCCGTCCGAACGGAATTTCCGGCGGCGGCATGCGCGACGGCCTGGCGAACGATTTCCGGACCTCCGGGCGTAGACTGGAACCACGGAGTCTGCCAGAACAACTTTCCTGCCACGTCCTCTCGCGTATTGCCGGCGAATTCCAAGGATGCCCGGTTGCAATCGAGAATGGTTCCATCGGGCGCGAGAATGCCGACGTACTCGAGTGCGGTGTCGTAGATAGCATTCAGACGTCCCTGGCTTTGGCGCAGCGCCTCTTCGGTTTCCCGTCGCATCCGCGACAGCAGCAAGCGGGCTTCGACACGTGCCACCAGCTCTCGTGCGGCGAAGGGTTTCACCACGTAATCGTCGGCACCGGCAGCAATTCCTTCCAGTCGGGATTCTTCGCCCGCGCGTGCCGAAAGTAACATGACCGGGACCGTAGCCGTGTGCGCGTCGGCCCGCAAAGCCTTCAACAAACCGAAACCGTCCAGCTTCGGCATCATCACGTCGGTGACGACCAGGTCAGGCAGGCGTTCGAGCGCCGACTGGAAAGCCGCCTCACCATCAGGAACGGCCTCCACGTCGTACTGGGCAGCAAGCAATCGTCGCAAGTACTCACGCATGTCCGCATTATCATCGGCAATCAAAACGCGGCTGCGCCCTGCAGCAGCCCCGTCCGTAGGGGATAGAACCGGCGGCGCACCCATGACCTCTTGCGCATTGTCGAAAACTTCGCCGTCAGGAAGCCAGCGCATCGCTTCTTCCACGTAAGCAGCAGGGCTGGTCGCAGTCGAAGCCAGCGTGCGTGCGGCAGTGATAGCTGCAGCCGGCAGGTGTGCGAACCCGAATGGAATGGTGACGGTAAACGCACTTCCCTGTCCGAGTTCGCTCTGAACTCGCACGGTTCCCCCGTGCAACTTAACCAGTTCCTGCACCAGCGCCAACCCGATACCCGAGCCCTCATAGCTGCGCCCCTGCGCCTGGCTCACTCGATAAAACCGCTCAAAAATGTGAGGCAACTCCTCTGCGGCGATACCGCTGCCGGTATCCTGCACGGTCAGTTCGACTGCGTTTCCGGAGGGCTTCACACTCACTTCAATCTGGCCTGACATGGTGAACTTGAAAGCATTGGACAGCAGGTTCAGGACGATCTTTTCCCACATCTCGCGATCAACGTAGACCGACTGCTCCAGAGGCTGGCAGTCAATGACCAGCTTCATGCCGGCACGTTCGATAGCTGAGCGAAAGACGCTGGCCAACTCGGCGGTGTACTGCGATAGATTAGCTGGCTCGTAAACAGCTGGAACACGTCCCGCCTCGAAGCGCGAGAAATCGAGCAGAGCATTGACCAGCTTGAGCAGCCGCAGACTGTTGCGGTGCGCCACGGTCAGACGTTCAACGGCTTCCGGAGGGAGGTCCGGTTCAGCCAACGCATCCTCAAGCGGGCCCAGCAGCAGGGTAAGAGGCGTGCGGAACTCATGGCTGATGTTGGTAAAGAACGCCGTCTTCGCCCGGTCAATCTCGGCCAAGCCCTCGGCCCGCTTTCTCTCTTCTTCGTACGCCCTGGCGCTGGCAAAACTCGCGGCCATCTGGCCGGCGATGAGATCAAGAAATCCAGCGTAGGCAGTATCGAGTTGGCGATAGGGATTCAGCGCAGCGATCAACACCCCTGTCGGTTTGTCCTGACCTCGAGTCGCAATTGGAACCAATCGCGCAAGGCTGGGGGGCTTTCCCATCACACCTGGCGGCAGATCGGAAAAATTGTTCGCCAAGTCTACTGTGACCGCGCTCTGTTCGGCCAGTACCTCCTGGATAGGCCAACAGCTACCGATCAAAGTGGTTTCGATGACCGGGCAGGCCGCCGGGTGATCGGCCTCGATGCCGGTGCGGCAAACAAGATTGAGACGCGTTGCGGTCTCATCGAAGAGGTAGGTCAGAGTGAACGGAAGATCTTTCTCGTTGCCGTGCAAACCACGTTCGATCGAGGCAAAGACTTCCTGCTCGGTGATGGCCTCGTTCAGTGCCGAGGCCAGCGTTCTCAGGGACAATAACTGCCGCTCGCCGATCACCCGGGCGGTGTCTTCGATGACCACGCAGAGCATCCCCGTGATCTGGCCATCCGGGCCGGCCAGCGGGCTATAGGAGAATGTGTGGTAGGTCTCCTCCGGATACCCGCTTCGTTCGAGAATGAGAGGGAGTTCCTCTTCCCAAGACGCTTCTCCGGTCTCAAGAACGCGCTGAATGCGCGGCCCGATGTCCTTCCAGATTTCGGACCATACTTCCGCTGCCGGCCTTCCGAGTGCCCAGGGATGCTTCTTGCCAAGAGTCATCTGACCGTAGGCATCGTTATAAAGGAAGGTGAGTTCTGGCCCCCATGCCATCCACATGGCGAACCGTGAAGTCAGGAGAATACGAACCGCTACCTTAAGACTGTCGGGCCATTCGGCAGCTGGCCCCAACGGAGTTGTGCCCCAGTCAAATCCGGCCACCAGACCATTCATATCCGACGGCGGTAACCGCGGTTCGGCTGTTCCGAAACCCTGGATCCCGGATTCAGCAGGCTCACGCTGCATCGATTCCTCCCATTTTTCCGCAATAGCCGAACAGCAATTGCGAGAGTAGTCCACACCTGGATGGTCTACGGAAAACTGACGTCGTTCCCCGTTTTGCCTGTATTTTCTGACTCTCTGATCCGTATGAGTTACACATATACCGAGACTTGCGCCCGCCCAATTGCCCGCGGCCGTACAAATCCGGGGATTCTCTCACTGCTGGCCTGACAATCGGTTGAACAATTCCGGTGGCGCTTTTTCGATGCCTCAGGCGCGCAAAAGGTTGGTTGTAGTTCTGAGCAGAGGATTGGTCGCCGGTGAGGGCTTGGCTCAGGAAGGCCGGCATCATGCCAGGCATATAATCGCGGGCGGTTCTAAAATCTAGCTCCACGGGGTCCACATGCCAAGACCAAGCTACCTGCCAGAGCATTATCGTATAGAGGTTGTCGACTTTGCCCAATCAAAAGATACGCTGGACGCCTTATACGCGGAAGGATGGATCGTCATAAACATGGCGGCTCATCCTGAGGGCAGTAGCGCAATATGCCTGATGGAGAAAAGTAGCTAGCAGCGCTTGGTCAACCCAGCACCCTTCAGGGGCCATCTACATCGCGCCTATCTCCCGACAACCAATGATTTGGCTTTGCTGGGAAGGGCAGGGTGAATTGCGGAAGGAAGCTAATCCGTGGGGCAGATCACGGTCGGGAAA
Source organism: uncultured Acidobacteriaceae bacterium (assembly GCA_963833305.1). Classification (GTDB taxonomy): domain Bacteria; phylum Acidobacteriota; class Terriglobia; order Terriglobales; family Acidobacteriaceae; genus Bog-257. The sequence continues at coordinate 35,043 of CAWHXN010000022.1, read as the reverse complement.
CTAAATGGACGTCGGACGGGCGTCGCGATTCTGACAGGAACTGCATTCGGCCTCGGAATAGCCGTCGGAGTTGGTGTCAGTTGGGCGCGCAATGTTTGCTCAGGTTATCCGCCTACTCTTTGCGCGACGACTTTGGCGTGGGTAACAAACACCAGCAGATTGGAGGCGACAATCAGAGCATAGACTCCACACACCGCCCACAAGCGCGCCATCTTTTTCGTGCGCCACGCGAACAACAGAATTAGCCCGAGCACAAGCAGTTTCGCTGGCCATAGCCCGAACTCCCGCACTAGGGGATTGAGTTCCAGAACCCCGGGTATTGAGAGCGCCATGTGGGTGGAGAACAGGTCTCCGGCTTGCAAGATGCAAAGGATAAGAAACGGAACGACTTTTTGATGTAGGGTCATGGAATCACGTTTACGGCGCCTTTCGCCCGCTCATAACCAAACTGGCTGATATCGAAGCGTGACGAAGGCCGTATTGCATTCGTCGTTGCCGCCAACCCCGGTGGCCCACACTGATTCTCTTTGGCAGCCTCGCACCTGCTGGTCACAGTTCCTCGCGACAATCAAAGTGAGAGGTTGGCCACTTGCACGGTTCTAATGATGTCAGGCGATCCACTGCCAGTCTGATCAAAACAGAACAAGCGGAGCAGCTTTATGCACGGATAGATTTAGGACCGGCAGCGGCGGATTCTTCCAATCCAGGTTTGGGGATTGTGCCTGGTCGATGGAGACTAATGGTCCGTCAATCGCGTCAAGATCCAGATTACTCGGTTATCCGCTTACCCTCTGCGCCAGGTCTTTGGCGTGCGTGAGAACAACGAGCATATTGGAAGTGACGATCAGAGCGTAGACTCCACAAACCGCCCACAACCGAGCCATCTTTTTCGTGCGCCACGCGAGCAAGAGAATGAGACCGAGCACCAGGAGCTTCGCCGGCCACAAACCAAACTCTCGAACCAGCGGGTTGAGTTCCAGGACTCCAGGTATTCTCAACGCCATCCGAGTGGAAAAGAGGTCTCCAGCCTGCAAAACACAAAGCGTAAGAAACGGAATGACTTTTTGATGTGCGTTCATGGAATCAACATGACGGTCCCTTCACCCGTTACACTCAAACTGGCTGACATCGCTGCGTGGCGAAACCCGCATATGCAGTCGTCACTGCCGCCAGGCCCAATGACCCACCACTGCTTCTTTCGGCAACCTCGCGCGCGACTTTACAGCAATGCGGAGCCGCCGAACTGTAAATGTGATGGGAACTGTGTGTGCGAGGTTGGCTCTTTGAAGGCTGCATTCGGGCAGCAAAATGCCGAAATGTTCGGGCCCTGCACCTGAGTCGGTCGACGTGTTCCCTGTTACGGGCGTTTGCAAAGGTCCAGGGCATTCAACGATACATTGATATCGTCGGTGGTCACACTCCAGAAAGCTCTATCGGGGAAGGCGGCGCACAAGTCCGAATCCTTCCCGGCTCCCTTAGATCGCGCCCACAGGATCTTTTCGGAAGCGAAATCTGCGCCGTTATGCACCAGCTCATTTCCCGGATAGTGACGGTCTAGGTCATACGACACGAGCACAATTTGTTTCCCTGGCTCGTTCTGCAACTGCTCAGCCACCTGCTTTCGAGCATTGCGGAAGGCGAAAGCGCCATTCACCGCCGCACTGCCGGTTTGCCGCGTTAGTGACGTAGCAACCACGGTGAGGACTACCGCGATGACAAAAGCCCACGCACCGTCTGTTCGCTGCTGCCAAAGATAACGCAGACCTTCTGCGGCGAACAGGTATACCGCGACGGTCGCAGCCGCAGCGTAGTGCGGCATGGTGTAGATACACAGCGCCAGAGCAATTGCGATCGCGATCGTGACGAACACCGCGATCCGCAGCCGAGGTTGCATCAGGCTTGAGGACAATCCGAGTAAAACTGGAAACGTCAAGGCCGGCCCAACATAGAAGAACCAATCCAGGGCTAATCGCCCAGATTCGAGCTTAATGATCCCGGAGATGGATTTGGTTTGCTCGTACCCGTACTCCTGTTGTGTGACTCTGAAGAACTTTTCGAAAACCGGGTCTCTGAACGTTGGATCGGACTTGGGTTTCTGCATTAAGAACAGTGGGAGCGGGGAGTAGGTGCGCTCATTGAGCAGGTGAGGCAGCAACAAAGCGTTACCGGTGGTCTTCTTGTTATAGACACCCATGAGGCCAGCTCCGACCAAGCCGATTACAACGACTGGAAGCAGCGTACCGCGGAGTGTTCCCTTCCCAGCCATCGTGCCCCGCACGTTTTTGTAGCCGAAGTATGCCAACAGGGGAATGGAGAACGCCAAACCTTCATAGGGACGCGATGTTGCCAGGATCAGAAGCGAGATCGCAAACACAGAGGCAAGTACGCACTGCCTCCGATTCGTAATCCCGGGCTGGAATAACCGCACCACAGCGCCGAGCGCCAGGGCGCCCCCTAGCGCCGCTACAGAACCTCCCCAATACGAGTTCATCCAATAGCAAAAGAGGGCAATGCGGAACACGGCCAACAGTCCGCCGAGTAGCGCCCAGACCGGGGCCACGAAAGCTTGGAGCGCCCAGCAAATTGCGCCACAAAGCAGAGCGGTGCTGAAATAAACTCCAACCCATGGCTGATGGAAGATAATCTCGCCAAAAGCCAATGCGAGTCCTTGAGCGACGGGATACTTCGAATGATAGGTGGGTACCACATTCACATGGAAGGTTTCAAAGTGTTGCCATGCTGGCGGGGTTGGATTGGTCAGTCTGTGATGAGAGAACGTGTCAGCCATCAGCAAATAACTGTATTCGTCGTTGATGCGGGGTTCAGGAATTCCGATGATGGGCAGCAGCAGGGCTCGGCCGCACAAAGCGGCCGCGATCACGAATATTACTGCGCGCGAGTTACGGCCGAGCAGCCAGGTAAACCATTTTGGCGCTCGTGCCGAGGGATGCAGCAAACGGAGGCTGACAAACGCGATAAGGAATACGGCGAGGAGCGTGCAGCTTTCCGTTGCCAGCAACCGCAAGCCGTCAATCGGCACATAATTCATGAGGGGCGCTTCCGTTGAGTTTGAATGCGAGCTATCGAACCTCTCAAGGATAGCAGTGCAGATTCCCTCCAGAGGTCCCCGGGTTGGGATCTCGATTTTCTCTCAGCGTTGATGTGGTCTGGGACAACACGTCAGAATACGGTGCCTTCCCTGTCCGCAGGGCCATGTAGGAACGTGCGAGACCGTATACTGGGGTGCCTTTTTCGAGACAAAAAAGAGGAAATTCCGGGTATAGTGTGGGGTTGTGAGAGCCATAAACGAAACTCCGGTCGTGGAGCTCGACATCAGTTCGGCGTGGCCTTCTGCCCTCGCGGCCCTCGCATCTCTGGACGACTCCCTCGCCCTCTATCGCGAAAGCTTGCGAAAAATCAGCGTCGCCGATTCATTCGACATCGCAGAGGTCATCGAGCAGTTTGAGATGGCCGCAGAATCTGCGCGAAACTTGCGTGCATTGATATCGTCGGAGCGGCCTGAGGCCTCGTGGCAAAATCGGCAGGAACTTGACGCCGTCATTGAGGAAGAAATCCGGAAGAGCTTGGAGGCTCGCGACCTGGAGCAGCGGCGCTTCCGCCTTCTGGCTCTGGCAACCGAGTTGGAGCGCGGTAGTATCGCGCGCCGGCGGGCCCAGCGTGTAATCCAACTAAACCAGCTTCGGGAACAAGCGGTCAGCGAATTACGGTCCACGGCTGCTGGCGACGGAGCGCCACAAATCCTGCCTGGACCTGAGGCGGACGAATGGATCACGTGGGCCTGTGGCTTGCAAGAGCCTGAGGACGCCGAATCTCTACAGACTCTTCGGGAGGGATTCCCGCACCTCGATGAATTGGTTGCCAACCTGGATCCCAGCATGTGGGTACCTGCTGGGTCGGAAACTTCGCAGGCTGTGGGCGGGCCATCCCAAACAGCGGGTCCAACTCCCCCAGGACAATCCCAGGCGGAAACAAAGCGGCCGGGAGAGTCCGAAGTGTCGTCAGGACCCACGCCGATTGGGTTGAAGGAAGCGAAGTCGCCGGGGGGACACAGCGACTCACAGGTTCCTCAATCTTTCGATTCGCGGGGTGAACCAGAGACTCTACCAGTCGAGCCGCAAGTGCAACCACCTCTGTCCGGCATGACGGGGCTCGTCACTGAGCCGGGTGGCCAGTACGACCATCCCGTCGAGTCTGCTGCCATCCCCGAGGTCCTTCACGAAGCGAGCGACGCGTCGGCCATCCCTGCCGACACCACCCCCGACGTTGAGGAGCCCTGGGACAGTACTCGGCGGATGCGTTATAACTCGGTTCTTCGTGGCAATCCGCTGGCAATGACCCTTCTACGTCCGGAAGCCGATCTGCTTCAGTCTCGGCGGGTCAGGAACACAGTCTGGATAATTACGATTGGAGCCGTGATAACGGCCGTCGCGATACTCTTTTTCGGTATTAGCCTCTACCGCCAAATGAGGAAGCTCAGCGCTCAAGTGACGCAGTCGTCAGAGGCCAGCAAGCTGGCAATAGAAAGTGGAATCCGAACTGACCAGCGAGCATGGGTAGGATTGACCGAAGCGACTGTTCACCCGCTAAACGCCAATGGCGGCGGCTTCACCATCAAGCTTCAGAACACGGGCAAAACGCCCGCCACTGACTTGCAAATTTCGGATGTCATCACGATTGAAGATACCGACGAACTTGCGCCATTGCAGGATCCAAACATAACCACGAATGCCGGCACCCTCATGCCGGGCGCGGTTTATACTGCCGACGTCTGGTTCAAGACCTCACCTGAGGTCGTGACTGGCCTCACGCGCGAGCGGTTGCGCGCCGCGAACTACGTGTACGTTACCTATAAGGACATATTCAAACAAACCCATACAACCAAGGCGTGCTTCTATTGGCACGGCGGAATGGCCAAGACGAAGCCGTGCGACCGCTATAACGAAGTGAACTAATCCCCCCGAGAGCTAAGACGAGCAACCTTTCGAACGAGATCATGGTTTCGATATCAATTGGCGCGCGCGAACCCCGGTGCATCTCTGGGATTCCATGATCCTGGCGGTATCTCTGTGAGCTGTGAGGTTGACCCAATTTCTCCTTAAGATTACTTTGGTACCATACCACAATGTGGGATATTACTACAGTGTGTTACCTTAGTAAGTCATCAGTTGATAAACGCCACATTGGTTGGATTGACACTTTTTGTGATTCCTCGTAGTGTAACGCCAAATGCGCCACCCTTTTGTTGTAGCGCCAGATCCTCGGGTTACTGTGAAACTGTATAAATCCCAGCTTCGTTCTCTGGGGCCCGCAAGGCGTTGAGGAACAAAAACAGAAAGCTGTAACAAAACCGGAACAAAGCAAAATGGAGGCGTAACCAAAGAACGGGAAAGAGGAACCAAAGATGGAGGGGCCAAATAAACTCCATTTAGCCGACGCCAACTTGTTAAAGATGTTGGCCCTCGATTTCACGGCAATTCTTATCGGTTATAACATTCCCCGGGAAGACGCCCGGCGGGTGGCTGCTCAGGCCATCGAGCCGGTACGTCAGCATTTTGCCGACAAGGACTCAGTTTTGCGGCTGATGCGCTTCTGAAAAAAGCACTTCGACTCTGGCTCAATTCGCAAAAGGCTCTTGTGAGCATCCAAGCGGGAGAGTCAGGCAGCACCCTCGCCGCAAGACTGCTCAATGGCATGGCATGAACTGCGGGCTCCGGGCGGTAAAATTCGCCCAGTGCCGAGATGTGTGTGAGCCCAGCTAATAAACGGGCTGCCTTCCGATTCCCTGCCCTGGCCGGGATCTTCATCCCTCCGCGCAAAAGATAGCGACGTTAAATGCAACGCTGAACACCACCACCACCAAGAAAACTGCGACGACGATTCCGAAATCACGCAGCCATGGTGGCAAGGTACCCCTCTTCCTGGAAATGACGATTAACGGCGGTGCCGATTCCGAGAGGCTACTGGAGGCGCAATCAGGTGAAGGCGCTTCATCTCTGCAGAAAAAATCTTAGCGCGCCATCCGCCGCCTCTGTTAATGTCGAAATTAACTTGGAGCACGGTAAAGGATGTGCGATGAAGTTGCCTGCAGTTGTCGCAATAATAATGTTGTTGTCTCTCCTAAGCATGGCGCAAGAGGTACACGTCTCAGAGGGCAAGAGCAGCGTTGCTTTGAGCGTTTTGGCGCAGAAGCCTTATCCCTGGATATCGGGCGAGCAGAAAACGCCCATTTTGACTGTGGAATGCGCTCTAAAAAGCAAGAAGACCCTACACCTTCTCAAATTTTCCCCGGGTGGGGCCCTGGTCGAAGACGGCCCTGAAGTGACTGCAAAGGGTGGACAGCTGCCCTTTATTATGACGATAGGCGGGAACAAGGAAACGACATCCTGGATCCCTTACGGCGACGCCATAAGCTACGCCTACTACGGCAAGACCGAACCTGAGCGCGTAAAGTTTATCGAGTTAGTGCTTAGCTCGGGGGCGATTTCCATTGAGTTCAAGCCTTTCCTCACGGGCGTGCCAACCACCAGCAGTTTCGACCTGAGCAAACTTCGCGACGAAATGACCAAGCACCCTGAGTGCGCCCTGCAATAGTCAATGACGACCAAGTTGAGCCTCTTTCCTATGAACGGGATTCCGCTCGAAGTCGAACACGATTCCGTTGTGCTCACGAAAAGCATTTCCGTCTAAAGATGAAAGCAAGTGATCACCGATTCCGGTGGGAAGGCAAACATTTCTTCGGTTGTGTTGGGTTGTGGTGTAGTATTGCGCCCGAACTCACTACATATTTCGGGACTCTGGGCCCCCGTAGATCACGCCTGCTGCACTGTGGGTGGCAGAACACCCGGGGAGAGTTGTGAACTCACGAAGCGCAACTACGCTGCTCTGCGCCGCTGTCGTCGGCCTCCTGCTCCTAACGGCCTGCGGGACCAACTCAAGTCCTCTCTCGGACAAGACCCTATGTGGGGCATTGCCTCGATCCAGCTCTCCGGGATTCGTGCCCGCGCTCACCGCATACCTCGAGCAGGGCTGCTACAAGTCCTGGCAGCACGATGAAAATATACGTAGCAGCCAGATGGTCCATCCCTACGTCAAGGTGTACTACTCTCCGAATATCTGGGACTGGCTGATCACCGGAGACCGTAATGCCAGAATTATCGACGGCAGCGTAATGGTCAAAGAACAATACCCCGCACTGGATAGCCCCGAGTCAGCGTTGGTGGACTGGACCATCATGATCAAGGACAGCTCGGTGTGGGATACCTGGTACTGGGCGGACATAGGTGCCAATCCGGCTCCGCCGGTGCAGGTGACCAATGGCTGTGCAGAGCCAACGCCGGTTTACACCGGTTATGGCCTCTACTGCCTCAACTGCCATGCGTCGGCTGCGGAGGGACAGGGTACGTATGCAACCACATTGCACGTCGCGGGGCTCGGAACTTCAACCATGCTGCAGGATCTCGCCATCCGGCCAACGAACAATGACTCTTCGGCGTCGGAGTTCAACCCGCTCGAGTATATGCATCATGCAAATTACCGGGGCATGAAGGAACAGTCTGGAAGCACGCGGAACCCACTCACCGCGCCGCAATGTTCCATCGTCTTTCCCCAGCAGCAGGCTCCTCGTAAGTCGCACTGCATGGTGTCCGAAGCCTTTGACCATGTTGTTCCATATGGCAGTCCTGCGGGGCCACAGCAGTTCCTCACCTCTGATCAGTGTGCCGGCTGTCATGATGCAACCGGGACCATAAGTGGTCTGGTGGGCAGCGACGGCCAAGTCAGAGATGACCTTCCCACCATGCTTTTTCCCAATGCTCTGCAGAAATGCGATCCCGGCAGCCAGCCGCCTACGAACTGCAAGGTTAACGTCTCCCCCAACGGCGAATGGCGGTATTCGATGATGGGCCTGTCCGGACGGGACCCAATCTTCCTGGCGCAATTGGAGACCGAGCGGACCATCCATCCTCAACTGAACGGGCAACAAAGTGCCGCGGATTTCATTGACGACACCTGCCTGCGTTGCCACGGAGTCATGGGAGAACGCCAGTACAAGATCGATACCAACGGCGGACTACTCACCCACACCGATCTATCCGACCCTAACTCGCGGTATGGCGCCTTGGCGCGCGACGGAGTTTCCTGCCTGAGTTGCCACCATATCGCCGCTGACGGACTCGGCACAGAGGCAACCTACACCGGACAATTCAAGGTGGGCCCGGCTACCGAACTCTACGGTCCCTATTCTCAAGTGGCTACGCTGCCCATGCAAAATGCGATCGGAGTCAATCCGCAGTTCGCCAGTCAGATCCAGTCTTCGTTGCTGTGCAGTTCGTGCCACACCATTTTTCTTCCCGTGTACGACAAGAATGGCAACCAGCCGTCCGATGGACAGGGAAATCCAAAAGTCTCCCACGAACAGACGACATTTCTAGAGTGGGCGAACAGCAACTTTGCAGATAACGGCACTACTCCTCAGAGTTGTCAGGACTGCCACATGCCTCAGCAGTACAAGAACCAGCCGCTGGCGTTCAATATTGCCAATATAGAAGACAACACGTTCCCCCCCGAGCTGTTCCGCGCGCCGGATGAACAGATCCAGCTGACCAAACGAACCTCGTTCGCCAGACACACTCTTCTGGGAATCAATTTGTTCGGGTTGGAAATGTTTGGGGAGTTCCGCAGCGAGTTGGGCCTGTATGCCTCCAATCCGTTGCTGCCGGGTTTTGCAGCCCCCGACACCTATTCCAGCCAATACACCGCCATCAACTCGGCCTTGCAGGTGGCGAGCTCCTCAGCTACCGTGAAAGTTCTCTCGCTGCAAAATACCGGGACCACACTGCAAGCTGACGTTGAGGTGGTTAATCTGGCGGGCCACAGCTTTCCTTCTGGAGTTGGGTTTCGCAGAGCGTTCCTTGAGTTCCGGGTACTTGACGGGTCCGGCAACACGTTGTGGGTCTCGGGCCAGACATCGAACGATGGCGTGATTCTTGATAACAGCGGGAATCCCCTGGTCACGGAGTTTTTCGCCCCGAACCAGCAAGCCTACCAACCTCACTACAATCAAGCGAACCCGATCACGCGCGACGATCAGGTGCAGATCTACGAAGAGCTGGCGCTCAATCCGGAAGGCCAGCTCACCACCAGCTTTCTGGCTCTTGATCAAATCGTAAAAAACAATCGTCTTCTTCCGCAGGGGTGGAGTGTCAACGGTCCGTCCGCTGAGTTCACGCAGCCGGAAGGCGTCAATGGCGATCCAAACTACAGCGATGGCAGCGGATCGAGCATAGTTCGATATGCCATACCCTTGAGTTCGCAACTGGCAAGTGCGGCTAGCGTGGTTGCCACCCTGTACTACCAGTCGATTCCTCCTTATTACCTCCGGCAGCGAGGGGAGAGTGCTTCGGGATCCGATACGGACCGATTGAAGAACATGGTGTGCTACCTGAACGTGAACGGAAATAATTCGCCGATACCTAACTGGCGGCTGCCCATCGCGAAAGCGAGCGCAGCGATCTCGGGCAGTAGTTCGCCGATACGGAAGCTCGATCGCTGACCAGCGTTGCTCTCCAGAGTTACCCGGGCCGCGTTCTGAACTCAGAAGTCAGCGTGCGTGATTCCCTCTTACTGCTGCCTGGGCTACATCTAGCCTAACGCGATTTAGTGGGATGCGATTGGTGTCGGCGCGTCGATGCTATGCATGATTCGACACCAACCAGGGCCGCGTTCAGTCATGGTGTGATTTCAAAGACGACGCCGCAACCACCACTACAAGCTGGACTCGTACCGCCCGAGTTCGTGATCCCGAAGAGATTCCCATTGGCATCGAACGTCAAGTTGCAGACTGGCGATACGCCGTTACCAACGCCTCCGAAGTCATGCAGATCGGTGTACACCCAACTATCACCAGACGGAGCTAACTTGAAAACCGACCCCCGGTTATTTCCGTCATCGTAAGTTGTCCCGTAGAGATTGCCAGCCTGATCGAAGACGAGACTGGCGAACGGCCCCATCGGATCTTGCTCTGTACCAGCGTTAATGTGCAGTTCACGCTGGTGTGAGGTCCGTTGGCTTGCCCCACCAGCCAAGACCGCGACCAGGTCAGCTTCAACCCTTGCAACAGCGCTTCATTCTCTGGTCCGCCGGCGCCCGCTGCCAACCCACCGATTTGGTTGACTTGCCCTCGCATCCCTCCTACCATTGCGCGATGCCATGATCGGCCAGACCATCTCGCATTACCGCGTCATTGAGAAGCTCGGTGGCGGCGGGATGGGTGTGGTGTACAAGGCCGAGGATACGCGCCTGGGACGATTCGTCGCGCTGAAGTTTCTGCCCGATGATGTCGCCCTCGATCCACTCACGCTGGAGCGCTTTCGCCGCGAGGCCCGCGCCGCTTCCGCGCTCAATCATCCCAACATCTGCACCATTCACGACATCGGCGAGGAGGAAAGGCGCGTCTTCATAGTCATGGAGTTCCTCGATGGTGTGACTCTGAAGCATCGCATCGCCGGGCAGCCGCTCGAAACCGAACTACTCTTGGATCTGGGCACTGAGGTTGCTGACGCGCTCGACGCAGCACATGCCGAAGGTATCATTCATCGCGACATCAAGCCTGCGAACATCTTCGTCACCCGGCGCGGTCATGCCAAGATTCTCGACTTCGGTCTGGCGAAAGTGACTCCGAAGGCCCCTTCCACCAGCAGCGGATCCGAAACCCTAATGGCAGACTCGGACGCCCAGCACCTGACCAGCCCAGGAGCCGTATTGGGTACGGTGGCCTACATGTCGCCGGAGCAGGTGCGAGCTAAGGACCTGGACGCGCGTACCGATCTTTTCTCCTTCGGAGCCGTGCTATACGAAATGGCGACCGGCAAGACTCCTTTCGACGGATCGAGTCCGGGAGATATCTGCGGCGCGATCCTTCACCAGGATCCCCAGCCAGTATCCCAGCTGAATCGGCAGGCATCGCTGCAACTGGAAGCGATTATCCACAAGGCACTGGAGAAAGATCGTGAAGTGCGTTATCAGGTCGCTTCAGAGATGCGTGCCGACCTGAAGCGGCTGAAGCGCGACACGGAATCCGGAAAATCCAGCGTGGGAGAAAGTTACAACCTTCTAGGGGCGAGCCGAACACATCTGCGAAGGCGGCGGCGCAGCTTCAGGGCGCTGGCCCTTTTGAGTCTCGCGCTCGCGGTGATTGCGGTCGGCATTTATGTATTCGTGGGCCGGAAGAAGACTCTCGTTCCTTTCCAAACGATGACGATCGAGCGGCTCACAACCAGTGGGACAGCCCGCAGGGTCGCCATCTCGCCGGATGGTAAGTACGTAGCTTATGTCACAGGCGAAGCGGGGAAACAAAGCCTTTGGGTACGACAGACAGCCACTCGTAGCGATATCGAGATTATTCCTCCGGCCGCGGAGCGTTTCTATGGCGGGCTGACCTTTTCACCGGACGGGAACTACGTCCTCTATATTCAAAGTCCGGCTGCCTACGGGTCAGGTACGCTCTATCAAATCCCAACGTTAGGAGGTGTACCGCGAAAGCTGGCGGACCGTTTGGACTCTCCGGTTGCTTTCTCCCCCGAAGGCAAGAGCTTAGCTTTCGTAAGGGACAACCCCGGCGAAGAGACGGCTTTGATGATGATGGAGGCCGATGGCACCGGAGAGCGGCAACTCGCTACACGGAAGATCCCTGACCCTTTCGCTGACTCAGGCATCTCCTGGTCTCCCGACGGCAGGAGTATCGCCATCGGAGCTTATTCCGGCGGTGAGTGTTATGTCATGACTGTGCGAGTTGCAGACGGATCGGTGAAACGGGTCGGGGCCAAAGGATGGCGTCACATTTTGAGGGTGGCTTGGCTGGCCGATTCGAGCGGGTTCGTTCTGGGAGCTCAGGATTCAGCGAACGGGCCCCTTCAACTGTGGGAGCTTTCCTACCCTGAGGGCCAGGCGCGCAGGATCACCAATGACTTAAACGATTATGTGGACCTGGATATGACAGCAGACTCAGGCTCTCTGGTAACCGTGCTGCGAGAGGTCCGCTCGAACGTCTGGCTTGGTTCTCGCAGCGCGCCAAGTCAGGCACGGCAGATCGGTTTCGGCGTGGCAACGCAAGAAGGACTGTTCGGCCTAGCCTGGACAGCGGACAAGCGCATTGCATACGGCTCGTTGGCGAGCGGTCGCCGCGAGCTTTGGGTGATGGACGTCGACGGCAATCACCCGCGCCAATTGACATCCGGTGCGGACCTCCAGTTCTTCTCTTCACCGTCATCTTGCCCTGACGGAAGTATCGTCTTCGCGTCCGGGGTCTTCGGCGCGGCCAACGTTTGGAGGATCGACGCCGACGGCGGCAACCAGAGACAGTTAACGCACAACGGCACGAACGGTGCTCCATCCTGCTCGCCTGACGGAAAGTGGGTGGTTTTCAATGCCTCGCGCGGTGGAGACTACTCGCTGTGGAAGATTCCGCTCCAGGGTGGTACTCCGCAGCAACTCACCGATTATGCATCGTCGTTTCCGTACATTTCGCCGGATGGGAAGTGGATTGCCTTCGATGACTATGCACTGCCTGCTGCCAACAAAATCGGGGTGATTCCCTTCGCGGGTGGCCAACCCTTTCGCACCTTTGACTATTCACCCTCCGCCTCGGCCGGACCCTTAATCCGCTGGACCCAGGACGGCCATGACCTAACCTACGTTCTAGACAACCAAGGTGTCTCTAATATCTGGATACAGCCCTTGGACGGCGGCCGACCTAAACAACTCACGGATTTCACCGTTGGCCAAATCTTCAACTTCGCCTGGTCGCAAGATGGTCGGCAAATCGCACTCGCGCGTGGGTCGCAGACCGACGACGTGGTGCTTATCCGTAATGTCCAAAGATAACGTCTGGGGTGAAATACCAGTCCAGAGAGCTCGGAACAGGGGTGACTGACCTAAGAGATTGCGCCTTGAATTTTACGGATAGGTGTCGATAACGCATTTTGAAAGGGCGCCCCTTGGTGCCAAGGAGAACACCTCCCCTACGAGAAACTGCTGTCCTGCTAGAGCCAGGGGATCCTGGTTCCAGGTGAAACGAGGCCAATCGGATTGTTGCCTCCTGAGGAATAGACCATCGTTCTCTCGCTCATATTAGCCCTCGAAGGCTCGATCCGAGCTCGGTGAAGAACTACCTGAGCAGTGACCTGATCGCAACAAATAGCGGTCGGTGACCAGCGACGATGGGAAGGGGGGAAACGACGACAGCGGCATCCGGATGAAAGCGGAAGCGTTCTACCGAGGTCTGGCGAGACAGGGAAAGACCGATGCTCCCACCGCTGCTCTTGCATCTTGGCCGCCCTAGACTCCACTTGTGGCGCCGCGGAAATTCGACATTACCCACACCGTCGGAAGCACCTTTTTCGGTTCCCGCGCATCTGACGTTCGAATAGAGGGAACGTCCATGTCAGATAAGTGGAAACCTCCATCCTGCAAAGACTCACCGCTAGACCCGGCGCCAGAAAAACCTTTGGAAAGCAGTCAGCAGAAGACGGGCGGGTTTACCCGACGATCCTTCCTATCAGGGCTGGGCGCGGCAGGCATTGCCGCGACTGCCGCACCCTTGCTGGCGGGCTCAGCCGCGGCAACCGTCCCTGGCACTGACGTCGAAACCCGATCCGCGCCTCCGGGCACAATACCGGTGGTGCTCAGCATCAATGGCAAGCAGCATAGGCTGACGCTCGACCCCCGCGTGACGCTGCTCGACGTGCTGCGCGAGAACTTGCAAATGCCGGGCACCAAGAAAGGTTGCGATCACGGGCAGTGCGGCGCTTGCACGGTGCATGTTAATGGGCGGCGAGTGAACTCATGCCTGACGTTTGCCGTGATGCATCAGTCTGATGAGATCTTGACCATTGAAGGTCTGGCTCAAGGCGGCAAGCTGCATCCGGTGCAGCAGGCATTTCTGGAGCATGACGGATTTCAGTGTGGCTACTGCACCTCCGGACAAATCATGTCGGGTGCGGCGTTGCTGAAGGAGCCCGTCGGACCAGACGATGCCTCTGTTCGCGAGTTCATGAGTGGCAATTTGTGCCGCTGCGGCGCCTATAACGGCATTGTCGCCGCAGTCCAGGAAGCGCGCCGCAAATCCGGCGGATCGTGAGAGGTGGCCCGTGGAATCTTTTCGCTACATGCAAGTCAAGACCGTAGGCGAGGCGACATCGAGTCAAGCTGTGCAGGTAGGTACAAAGTTTGTGGCCGGCGGTACCACGCTCATTGACCTGATGAAGCTCAACGTGGAGCGCCCAACCGCGCTGGTGGATATTAATCCTTTGCCGTTGACGCAAGTCGAGGTCACCGGCGACGGCGGGTTGAAGATTGGAGCCATGGTGCGAAATAGCGACCTGGCTAATCATGAAGTTGTACGCACGCGTTATGCAGTACTGTCGCAGGCACTTTTGTCAGGAGCGTCGCCACAGTTGCGAAACATGGCAACCACAGGCGGCAACCTGTTGCAGCGGACGCGATGCTACTATTTTCGCGATCCGGCTTACAGCGAATGCAACAAACGAAGTCCTGGGTCGGGATGCGCCGCTCTGGATGGTTATAACCGCATCCACGCCATACTGGGCACCAGCGAACACTGCATGGCAACGAATCCTTCGGACATGGCGGTGGCCATGGTTGCTCTTGACGCCACGGTACATACGCAGAGCGCCAGAGGCGAGCGCAGCATCGCCATCGACGAATTTCATCTGGTACCGGGAAACACTCCGCAAAAGGAAACAGTTCTTGAGCCGGGGGAGTTGATCACCTATGTCACGCTGCCGAAATTGCCCAGCGACACGCGCTCTTATTATTTGAAGCTGCGCGACCGGGCCGCTTACGAGTTTGCTTTGTCGTCAACCGCAGTGGTGATTCAGTTAAGCGGTGAACAGATTCGCTACGTGCGTATTGCATTTGGCGGAATCGCTACCAAACCCTGGCGATCGCATGCGGCAGAGCAGATTCTGCAAGGTCAGGCGGCGAATGGAGAGACTTTCCAGGCGGCCGCTGAAGCTGCGTTGAAGGACGCCAAGCCACTACACGACAACGCTTTCAAGGTAGCTCTGGCGAAGCGATGCCTGGTCCGGTCGCTACAGGTCGCGACCACCCAGACTTCATAAGACTGAATGGAGGAATCGGAACGGCGATGAGCACTTCAATCATCGGACAAGACGTTACCCGGATCGACGGCAGGTTGAAAGTCACCGGCGCAGCAACCTATGCGACCGAGCACAAAATTGACAATGTGACTTACGGTGTCCCGGTAGTCAGCACCATCGCCAGCGGAAAGATTGCCAGCATCGATACCGCTGAAGCAGAACGAATGCCGGGAGTGCTGGGAGTGGTTCATCACGGCAACATTGAACCGTTGTACCGCCCGGCGCAGGGATTCGAGAACATGGTACGCGCTGGAGAAACCAGGCCGCCCTTCGAAGACGAACAGATCTACTATTACGGACAATATGTAGCGCTGCTGGTTGCGGAGACTTTTGAAGAAGCCCAGGCGGCCGCCAGCAAGGTGAAGATCAGCTATCAAACCAGCAAACCACACCTGAAGCTGTTAGACGCCCCGGCCGAGCCTGAACCTACTTCGAAATATTCACGCGGCGATGCCGATGGCGCGTTGGCCCAGGCTGCGGTCACGCTTGACCAGACCTATGCCACGCCGGTCGAGACCCACAATCCGATGGAAATGCACGCCACCATCGCGGTATGGAACGAAAAGAAAGACAGGCTGACGTTATACGAGACGACGCAGGGCGTAGTGAACCATCACAATACGGTTTGCCAGATGCTGAATATGCCTCTGGAATCTGTGCACATCATTTCGCCGTTTGTGGGAGCGGGCTACGGTTCGAAACTTTTCCCCTGGCCACAATCGTTGATGGCCGCAGTGGCGGCGCGACATGTATCGCGTCCGGTGAAGGTGACGGTGCCACGCAGTCTGATGTTCACCAGCACCGGGCACCGTCCCGAAACCCAACAGCGGATGCGTTTGGGAGCTACGCAGGACGGCAAACTGGTCGCGATCCGCCACGACGTGTTGCAGGAAACTTCGATGGTGGACAACTACGTGGAACGCTGCACCGATCCGACGCCGATTCTTTATCGCTGCCCCAACGTTTTCGCCATCCAGCACCTGGTTCAACTGAATGTGGGAACACCGACGCCGATGCGCGGCCCGGGTACGACGCCGGGACTATTCGCAATCGAATCGTCGATGGATGAACTGGCGGTAAAGCTCAATATGGATCCGCTCGAACTGCGTATGCGCAATTATGCCGAGCGCGATGAAGGATCGAACAAGCCGTGGTCGAGCAAGCATCTTCGCGAGTGTTACCAGCAAGGCGCCGAACGGTTTGGCTGGAGCAAGCGTAATCCCAAGATTGGCTCGATGCGTAACGGTGACCAGATTCTAGGCTGGGGTATGGGGACGTGCACCTGGCCCGGAAATCGCAGCAACGCCGAGGTGCGTACTCGGCTGCTGGTCGACGGCACGGCCCGAGTCTCCTGTGCATGTCAGGACATTGGCACCGGTACGTACACCATCTTTGCCCAAGTTGTCGCCGACAGAGCCGGTCTGCCGCTGGAGAAAATTCACGTCGTGCTGGGAGACAGCGACCTTCCACCGGGCCCAACTTCGGGCGGCTCAGCAGCAACGGCGACGGTGTTGCCGGCGATTGTGAAAGCAACCGATCAGGCCTTACAGACGTTGTTCACGGTCGCGGTGAAGACCGATAAATCGCCGTTCCAGAACGCTGATCCTAAGACGTTAAAGATGACGGCGGGACGAATCCACGCGCAAGACAAACCTGCTGAAAGCGGAACTCCGTTCGAGGAGATTCTTGCCATGCGACGGCTCTCCGCTGTCGACGCCCAGGCAAGGACGCAACCAGAAGAGTCGAGCAAGAATTATTCGAGTCACTCCTTTGGCGCGCATTTCTGCGAAATAGAGATCGACCCGTTTATCGCGCGGCTGCGAGTTACACGATGGGTGACCGCGATCGATGGCGGAAGGATCATGAACACCAAGACGGGCCACAGCCAGATTGTGGGTGGCGTGGTCATGGGAATTGGCATGGGGCTGTTTGAAGAGACGATCTACGACACCCGCAACGGTCATCCCATCAACAGCAACTTCGCCGACTACATGGTGCCGACTAACAAAGACATTCCGCAGATCGAATGCATTCTGCTGGATTATCCAGACCCGATTATCAATGAATATGGCGCGCGCGGAATTGGAGAGATTGGTCTGACTGGAGTGGCATCAGCACTCACTTCGGCGCTCTATCACGCAACCGGAGTTCGAGTACGCGACTTGCCGATCAGGATCGAGGATGTGTTGCGCACCGACGTTACAGTCTAGCTTGGATTTACCACACAAACCCTGCCACGTACGGTCTGGTCACACCTCCGAGTCCACATCACGTCTTGACACGAACCGCGGCGGGCGCAATCAACAGGTACTTTACGCCGGCGCGGCTTGCAACCCGTCGTATCGTCCTGAAACTGACGGATGTATTCCACATCACGCGCAAATCGGAACTGCTCTGGGTCTAGCCGAAAGCGCTGATAGCCTCGGCCTCGTCGTCTTTCACGTCGAAGACGGTATAGAGCTTGGTGATCTGGAGCAGATCATGCATTTTCTTGGTTAGGTGCAGCAATTTTAGCTCCCCGCCCTGGTTGCGAACGGAAGTGAATGCGCTGACCAATTCGCCGATCCCGGAACTATCGATATAGCTAATGTCACCTAGATTCAGCAGGATGTTTTTTTGCCCTTTTGCCAGCAAATCCTTGACAGCGTCCCGCAAAAGCGAACTGCCCTCTCCGAGTTTGATACTTCCACTCAAATCTAGAACAGTGACGCTGCCTACTTGTCGAGCGACTGCCTTCATGCTCACGTGTATGCCTCGTGGTGTTACAGTCTGGCGCTCCTGACCCGCTGGAAGCAGTTGAATTTCAGCGAGCAGGCAGGTGGTCGCCGCTATCCCAGCCCGCCAGGAGAATTTCACACCGCGGCTCGCCTTTTGTCTAGTGACATATCAACATCCGGCGGCCCCAACACCGGGTTACGACGATTTTGCTGGAAGTGGTGCGGACCTAGTTCGACCAGCAGTGCGGTCGCGGCGGCAACCCGGAGCCGGAGACGCAGCGGGCTGAAGCAGGGAGTCCTATACCGGCACCCAGCGAAGGGATAACACCAAATGCACAATCTTGCCCAACTTCTCAACTTCACCACACTCAGAGTGGCTGCAATTTCGAACGCTGACGTGCGTGCTAGGCATTCCCTAAGAGCATTTGGCAACACTCCCAGCATTCGATGCACTTTCGCGCTGCGGTGGGCTCACTTCTGAGGGGCAGAAAACACGCCATGAACACTAGCCACGAGGTTTGGTTGGTGAGCGCGGAAGGAATCGAACCTTCAACCTACTGATTAAGAGTCAGTTGCTCTGCCAGTTGAGCTACGCGCCCGCTTGTTTGGAAACTTTCTGAAGGGCAGATTCGATTATAACATTCACGGTTTAGGCGCATTTCACCGGGGCAGTCGCATTCGCGCCGTATGCCAACCGCGATTACGCTTCGGTTCTCAGCGAACCGGTTACATGACGAGGTCTAACCAAGTCGCCAACTGATCCGAGTCCACATCCGGATGGTCGAAAGACATCTGAAAACCAGCACTCACTTCTTAGGGCAAAAACAGAGCGGAATAGAGCAGAAGCGAATCCCCTACTCGATCTGCACAAGTTGTCTGGCATCAACTGGGGATTGTGGGGTTCGAATCGTCTGCGGAGCGCGCCAGTGGTCCATGTACGAAACCTGGTGTACGCAGGAGACCGTGCAGTGTGGCGCACAACTCTTTTCGGTGAGGAACTCGCGCCGTATATCAGCGACGGAGTACTGGCTGAGCGGTATTCCGGGGTAGCCGCGCTGTTGCGAGCAATAATGCACCAGCCCATCCTCGCAGATGTAGAGATAGCGAGCACCCGCGCGACAGCGCCACTCGTTCGGCTTTCCATTGGCAATGTTGTTTTGAAACCAGTTAAGTCGCGAATAGTGCCGCTTGTCCAGATCCTTCATCTTCATGAACACTTCACGTTCAACTTCCTTCAGGGGCTGAAGCTGGCCCTCGCCGTCGTGAATAATGCCGATGGTAGATGTGAATCCGAGTTGTACCGCACGCCTCCCCACTACCAGCGCGTCATGCGGATTGTGAATGCCGCCGCCAACTACTGAGTTGATGTTGACGTGAAAGTCCGCATGTTCCGCCAGCAACTGCAGTTTCTTGTCGAGCACCTTGAGCGACTTCTTAGAGACCTCATCAGGCATCACGTTATCGATGCTGATTTGAAGGTGGTCGAGACCAGCGCGATTCAATCGCTTGATGCGATCCGCCGTGAGCAGATACCCGTTGGTGATCATGGCCGCCAGCATCGGGTGCTTGCGAATATGGGCTATGAGGTCATCGAGCTCGGGATGCAGCAGAGGCTCGCCCCCGCTAAAAGTGACAATGGACGTGCCTAACCGCGCCAGATCATCGATGCGCGCCTTCATCAGGTCAACAGCAACCGGCTTGGAAAAGTCGTCGTATTCGTTACAGTAGGTGCAAGACAGATTGCAACGGCGAATAGGGATGATATGTGCCAACATCGGGTGGTCGGTCGAAGCCAATCCCTTGGCGATCATCTTTAGCTCGCGCGACCGCCGTTTATAGGCTACGACGCGCCGGTGCACACCTGGTGAAGATTTCAACATACTCAGCTCTTTCTATTACACCACAGCCAATAATGCAAAGGTGAGCGCATGTCCTTGTGCGGGGAATTTTCGCCATTGAGCGGCGTCCACCAGCATTCGAGGGGCTTACGGGAGTTGTGCTCTTAATGCCGCCCGCCAACTGTTCACGTGCCACTCTGGTTTATAATGATGGATTCACCCAACCATTCTGGAGTTCTTAACACATGCTTCGATTTCTGCAAAAGCCAGGTCCACTCAAGAAGATCATTCTGGGTGGCATCCTGGTTGTCATCTGCGTAATGATGGTCATCACTCTCGTTCCCGGTGGTCTTTTTGGTGATTATCTCGGCGGCGGCGGCTTGACCACGCAGGGCGTCATCGCCAAAGTGGGCGATCAGGAGATCGCTCTCCAAGACGTAGCCCAACAAGCCCGCCTGATCGGACGCCAGCAATTCAAAGGAAATATTCCGCCCACGATCATGCCTTATTTGATGCAACGCGCGGCACAAGGCCTCATTACGGAAAAGGCGATCGTGTATGAAGCTGACAAGATGGGTCTTGGGGTAAGTGACGACGAACTGCGGAACGATCTGCACCAGGGAGAAATGGGCCAGGTGCTATTCCCGAACGGCAACTTCATTGGCCAGCAGGCTTATGAGGAGGTCATCTCGACCCAATTCAATTTGAGTGTGGCGCAGTTTGAGCGGGAGATCAAAGCAGAAATCGCACAAAGAAAATTGCTGGCGACCGTTAGCGCGGCGGTCTCGGTTAGCGATAAAGATGTTGCGGCAGAAGTGAAGAAGCAAGACACCAAGGTCAAGTTCGAGTATGCGGTGGTCACGCTGGAAGACATTAAGAAGCAAATCAAACCCACCGATGCTGAGCTAAAAGCATTTTACGAACAGAACAAACAGCTGTATGCGAATTCGATTCCCGAGAAGCTCAAGGCGCGTTACATTCTGATAGACACGGAGAAGCTGGCGGATCAGGTTTCCATCACGCCGGCAGAACTCCAGCAATATTACAAGGCGCATCAGGACGACTACCGCATACCCGAGACTGTTACGGTTCGCCACATCCTGATCAAGACTCCGACTCCCGATGCCAATGGCAAGGTGGATCAGAAGGGTGTGGATGCCGCGCAAGCCAAGGCCGATGACATCTCCAAGCAGTTAAAGGCGGGGGCGAATTTCGACGAGCTGGCGAAAAAGTACTCTGACGATCCAGGAAGCGCCAAAGATGGCGGGTTGCTGCCTCCGATCACTCGGGGGCGCACCGTTCCCGAATTCGAGCAGGCCGCGTTTAGCACTCCCGTGGGTCAAACCACCGGGATCATCCGCACCAGCTATGGATTCCATATCATCCACGTCGAAGCGAAGCAACAGGCGCGATTGAAGCCACTCGATGAAGTTCAGCCCCAAATCGAGCCGCTTCTGAAGAAACAGAAGGCTGCGGCCGAGTCGCAAAGTGTGGCCACCGCGATCCAGACGCTTTCCCGCACCGCAGGAATGGACAAGGCCGCCGCAGAGAAAAATCTAACCATTACCACGACGGATTTGATTACCCAGACAGACCAACTGCCTGGCGTGGGCAGCGCACCCGATTTCATGACCGCTTTGTTTGCAGCCAAGAAAAATGATCCTCCGGCCATGGCACCGACTCCGGTAGGGTACGTCGTCTACCAGGTAACGGAAATTCAGCCTCCTCAAACTCCTACCTTCGAACAGGTCAAGACCAAGCTGGAAGACCAATTCCGAGACCAGCGCGCCCAATCGCTACTGGCTCAAAAGACCCAGGAATTGTCGGACCGCGCGCACGCCGATCACGATTTGCAAAAGGCGGCTAAGGAAGTCGGCGCTACCGTCAAGACCAGTGATTTGGTTGATCGCACCTCGCAGGTCCCTGATTTGGGAGCCATGACTGGGCAAGCGAGTATCGCGTTCACTTTGAAGAGCGGCGAAATCAGCGGTCCTATTCAAGCCGGACCAAACGGCGTCGTGCTGAAAGTTGTTGAGACACAAGAACCCACGCCGGAACAAGTAAAGCAGGGGTGGGACAAAGCCAAGGAAACGCTGCTACAACAGAAGCGCGAGGAATATGAAGGCCTCTATGTGGAGAACCTGCGCACCAAGCTGGAAAAAGAAGGCAAGATCAAGATCAACAAGAAAGAAATGGATCGCCTGACTTCG
The DNA here is from genome assembly GCA_963833305.1 of uncultured Acidobacteriaceae bacterium. Lineage (GTDB taxonomy): Bacteria > Acidobacteriota > Terriglobia > Terriglobales > Acidobacteriaceae > Bog-257. The sequence goes on along the minus strand of CAWHXN010000022.1, from coordinate 13,081 downwards.
CTTTCCGAGGGGACGTAGGAGTAAGAAGCAGCCAATTCTCTGGCCAGCAGAGACGACCTGCTGGCCACCTTTGTCTGTGCGGCTTCAACCACCGGTGCCGACCGGCTCGCAAATCCACTAGAAAATTAGCCATGCTTTCACAACGCTCATCCGGTATCCTGCTGCATCCCACTTCCCTGCCCTCACTCGGGGGAGTCGGGGATCTGGGCCCAGCAGCGTACCGTTTTGTGGACTGGCTGGCCGCGGCCAAACAAACCCTATGGCAGGTCCTGCCTTTGCAGCCGGTGGGGTGCGGAAATTCACCTTACTCCTGCACTTCCGCATTTGCCGGCAACGTGCTGATGATCAGCCTGGAGCGACTTGCGGAGCGGGGTTTGGTCGACTCCAAGCGCGTCGCAAAGATTCCTGACGGCGAATCATCGGTCGACTTCGAAAGCGTGCGGGCTCACAAGCTTCCTCTGTTGCGTCAGGCGGCTGGCAAGTTTCTGCGGTCGGCAGCTGGTCCGTCACGCGAGCGTTTTGAGCGTTTTTGCCGTGACAACCAATGGTGGTTAGAAGATTACGTTCTGTTCAGTATTTTGCGCGAACAACATGGCCAGCAGCCTTGGAACGCCTGGCCGGCTGAAATTGTCCGGCGAAATCCTAACGCAATTGCGAAATTGTATTCCGAGTTTCGGACCCGTCTGGACGAAGAACGCTTTCTGCAATTCGCGTTCTTTGAACAGTGGCGTGCGCTGCGCTCTTATTGCGCTGAACGGGGCGTCCGAGTCATCGGCGATGTGTCGATCTTCGTCAGCTACGATAGCGCGGACGTTTGGACCCATCCAAAGATGTTCCGCCTGAAGGAAGATTTGTCCCCAGAGGTAGTCGCGGGCGTCCCTCCCGACGCTTTCAGTGAAACCGGGCAGCGATGGGGCAATCCGCTTTATGACTGGCCGGCGCTGCGGTCAGACGGCTATAGCTGGTGGATCAAAAGGATGCGCTGGGCGGTTGACACTTGTGACATCGTTCGTCTCGATCACTTTCGTGGCTTTGAAGCATACTGGGAAATCCCCGCCGACGAGCCGACGGCGGTCAACGGTCATTGGGTCGAAGGCCCCAATGACGATCTGTTCAAGGCACTGCGAAGTGCGCTCGGCAAGCTGCCGTTCATCGCCGAAGATCTGGGCTACATAACACCGGAAGTCCATCATCTGCGGAAGAACCTGCAAATTCCGGGCATGAAGATTCTGCAATTTGGATTTGGAAACCGGGGCGCGCATGCTTACTTGCCGCATCGGTACGATCCAGACTGTGTGGTTTATACCGGGACGCATGACAATGACACTACGGTCGGATGGTGGAACAGCGGCGCTTCTGCCGAAGAAAAGCGGCTGGCATCGTCCTACCTGGGAATCGGCGATGACGGAGTGAGCTGGTCCTTTATTCGTGCTGCGTTAACCTCAGTCGCCAATTTGTGTCTCATTCCCGTTCAGGATGTGCTGGGTCTCGGCAGCGAAGCGCGAATGAATGTCCCGAGCGAAACCGGCGACAACTGGTCCTGGCGACTGCGAGCCGATGCTCTCACTCCGGAACTTGCCAGGAAAATGGCGACTCTGGTTGAGATTACCGATCGTGACGTCGGTGTGAAAGTGCCGTCACTGCGCAGCGAGCAAAGCCAGGGGAAAGGTCGCGAAGACTTCGCGGCATAACAAGGATTGACCCGCCGGAAAGATTTCTCCGGTAAAGATGTTGCGCAACTGTTTGCCGGTCGCCTCGGGTGGCAATGACAATTCCGAGTCGGCCCAGACCGCACCAATAGGTGGTTCTTCCCTTCCCTTCATGAGCGTGTAGCTTAGGCGGGGAGCCGCAATCACAATCGCCTCGGTTTCGTGAACTCGGGCAAACGCTACGACGTGCTCTTCTTTGCCATGCGTCACTTGCAGAGGGACATAGGTCCCCTGCTGGAACAAGTCCTTGCGATCCAGCCGCAAGTTTAGGGCACACATCGTCACCCACATCTTGATCCGTCCATCGTAGAATTCACGCAACAACTCCTGACATATTGCTATTCGATCGCCTGATCGCGTGCTTAGTTCATCCAGAACCCGTGAGCGTAGCCGGAAATCCACCGGGCGTCGATTATCCGGATCGACCAGGCTGAAATCCCACATTTCCTGTCCCTGGTAGACATCCGGCATACCCGGAGCAGTCAACTTCAGCAAGGTCTGGGTGAGTGCGTTGATCCCCCCGAAAAAAGATACCGCAGGAAGAAATTTCTGCAGCGAGTCCCAGAAGAGGTTCGTCTTTCCTCGATAGGTTGGCGAAAGTGTTTTCTCCAGGAATTCATTCATGCCGGCTACGTAGTCGGGATCTGGGTTCAGCCAGCTCACATTGACTTTTGCCTCGTGAACAGCCTTTTCCATGTACTGCTGGATGCGACGAACAAACTCGATGCGTTGTCCTTCGCCTACCATTCGCATCGGCCATGCGCCTACCAACGTCTGGTACAACAAATACTCTTCGTTGTCATCGGGAACGGTACGACCGTCAAGCAGCGCGGGCTTGCGGTTGCGATTGATGCGCCGCCACTTCATGACGTGCGACGCCCAGGTGCGGGGCATTTCCGAAAGCACATCGAGGCGGGCGCGTACGTCCTCGCTGCGCTTAGTGTCGTGCGTGGAACTACTGAGCATGGTATGCGGCCATTGCTGCGCCCGCATTTGGTTGGCCCGATGAAATTCGGCCACCGGGATTCCGAAGTTTGCCGGCGAGCCCCCCACTTCGTTTACCGAGATAAATCGTGTGTAAACGTAGCAGGCGGTATCTTCCAGCCCCTTGGCCATCACCGGACCCGTCAGTTGCTGAAATTTTAGAGTAAAGTACAATTGCTCCCGATAACCGTAGATGGTCGCATCGCCACTATTTCCCTCGAGCAACAGGATGCTTTGCAAGAAATCGAACACCGCCGACGCCAACAAGGCGTTACGGCGTTTGGCCAGACTAATCGCTTGATGGATGTGGTCACGGTCGCAGTCAGTCACATTTCCCCGCTCGTCAATATAAGTGCGGTAGACCGGAAAGCAGGCGATCGTCTCGCGAATCGCCTCTCGCAATACGCCGCGCGTGAAATCGCGAGCGCGGCGATCCCGATTTGAGATCTCGTTGAGCATGTGCGTCAGCACGTTGACTTCACTGGCGAGGGCGCGCTGCATGATGAGCTTCTTGCTTTGGTATATCAACCGCTCGACATTGACAGCCCCCCCAATCACGCGATGATAGAGATTGGTGAAGAATCGCTCATTTCGATTATCGATCAGAATTCCGTTCACGAGGTTGGCAAAGTCGTAACCGACTGAGCCGTCTACCGCCCAATAGCGAGGCAGATCCTCACCTGGCTCCAAAATCTTCTCGACGAGCAAATAAAGTGGGGCTTGCCGGTTGATCGAATCGAGTTGGGAAAATACGCTGTGCACTTCTAGCTCAATACCATCAGCTGCCAGCGGAGGCTGGGGCGGGTCTCCCAAACACTGGCTGGCGGCAAAAAGCCTTTGCAGGCGTCTGAAGTATTGCGTCGGGTTCAGCAATCCATCGGGATGATCGATTCTCAGGCCAGAAATGAGACCTTCCGCCAGAAGTGTTCGGAAAAGTTTGTGCGTTTCCGCAAATACTCGCTGGTTTTCCATGCGCAATCCGACCAGGTCGTTGATGTCGAAAAATCGGCGGTAATTGATCTCCTCACCCGATACCCGCCAGAAGGCTAACCGGTAGACCTGCGCCTCAAGGAGCTCATGAAGACGGTCAAACGTATGCCGATCGTCTGAAGTCCCATTCAGCACTTTCAGAGCCTCGCTGATTTCCGTCCGAACCGTGGACGATTCGCAGGTTAACTTTCGCAGTTGATCGAACAACCGTGGTATCTCGCGCTGCCGGCGAGCTACCTGGTCGGGGTCTGTAACGCTGTGGACGGGAAGCTTGCCAAAGAAATGGATAAGCGAATACAACGCCACCAGGGCAGGATCAGCATCGTTGCTTCGGTAGCGGCGAGGGTCAGCAGCCGACGCAAAGATTAGCGGAATCGTTTGCGGATCGATCGGAAATGTCTTGTCGAAGTACTTCACTATAAAATGGGCGTCTTCGAAATGGACTTGGATGTTTCCTTCTTCAAGATCCTCCCCGTAAGGCTTTCCAAGAATCGGAACCAGGACCTTGTTGCGCAGTTCAGCTTTCAGCGGCTCCCAGTCGATGTCAAAAAAATCAGCGTAGGCCGAGGCGCGCCCATTCTGCATGACGTCTTGCCACCATGGGTTGGTTCCGTGCCCGACTCCCATGTGGTTGGGTACTGCGTCGAGGATGAGACCCATGCCGTGATTCTTGAGTTCCGCAACCAAGCGTCGGAATTCTTCTTCGGTTCCGATCTCAGGGTTGAGCTGCTTGTGATCGATGATGTCGTAACCGTGCGGGCTGCCGGCGCGCGCCTTCAAGATGGGAGAAGCGTAACAATGGCTTACCCCGAGGCGCCTGAGGTAAGGGACAAGGCGGCGGGCATCTTCGAAGCGAAACCGGTTGTTGAATTGCAGGCGGTAGGTCGACAGCGGTCTGGCAGCGGGCTTCGCAGCGGCGAGCCGGTCAAAGCACTCAGGTAACGCCGAAGATGGGACGGTCAGAACCGGCGAACTCGTTGGCATGTTGGCACTTGGATTTCCGGCCCGTTGCACTTCATCGCTTGGCGACTGGTGTTGGATGCCAAATACGGCTTCCACGATGCCAGACTGCATTTCTGCTGGCGCCTTTACTTAATCGTTAGCGGCGGCGAAAATAAGAGATTGGCGTATATTCCTAATCGAGTTCTGTGTAGCACGCTTTCTTAACGCAGCGCGAGGGATGGCATATGCATTCCGCCCGCGCTGGTAAGCTGAAATGAAAGGACTTTTATGGCCGCCACTGGTGAACTAATCCGCATGATGAATTATGTAGACGACATTGCCGCAACGCTCCGGCGAATCAACGCAAGCCTTTACCTGATTACAGGCGACGAGAAACAGCGCCTGGCCGATTATATGCGCAAGTCTGATCCCAACTTCCTGAGCGTCGTCGAGCAATTGGAAAAGGGAGGAGATTAGTCTCATGGCCGAGGTCCGCACTGTTGCTGTCATCGGCGCCGGAATTATGGGCCGCGGAATCGCCCATGCTGCGGCTTTGGGCGGCTATCGCACCATCCTCGAAGACATTCTGCCGACAACTTTGCGCAAGGCGGAAACGGAAATACGAAGCAACCTCGACAAAGCCGTCGAACTGGGGAAGGTAAAGAAGAGCGACGCTGACCAAGCCCTCAGCCGCTTGGAATACGCTTCTTCCGTGGAACAGGCAGCACGCGAGGCCGACCTGATTATCGAAGCCGTCCCCGAGGAGATGGAGTCGAAAATCGAGATCTTCACGCTTCTCGATAAGGTCAGCCGTCCCACAACAATCCTGGCGTCGAATACCTCTTCGCTCAGCGTTACAGAAATTGCGTCGGTGACTTATCGAGCGCCGAAATGTGTTGGCATGCACTTCTTCAATCCCGTGCACAAGATGAAGCTGTTGGAGATTGTGCGGGCGCTGGAAACCGACGAAGAAACTCTGGCGGCTGCGGTTGACGTTGGCAAGCGGATGGGCAAGGAAGTTGTGGTGATCAAGGAGTCGCCGGGATTCATCACCAGCCGCATTAATGCCATGATCGGCAACGAAGCGTTTTACATGCTGCAGGAGGGCGTCGCGTCTCCGCAGGACATCGACAGAGCGCTCAAGCTGGGATTGAACCACCCCATGGGGCCGTTCGAAATGGTCGATCTGGTTGGACTGGACACCCGGCTGCACATTCTCGAATATCTGCATAAATCGCTGGGCGAGAAGTTTCGTCCAGCGCCGCTGATGGTGCAGTATGTGAAGGCGGGACGCCTGGGGCGCAAAGCGGGCCGCGGGGTGTATGAATATCCGGGAGAGGCGACCGGGCGGACTAAATCGCAGGCTTCTGTTCCGGCGGGGAAAGAAAAAAGTAGCAGTGACGGTTAGTGGAAGTCATGCGATCGCACATCAGCGTCGGTAATATCGACCGTATCGGTGGTGTAAGTATCGCGCATGGGCGAAATCCGATCTACTTTTACGGAGATCACGCCATCCTGATTTTGCAAGACACCTTCCAATAACAAAAATTTTTCCGACACAATCAGAATGCGATTCTGCTCCAGCAGATCCGGAGTGATGATTGCATTGCTGATACCCGTCTCGTCTTCCAGGCTGAGAAAGACAAACCCCTTGGCGGTGCCCGGCCTCTGCCGCGCAATCACGCATCCTGCCGTCCGCACATGACGGCCATGTGGAACTTGCGTCAACTCTTTTGCTGAAAGTGCGCCAGCCCGTTGCAAAGCGGCCCGGCGATAAGCCATGGGATGCGGACCAACCGTAAGGCCAGTACCGTGAAAATCGGCCACCAGTCGCTCTTCCGGCGTCATAGGGGATAGAGGAGAAGCTGCATCGGATTCTGGAATGCTCTCCAGCAGCGGTCCTGCAAATCGTGCCGCGCGTTCCACCTGCCATAGGGCATCGCGGCGATGCAGACGCTGCTTTTTCCCCTTGCGGAGTGGTTCGAAATTCACGGATAACTTTTCCTCTTCCCTGTGGCCAATCGAATTCAGCGCACCAATCGAAGCCAGCAGCACCAATTCATTGCGGCGCAATTCCGGGACACGATATGCCAGGTCCGCAATCGATTCGAACGGGCGCTTGCTGCGTTCACGCAGAATGGCTTGCGCTGTATCTTCGCGCAGCCCTTTCGCATAACGAAAGCCCATGCGCAGGGCGAAGCGGCTTTGAAGGGGCACGTCTTCACATGACTCCCGCATTGTGACATTCTCTTCCGGCTCCAGAGTGCAGTTCCAGTCAGAGCATGTAATATCCACGGGCTTTACCCGTAGCCCGTGGCGTTGTGCATCTTTCACGATGGTCGAGGGATGATAGAACCCCATGGGCTGATTGTTGAGCAGCGCCGCAGTAAACGCCGCCAGGTAATGGCACTTGAGATAAGCGCTGGCATAGGCGATGAGGGCAAAGCTGGCGGCGTGTGACTCGGGAAATCCGTAGAGAGCGAATGAAGTAATGGAAAGAATGATCTGCTCCTGTGATTCAGGAGGAATGCCGTTGCGCTTCATGCCCTCACGCAGCTTTACCTCGATAGCGCGCATGCGTTTCTCGCTACGCTTGAAACCAAAAGCCCGGCGCAATTCCTCCGCTTCCCCGCCGCTGAAACCAGCGGCAATCATCGCCATTCGCAGCAGTTGCTCCTGAAAGAGCGGTACCCCGAGCGTGCGCTTCAGTACTGTCTCGAGCGAGGGATGCGGATAAACCACCTCCTGCCTGCCCTGCCGTCGCATTAGAAACGGATTCACCATCTGGCCGACGATGGGGCCGGGCCGAATAATGGCAACCTGTACCACAATGTCGTAGAAGTGCGTGGGACGCAGCCTTGGCAGACACGACATTTGCGCCCGGCTCTCGATCTGGAACATGCCCACCGTGTCGGCCTTTTGCAGAGCGCCATAGACCGCCGAATCGTCTGATGGAAGTTTGGCCAAATCAACTTCTTCCCGATAATGATCGCGGATGAGTGTGATGGACTCTTCCAGCACGGCCATCATTCCCAGCCCCAGCAGGTCAACTTTGACAATGCCCATGTCAGCGCAATCTTCCTTGTCCCACTGCACTACTACTCGGCCGGGCATGGTCGCGGGCTCCAGGGGGACAATTGAATCCAGCTGGCCCTGACAAATGACCATGCCGCCGGAGTGCTGCCCCAAATGCCGCGGCAGGTCTTGTACGGCAAGACAAAGCTCAAAGAACATGCGCATGCGCGGATGCCGCAGGTCGAAGCCGGCATCACGAAACTGACGCTCGAGAGTATCGCCCGGATCCTTGTACTCCCAGGAACTCACCAGTCCGGCCAGACGATCGAGGGCCTCGCCATCAAAGCTGAGCGACTTGCCAACCTCGCGTGCCGCCGAGCGTCCACGATAGGTGATGACGTTGGCCGTCATGGCTGCACCCAGCTTGCCGTAGCGCTTGTAAACATACTGAATAGCGCGCTCGCGCTGATCGCCGCTGGGAAGATCGAGATCGATGTCGGGCCACTCGCCACGCTCTTCAGACAGAAAGCGCTCGAACAACAATTCCATGCCTACGGGATCGACCGCGGTTATGCCAAGCGAATAGCACACGGCACTATTCGCCGCCGAACCTCGCCCCTGCACCAGAATGCCGTGTTCGCGGCAGTGGCGCACAATGTCCCACACAATAAGGAAATAGCCCGCCAAGCAGAGCTTCTTGATCAGTGCAAGTTCACGTTCAATCTGGCGCTGCGCGCGCTGCCATAATGTGCTTTGGCCGGGGCGTAAGTACCGGTCACGAGCACCTTCCATGGCTCGCGCTCGCAAGAACGAATCCATGGTTTCGCCTTCGGGCACGGGATATCGCGGAAATTCGTAGCCAAGATCCTTCAGGGTGAACTCGAGCCGCGACGACAGCTCTAGAGTGTTAGCGACGGCCTCCGGCAGGTCAGCAAAAAGTTGCTCCATCGCTTGCGGCGTTTTGATATGGCGCTCGCTATTCCGCGCCAGCAGACGTCCGGCGGTATCGAGCGTGTGGTGGTTGCGAATACAGGTGAAGACATCAAGAATCCGGCGCTCTTCCGGCTTCGCATAGTGAGGCGCCTTGCGTAGCCAGTAGTGGCAAACGTAAGCTTCGCGCCAGCTCGATTGCCGCCTGATTCCGAGCTTCCTGCGCGCGATTGTAGTGGCGCTGTAGTTCGACATACACGTTGCCGCGGCCATAAATCGCGACGAGTTTTTCGAGAGTACGGCGGCCCGCCTCCTTGCCACCGTTTGCCAGCGCGTCCACAAGTGGACCTTCTTCGCCGCCGGTCAAGCAGATCAGTCCCGCGGCATGCTCAGCGAGATCGGCTGCCGATGCGATTGCTTGTGAATTTAGCAGGAGATGCTCGTCGTCGGTGACAGAGTTGGGAGAGTGCGGCCGTACAACTGGATACTTTGGCGCGCGTAACTTCATTCGCGTCACCAGGCGGCAAATGTTCTGGTAGCCTTCGCGTGAACTGCAAAGCAGGGGAAGGCGCGTCGCGCTTTGGCTGTTGAGAATCGGCGCGCCCAACGAATGATAAGGCTGGACCGGATGGGAGGAAAAAAGCGTAGTGATTTCTGCCCCGATATGCGCCTTGATCTTCAGCTTCTTGGCCGCGAGATAAAAACGCGGCGCACCATAAACTCCATCTCGATCAAGCAACGCCATTGCCGGCATTTGGTACTGGGCGCACATCTCAGCCAGTTCCTCGGGAATCGAAGCTCCTTCGAGGAAGCTGAAAGCGGAACGAGTGTGGAGTTCGATGTACATAAAATACGGTTGTCCCTTGTCGGTAGTCTGTTGTTAGTAATCAAAGACTGGATACTTCTTTTCCGTGTGTCTCCTTGGTCGATGTCAGTCGTAGCTGGCATCGGCAAACCAGTGACCGGTCGCCAGGTCGCGGTAAATTCGATAGAAAGCAACAGAATTCTCATGGCCACAATCCCTATCCAGACCGCCAATCGTCCATTTGTTACCGTTATCTTGGGCCAGAGCTATGTCCCATTCTTCGCGATCCCATGGACCTGGTTGACCATTGCTTGAGCTTTTGTCATTCTCACTTTCTGTCCACCAATCACCCGACGATCGCCACGGCCCAGCTGACCACAAGATTTTTCCCTGTAGTTTTTGGGGATCGTTTGATCTCGGATCAGCAACCAGGCTGGCGGGACATCCTTCCGACAGGCACACTCGGAGCTTGCACGCAGGCCGAAAAATACGCAGCGCTAAAAAGGGCTGATCGCCGATATTTAGTATTGTGAGAGCCGGCTTTTTTTCTTCCGCAAGCGCCACAAAGCGATCCACCTGAAAGCTGTTGGGACGGTGTGCATCCAGCAGGCAGGCTATTCCGGCCCGCCGTTCGCCCACAATGCCGCTGATTCGTGCCAGAGTAATTTCAAGCTTTTCCGCCTCAGGAGTAACTGGCAGGAACAACCCGCGTTGCGCCGTGCGCGGCGGGGCCGGTTCTGCCGTTATCCATACCTTTGCGACCGGAGCACCCGGCGGATGAGCAGCCAATTCCAACTGCAGCAGCTTCAAGAACACCCTGGTGTCACGCATGGCGACCGGCAGCCGCAAAGTACGCTCGTAAAGCGGGGTTGCCCCCACATTGTGAGGGTAAGCAGAAACGTCGTTTAACTCACTAACCGTGGTGGTTTGCTCATCAGCGACCCGCCGTTCCAGCTGCAAGCGCAAACCTAACTCTTGTGCGGCGAACGCCCGCGCCTCAAGCCTCACACATAGCTGGTCCAATAGACGATTCAGAACGAACGACAAAGGCTCAAGGGTTTCAACCGGCGACTCCAGTTCCATCACTTCTTCAAAATGCGACGTTGGCTCACACAGCGCAAGCGTACGCAGTCCTTCGCCACGAGCCAGGCATTGAAGTCGCACTCCCATTTCGCCCAACCGGGAAGCCAGTGCCTGCGCAGGCAGAAGCGCCAAAGCGTGAAAATCGCGTATCCCCCAGCATTCCAGAGTGTCGAGCATCTGTTCGCGCAGTTTTTCGCGTTCCCGCTGGGGAATGCAGACATCAATCTTGGGTAAAACAAGCTCGAATGCGTCCAGCAAAACCCGTAATGGCAGCCGCCCCAGTCGCTGGGCTTCTTCGCCGGCCGAAATCATGGTGATACCGCGAAACCCTCGGGCAGCATGCATAGCGACGTCGGGATTCGCAGCCAGCGCCAGGTTCGCTTCCAACCCAACGGCACTGACCCGCGATGCTAGGTCTCGTGCCATTTTTGCAGGTACACCATAAAGGCGCCCGAGTCCTGCCAGGTCAAGCAGCAAAGTGTCAGCGGCAGTATTTTCCACACGCGGGGTAAAAGCGTGGGCAACATCGAGCATTGCGGCATGAGCTGAGATCTCCTGCACGGTCGAGCGTTGACGTAAGACTGCGGCAGCAGGAGTTCCCACAAAAACAGACGCCTGCAATTTGGTCATGCCAGCTTCTAATCCCAGTCGGCGAGCCTTTTCGTTCAGGGCAATCACACGCATCAGCGGAGGTTTGCCTTCCATCACGGCTACTGGTCGTTTGCGCAAACGCGGCTCAACACGAACGATCGCTTCCACTGGAAAATCGGGAATATAAATACAGGCAAACATGTTGAGAAATATGGTGACGATTGCCGCTAAAAAACGTTTTTGCTTGTCGGGAGATCCGCCGATTGCTAATCGTTTTGTCATCCCCGTCGTCTACTTAGTCACTCTTAATTGAATCTCATAACGCGACTTGCAGCCCAAAGCGGACTCCGGCAGAGTGCGGAGGTTTGCGCTGACCCCATGAACGCAATACCTCGGCGCGAAAATTCATTCCGTGCAATACGGCGGCATGGCTTATGACATTGTTCGCGGGAAGATGTGTGTGTTGCTCTTCCGCAACTACCGAACATTCCCGACCTTTTCCACCGCTAGCAGAACTTGCCCTGCGCGCCAGCGTAATCAGCTCTTGCCACCCAGCCAGCGCAACCGGCCGCCCCGGAATCGACCCCGAATCGCGCGCGCAAACATCCTCGCGTTGCAGCCGGACTACTAACGACGCGCATGTCTTGGCCCAAGGCTCCTGCTCCACCAACAACAACACGGTTGCGGTGTGCTCAACGGCACGGCGAAATCGAAACCACGAAGTGAGTGGCACCCGCCGCAAACTTTCCGGCGGAATATCGCTCATATCGAGCACGACCATGCCAAAGCCGCCTCCCTGTAGAAGTAAATCGGTCACCTTCAATACTTGTTCTATCGTCGTAGCAAATGCAAAACCAGCGCGCGTTGGAAACCGCGGTCGCCCCAAAGCACCATTTGGCGCTTTCTCTTTGTGACGCGGCCCACTCGATTGTTCGTCGCAGCGCACCCAAAGTAACCGCGTGAGATCGATGCCCGCCGTTTTTGCAGAAGCAGGATCGAAGCGGTCGCGGGCATCCACCAAGGCGCAAATCTCGTGCCTGCGAGTAGCTTCAGCTAAAGCCGCCAGCATTACTCCGGTGCGCCCTGAGGAAGCTGGTCCGACAACTTCGCTAAGGGCTCCGCGTGGCAGTCCGCCGGTGAGGGTGTCAAGCGCAGGCACCCCAGTCGATACCGTCAAGGGAGATTGGCGTTCACGAAGCAGGAGTGTGGAATTGAGCCGCTCGCCGAGTGAAGATTCGATACGGGCACGAAGCGTGTCTGCAGCGGGCATAAGAACCTCAGCAGGCGAACCGGTGATACTTTCGCTTTTTATTCGCCTTTGATGAGATTCTGCTCCGGGGCAAACAGGTTGTCAACCCCTCAAAACATCCAAATTTTCTCATTTTTCGAAGGCTGGCTGAAACAATGCGGCGGAAAAACTATTTGCAAGCTCGATGGTATGCAGGACGATATCCTTTTTGCTGAGCTTCAGATTGTTTCATGTAAGTACCCGACTTTGTTGCTCCATACCAGTGTGTCCCGGGACAGTGATAAACACCCGAGTTTGTATTGACCCAAACCTTTACCTCGGCACTCCTGGTGGAAGATTCGACGGACGCCACAGATTTTGTCTGCGAGGTTTGGGAATTGGGTGCGGCAACGGGCGATGTTTGCTGCGCGTGTGCTGTCCCCGGGACGAGAAGCGAAAACAGGAGAACCAGGAATACGGTTGATCGCATCCGCCATTTAGATTCGATATTGGACGGGGAATTTTGAATCATAGAAGTGGTTTGACAATCGAAATTGAGCTTAGCATTCGACCAGCAATTTTCACTGTGATGCACCGCACCAGTGGTGTGTTCTGTACGAAATGCTCCCGGAATGAGAGGGGGTTTACCATTACAAAGGGGGCAATCGTAGGCGGCGCGAACCCCTGATTGATACTGGGGATTTGTTATAATGAAGGGCCTTCCAAGAGTGGCGCTATCGTCTAGGGGTTAGGACGGAAGATTCTCAATCTTCAAACCCGGGTTCGATTCCCGGTAGCGCTACC
>CAWHXN010000021.1:0-353623 GCA_963833305.1 uncultured Acidobacteriaceae bacterium | reverse complement strand
GCACGACCGGAGCCGGCTCGGGATGCGATTCGTTGATACCCGCGCCGCGGTAGGCGCGCATCACATCGTCGAGCGAAACCACGCCCAGCAACTGTTGCACGTTGGCCCGATGCACCACCGGCAACAGTTGCCGCCCTCCGATCAGCCGCAGCGCCGTGTCCAGCGGGTGATCGGGGTGAAGATATGGGACGCGGTCGGTAAGCACTTGCGCCAGCGGAATATCGGAATTAGGAATCATGTCGAGCAGAACCGCGCGGCTGATGCCCGACCATTCGTCGCCGCCCATTCCCACCACGAAATAATCCTGTGCCGAACCTTGTATCCGTTGCTGCGCTTCCGGCAGCGGCATTTTGCCGGTCAAAGTTTGTCCCACCGGCGGTCGCATGGCATCTTCCACCCGCAGCAGCGGAACTTCGCGCTCCTCTTCCAGCGACGGCAGGTCGAGACCATCCTGCCGCGAAATCAGATCGAAGATCGGCGTAGGCTGAAAAGTTCTGGAGATGAAATAGGCGATGGCATTCGACAGAATCACCGGCACGATGATGCTGTAGTTGCCGCTGACTTCCAGGATCATGAACACCGACGTCATCGGCGCACGCAGAATTCCCGCAAACAGCGTGCCCATGCCGACCAGCGCGTAGGCTCCCACCGGAATCGCCAGTTGCGGAACGATCTGCCGCTCCGCCATGCCCACCGCGCCGCCAATCATCGCTCCCATGAACAGCACCGGCGCAAACAATCCACCCGGTGTTCCGCTGCTGAACGATAGGCCCGTCGTCACGATTTTCAATGCGCCCAGGATCGCCAGAATCTGCCAGGTGTACTGCTCGTGCATGGCCTGGTCCATGTAGCTGTAGCCGGCGCCCATCACTTGCGGAAACTTGATGCCGATCAGGCCGATGAGCAGGCCCGCCGCGGCCGGCTGAAAATACTGCGTCCAGGATGGCAGCTCGGCGAAGACGCGGCCGCAAATAGGCAATGTATTTGACGAACGCCAGCGAGGCGAAGCCGCCGATCACGCCCAGGCTGGCATACGCACCCAACTCGCCGGCATGTTCCAGGTGATAAGCCGGAACGCGAAACAACGGTTCGTCGCCCAGAAACCAGCGCTCGATGACCGCGCTGGAAATCGCCGACAACACCACCGCGCCCAGAATGCCGGCGGTCCAGCGGCCGATAACTTCTTCGATGACGAACAGCACGGCGGTGATGGGAGCGTTGAACGCCGCGGCCAGCCCGGCGGCAGCGCCCACCGGCGCGATCAGCCGCAGCTTCTCGCGCGACAGCTTCAAGCGCCGCCCCAGCGCCGATGCGATGCCGGCGCCGATCTGCAGCGAGGGATCTTCGGGGCCAAGCGACTGTCCGCTGCCGATGGCCAGCGCGCTCGTAATGAATTTTCCGATGACCGTCGGCATCGGAATGTAGCCGTCGTAAATGTAGAGTGCGGCTTTGGTTTGATTGACGCCGCTGCCGCGAGCGCGCGGGAAAAATCGGATCACCAGAACGGCGATCACCAGCCCGGCCAGCATGGGAGCCAGGAAAACCCGCGGCACCGACGGCATCAGCCCGCTTCCCAGCAAATGCAATTGCAGGTACTCAATCGACATGCGGAAGCAGACCACCGCCAATCCCGATCCAATGCCGATCAACACCGCCAGCAACAGGAAAAATTGCTCTTCCCGCAAACTGAAGCGTTGCGGCGACAGCATGGTGCGCAGGCTGCTCCAGTATTGACGCCGGGTGGGCGTCGACACTGCCGGCTTGATGCCGCTGGAATCTTTCGGTTTGCTGACCACTACTTCGGGCGTGCTCATTTCACCGTTCCGCCTTCATGTTGCGCCAGCGTCAGCAGCGCGCGATCGGTTAACTCTGACGTGGGACAAAGCGGCGCCGTCTCGCGCTCCACCTCGAACGCATATTGCATCGTGGGCTCCAGCGCGTCAGGATTCTTGCGCAGCGCAGCCTCCGTCGCACTCGTCTGCATTCGCACCCCGGCGGTATAGAGCTGTTGCAGATTGTCTGGTGCGGGAGTGGTTGACGCCGCGGTTGCGCCTGAAGCCATTTGCGCCGCCGACGCGCGAGCGGCCGCCTTTGTAGTCTCTGGAGTCGCCAGCTGGTAGCCTTTCTCGCTGGCGCAACCGGTAAGGCGTTTCAGAGCGACTCGAAAAGCTTCGGCCACCCGCTCGCTGCGTTCGGCCACCGACAGTCCGCGCACCGCGGGATCGATGCGCAGTATCTCGCGTACCAACTCCAACTGCTGCCGCGCCTGCTCCGAATGCGGATCATGTTCCAGCGCACTGGCCAGCGCGTGTTCCGCCGTCGGATAATCGCCCAGCTGAAGCGCCGCCAATCCTTTGCCCAGCCACGCATCGGCATTGCGCGGATCGTTGCTCAACAAGCGTGTCGTAAGCCGCAATCGCGTGCGCCGGATCGTTCGCCTGCAGCAGCATCTGCCCCAGCAGAAGCTGGTCGGAAGGATCGGGCGGTCCATCGGCCTGTAGCGCCAGCAACTCGGCTTGCGCCCGCGCCAGGTCGTGCAGTTGCATCAGGTAACGAATCAGCTCGAAGCGGGTGGCAATGCGCTGCTGTCGAGGCTGCTCATCCCACACGCCGTTGATGGCGTTGCTGTAGTAGCGAATAGCTCGAGCGCGGTCGCCCCGGCGGACATGCAGCCGGGCCAGCGCCAGATTGACTTCGCCGTTGGCCGGTTCTTCTTCCCACAGACTTTCCAGATGAGAGCGAGCCTCGTTCAGCCGATTGTCCGCCAGCAGCGCCTGCGCCAGTCGAAGACGGTATTCATCGTTCTCGCGATCGTAGGTCAGGGCCGTGCGATAGTCCTCGGCCGCCAACGCCGGCAGATTGACTTGCATGGCTTCGTTGCCGCGGTGGAACCATCGCTTTGCCAGCGACGCTTCGGTGTTGCGATGCAGCCTGACGATATATTGCGTGAAGGCGAAGCCGGCAAAAATCAGGAACAGCATGATCGCCAGCGTCATCCGCGGCGAACCTGCCCCATGATTGCGCCCGCACGCCGGACAACTGTCGGCGCCCGCAGGAATCTGTTTGCCACAGGTCTGACAATGTGTGACAGCGGGCGGACTGGTTGTGACCGATGGCATGATGCGCGGCGATCTCTCTACTGTAACAAGAGATGCGCCAAAGCGCGCTGGCGAACCGCTGGCACCAAGGAACACCAGGTTTTGAAGGGGCGGCTTTAGCTACGCCGTAGCAAGCTCCTCATTTTTGTCATCACGAGCGGAGCGAGGGATCTGCTTTTGGCTGACAACAGACAACCGACCACTGACAACTGCTTTTTGTCATCACGAACGGGCTTTAGCCCGCGAGGGATCTGCTTTCCCCAAACCCCCATAATCCACTGTGTCGACAAATTACAACTTCACCCGCCTCAACCTCAACGCATTACTAATCACCGACACCGAACTGAAACTCATGGCAGCCGCCGCGATAATCGGGCTCAGCAGAATGCCGAACTTGGGATACAGAATCCCCGCCGCAATCGGCACGCCCACCGAGTTGTAGACGAACGCGAAGAACAGGTTCTCGCGAATATTGCTCATCACCGCGCGGCTCAACCGGCGAGCCCGCACCAGCGCGGCCAGATCGCCTTTCAACAAAGTGATCCCCGCGCTCTCCATCGCAACATCGGTTCCTGTTCCCATCGCGATCCCGACTTGCGCCTGCGCCAGTGCGGGCGCATCGTTCACGCCGTCTCCCGCCATCGCCACCACTCTTCCCTGCTGCTGAAGTTTCTTGATCACCTCGACTTTGTGGTCGGGCAACACACCGGCTTCGAAATCGTCGATCCCCAACTGCTGCGCCACTGCTTTGGCCGTAGTCTCGCTATCTCCGGTGAGCATCACCACCCGCAATCCCTGGCTGCGCAGATCGCGAATCGCTTGCGCTGCTTCTGGCTTCACCGGATCGGCAACCCCGAGAATTCCCGCGGCGCGCCCATCGACCGCAGCGAACACCACAGTCTGCCCCTGCTGGCGCAAGCTCTCGGCTTTGGACTTCAGCTCCGACGCATCGATGTTCAATTCCTCCAGCAGGCTTTCATTTCCCGCCGCCACTTCGTGACCGCCAACTCTGCCGACCACACCGCGTCCCGTAAGCGAGCGAAATTCGTCGGCCGGAATCAGCGACATTCCATTTGTCAACGCAGCTTCCACCACGGCCGCCGCCAGTGGATGCTCGCTTCCCCGCTCCAGACTTGCCACCAGCCGCACCACGCGCTCCTCGGTCTCGCCGCCGACCGCAATCACCGACATCAGTTCCGGCTTGCCCTGGGTCAGCGTTCCGGTTTTGTCCAGCGCCAGGGTGTCGACCTTCTGCAACGTCTCCAGCGCTTCGGCATTCTTGATCAACACACCGGCGCGTGCTCCGCGGCCCGTGCCCACCATGATCGCAACCGGCGTCGCCAGTCCCAGCGCGCACGGACAAGCGATGATCAGCACCGCAACCGCATTAATGATCGCGTAGGCTAATCGCGGCTCCGGCCCCCTGATGAACCACACGACAAAAGTAATTACCGCGGCGACCAGCACAGTGGGAACGAACCACGCCGCCACTTTGTCGGCCAGCCGCTGAATCGGTGCGCGGCTGCGTTGTGCCTGGCTCACCATCCGTACGATCTGAGCCAGCATGGTCTCGCTGCCCACGCGTTCGGCCCGCATCAGCAGCCAGCCGGTTCCGTTCACGGTCGCGCCAATGACTTTGTCGCCAGAATGTTTTTCGATCGGGATCGACTCGCCGGTCACCATCGACTCGTCCACCGAGCTCAGCCCGTCGAGCACGGTTCCATCCACCGGAATTTTTTCGCCGGGACGCACTCGCAGTTTGTCGCCCACCTTCACCTGATCCAGCGTGACGTCGTACTCGCTGCCATCGTCGCGCATGATGCGCGCCAGCTTGGGCGACAGATCGAGCAGCGCTCGAATGGCACTACTGGTGCGGCTGCGCGCCTTCAGCTCCAACACTTGCCCCAGCAAGACGAGCACGATGATCGCTGCCGCCGCTTCGAAATACACTTCCGGCTGTCCGCCCATCGTGCGCATCGACGGCGGAAAGATTCCGGGAAGGATGGTCGCGACTGCGCTGTAGACGTACGCCACGCCCACGCCCATCGCAATCAGGGTGAACATGTTCGGACTGCGAAACTTGACCGACGCCCAGCCGCGCTCGAAGAACGGCCAGCCACACCACAGCACCACCGGCGTCGCCAGCGCGAACTCAATCCACGTCGCCATCCGCGGCGACAGTCCATGCATGAGCGGGCTCATGCGCAACATCGCCAGCGCGACCAGCGGAACGCCCAGCACCACGCTGATCCAGAAGCGCCGCGTCATCTGCCGCAGCTCCGGATTTTCTTCTTCCGCCGCGGTCGCGGTCATCGGCTCCAGCGCCATCCCGCAGATGGGACACGCGCCCGGCCCGTCGCGCACAATCTCGGGATGCATCGGGCAAGTCCATTGCGTCTTCCCGCTTGCGATAGGAACGTCGCGCTCCAGCGCCATGCCGCACTTCGGACACGCGCCAGGATGGTCCTGCCGAATCTCCGGATCCATCGGACAAACGTAGGAGCCGTGATCGCTCTTCGCTTTTCGCTCTTCGCCGGCGACGAAAGGTTCGCCCGGCTTTTCCGCGACACCCACTGTCGCAGCCGGCGAAAGGTACTTCCCCGGATCGGCTTTGAACTTTTCTCCGCAACCACCGGAGCAGAAGTAGTAAGTCTTGTTGTTGTGGACGAAGGTCGCAGCCGCCTGGGCCGCGTCCACGTTCATCCCGCAGACTGGATCTTTCTCCGGTTGGCGCGCCGCTTGGGTCGGAGCTGCCGCAATTCCACCAATCTGCACCGTGCCCACCATCCCCGACGACCGATGTGCGGGCGAAAGATATTTTTGCGGATCGCGCTGAAACTTCTCCGCGCAGCCGCGCGAGCAGAAGTGATACAGCTTGTGCTCAAATTCCGCCGACGACGCAGCGTGCGCCGGATCAACCCTCATGCCGCACACCGGATCTTTGTCGAACTTCTTCGGTTCGGCCGCCGCTGCCGGCACGGGCGCAATCTCGCCCTCGGTCGACACCGGAGCATACTTTGCCGGAGCGGCGTTGAATTTCTGCATGCATCCCGGCGAACAGAAAAAGTACGTGTCCCCCTGATATTTCGCTTTGCCTCGCGCCTGCGCCGGGTCGACTACCATGCCGCAGACCGGGTCCTTGATCGAAAAATCCAGCTCCAGGTTCTTTATTGTTTCTTCGGGCTCGTTCATTCCTTCACTCTCTAAACCGGCCATCGCACACCTGTTCCCAACCTCGCGCGCGCTCCGCTTCGCCTAACTCCCGCTGTTCACAATTCTAGGCATGCTCTATATTGAATGCGGAACATGGTGGAGAACCTGCCCAGGCTCCCCCACTGATATTTTAGATTGCGAAAGATTTTTTCCGGTTCCGCGTTTCTATCATTGCACGTTTGCGAAAGGCCGGTCCGATGACCACTGTGGAAGTCTTATTCCGCTACAACATGCCGCCCGGCGAGGCCGAGATGAGCGCGTTGGGACAAATGAGCGACGTCTACGGCATCCGGCGCGTCCGTTTCGACGAGCAAGGCCGCACCATCCGCGTGGAGTACGACGCCACCCGCCTGAACGAGTCCGCCGGTCGAAAAACTCCTGCGCAGTGCCGGCTTCGACGTCCGCGAACGCCTCGCTCTGGTCTAGGCGGCTTTGCCGCATAACGGCTGGTTGAGAAATTCCGGCGCGTTTCGGCAGGGAGCAGCGAGCCGCGGAAAACGACTGCCGCAGGCGCGTAAGAGCTTAGCCCAGCACGCAATAACGGTTTGTTGAGAAATTCCGGCGCGTTTCGGCAGGAGCAGCGAGCCGCGGAAAACGAGCGCCGCAGGCGCGCAAGAGCTTAGCCCAGCACGCAGGCCGCAGGCGCGGAAGAGCTTAGCCCAGCACGCAGCCGCAGGCGGAGTGCTGGGTAACGTGCAAATAAGCCCGAGTCCCTTCAGGGACGACAGTGTTTTTGTCCCGTTGATAACTCTCCCCGATCCATCCCCTCAGCGATCCCGCGCTTTCGCGTGTCATCCCGAGCGAGCATGGCGAGTCGAGGAACCTTTTCCTCCCCTTGATTTGTCATCACGAGCGCAGCGAGGGATCTGCTTTCACTGACAACTGACAACCCGGCAACTGACTCCTGAGCGCAGGCGGCGCTTCTCCCGCCGAAGTCGAAGGACCCTATATCGCACAACACATTTCCGGTCCGCGCTCATCGCCCCGAGCAGCCAGGCGCTCAGGTGTCATCCTGAGCGAGCGCAGCGAGTCGAAGAACCTGCTTCTTTCGCACCCCGCATAGAATTCACGATTGAATTCCCATTTTCGAACCAATATTGCTAGTCATACAACTACTGTCACACTTTCCCGCGTAACTCTTACATGTCAACTACGAGAAACGCAACAGTTACTCCTAACCCGCACATTGCAATCCAGATAGAAATCCCCAAAACACTGACCAAACCTATGCCCAAGTTGCTACAATGGAGTCAGAATCAAGTTTCAAGGCAGCTTTCGCCCCAGCCCCCAACCGGCTGGGTTTCGTGTTTTCGGGCGAATTCAGCGATTCACCTCAACCTATACGCGCAGACGCTGCTCTCCCTGGTTTGACTTGCCCGTCCTTCTCTGCGTAACGTTTTAATTTGCCTAACTTACGTCTTCCTTCCTCTGGAGCCACGATGAAACACAGATTCACCCAGCTGGCCGCCCTGCTGTTATTGGCGGCGGCACTGCCGCTCGCTGCGCAAGACTTGTCGTCCTACGAAAAGCGAGTCTCAGTCAAGACCCTGCCCAACGGCCTCACTATCGTTTTGTGGCGCAGGCCTGAGGCGCCGGTCTTCTCGTTCTTCACCCATGGTCGACGCCGGCTCCGCGCAAGATCCCCTGAACGAAACCGGCCTGGCGCACATGATGGAGCACATGGCCTTCAAGGGCACGCCCGACATCGGCACCACCGACTACGCCGCCGAAAAGCCCGCGCTGGAAAAAGTCGAGCAGACCTACGCTGCCTATGAGGCCGAGCGCACCAAGCGCGTCGGTCAGGATCCGAAGAAGCTGGCCGCAGTTGCAGAAGGCCTGGCAGGACGCCATCAAAGAAGCCGACAAGTACGTCGTGAACAACCAGTTCGGCGAAGTCGTCGAGAGCCACGGCGGCGTCGGCCTGAACGCCTTCACCAACTACGACGAAACCGCCTACATGTACTCCATGCCCTCGAATCAGATCGAGCTGTGGGCCGCGCTGGAATCGGATCGCATGATGCATCCCGTGATGCGCGAGTTCTACAAAGAGCGCAACGTGGTCATGGAAGAGCGCCGCATGCGCACCGACAGCAGTCCCACCGGCCGCCTGGTCGAGCAGTTTCTGGGCACGGCCTTCATGGCCAACCCTTATCACCGGCCCACCATCGGCTACGCTTCCGATCTGCAGAGCTTCTCCGCCACCGACGCGGCTGAATTCTTCAAGCGCTACTACGTTCCCAGCAACATGGTGATCGGGCTGGTAGGCGATCTCGATCCCGACGTCGTCTTCCCCATCCTCGAAAAGTATTTTGGCCAGCTCTCCAACGCTCCCAAGCCGGTCGAGCCTTACACCATCGAGGCGCCGCAAAATTCGGTGCGCGAAGTCACGCTGCACGATCCGTCACAGCCGTTCTATCTTGAGGGCTATCACCGCCCCAGTTATCTGGCGCCCGATGACGCGGTGTACGACGCCATCTCCGACATTCTCTCCAACGGCCGCACTTCGCGCCTATATCGCTCGCTGGTGCGCGATCAAGCAGATTGCCGCCGCCGCCGCCGGCTTCAGCGGATTTCCCGGCAACAAGTACGCTCACCTGTTCGCGTTTTATGCGGTACCGCTTCCCGGCCACACCAACGACGAGATGCAGAAGGCCATCGCCGTCGAGATCAACAAGCTCAAGACACAGGATGTGACCGACGACGAGTTGCAGATGTTCAAGACGCGCACCAAGGCTGACCTGATTCGCGGCCTCGCCAGCAATGAAGGCCTGGCGCAACAGCTCGCCTATTACCAGACGCGCTATGGCGACTGGCGCGAACTCTTCCGCTACCTCGATCGCGTCGACAAGGTGACCAAGGCCGACATCCGCCGCGTGTCCAACCAAGCCTTCCAGGACACCAACCGCACCGTCGGCGTCATCCAGACCCAGACCGCATCAAGCCAGCCAGGACCGATGCCAGGCAAAGGAGCGGACCAGCAATGAGCACCCCGAACGATGTTTTCCTCAACGCTGTCATCCTGAGCGACGAGCGCAGCGAGGAGTCGAAGGACCCCTATTCCCGTCTCAGCTCCCACGCCCGCGTTTCGCCAGACGGGACCACATCGATGTGTCATCCTGAGCGAAGCGCCCGCCGAATTTGCGGGCGCGCAGTCGAAGGACCTGCTGTTTCTTCCCGCCGCGATGAAGGAGCGCGCCTTCAGGCAGGCGTCCCAGCCGACGCGAGTTCCGGTAGAGCGAACCTTCAGGTTCGCGTCCCAGCGATTGGAAATTTGTCATCACGAGCGGGCTTTAGCCCGCGAGGGATCTGCTTTTCGAGCCGCGGCAAAGCTCTCACGGCGTTCCTCTGCGCACTCGTTTGCTGCCTCTTACTGCTCACCACCCTCGCCCCCGCCCAGCAACTCCCTGGAACAAAATCCAGGCGCCGCCGCTTCCGGCCTTCACTCCGCCAGAACCGACTCGCGTGCAACTCCCGAACGGCATGGTCATCTTCCTGCAGCCCGACCACGAGCTTCCGCTGATCAACGCCACCGCCCGCATTCGCGGAGGCTCCATCTCCGAGCCCGCAAACAAGGCCGGACTCACCGATCTCTACGGCGAAGTCTGGCGCACCGGCGGAACCAAGTCCAAAACCGGCGACCAGATGGACGATTTCCTCGAAGCTCACGCCGCCAAGATCGAGACCGACAATCAGTCTGACTCCACCAGCATCTCGCTCGACTGTCTCAAGGGCGACTTCGACGCCGTCTTCGAGATGTACCTCGACCTGCTGCACAATCCCGAGTTCCGCGACGACAAGCTGCAGCTCTCCAAGGCCCAGATGTACACCGCCATCGCCCGCCGCAACGATAACGTCAGCTCCATCGTTCATCGCGAGAGCCTCATCATCGCCTACGGCAAAGACAATCCCTACGCCCGCGTTCCTCAGTACGCTACCGTGGCTGCGGTCACCCGCCAGGATCTGCTGAACTGGCATCAGCAATATGTCTATCCCAACAACATCGTCTTCGGCATCACCGGCGACTTCGATCCCAAGGACATGGAAGCCAAGCTGCGTCGCGCCTTCGAATCGTGGCAGAAAGGTACGCCCGCCGAGATGCCCGACATCAAGTTCTCCGAACCCAAGCCCGGCTGTCTACTTCGTTCGCAAGACCGACGTCAATCAGAGCAGCATCAACATGCTCGACCTCGGCATCGAGCGCAGTAATCCCGACTACTATGCCGTTAGCGTCATGAACGAAGTCTTCAGCGGCGGTTTTTCCTCGCGGCTGTTCAACAAGCTGCGCTCCGAAAAAGGCCTCGCCTATGACGTGGGCGGAGGCGTCGGCTCCGGCTGGGATCACCCCGGCCTTACCGACATCGAAATGCAGACCAAGAGCGCGACCACGGTCGACGGCATTGAAGGGCTCAACGAGGAGATCGACGACCTGCTGAAGAATCCGGCGACGCCCGCCGAACTCAAGCGCGCCAAGGACGACATTCTCAACTCCTTCATCTTCCGCTTCGATACCCCGGAAAAAGTCCTGCGCGAAAAAATGGCCTACGAGTTCTATCACTATCCGCTCGATTTCCTGGAGCATTACCGTAGTGAAGTGGAGAAGGTGACGTCTGACGATGTGGCACGTGTCGCCCACAAGTACGTCCACAAAGACAAGCTCGCGGTTCTGGTCGTAGGCAACGATACCGAATTCGGCAAGCCGCTCAGCTCGCTAGGCCCGGTGCAGAATATCGACATCGCGATTCCGCCGCCGCCAGCGGGCCTGATGGGCGAAGGTGGCCCGGGCACGCCATAAATTCTCGTCCGTCATCCGCGCGAACGCACGAAACAAACAGGTGTCATCCTGAGCGGAGCGGGTCGAAGAACCCGCTAAGGCCTTGTCATCCCGAGCGAAGCCGAGGGATCTGCGGTCCGCATGTAGTGGCAGGATCCTTGGTTCGCCGGGTGCCTCACCCGAGCCTCCTTTGCTTGGGAGTCGAAGGATTCTGTTTCCTCGACCGCGAAACCGCGCTCTGGGATTTTCCCAACGATGATGACCCATGTCCCACCGCATCCCGCCCGGCCAGAATCTGCTCATCGACGCCGACGACACCCTGTGGGAGAACAACATTTATTTCGAGCGCGCCATCGCCAACTTCATCTCGTTCCTCAATCATCACGAGTTCACGCCCGACCAGGTCCGCGAGGTGCTCTACGATGTCGAGCGCGAAAACATTCGCCTGCACGGCTACGGCATGGACAGCTTCGCGCGCGCCCTAGTCGCATGTTTCGAGCAGCTATCGGTCGAGCCCCTGACCACCGCTCTGCACGAAACCATTCGCGGCTTCGCCTACGCCATCGCCGGGCATCCCATGGAAATCCTGCCCGAAGTTCCCGAGACGCTGGCCGACCTCGCCCAGCGCCACCATCTTTTTCTGGTGACCAAGGGCAACGTCACCGAGCAGACCGGCAAGTTCGAGCGCTCCGGACTGAAGCAGCATTTCACCGCCATCGACGTCGTCGCCGAAAAGCATGCTGACGCCTACCGCGGTCTCGTCGAGAAATACGCCCTGGCGCCCGACCTCACCTGGATGATCGGCAACAGCCCGCAGTCCGACATCAATCCCGCGCTCGAAGCCGGTCTGCATGCCGTCTTCGTCCCTCACCGCAACACCTGGATGCTGGAGCGCGGCGAGGTCCGCCCCGAAATCGGCAACGGCCGCCTGCTGCAAGTCGAAAGCTTCGGCCACCTCCGCCATCACTTCTGATCAGCACACGTTTGTCATCCTGACGGAACGCCTCATCGGTGTCATCCTGAGCGGAGCGCCCGCAGTCCTTTCCGTCCGTTCTTCTGCAGGACGGGCGGGTGCGAAGTCGAAGGACCTGCTGTTTCTTCCATCTCGCGGAAAACCAGGCGCCCCTAGCGAGCGACCTACACTCCTCTCTAACCCCTAACCCCTGCCCCCTATTCTCTGTTCCCAATCCAACGTTCCAGCCCAATTCCACATCTAATGTTCTTGACTCAAATACCCACTCGAATGTTAAACACGCAAGCTAATCTTCGCCGGCCCATCCTGCTGGCCACTGTTCTTACCCTGCTCCTCTGTACGGGATGTCACGAAGCCAACCTTCACTCCACGCTTGCCGCCAACAGCTTCATCGACGGTACGGGTCAGCCCACCATGTTGGCCGCCTATCTGCCCTGGTTTGGACGTCCCGGCCACATCGACGTCGGCTACTCCTCGCAAGATCGCGTAGTGATGGAGAAGCAGATTGATCAGGCCAAACAGCTCGGCATCTCGGCTTTCGTCGTCAACTGGTACGGGCAGCATCACGACTTCGAAGACAAGTCTTACACCCTGATGCAGCAGGTTGCGGCGGAGAAGAATTTCAAGGTCGCGCTCATGTACGACGAGGATGACAGCGAGCCGGCCAGCGCTACCGACGCCGTTCTCGCCGATTTGCAATATGCTTACGACCGTTACATCGGCCCGCATGCAGTCGTGCCGCGCGACTCCTATCTGCATTACGATGGCCGGCCCATGATCTTCATCTTTCCGAAGGGCGGACACACCGACTGGAACCGCGTCCACCAGGCCGTCAACTCCTGGGAAGATCCGCCGCTGCTGATCATGAAAGATGTGCGCCCCGCTGAGGCCAACGCTTTCGACGGCTTCTATGCCTGGGTCAACCCCGGCAAGCCGGGTTGGCAAGCTAATGGCAGCAATTGGGGCCAGGACTATCTTGATAACTTCTACAAGACCATGGTCGCCAACTATCCCAACAAAATCGCGGTGGGCGCCGCCTGGCCCGGCTTTGACGACTCCAAGGCCAGCTGGAGCCAGAACCGCAAGATGAGCGCGCAGTGCGGCCGCACCTTCGCCGACACGCTTCGCCTCTTCCGCCGCTACTACGATCAGCAGCGCCCGCTTCCCTTCCTGATGATCGAAACTTGGAACGACTACGAGGAAGGCACCGCCATCGAGCGGGGCGTGAACACCTGCAAATAAGGAGGCCGCTTTTCGCTTTTCGCTTTTCGCTTTTCGCTTTTCGCTTTTCGCTTTTCGCTTTTCGCTTTTTTTTTGCTTTTCGCTTTTCGCTTGCGGCTCTTAGCTCCTAGCCTTTAGCTTTCTGCCAGCCGGCAACGCATTACGAGGCTGCGGGCGCCAACCAATCCCATCCTTCGAAAATCGAGCCCGCAGGGCGGCTCCGCTTTTAGCCCAGCATGGACCCAGCCCCGAGTCCTGGGTACCGCGAAAAAATCGAACCGGAGTCCCGTAGGGACGACAGAGTTTATCAGCGGCCGCCCGTTGCGGTTCTGCGAAGACGTAAATAGCCAGCGCTTACGACAATAGAGATTCGGCGCGGGCCAGAAGGCATAGAATTGTGCTAAGTAGGTTCGGCCACCAGCGGAAACTGATGTGAAAGAAAAGCACCGTGCAGTCCTAGGTCCGTCTGGACGAGATCGATGCTTGCGCCTTCTGCCAGTGCTTTATTCGAAGGATATCCGTAAAGGCCGTTGGCGCAACCTTAGGAATCAGGAAATGATACGGAAGGATTTGAGTGCGTAAGCGAATAATTGCATCGATTCCCCCAGCTTCTCGAGTCGCCACTGAAAACCAGATATGGCTAGACCTCGAGCGTATGGCCACAGTCGAGGTCACATCTGAAGACAAGGAATTTCCCGTCGAATCTGCTCTGCTGCGCGGCCAGCAACGCGGCTGGCGCGCGTCAGGCCCCGGAGCTCAAACGATCCGGCTACGCTTCGATCAGCCCCAACGACTGACTCGTATCTGGTTGTCTTTCGAAGAGAGACAGACGATGCGCACCCAAGAATTTGTGTTGCGGTATTGTTCGGACGCAGAAGATTCCTTTCGCGACATTGTTCGCCAGCAGTGGAATTTCGCTACACCCGACGCCGTCCAGGAGGTTGAGGATTACGCAGTAGAGCTCTCCGATGTGGCGGCACTCGAATTGACGATCGTGCCTGACATAAGCGGAGGGCCTGCCCGGGCTTCCTTGCTCGGCTGGCGCGTGGCTTGATCGGCGAACCTTCATTCCCCACGAGCCCGGATCGACTTTCACCCACGACATCATCTCGAAGGTGCGGTTGCCTGGGTCACTTGTCGGCGGGTACAGGATCTGGCAACGGCCAGACGACGGACACAAACCAGGCCACCATCAGCCCAATGATGCAGCCAAAGAGCACCTCGCCCATGCGCCGCACTCCCGCCTCAAGGCCGTGAAGCCGCGAGTGGTATTCCAGACCGGCGGAGATAACGAAGGCGGCACTGATCGGGGCCTGGCGCCACATGGTTTGAATGCGGACCACGTAGGACGAAATCAACACCGTAACCGCCAGCGCAACCGGCAGCATGATGATTCGGGTGCCACCAACGGCGATAAACAACAGGCCGATAGCACAGCCCACCATGGTATTGATGATGCGGGCACGAAAGGTTAAAAGCGCCTGCTTCATCAGCGGATCGCTGGTGGCGACCATGGAACTGATGGCCCAGATCGGATTCGATTCGGCCAGCTCGTGAACGCAAATCCACAGTATCGCGGTTGCGATGAAGATGCTTACGGCGTAATGGATGCCGTGCATGTCACCTTTAACGAAACGGTCGAAAGCTTTCATGGCTGGATGTAGCCGCCATTCCTGGTCGACTTTCGCATGGGTAACGAACTGGACATTCGCATGGGGTGATTCTAGCTGCATCGCGAGAAACTGTAAGCGAGAAAATCGCCGACGTCAGTAGCAGTCGCGAACCTGATGTTGTGAAAGTGGATTCAGGCGTTCAGTTCGTTGCAGAAGCGGAATTTCTGGCGGCTTCTTTGGCGGCCTTCATAACTGTTTTGGCCATGCGGTTTTCGCCTGCCCAGTACAGACTGATTTCATGGCCGTCGGGATCGTTGAGGTAAGCGTGCCGCCAGCCCCAAGGCATCATGCGCGGCAGTTGGGTGATGTAGAAGCCTTTCTTCTGCAGCTTCCGACAGAAGTCGTCGAGTTCCCGAACTTCGAAGTACAGGCGTACCCCGTCGCTGGCCAGAGAAGCCCCGGGCCCAGCCTGGTGCAATGCTATGGTTCCATCCCCGCCGGGCGCCCGCAAACGCGCGTAGACCGGAATGCCTTCGTAACGGAAGTCCTCAATCAACCTGAATCCCATCAGGTCGCGATAAAACGCCATCCCGCGGGCTACGTCTTTGACGTAAATCATGGCGTGATTGAAGGTGAGCTTGCCTTCGTCAGGCGGAGGGGCGATCACCTTGGCCGACACTTGCTTGGTGAGCTTTGCCTGGTTCGCCGACTTCTTAGCTGAACGCTTAGCAGGCTTGGCGGCCACACGCTTCGACACGCGGGGAACGCTAGTTTTTTTCGCCGAAGCTTTCTTCTTAGCTGCTTTCTTCTTCATGATGCGGTCAGCCGCCAGCAGAACCGCGCAAGTATGTTCGGCGGAAGCGCGATTGTCAAGCCGCTTTTTGCCGAGCGGTGAGGATGGACCGATGGCCACTCGTCACGACGGCATTAATGTCTCGAGAGATTCTTTCAACTGGCGGAGCCTACAGGCTTCGACGCACATCAAAGCCTCTGATGATGCCGCCTTGCGATAAAGCTGCGATCACCTCAAGAGTAGCCACCTCGCCTTGCTCGCAGGTAACGGGAAGCTGGGTGTTAGCCGCCACCATTCTCGCCTCAAGCATGGCATTCATTGACAGCACTATAGTCAACGTGGCTCTGCCTGCGCTGCAGGCCAGCTTCGGCGCCAGCGTAGTCGATGTGCAATGGGTGGTTGAAGCTTACGGGCTCACACTGGCCGCCTTGATCCTGGTGGGCGGGTCGATGGGTGACTTGTTGGGCCGGCGGCGAATATTTCTATGGGGCGTCGGACTTTTTGCCGCTGCGTCCGCGCTATGCGGCGTCGCCAACAGTATTCAGCAACTGATCCTTGCCCGCGCTGTTCAGGGAGTTGGCGCGGCATTCCTGGTGCCCCAAAGCCTTGCGCTGATCAGCGCATCGTTCGGCGAAAAGGAGCGGGGCCGCGCCATTGGGACGTGGTCGGGATCGACCGCCATCACCACGGCGATTGGCCCCGTGATCGGCGGCTGGCTGATCCAGCATTGGTCGTGGCGCTGGGCGTTCTTCCTCAATGTGCCGTTGGCAGTCGCGGTGGTTGCGATTGCGCTGTGGCGTGTTCCCGAGAGCAGCAGCAGCAGCCGGCAGAAGATCGACTGGTGGGGCACAGTGACGGCGACTCTAAGCCTGGCAGGGCTCGTCTACGGATTCATCGAGTCCGCGACTTTGGGCTGGCGACATCCGTTTGTCGCGGGCAGTCTGGCCGGCGGTGTTGTTTGCCTCTTCGCGTTCTTGTTCATCGAGGCTAAGTCGGAGTCGCCCATGGTCCCGCTCAGTTTGTTTCGCTCGCGCGCCTTCGCCGGAGCCAACCTGCTTACCTTTTTTCTGTACGCTGCAATTGGAATCTTTTTCTTCGTGCTG
The DNA here is from genome assembly GCA_963833305.1 of uncultured Acidobacteriaceae bacterium. Lineage (GTDB taxonomy): Bacteria > Acidobacteriota > Terriglobia > Terriglobales > Acidobacteriaceae > Bog-257. The sequence goes on along the minus strand of CAWHXN010000021.1, from coordinate 336,838 downwards.
CCGCTGAATCTCATTCAGGTGCAGCATTATTCGGCGACCGCTGCCGGCGGCGCCGTCTTGCCGCTGATCCTGCTCATGTTTCTTTTGTCGCGATGGTCGGGCGGACTGGTCGATCGGTACGGGCCGCGCTTACCGTTGATCGTAGGGCCATTAATTGTCGCGCTCGGATTCACGCTTTTCTCCTGGCCGTCGACCGGTGGCAATTACTGGACGACATTCTTCCCTGCGATCATTGTGCTGGGGCTCGGCATGGCGGTGAGTGTTCCTCCTTTGACCACCGTAGTGATGGGATCGATTGCGCAGGACCGGGTGGGAACGGCTTCGGGCATCAACAATGCCGTGGCTCGCGTGGCTGCACTACTGGCGATTGCGATCTTGGGCGTGGTCATGGTATCGGAGTTCAGCGCTCATCTGAATCACAATCTGGCGCTCGCCGCTGTCCCGGATAACGTCCGAAGCGAGTTACAATCCAATGCAACCAGGCTGGCTGCGCTGCGGGCTCCGGCTGGAGTCGATTCCCTGACGGGCGCAGTAATCGAGTCGTCCATCGTTGCTTCGTTCCTGTTTGGTTTCAGATTGATGATGTGGATCTGCGCCGCCTTGGCTCTGGCCAGTGCTGCGGTAACATGGCGAATGATTCCAGCTAGTGCCCGGCCAGCCGTGATTTCCGGCGCGGCAGATGCGGCCTTCGTCTCAAGTGGAAACCGGGCGCGAGTCCAGTGACCTGATCTGCCCATCTAACAATTTGTCGCAAGTAGTCCTAACCGAAGGAAGGTGTATCGCGCATGGCCAAACCGACATTATTGACCGTCGACGACGATCCCAATGTTTTGAAGGCGATCGAGCGAGACCTGCGCTCCCATTATGGAGAAAATTACCGCGTGCTGCGTGCGGAATCAGGAGACGCGGGACTGAAAATCCTCCGCGAGCTGCGGGTGCGAAACGATGCGGTGGCGCTGCTGCTCGCCGATCAACGCATGCCTCACATGGATGGCATTGGCTTTCTAACCGAGGCTAAACAGATATATCCCGATGCCAAGCGCGCATTGCTAACCGCCTATGCCGACACCAGTGCCGCCATCAATGCCATTAACGAAGTCAATATCAATTATTTTTTTCTGAAACCGTGGGATCCGCCAAGCCAGCACCTCTATCCTGTCCTCGACGATCTTCTGGAAGACTGGGTAGCATCGTATCGGCCGCCTTACGAAGGTATCCGCGTGCTGGGTACGCGCTGGTCGTCGCGTGCCTATGAAGTTCGCGATTTCCTGGCGCGAAACCACGTTCCTTATCAATGGATCGACGTTGAACTGGCCTCGGAAGATCCCGAGGTGAAGCAACTCATCGCTTCTGTCGGCGACGACGTTGCGAATCTTCCCCTGACCTTGTTTCCCGATGGCACGCGCATGTTCCAGTCGACATCGGCGGAACTGGCGGAGAAGGTTGGCCTCAGGACTCGCGCTGAAACTCAGTTCTACGATTTCGCAATTATTGGCGGTGGTCCTGGCGGACTGGCAGCCGCGGTGTATGGCGCTTCCGAAGGCCTAAAGACTGTGATGATCGATCGCGAGGCCCCGGGCGGACAAGCTGGCCTGAGTTCGCGCATTGAGAATTACCTTGGTTTTCCCGCCGGACTAAGTGGCGGAGACTTGGCACGCCGTGCGGTCATGCAGGCGCAGCGCTTTGGGGTGGAGATCATCGCGCCGCAGGACGTGGTCGAGCTTAGGGTCGAAGGACCATATCGCATCCTGAAACTGGGCAACGGCAGCGAGTTATCCTGTCACGCCGCTCTCATCGCGACCGGAGTGCAATGGCGACGGCTCGAGGTGCCGGGAATCGATCGTCTGCAAGGCGCGGGAGTGTATTACGGCGGAGGCAGTCAGGAAGCGATGTCGTACAAAGGTGAGACGGTCTATGTCGTGGGTGGCGCCAACTCGGCGGGCCAGGCAGCTCTCAACTTTGCGCAGTACGCGGAGAAGGTTGTCGTGCTGGTCCGCGGCGACTCACTGGCGGCCACCATGTCGCGTTATCTCATCGACCAGATCGAGAAAACGCCGTGTATCCAATTGTGGACGCATGCCGAGGTGATCGAAGCGCACGGCGAGGCCCACTTGGAAGAGATTTCGGTGCAATGCTCCGATACCAACAAAATCGAGCGCGTGCCAGCCAGCGCGATGTTCATCTACATTGGCGCGCAGCCCCGCACGGACTGGCTGGGCAAGACTGTGGTTCGCGACGACCGTGGATTCGTCATGGCCGGCCCCGACCTTATGAAAGATGGTAAGCATCCTCCGGGCTGGAATCTCGACCGCGATCCCTTCCTGCTGGAGAGCAGCGTACCTGGGGTCTTCGTCGTGGGTGATGTGCGCCACGGTTCCATCAAGCGCGTCGCGTCGGCAGTTGGCGAGGGAGCGATCGCAGTGCAATTCATTCATCGCTACATGGCAAAGGTATAACCAATGCCCAGCGTGACGAAAGATGAGCTTCGCACCGTTTCGGTCTTCCACGATCTCCCCGACGACCAGCTCGACTGGTTCCTGGAGCATGCCACCGAACATCGCTTCTCGCCCGGAGACATGTACGTTCGCGCCGGCGATCCCGCCGACCGGATGGTAGTGGTGCTGGAAGGCGAACTACAGGCGCGCCTCGAAGGGCCGGATGAAGCCAGTTTTACGACGCACGCCGGCACCGTGTCGGGCATCTTGCCATTCTCGCGCATGACGGTTTTTCCCGCCAACGGGCGCGCAGTCTTGCCGTCGCGCATCCTCACCTTTCCCAAGGCGCTGTTCGACGATCTGCTGGTTCACATGCCTGAACTGAGCCGGCGCCTGGTCTCCACCATGGTCGACCGCACCCGCGAAGTTACGCGGATGGAGCAGCAGCGCGATCGCCTGGCCTCGCTGGGCAAACTTTCCGCCGGACTGGCGCACGAGCTGAACAATCCGGCGGCGGCGGCGCGTCGAACCGCCGAACGCCTGCGTGGGGCTGTCAGCGAGTTTCGCGCGTCCGTTGGTAGCCTGGAGGAAATTCAACTTAGCGCCGACGAACGAGCGGCCATCGAAACTTTCGAATCATCATGCTGCACCGCCGAGCCCGAGACCGATGTTCTCAAGGCAAGCCAGGTTCAGGATGACATCGAATCTATCCTGCAGCAGCATGGAATCAAGGACGGTTGGCAGTACGCGTCGTCACTGGTGGAATGCGGAGCCATGCCCGCGTCGCTCGACCTCATGCTCGACACTGTGCGCAGTAGCGTGGCCGAGCCGGCGCTGAAGCGAGTGTCAGCGCTGGTTGAGATCAACGATCTATTGAGTGAACTGGAGAACAGTACTTCCAAAATCTCCGACCTGGTCCGCGCCATCAAGGAGTATTCCTATATGGACCAGGCACCGGTGCAGGATGTCGAGGTAACCAAGGGCCTGGAGAATACCTTGACCATCCTGGGTCACAAGTTGAAGAAAGGAGTGACCATCAAGCGTGACTATCATCCGACGCCGCTGCTGGTGAACTCCTACGGCAGCGAACTTAATCAGGTCTGGACCAACATTATCGACAACGCGATCGATGCCATGCATGGCGAAGGCGAACTGCGCATACGCACTTTTCCAGAGGCGGATTGCGTGGTAGTTGAGATTGGCGATTCCGGATCGGGCATCCCACCGGAAATTCAGTCACGCATCTTCGAGCCGTTCTTCACCACCAAGGGCGTTGGAGAAGGAACCGGGCTGGGGCTCGATACGACGATGCGGATCGTGAGAAAGCATCACGGATCGATCACGGTAAACTCTGTTCCCGGTGATACGCGGTTTCAGGTTCGCCTGCCCTGCATCGTTGCGCACGATTGAGCAGCGCCGTGCGGTTAGGAATTACGTTGACTCAGGCCCCCAGGAAGTTAGCGAATCGCAACCATTGCTCGGTACGCTGCATGGCCTCGGCGAATTGTATGCGCGGCGAGTAACCCAGTAGACGCCGGGCTTTCTCGATGCTGAAAAACACGTCGCTACTTTGAATAGCCACCTTGGCAGCGTCGGGCATTGCGTTTGTAGCGCCCGCATTCAAAGCAGGTCCGCCGCCCGACAGCCGCGTCCGCAATTTATCTTTCTCAACTTCGTTCATGGTCTGGGTCCGATACCAGGCCCAGGTGATGATCCGGTCAGCGACCGGGATCTCCTTAAGCAGGATGCGGAGTTGGGGGCCCGTCAGAACCTTCCGGCTCGCCTTCATCGAAGCCTTCACCAGCCCAGGCTGCTTCTTATAGTGACTTTCGACTTCTGCCGAGGAGATACTGTCAAACGACGGCTCGGTCCCCAGCATGCGCGCGTGGGCGCGAACGAACTCGCCCCAGGTAGTACGTTCTCCGTCTGTGATCGTGAAAACCTGTCCCACAGCCTCCGGCTTTTGTGCGGCGAGCAGCATGGCATCCACTAAATTGTCGACGTAAGTTGTGTTGCACAGGCCGTTGCCCTGGTCGATCAGCTGGTAACTGCCCTGACGCAGTTGATTGATAACACCGATCGACCAATGGGAATAGGGACCGATGACAATCGAAGGACGCAGAATGACCGCAGGCAGGCCACGTGTCATGAAGTACTGCACGGTGCGCTCGGCTGCCAGTTTGTAGTCGGAATACTCGTTGCCGCTGGGGCGCGGACGGGCCTCTTCGGTGGCGGTGTTCGCTGCCGGCTTCAGCCCGTAAACCGACGTTGTACTGATGTGAACAAATCGCTCGACCTGCGCATCACGAGCGGCCTTCAGGAGGTTTCGCGTGCCGCCGGCAATACCCGGACCTTGACCCAGTCCCAGATGGAATACGATCTTGCAACCGGCGAGCGCGTCCTTTACGGACTTGGGATTCATCAGATCGCCCTGACGTAATTCGATAGGCAGTCGCGCCACTCGTGGCGCATGACTAAAGTCGTGTACTAAGCCACGAACATTCTTGAAGCCAGCCTGCACCAGCCGTTCGCAAACTCGCCCCCCAATGAATCCAGTCGCGCCGGTTACCAGAATGCCGGTATCTTTGGTCACCGTACTTCCTCCATCGAGACCGGTTCTACCTCGAGCCAAGGCTCGGGAAATCTCTCCGCATGCTGATAAGCGCTTTCAATGAGCTGGATCGTTTGCAATGCGGCCACGCCGTCGACCGCAAGCTTCTCATCGCCGCGAATCGCCTTAACAAAATTGTCTAACTGAATGTAAAACGCATCCTGGGATGGCGCAGGTTGCTGATAAGCCGCGACCATAGGTTTACCCTGAAGCTCAGAAGTCACATATACCTTGTCAATGTCACTCCGGCGAATCTCGGCTGCAGCGTGATCGCCACGCACCAGTAAACGGTTCTTCAACTCGTAAGTGCGGCTCAAGCGAAGGCTTCCACGAATTTTTCCGTACGGCCCGTCATGTTCCATCTCGAGCAGCGCGTTGGCTTCGATGCCGCTGCCCCAGTTGTCATCCTGATATCGCAAGCAGGTAGCTGGCCCAAACAAGCTTTGCAACGTATCGAGAAAGTGGACTCCTTCATCCAGCAGAACTCCGCCGCCCGCAAGCTTTTTCTGGAAGAGAAAGCCAGTGGCACTTTGCCAGCCGAAGGGCGCGCCGTTTTCCCAGTCATAGCTGGTGAAAGCGCCGAGAACTTTTGCGTCCAGAAGGGTGCGCAGAAGAACTGTGCTGTCGTAAAAGCGTCGCGGAGCAACAACTGCGAGGAGTCGCCCGCTTTCTTCGGCGGCCGCGCAGCACTGCCGCGCGCCATCGGTTTCCATCGCCAGCGGCTTCTCGCACAAGACGTGTACTTTGGAGCGCAACAGCTCAGTGGTAACCGCAACGTGCAGATGGTTTGGGACTGCGACCAGGACCGCATCGACATCGCCAAGCACTGCGCGGTAGTCGTTGCTCACTCGGCAATTCAATCCGAAGCTGCGCTTCAGCAGATCGGCCCGTTCCTGATCACTGTCCACCAGCGCAGCGATCGTAATTTCGGGATGCGATAGCGCGATGGGAATGTGCTTCAGCTTGGTAATAGCCCCGCAACCCATGATCGCCAGGCGAATCTTGGGTTCGGAGTGATGAACTCGATTGGTTTGCATCGTTGGCGGTTTCTCAGTTGGTTTCGGACGGTACAGTGGCTAAGGTGGCTGCCGTTTTCGGTCGGCGTCGCCGTTCCTGGCGAACCGATGTTTTATTTTACACTGGCTCTCCGGTATCGCTGACGAACAGAAACGGCCAGGCGCCGCTGCGATTCGGCGAGGTCGGACGCTATTGCGGGTTCTTGGTCGCATGAGGATGTGTTTTGTCGTACACCTCCATCACATGCTTGACCGTCAGCTGTGTGTACCGCTGCGTGGTTGAGAGCCGCTCGTGGCCGAGCATCTCCTGGATCGCCCGCAGGTCAGCACCCTCTTCCAGCATGTGTGTGCCGAAGGCGTGGCGCAGCGTGTGAGGGTGAACGTCGGGAGACAGCCCACGCGCCACGGCAATCTGCTTAACGATGCGACCGACGCTTCGTGTGGTCAGCCGCGAGCCCCGTAGATTAACAAGCAGCGCTCGCTCAATGGTGTGTTTGGTTTCGGCCAGCACTCGCTGCCGCGCAGGTAAATAAGTCTTGACCGCTGCGGCGGCCGACTCGCCAAACGGAACGTAGCGTTCTTTCTTCCCTTTCCCACGCACCAGCACCACCTGTTGCGACCAGTGAACGTCGTCGACGTTGATACCAACCAGTTCGGAATTGCGGATCCCACAGCCGTACAGCAACTCAAGTATTGCCTGATCGCGTTCGGCTGAACGCCGAACATTCCGGCATGTCGGTGTCCAAAACCGTATTGACTTCTTCGATGGTCGGCACTCTCGGGAGTTTCTTGGGCAGCTTAGGGGTGGCTACCAGGGCGGCGGGATTCTGCTCGACCTCGCCTTCCTGCGCTAGCCACTTGTATAGCGATCGCAGCGCGGCTAGCGCTCGCGCTACCGATGTCTTGCTGAGCCCGCGATCGTAGAGGTTCGATAGATATCCGCGAATCAGAACGTGGTCGATGTCGCCCCAAGTCTGCGGGCCAACGTATTCGGCAAACTGTGCCAAATCTGTCCGGTAGGCTTTGATGGTGTGTGGCGAGGCGTTGCGGTCTTCGAGCGTGCGCAGAAATTTGGCGACGGCCTTCTCCACGATGGTGGCGCCGTGCTTCGTCATTCGCTCTTCCCTGCTCGCTTGCTGCGCGGATGATGCTTCTGATAAACGCGATTCAGCCGGTCAAGTGCCAGATGCGTGTAAACCTGCGTGGTCGAAATATCGGCGTGACCAAGAATCGTTTGCACCGTGCGCAGGTCGGCACCGTTCTCCACCATGTGAGTAGCGCAACTGTGCCGCAGCATGTGCGGGCTGGCATGTCGCGCCGTTCCCGCCGACGCGGCACTCACCATCTGCCAGACCCGCTGGCGGGTAATGCCGCGCGCTCCACGCGCGATGAACAGTACCGGCGACGACTTCCCTGCCGCCAGCACCGGGCGGGCGCTCTGCAAGTATTGCTGCACGACCTCTTGCGCCGCACGGCCCAACGGCACGATGCGTTCCTTGTCGCCTTTGCCACGCACCAACACGTAACCCAACTCCAGTTTCAGGTCCTCCAGTTTCAGGTTGACAACCTCGGACACCCGCAGCGCGCCGGCATAAAAAACTTCCAGCATGGCGCGATCACGACAGACGAGAGCCTGGGTCGCACGATCGTCTTTGGCCCGCGGCGGACCTTGCAGCACGCTCTCCACTTCGTCCATCGCCAGCGATTTCGGCAGCACTTTCCACTGCCGTGGCGAGTCGATGTTCAACGTGGGATCGGCAGTGATGTATCGGTCAAGCAGCAGATACTTGTAGAAATGTCGTAGCGCCGACAGTTTGCGCGCCACACTTCGTCCATCGACGCCATTTGAGAGCAGCGCATTGAGGAAGTCGCGCACATCCTGCCGTCGCGCCTCTCGCGGCGCGCGCTTGCGCTTCAGCAGAAATTCAGAATATTGCTGCAGGTCCGACTCATATGCGGCCACGCTCAACGGCGCCAACCCCTTTTCGATCTTCAAGTAATCGAGGAAAGCATTCAGCAGGCGTAGATTGGGCTCGGCACTCTGCACGAGATGAGTATGTGGGTACTGTCGGGGCATTGGGAATAGCCAGCGAGGTACAGGCATCGCCGAGATCTGTCATCCTGAGCGGAGCATTCGCGGTGTTTTGCGAATGCGTAGTCGAAGGACCTCTATGTCGGGCAGTGAAGCTTCACCACGGAGAACACGGAGCGCACGGGAACGCCTTGCAAAATAAATCAAAACTCCGTCCTCTCCGTGTCCTCCGTGGTAAATGAACTTACGGCACGGAACCGAACATCATGACGTCGTACCTAGCTCTCTCTGCACGCTCCGCAGTACTTCTACCGCATTGTGCGGGCTGCGCGGATCTTCCTCGTGCTTGAAGAACGCATAGGTCTCCAGACCATCGGCCACGCAGCGACCCACGCGCTCGATCAGCTTCTTCAAGTCCTCGGGCGAGTAGCTGGGCTGGCGGAAGCGGAAGTAAATGTAGTTGGCGGTGCGCACCTCGGGAGTGCTGAGCTTTTCAGTCTCCGCCACGCACAAGGTCGCGTTGCGCTCCTGCAGCACTTTGTACACTTCGTCGCTGAACCATGACTCGTGGCGAAACTCGAATGCCGCCTTGAAATTTCTCGGCAGCAGGGCAAGAAAATCGCGCAATACGGCGACGTCGGCCTTGGCAGTCGGAGGCATCTGGAAAAGCACCGGGCCGAGCTGCGCGGCCAGCGGCTGCAATGTGGGCAGGAATCGCTGCATAGCTTCTTCGACATTCTGCAGCCGGCGAATGTGCGTGATGTACTGATTGGCCTTCAGGGCAAAGCGGAAGTTCGCACCGACATCCGCCATCCATCCCATCGCCGCTTTCTCCGACAACGATCGGCGGAAGGTGTAGTTCACTTCGACGGCCGTTAGCTGCGTTGCGTAGTACTTCAGAAAGTTCTTCGACGAGACTTTCTGGGGATAGAAGTCAGGCTTCCAGATCGTGTACGCCCAGCCCGACGTGCCGACATAGAGCGGAAGGTTGGAGGCTCCGGGCGACGAAGCGGCTACAGCTTTCGTGGTTTCTGAATCACTCGGCACAAAATTTCCTCATTGGCGAAGTTGGAGGACAGACGCAGCCGTCCCAACGGAACTCGGTCTTAATTGCCTCTCACCCTTCAACACGATTTGCCGACGGGAGGATCTGCTTTGGTTCGGGTTACCGAACATCCATTACTTTTTCGCCGCCTTGCGTGAGCCGGCTGGTTTCGGGCGAGTACCCGCATCCTTGGCGGTAGCTCTTACATTTCTTGAGGGCTTCGCAGCTACCTTCTTTTTCGGCATCGTCTCTACGCTTTTGGTCCCCGCTACTACCTTCGACGAACCCGCTTTCCCTTCGCCCCCTTGCAAGACTTCCATCGCCGGCAGCTTCTGCTTCAGCTTCAGAACCGGCTCGAACAAGTCGCCATGTTTCTTGGCGCGAGTCAACACTTGCTCGGCGTCAAATACCAGCAGATTCGGATCGCCTTTCTTCAGGCACGCCTCCACCTCGTCCCACGTCACCGGAGTAGAAACCGTCGGCCGCTCCTTGGCACGCAGCGAATAAACGCACACCGTCGTCTTGTGATCGTCGTTCTGGCTCCAATCGACCAACACCTTGCCGGTGCGCAGCGACTTCTTCATGTCCGACACAACTTTGTCGGGATGGCCGCGCTCCAGCATTCGCGCCAGCTCATGGGCGAACGGCTTGGTCTGGTCGTAGGTGACCGTGGTATTCAGCGGAACATAAACCTGCAGACCCTTCGATCCTGAAGTCTTGGCGAAACTCTGCAGCCCCAACTTCGCGAAGATCTCGCGCACCCACAGGCCCACCTGACAACATTGCACAATGTCGGCGGGCGGCCCGGGATCAAGATCGAAAACCAGAAAAGTTGGCCGCAAGATCTCTTTGCCCAGCGATAAGCTGGTATGCAGTTCCAGGTCGGCCAGGTTGGCTGCCCACACCAGTGTTGCCACGTCCTCAACCACGCAGTAGTCCATCCACCGGTTGTTGCCTTCGCTCCAGACGCGCGCGGTGTGCACCCAATCGGGACGATGTTCGGGACAATTCTTCTCGTAGAAATACGGACCACTCACGCCGTTGGGATAGCGTTTCATGGTCAGCGGCCGACCGTGCAGGTGCGGCAGCAAGACCGGCGCGATGCGCACGTAATAGTCGATCACCTGCCCTTTGGTAAATCCGGCCTCGGGATACAAAACCTTGTCCAGGTTCGACAGCTTCAGATGCCTGCCCTCGACATCCACTACGGTTTCTTTGGCCATCGTCTCCTCGTCTGTCTTCGGAATGATGCAATGAGCGTCGCCAAGTATGCAAGACGGGGTGAGAAGCAGTTCAGTTCTGACAATTTACCAGAGAGGTCACGGAGGAAATTGGCCAAGAATTCAAGGTCGGTAACCGCTGCTGGTGATTGATCTTTTTCCCTTAGGTCAACAACGCCTGCCGGGCTTTCGCCATCCAACGGTAAGCCGTGGCGACTGAGAAAGAACTACCGGTCAGCAGTTCCGTGCCTCCGGATTTTCCGCCGGAACAACGCTCCCTCTTCTGCGAAGTGCTGCAGCATTTGAACCGGGCCAAGGTACCTTATGTTGTCTCGGGGGCCTTCGCGTTGCAGCAGCACACCGGTATTTGGCGCGACACCAAGGACCTGGATCTGTTCCTCTGTTCGTCGGCTGTTCCCCAAGCTTTGCGCCTCTTGCAAGAAGAAGGATTCGAGACCGAGGTCCGAGATCCGGTGTGGCTAGCCAAGGCACATCGCGACGGATATTATGTCGACCTCATCACCGGCATGAGCAATGCCATCATCATCGTGGATCAGTCGTGGATCGATCGCGGCTCCGACGCTGTGGTACTTGGTGTTCCGACGCGCGTGTTGGCCGCCGAAGAGTTGATTGCCTCCAAGCTGTTCGTTAACTTCCGCGAGCGCTTCGACGGCGCCGATATTGTGCACATCATCCACGGCACCCGAGGCAGGCTCGATTGGAAACGCCTGCGACAACTGGTCGGCGATCATTGGGAATTGCTGTTGTGGGAATTAATACTTTTTCGCTACGTTTATCCAGCCAAGCAGCACTATGTGCCGCGAGACGTTTGGGACGACCTGCTCGCCCGTCTGCAGGGTGAACTGGATTCAACTTCCGTGCAGCCACCGTTCCGCGGCAGCCTGATCGATGAAAAAATGTTTGCCATCGACGTCCAGGAGTGGGGCATGGAAAACCTTCTGCGAGAAAAACGCGAACAGCGTGAGCCCAAGATCGCAGAGGCTATCCAGATGGACTCGGGAACATGAGAATCGCCGCCATCGCCGACTTTCATTTCAGCCCGCAGATTCACGACAAGGTTCGCGACAATCTGAACCGGGTGCGCGAAGAGGCTGACGTACTCGTGCTGGCCGGCGACCTGACCAACTTCGGACGGGCCGAAGAGATGGAGTCCCTGCTGAATGTTCTGGTGCGTTTGCGCATCCCCACCATCGCCGTGCTAGGTAATCATGATTACGAGAGCGGGCAGGCTGCGGAGTTGATGAAGATGATGACCGGAGAAGGCGTGAAGGTGCTCGACGGCACCGCTTACGAGCGCGATGGCGTGGGCTTTGCCGGCACGAAAGGATTTCCCGGCGGCTTCGGACGAGGCGCGCTTACCGCCTTCGGCGAACCGGAGGTGAAGGCTTTCGTGCAAGGCGCGATCGATGAGGCACTGAAGTTGGAGCGCGCCCTTTCACAACTGCGCACGTCGAAACGTGTGGTCGTGCTGCACTACGCTCCCATTGCCGATACCGTTAAAGGGGAGCCGCCGGAGATTTATCCCTACCTGGGCAGCTCGCGGCTAGCGGAAGTTGTCGATCGGCACGGCGCCGATCTGGTGGTCCACGGCCATGCTCACGCCGGGAGTCCCGAAGGCAAGACGACCGCTGGCTGCCCGGTGTACAACGTCGCCATGGCGATCAATCAAAGCCAGCCCGGGGGCAGCGTGTATCGAATCTTCGAGGTTTGAGCTTACAGCGCCTTACCGAGTTCCTTTTGGAAAGCTGCTGCCAGGATCCAATAACTCAAGCCCCACCCTTCAAGGACGCCTGTTACCCAAGACCGTAAGGCGCGCGCTTCCGCCACAAAACAGTAGCCAACTATCCCAGGCTATTTAACTTAAGGATCTTCGAAAACCTCGGGGTCGTTACGGAGTCATCTCCGTACAGAGTCGTCATGGGGAGGCAGGCTTCGCGAGGGAGGGAAAATAATAAGGGTCACTCGAGGAAGTGAACTCTGGCCGAAATTCACATCCGAGTGACCCTATGCGCCACTTCGTCTGGCCTTGTACAGTGCATCCGCACCGCCAATTAAGCCCCCAACAAAACAAAGAAGTTAGCTGCAGCTATGCAAGCTTTGCTGGGTAGAACTTTCCAGTCTCCCGTAAAGTTTACGCTGTGGAAATCCACGCGCTAAGACGTACACCACCAACATGCCAACCTCACACCACCCGTAAGAGCTCCATCGAAGGTTGCTGCTATTAACTGCTGAAGGTCAAGCCATCCAATGCTGCCAGGGAAAGAGTCTCAGGAGGCAAGTGTTCGCAAGGCAAGCCCTCTTGAAGCGAGGTGGCGCCACCGATTCACATAAGAGCCAGGCGCCTGATACACTTTGTGCGCTCCTACCTGCCATGAGTGCTTCCTCTTCCCAAACAAACTCTCCGAAGATTCGCCTGGTATTGCTTTGGCACATGCATCAACCGTTTTACAAAGACATGGTAACGGGCGAATATCGCCTGCCCTGGGTTCGCTTGCACGCGTTGAAAGATTATTACGGAATGGTGAAGCTACTCGACGAGTTCCCTGAAGTGCACCAGAACTTCAACCTGGTTCCGTCGCTGGTGGCGCAGATTCAAGACTATGTCTCAGGGCAGGCGCACGACCCGTTTCTCGATCTCGTGGCCAAGCCGGTTGGAGAGCTGACGCCTGCTGACCGGCGTTTCGCGCTGCAGTATCTGTTCCAGGCGAATCCGGTCAACATGATCGGGCGGTATCCCCGGTACCGCGAGTTGTGGGAACGGTATCGAACCACAGCGGACCGACCCGAAGGCCCTGAGTCATACTTCACCAGTCGTGATTACGCCGACCTCCAAGTGCTGTCTCAGCTAGCGTGGTTCGACGAGTTCTTCCTGGCCGAGCCAGACATTTCCTCTCTGGTGCAAAAAGGCGAAGACTTCACTCGCGACGACCAGCAATTTGTGATTGCCCGGCAGCGCGAGATCCTGGCGAAGGTATTGCCGGCCTATGCCGAAGCTGCGCAACGAGGTTCCATCGAGCTGTCCGCGACGCCGTACTACCATCCCATTTTGCCGCTGCTCTGCGATACCAATGCCGGCGCAGAGTCGTCGCCGGGCTTGAGCCTCCCCACGCGGCGTTTCCGTCGTCCAGATGACGCCACGCTGCAGATTCAGCGGGCGCTCGATTCTCACGAAGCGCTATTCGGAGTTCGGCCCAGGGGTTTGTGGCCGTCGGAGGGCAGCGTTTCGGAAGAAGCGTTGAAGCTGGCCAGCCGACAGGGTATCGAGTGGATGGCGACAGACGAAGGAGTGCTGGGGAGATCGCTGGACTACAGCTTCGCGCGCTACAACAGTGACTATCTGTCTCCTGATGGCGCCGAGCGCTTGTATAACATTTACCGCTACGAGAAAGATGACACGCGAATGCACATGGTTTTTCGTGACCATCGCCTGTCAGATTTGATCGGCTTTGTCTATTCCGGCATGCCCGCGCAGGACGCTGCCCGCCATCTGATCAAGAACATCAAAGAATCGGCGCAGCCGGTAATCGATCGAGGGAAAGATGCCATTGTATCGATCATTCTCGACGGCGAAAACGCGTGGGAATACTATCCGCAGTCGGGCCGGGAATTCTTGCGGCGGTTTTACGAGGCCCTGCAGCACGACGAGCAGATTGAGCCGGTGACCATCAGCGAAGCCATCGCGCGGCATGACGAGTCTAACTTCGGCCGGTTGCATCGCCTGGTTCCCGGCTCATGGATTGATGCCAACTTCAACGTGTGGATTGGTGCTCCCGAAGATAATCATGCCTGGGATCTGCTGGCGGAAGCGCGAGACTATTATGACCGTCATTCCCATCGCGTCTCCGAGGCGCAGCGTCAGGTAGCGTGGGAGGAACTGCTGATCGCCGAAGGCAGTGACTGGAACTGGTGGTACGGCCCTGAACATCACTCGGCCAACGATCGCGATTTTGACGAGCTCTACCGCAAGCATCTGTCCAACGTGTATCACGCGCTCGAAGGCCTTCCCCCGGAGGAACTGCGCACCCCCATTATCAGCGGCGCGACTCGGCCCACCTACATTCCGCAGAGCGCCTACGTACGTGCGCGTGTTGACGGACTGGTAAGCGGATACTTCGAATGGATGGGCGCGGCCAGCTATACCTCGGACCAACGCACCAGCGCCATGCATGGCAAACAGTTTCTGCTGGACGCGGTTTATGCAGGGCTGGACGCGGACTCGGTATCGGGCCGCGTGGATTTTCATCACGCCGTTCCCGAAGGGGATTACCGGCTGGTGGTGAACGTTGAAGTCTGGCGACTAAACGCGGAGCTCAAGGGATCGCCCGAAGCTTATCGCCTGACGGTTGATGTGGGAGAACAGAAAGTGCAACAGTGGGTGCTGACTAACGGCGAGGAACGGCATAGATTGGCGACGTTTGCCGCCGCTGATGGCGACGCGAACGCCAACGGAGTGGAAGTCGCCTTGGAGAAGATTTTCGAAATGCGGATTCCCTTAGAACTGCTGGGCGCCCGGGAGGGAAGCCGCATCCGTCTGCGATTTGCAATCTGGCGCGAGCACTTGCCCGTAGACGCGTTGCCGCTGGAAGGCTGGATCGACCTGCACGCGCTGCCGGAAGACGAGTTGGAGACGAACCTGTATAGCTTCTCGCCGCAGGACTGAAAGACAGTTGTCAGTGGTCGGTGGTCAGTTGTCAGTTGTCCGTAATGAATTGTCATTACGAGCGTAACGAGGAATCTGCTTCTTGCCCGATCGGGGAGAGCAGATCCCTCGCTACGCTCGTGATGACAAGCCAAGGTGGGATACCCCTGACTGGTACTAACAAGCCGAGGTACGGTACTGCTTAACTGCGGATGACGCGCTCTTAGGAGATGCGATTGGCCTGAGGCCACCATTAAGATACAGTCATGGGTTTTCTATCCACCGTCCTTCTCGCACTGTTACTCGCATTTCCAATTCTTGCCGCCGATAAACCTTCCGATCTAGCGCAGACTCTAAACGAAGTGACGGCTGCTTACGCCAAGCTTGAGCCGCAGTCGATCCGTCCGGCCGAAGGCTTCATCAAGTACGACTATCTGATTCCCGCCGGCTATTACAAACAGATGTGGGACTGGGATGGCTTCTTCATCGGATGTCACCTGGCGCAGCAGAGTCCCGAGCAGGCCAAGTATCTGAAGTGGTGGGTGCTCGATTTCGCCGGCGCCATCGACCAGGACGGTTATGTGGCCGGTTGCATTACCACCAAGGGACCGCGACCGCTGATGGGCAAGTTCGCCATGAAGCCGTTTCTTGCACAAGGAGCAGTGATCGCCTCGGAGCGCCTGGGAGACTACGAATGGGTGAGGCCGGTGTGGGAAAGCCTGCGCAAGGTCGTCATCTATCGCGAGCAGACGCAGTTTGATCCCAAGTATGGTCTGTTCTTCTGGGAGAACGGCATCTCGTCAGGCGCAGACAACAACGTCGCGCTCACCAATGACGAAAAAGACAAAAGCGCAATTCTCGCCACCGACATCTCGACCTTTCAGTTGCGCGAGTACAAAGCGATGGCACAATTGGCCGACAAACTAGGTGAGCCGGCTGAAGCCGCCGGGTATCGCAAGAAGGCAGCCGACCTGAAAGCGGCGATGCTCGAACATATGTGGTTCGCAAAAGAGACGATGTTCTACAACATCCGCCGTGACACCGGCAAACCGGTCAAGCGCATCAGCTACTCCAACTTTGTTCCGCTCATCGACGACATCTTGCCGGAGAAGAGCGCACAAGAAATGATCCGCCTCTACCTGTGGAACAAGAACTACATGCTGGCGCCGTACGGTGTGCGCAGCCTGTCGAAGCAGGACCCGGACTACAACAACATCAGCGAAATCGTTCCCTACTCCAACTGGCAAGGCCCCATCTGGATCAACGCCAATTACCTGAACTACATCGCGCTCAAACGCTACGGCTTCGATAAAGAGGCAGCACAACTGTCCGGCATTCTGGGACGCATGGTCGTGGCCGACATCCGGAAGTGGGGATCGATGCACGAGTGCTACGATGCGGAAACAGGACTGGGTCTGGCTCCGACTCCGGAGCAGTCGGAGAACCATGTGTTCTCCGGTTTCGTCGGCTGGAACCTGCTGGCGCAGGACATGTTGCAATGCGAAGTGAAGGGCCAGTGCGAGTTTCTGCGGATGTATGGAGTTAAGCAGAAGGACTGAACCGATACCTCTGGAACGCCATCCGATTCCATCTTATCCCTGTGCCAATACTGTCTCCATGCGGTTGCTCGGCGCCATGTTCCGCGACAAATCGAATGCGCAGGCACCTTAAACAACCTTAATAAGCATCCAACGTTGCGGAAGCTATAATGCAGCGACTCTCACTTCGCCTTTCAGGCTTGGTCTCGATTCTGTTACTAGTGGTGGCTCCGATTTGGTCATCCGAACTCCGTCAGGTTGGTATGGTGACCATTCCCGGGGCTCCAGGTTTTGGTGAACTGGCATTCGCCAATGGCCTGCTTGTGATGACGCACGCCGGGGCTTCGACAGTCGATGTCTTCGACCCGGTTCGACGCCGCGTGGTTGCCCAGGTTAGCGGTCTGCAGTCGCCGCGAGGCGTTGCGGTTGATGAGAGCAACGGGAAAGTTTATGTCGCCGAACATGGCAACAACTCCATCGCGGTGATAGCGATTGATGAATGGAAAGTAACCGACACGATCCCGCTGCAAGGCTCCCCCGACACGCTGCTGCTGGACGGCAACAAACTCTACTGGACCGATGCCGGCAACGCTACGGTTTCGCTGGTCGATCTTGAAACCAAGCAGAATGTTGTTACCACGGATGTAGGCGGCACGCCGCGCGATCTGGCCTGGGATAGCGATCGCAATGTTGTCTTTGTTACCGTGCAGGACCTGCACCAGATTGTGGCCATCGATCCGCAATTGAAGATCGTGAACCGCTATACGCTTGACGCCTCGCAGCCCACCGGTATGGTCTACGACCCTCAGTCGCAGGAACTCTATGTTGCAGTGCGCTCCGGGGTGCTGGCTCTGAACGCCGGCACAGGCGCCGAGGTGAATCGCGTACCCGCCTCCATGGGCGTGGATACGCTCTGGCTCGATCCCGAATCGCGAACCCTGTACGCGGCGAGTGATGGGTCGTTGCTGATGATTCATACCAACGGACGCCTCAGCATCGCCGATGAGATCACAACCGACGTAAAAGGACACACCGTGGCGTACGACTCCGCCAAAAAGCTCGTGCTGTTGCCCGGAGGTCGCGAGGGAAAATCTAAGGTCTTAATCCTTCGACCGATGGGCTCAAGCCCGCAAGATACGCCCGTCGGAACTACCCGGGCTGAAGTTCGCTGATGCCTGCCAACCCCGGGAATTGAGCGCTTCGCAAGAAATCTCTGTAAGCTGCTACAGGGGCGAGATGTGCCGCTGAATCTCCGCCGCCGCAAATCCATCCAATCGATGAGCCACTCAGAATGAAGATCGGTATAACCTGTTATCCCACATACGGCGGCAGCGGTGTAGTCGCGACCGAGTTGGGCCTGGAACTGGCGCAGCGTGGTCATCAGGTGCACTTCATTTCGTACTCGCAGCCCATCCGGCTGACTGAACCCCAGCCCAATATTCATTATCACGAAGTGGAAGTGTCGCGTTACCCGCTATTCGAGTATCCGCCCTACGATTTGGCGCTGGCTACACGCATGGCTGAGGTCGCCGAGATTTACGAGTTAGACCTGCTGCATGTGCATTACGCAATTCCCCATTCTGTTAGCGCGATGCTGGCCCGGCAGATGTTGAGCTGCGATCACGCGCGCGCGCGGCGGCGGCTGCCTTACGTCACCACCCTGCACGGCACAGATATCACGCTGGTCGGCGCAGATCCTTCGTATCTGCCGATCACGCGCTTTTCCATCGACCAGAGTGACGGTGTCACCTCAATCTCGAACTATCTGAAGAAGCAAACGCTCGATATCTTCGACGTCAAGACCCCAATCGCAGTCATTCCCAACTTCGTCAATTGCGACCTTTACCACCGCACACCGGAGTTGATGCAGCACCGCTCGGAGTACGCCGAGCCGGACGAGAAGATTCTGGTACACCTGTCGAACTTTCGGCCGGTGAAACGCATTCCGGACGTGATCGAGATTTTTGATCGCGTACAAAAGCAGATCCCGGCGCGATTGTTGATGATAGGCGATGGCCCAGAACGCTCTTCGGCCGAGTGGCTGGCAGTGAATAAGGGCATCCACAACAAAGTCGATTTCCTCGGCAAGCAAGACCGTATTCACGAGAAGCTGCCCATGGCCGACGTCATGCTGCTGCCCAGCCAACTGGAGTCGTTCGGATTAGCGGCGCTGGAGGCGATGGCTTGCGAGGTAGTACCCATCGCGACCAATGTCGGCGGCGTTCCGGAAGTGATCGATCAGGGGCAGACAGGATTTCTGGCGGACGTAGGCGACGTGGATGCTATGGCAAAATATGCCCTCGACATTTTGTCCGACGATGCCAAGCTTAAGCAGATGGGCGAGCAGGCGCGGGCCAGCGCACAAGCTCGATTCTGTGCGAGTAAGATCATTCCGATGTACGAGAAGTATTACCGTGAAGTGCTGGACCGCTCCTCGTAAATCGCTCCCACCACCGAACCACCCATTTCCTCGGCTTGCAGCACCGGCAGCACCAGCCGTACGAGCGTGCCGCGATTCGGTTGGCTCTCGAAAGTAATTTTGGCGGCGTCACCGTACACCACTTGCAGCCGCTCGGTAACATTCGACATTCCAATACCGGTGCCTGTCGAAGTGCTGGTTCCGTCTTGGGGCATGCCGACCCCATCATCTTCCACTTCGATGACCACGCGATGATCGGCGTTACGGCTGCGCAGGTAGATACTGCCACCTTCAACTTTGGCCGCGAAGCCGTGCTTCACCGCATTCTCTACCAGGGGCTGCAAAATCATGCTGGGGACAAGGTGGTCTAGCGACGCAGGCTCCAGTTCTTTCACCACTTTCAGCTTGTCGCGACCGAAGCGCGCCACCTCGATGTCGAGATAGTCGTCGAGAAACTCAAATTCCTCACGGAGCGGCACGAAGGAATCTCCTTTGCGGAGCAGGCGCCGCAGAATGTTTCCCAGCTTCACGATCATTTCGCGCGCGGAATCGGGATCGCGCCGCACCAGTGAAGAGATGGAGTTCAGGGTGTTGAACAAGAAGTGCGGATTGATCTGACTCTGTAGGGCTTCCATGCGGGCCTGCAACAGCAGTCGCTCCTGCTGTTCCAACTTCATCTCGATGCGGACGTTATTCAGAACCTTGAGCGCGATCGCTACCGCCATCACGGTACCGGCGTAGATGGCGAGCTTGACCCATAAGTTTGGCGAATCCAGCGCGAAGATGCGGCGGGGGAATTCCCGGTGAAGCTGGATGTGAATGAACTCGAGAACAATGATCAGGAAGAAGAATGAGGTCTGCCAGTCGATGAACGACTTGCGAATGCTGCGCCGGATCCAATGGTAGATGCTGAGGTCGAACAGCGGCGAGAACGACCAGATGGCTTCGCGCTCGGGCGCAATGTGACGAAGTAATCCGGCGGCGGCGCCCGCCAGAATACACATCGGGAGCGCCAGCCATTCTCCAAGCAGCAAAGACGGCAGGCCCACCAGAACGCCTCCGGCAGTGCCCACCAGCCGTCCGCCGATGACGCCCATGAGGATTGCGCCGACAAAGGCGATATCGGCTGCCTGGAAGTTGTGCACCCAGCCGCGTACCAGCACACCTAACGCGATTGGCGTACCCACGATGAAGACGATCTCGATTTTCTCGCCAAGCGTTCGCTCTTCGCGAAACAACAGAACGCGAAAGCGGCGGGCCCGCACCAACACGCTGCTGATGGCCGCGGCTACGCCCAGGCGGATCAGCAAGGTTACGAGAATGAGTTTTTGGTCCAAAGTTAGTCGCTACTCAGTTGCCAGTTGCAGGTCGTCAATTCTTGGTTGCTGAAACTCATCTCACAAATCCGTGAGAAGGTTTGTATCAGGGCTCGGCTTCAGCCGAGCCGAAACAAGCCTTCTAATCTTCGGCCTTAGCCGCTGCAGAACAAGGGCCGCAGGGGCTAAAGCCCAATTCATTGTTATCAGGTTGCGGCACGGCTGAAGCCGTGCCCTGATACAAAGCAATTCATCATGTGCATCTAGTAACACAGCGCTGACAGGCGTCTTTCATCATGCTATCGTGCGAGCGGCTTCGCTCAGCGCCCGTTCCGCGGCGTCACCGGCGGGCGCGCCGCCTTGTGCCATATCGCGATTGCCGCCTCCACGCGTGCCCAATGCCTGCACTGTCTGTTTCATCAAGACGCCCATGTCGTTCGCTAAGCCTGACGACTGCGCGAACACCAGCGATGGCTGCGCGCCTCCGCAGGCCAGAAACACCACCGCGGGTTCACTTTTCGTAAGCTTCTGAGCCAGCATTTTGATGAAGCTGAGATCGCGCTCTGCGAAATATTGCACGATCAGCTTCGCGGAGCCTCGCGGCGCGGCCGTTCGCAGCATTTGCTCCGCCTTTAGTTCCGCGACTTCTTCCAGCAGCCGGTGCTGCGCCTTCTGCGCCGACTTGGTCTCATCTTGCCACTTTTGAATCTGCTGCGGGACCTCCCTGATGTGGGTCGAAAACAGCGCGGCTGCGTCAGTCAGGGTTTCGAAATCGCCTCGGGCGGTGGCTACCGCGCGCAAGCCGCAAACAAATTCCACCCGAACTCCCTGCCTCACCTTCTCGTTTTTTCGAAGCAGGACAACGCCGATCTGTCCCGTGCTACTCACGTGTGTCCCGCCGCAAGCATTCAAATCAAAATCGCGAACATCGATCAGGCGGAGTTTGTCGCGCGTAGTGTCCGGAAGTTTGCGGACGCCCAGCGATCGAGCCTCATCAGGCGTGGCAAAGCGTATCTCGACCGGACGATCCTCGGCGATTACTTCGTTAGCCAATTTCTCGGCAGCCCGCAACTGCTTCGCGCCGACCGAATCGGTCGCCAAGTCAATGGTGCAACTCTCGTCGCCCATGTGGAACGAGACGGTCGCAAATCCATACAGTTTTTCAAAGGCTGCCGACAGGACATGCTGTCCCGAATGCTGTTGCATATGATCGCGACGGCGCTCGGAGTCAATCATGCCCCGAACCTGCATGCCAATTTGGAATAGTGCCGCGTCGCCCTCGACGATATGAAGCACTTCACCTGTCTTCTCGTCTTCAGCAACTTCGCGTACGTGTAAACGAGACGCACCGTCGGGGGCAGGGATGGCTTCCAACCATCCGGTATCGAAAACCTGGCCACCACTGGCGGGATAGAAGGCTGAGCGATCAAGCGCGACCACAACGCGGTCACCGTTGGCCGCCACAGACAGTACGTGCGCGTCGAATTCGTGCAGGAACGAGTCGTGGTAATAAAGACGGTCGGTCAATGGAATCATCACCCCGCTTACCTGACGGTTCTAGAATACAGCCCAGCCGTTCACATCAGAGGTTTAGCGAGCGCTCGCGCCGCCTGCGCGTAGTGGTCGAGCGTCCGCGTATCGAAGAGCACAAAGCGGACCTCACGAATGTGGGCCGCCTTTTCCAGAGCGCCGGCCGCAGCGCTGACAGCAATCTGTGAGGCCTGATCAACCGGATAACGATACGCGCCGGTTGATATCGCCGGGAAGGCAATGGAAGCCAGTTGCAACTCGTCGGCAAGGCGAATCGACTCGCGATGGCAACGCGCCAAAGTTTCAGGCTCCTCGCGCTTGCCGCCACTCCAATACGGTCCCACGGTATGGATCACGTAACGGGCCGCCAGGCGTCCAGCGGAAGTAGCCACTGCCTGTCCCGCCGGAAGCTGGCCTATGCGTTCCACAATCTGCTGGCAGGCTTCCAGGATAGCCGGACCACCGGCACGATGAATGGCGCCGTCTACACCGCCTCCGCCGAGCAGCGAAGAGTTAGCGGCATTGACGATGGCATCCGTCTGCTCGCGCGTAATGTCCCCCGGACCGGCGATCACTAAAGATCGGTCGCCGAGTGCTATTCGGACAATCTCCTGGCTGCCGTTCATATTTTGCTGCCTGCAAAGCGCTTGCCCATCGTACCGCAGATTCTCGCATCGAATCTGTAGCAAATGATGAGCTCCGAGCAGGCAGACTGGGCATGCCTGCGCGTGCGATAAACCTGTTCAGGGCTTCCTGTGAGGATGTCGATCCTGGCTCTCATCCTCCCACTCCAGGAAAGCGCGAAAGGCCGCCCCGCGATGGCTGTAGGCAGCTTTCTGTTCGGCGGTCAATTCAGCGAAGGTCTTGCCAATTTCCGGGAAGTAGAACAGCGGATCGTAGCCAAAGCCGTTTGTTCCCCGCGGCGCATGCAAGATGACACCTTCAGCTTTGCCGTGAAATGTCGCCAGGGTGTGGCCATTGCGGGCGGCGGCGATCACGCAGACAAATCTGCCCGTGCGGAATTCGTCAGGTACATCATGCAGCTCCCGCAACAGGCGCGCGTTGTTCGCTTCGTCGTCGGAATTACCTGAGTTTTCCGGAAGATTGTTTTCGGCAGCAGCATAGCGCGCTGAATGTACGCCGGGTGCACCGTCCAAAGCGTCAACTTCCAATCCCGAGTCGTCGGCGATGACCAGTTCGCCTTCTGCATGTTTGCTATAGTAGGCGGCTTTCTTGCGAGCGTTGGCCTCGAAGGTTAAGCCGTCTTCGACTACTGACGACAGCAATGCAAATCCGGGCAGGGTCTCGATTTGCACATTGTGAACCAGAGCTGCTCCCACCAGGTCGCGTATTTTGCCTGCATTGGATGTGGCCACCAGCACCCGCTTCATGGAGTTCTCCTCCGACCAACGTACCAGAACCTGCCGAGCAAAATGAGGGCGACGACGCTGATACTATCCCCGAGCCAGCGATCAGGCGTGCGGACGAATTGAACCTCGACCTCGCTGTGACCCGCCGGAAGAGCAATTACCATGCGGCCGGTAGGATCCTCCGATTGGGGCATGATCTGGCGGCCGTTGACCTTTACCCGCCACGCCGGATAATTCATCAGGCGGAGAACCGCCTGTACTGGTTGCGACGACTCGACAGCTAGCTGTTTGCGAGTGGTGTTCCAGTGCAAAACCGCGCCATGCGCTCCCGCCGGAAGCGTGCCTCCATCCTCGCCGCGCAGACGGAACTCGGGAAAGTCAGGCTTGATCTCGTAGTTGTCGCCACCGGCGGGGACGTACTCATCTGTCCCCATGTAACCGTATCCCGTGTGATAAACGTTCGCGATCATGAATGGTGTGTCTTCTGGACCGCAGCGCGGCTGCAAAGCCAGATTAGTGCCTACGATCAAGACGGCAAAGACCAGGGCATATACCCACGATTTGCCACGAAATCCCGGCGCGCCGATAACCACGAACACCGCATACGCCGCACCCGTGATTAACAGCCACCTCCACGGAAATTGCACGAAGCGCATGTCTGGCATCATCCGGTAGACGAAGCCACTGACTTGCAGCATCAGAACCAGCGACATCGCCCCCAGGATAAGCAGCGACCACCACAATTTTGGACTGCGCCTTCGCCAGGGCCGCGCCGCGAAGATCGCAAGTGCGGTGACAATCAACTCTCCGGTTGCGAGCCATGATAACTGGCCTAGGAACCGGTCGTGCGCAATGTCACCTGTACGCGCAAACAAAAAGTTATCGCTCGGCCGCACGCCAGCCGAGAGTACCTGTCCCAGCGTGATCCAATTTTTCTCATAAAGGACCGGGACAATATAGAAAGATGCCAGCGCCACGCCCAGGGCCATCGCACCCGCTCCATAAAGGAAAACACGCGAATTGCGACGGAGGATTGTGACAATCGCCAGCAGAAGTACGACAGTGTAAGACAAGATGATTGCGGCCGGAACATTGGTCAGCCAGACCGCCGCAATCGTCAGGGTCAGCGGCACGAACATCTCCCGCGCTGCCCGATCGCGTACGATCCACAAGATAATCAGCGGCAGAAACGATGCACCCAGCATTTCCGCAAAAGCGCTGCGGACATAAATCGTTAACAACATGTAGGGACTTACGGCATAGGCGACGGCGATAAGCGTAGCATCCGGCTGGGAAAACCATTCCCGCGCCAGCGCATGCATGGCCAGCCCGGCAAGGAAGATCGCGCAGAAATCGAATGCAACCGGCACAAACAGCCACGGGATGAAGGTTCCGAGCGCACCTCCCAGCATCCAGGAGAGCGGAGGATAGAAGAGGAAGCGCGGCTCGCCGCTGCCATAGTTGGCGTAAGCTGCCCACCGGGGATAGACGACGCCTTCGCGCCACTGCTGCGCCACTTCCATCCAGCTATTCATGTGGAAGCTGAGGTCGTGGCCGCAGGCGATTCCGCGGACACTGAACGGTGCGATCACCGTCAAAGCAGCGAGAACCAGCGCCCAGGTGGTTGCAGCCCTCAGCGCAGAGGCTGGTCGGTCCATGGTTCACATGGTAACCGCCAACCGACGATTGACCATCGGTAAGCATGAAAGCCTGGCTCTAACGTACTCAATTCCGGGGCACAAATATTCAATTACTCAAAATTCGTGTGATGTTCATTCTCTTTTAACTTTAGGTTCAACTTCGCTTCACCTGCACCAAGTATGAAGGTACAGCTTCAGAATCCATCCCTGAGGATTTGAAAGGGTGAGGAGAACTATGCGTCAGATATTAGCAACTACGTTAATGGCGGTCATAACCTTCGGACCGCTAACGAATGCAAACGCCGCATCGGCGAAAACCGTTCACCGACCCGCCCCTGCAACAGCAACTCCCATCCAGCACCTGGTGGTGATTTTCGATGAGAACAACTCCTTTGATCACTACTTCGGGACCTATCCCAACGCTACGAACCCTCAGGGCGAGCCGCCTTTCACGGCGCTGCCTCTGTCCCCGACCGTAAGCGGGATAATCGGGTCCCTTAGCACCGCTAACCCGAATCTCAATCCGGCGAACGGTACCGGAGCTACCAACCCGTTCCGCCTCGACCGCACGCAGGCTGCTACCGCCGATCAGGACCACGACTACACGCCCGAGCAGCAGGCATCGGACAGCGGTCTAATGGACCTTTTCCCTCTGTATACCGGCACAGCGGGACCGCCTCCCGGTGGCGGTGGAATCGTTGACACCAACGGCCTGGTCATGGGCTACTACGACGGCAACACTGTGACGGCGCTATGGAATTACGCGCAGAACTTCGCCATGAGCGACAATTCCTACGGAACGAACTTCGGTCCGTCTACGGTCGGCGCGATCAACTTAGCCTCTGGTCAGACCAACGGCGTGGTCGAAAACGAGAACGGCACCGGCGCGGTCATTGCTGACGGTAACGGTGGTCTGACGCTCATCGGTGACTCCGACCCACTCGGCGACATGTGCTCGACTACCTCGGGTGAGCTCCTGCATATGGGCGGCCAGAACATCGGCGATCTGCTCAACGCCGCTGGCATAAGCTGGGGATGGTTCCAGGGCGGCTTCAACTTGACGCTCACCAATCCCAACGGCACCACCGGCTGCAATCGCTCGCACTTGTCCACGGTTACCGGGGTGACGGAGAAAGACTACGTTCCCCACCACGCAGCTTTCCAGTACTACACTTCGACCCAGAACCTGCAGCATACGCGTCCGACCTCGCTGCAAACGATCGGCCAGCAGGGCGACGCGGGCAACCACAATTACGATACGCAAGACTTCTTTGCCGCGATCAGTGCAGGCAACTTCCCGGCGGTCAACTTCCTGAAGGCTCCCGGATACCAGAACGGACACCCCGGCTACTCTGACCCGCTCGACGAACAAACCTGGATCGTCGACACCATCAACTTTCTGGCGCAGACCCCGTACTGGGCGAGCACCGCGGTGGTCATCGCCTGGGACGACTCTGACGGCTGGTACGATCATCAGCTCGGCCCCATCCTCAACACCTCGCAGACCAGCGCCGATGGCTTGACCGGTAACGGCCTTTGCGGCACAGTAGCGCCTCAGCTTGCGGGCATCAACGCGCCGCATGCCCAGGGACGCTGCGGCTACGGCCCACGCCTTCCGATGGTGGTGATCTCGCCCTATGCCAAGACGAACTACGTCGACAGCACGTTGCTCGACCAAAGTTCGATCATCCGGTTTGTCGAAGACAACTGGCTGCATGGCCAGCGCATCGGCAATGGCTCGTTCGACACGATCACCAACTCCATCGCGAGCATGCTCTCAATTCAGCCCACAACTTGCTTCCGGTATGTTCTGCTAAACGACCAGACCGGGGAGGTAACGTCCAAAGGCTGCACCGGGCTGCAATAGCTCCGCCGGCCGTTTTGTAACCAACTTTTAACCTTCGCAATGGATGCAGCGATATGCTGCATCCATTGTTGTTCTATGCTGAAGATGCGCCACTGAAAGGGATCTAGGTGACCTCGCGTCGTACGTTTCTCAAGCAGTGTTCAACCGCAGCAGGCGGATTCGTGGTGGGCCGCTCTGGCGCACTCTCAGCCATGACGCACGCCATGGCCACTCCAGCCAACACGCTCAACGTCAGTACGCTGCCGCCGTTCGTCGATCCGCTGCCCATGCCATTGGTGGCGAAGTCGAGTGGAATGCGGCCGCTACCGTCATCATCCAAAACGAAAGTCCCCTATTATCGTTTCGCCGCGCAGCCGGTCGACCTGAAGATCCATCGCGACCTGAAGCCGACACGCTTCTGGGGATTCGGCGGCTCGGTGCCTGGGCCGACGCTGGAGATGCGCAGCGGCGAAGAAGTACTGGTCGAGTGGGCGAATGAACTTCCGCAACAGCACTTTCTGCCTATCGACTACCGGTTGCACGGTGCCGAAGGTAATCCGCAAGTGCGCATTGTTTCTCACCTGCACGGGGGTTTCGTGCCGCCCGAGAGCGACGGCTATCCGGAAGACTGGTTTGTGCCCGGCAAGTCGGTCGTCTATCGCTATCCCATCCAGCAGGATGCCGCCATGCTCTGGTATCACGATCACGCCATGGGCATCAATCGGCTGAACGTCTATGCCGGTTTATTCGGCGCGGCCCTGGTTCGCGACAAGGCAGAAGACGCGCTTAACCTGCCGAGCGACAAGTACGAAGTGCCGCTGATGATCTTCGATCGCCTGATCACCCCCGACGGCCAGCTCTTCTATCCCATCTCCGATAAGCCACGTGCGCCGTGGGTTCCGGAGCTGTTCGGAGATGCAATCCTGGTCAATGGCAAGCTCTTTCCTTATCTTGAAGTCGAGCCTCGCAAATACCGATTCCGACTGCTGAACGCTTCCAACGCGCGCTTCTACCATCTCTCATTTCAGAATGGGTTGCAGTTCCGCCAGATCGGAACCGACCAGGGATTACTGCCGGCGCCGATAACGCTGAAGAAAATTTCGCTTGCTCCTGCTGAGCGCGCGGACCTGGTGGTCGATTTCAGCGACAGCCGTGGCGAACAGATCGTGCTGAAGGATACCTCATTCGCCGTCATGCAATTCCGAGTTTCCTCTAGCAAGGTCGACGATGGCAGTTCGCTTCCCGCAGCGTTGCGGCCGGTGCCAAAGATTGCGGAATCCCAGGCGGTGAAGACGCGCCTGCTCACGCTTGACGAGTACACAAGCTTCACTGGAGAAACAGTACTGCTGTTGCTGAACCGAAGCTATTGGCACGATCCCGTCAGCGAACAGCCGGTGCAGAACAGCACGGAGATTTGGAGCTTCATTAATCCGACTGACGACACCCATCCCATTCACCTGCACGCGGTGCGCTTCCAGATTCTCGACCGCCAGCATTACGAGCCGACGACCTATCAGATGAAAAAAGAGTTTCGTTTCCTCGGCCCGCGCATGGCTCCCGAGCCTTACGAGTCCGGGTGGAAAGACACCGTCGGCGCGCATTCCAAAATGGTGACGCGCATCATCGTCCCGTTCAACAGCTATCCAGGACGCTACGTCTGGCATTGCCATATTTTGGAGCACGAAGACAACGAAATGATGCGTCCCTACGAGATTGTTGCCGGTTAGCTGATCTTCTTTTGGCGCTCCCGCAGTACAATGAGCGAACCCTTTAGGTTCGACTCATGAAAATCCAGGATGTTCGCCAGGAATTTCCCGCGCTCCAGCAACAAGTGTTTCTCGATTCTGCCTGCGTCAGTCTGGCTCCCAAGCGCGCGGTCGAAGAGCTGCGTGTCTTCCTCGATATGGCGGCATATTGCCCGTCCGGCTCCTCCACCCAGCACCATCTCGATATGGACGCGATGCGCAGCACGGCGCGGCCGCAGGTGGCGCGGCTGATCAACGCCGGCGAGGACGACATTGCCCTGGTCGAGAGCACGACCCACGGCTTGAACCTGGTCGCGAATGCTATTCCGCTGGAGCGCGGCGATCGGGTTGTGATCTGCGATCTGGAGTTCCTGGAAGTCGCGCTACCGTGGGTGCAGAAGCGCGACGAGATTGGCATTGCGATCGACACCGTGCCGAACCGTGCCGGGCAAATCGTGATCGAAGATATAGAAGCGGCCATCACGCCCCGCACCAAGGTTGTCGCCATCAGTTCGGTGCAGTGGAGCAATGGCTTTCGTTGTGATCTCGACGGGCTGTCCCGGCTCTGCCGCAAGCGTGACATATTTCTGATCGTCGATGCCGTGCAACAGATCGGCGCAATTCCGCTCGACGTGAAGAAGACTCCGCTGGACGCCATCGCCTGTGGCGGACACAAGTGGCTGATGGCGCCGTTTGGCTGCGGCTTCCTGTATCTCAGCAGGCAGTTTCGCTCTAAAGTGAAACCGCCGCTGGCTGGATATCTCTCTGTCACTGAGCCGCAAGGTGGCTGGGGAAACTACTTTCGCACTCCGTCAATAGCACCTGTGTGCGACCACGATTTCGTGGACGACGCCCGCCGCTGGGAAACCGGCGGCACCGCGAATTATCCTGGTGCAATCGGTTTGGCCGAGTCGGTCGGACTCATCAACGATATCGGCATCGACAATGTGGGCGAGCACATTCTGTCGCTCACCGACTATCTGTTTGCAGGCCTGAAACAACAAAGTGTCCAGGTGGTTACTCCGGAAGACCGGCGCTCTCGCTCGGGCATCGTGACCTTCACGCTGGACGGCGCGGACGACAACATTGCTCTAACCAACTTTTTGCAAGAGCACAAGGTTTTGGTTTCGGTGCGCTACACCTCAGGCGTTGGCGGAGTGCGCGTTTCATGTCACCTGTTCAACGTCAAGGAAGATCTTGACCGGCTGCTCGACCTGACCAGCACATTCCTGCGCCAGCATGCGAAGGCGACCGCTTAATGGCAGCTAATCCAGTTCCCCTTCCCGATCGCCACGAGCAACTGATTGAAAACGAGCAAGGCCTGGCGCGCCAGCTGAGTGAACGCCAGTTGAGCATGATCGCCATCGGCGGCGCGATTGGCACAGGACTATTCCTGGGCAGCGCGCTGGCGGTTCGCACTGCCGGACCCGGCGTCGTCCTGAGTTACTTGTTCGCATCGGGCATCGCGCTTTTGCTGATGTATTGCCTCTCGGAGATGGCGGTCGCCCATCCTACGGCGGGATCGTTCGGCCTCTACGCCGATCTCTACATCTCTCCCTGGGCAGGCTTCGTCGTCCGCTACACCTACTGGGCGGCGCAATCGGTGGCTATCGGCGGCGAAGCCGTGGCTGCGGCTATTTATACGCAATGGTGGTTTCCCGGCACGCCGGCGTGGATGTGGGTGCTCTTCTATTCGGCGGTGCTCATCTTTGTGAATGCCCGCAGCGTAGGCGCATTCGGAGAATTCGAGTACTGGTTCTCCATGATTAAGGTGAGCGCCATCGTGGTGTTCATCGTTCTTGGGGCGGCGATTCTGTTCGGCATTCATCAGCAGCGTCCGATCGGGTTGGATAATTTTCGGGCGAATGGCGGCTTTCTGCCCCAAAGGATGGACGGGCGTCTGGCTGGCGATGACCTTCGTTATCTTCAGCTTCATTGGAACCGAGATTGTCGCCGTCACCGCCGGCGAGGCGAAGAATCCGGAGAGGGCCGTGCCACGCGCGATGCGAACCATGCTGGTGCGGCTGGTGATTTTCTACATGGGCGCGATCACCATCCTGGTTGGAGTCATTCCCTGGACCCAGATCCAGCCCGGACAAGAGCATCACGGTCAGCCCGTTCGTCCGTGTCTTCGACCTGATGCACATTCCAGCGGCAGCCCACATCATCAACTTCGTCGTGCTGACCGCCGCGCTGTCGGGCATGAACTGCAATCTCTATCTCGCCACGCGGATGATCTTCTCGCTATCGCGCGGAGGTTATGCCCCACAAGTACTCGGGCGAGTCTCCAAAAAGGGCACGCCAATTCCAGCCCTGATTTTCTCGGCCGCGGGACTCGGCATCGCCACCATATTCGCCATCTGGTTGCCCGGGTCGGCCTACGTCTACATGTTCGGAATCGCTCTGTTTGGCGGACTGTTCGTGTGGTTGATGATCTTCGTTACCCACCTCAGCTTTCGCAAATACCGGCGTATTCATGGCGGGCGGCAACTACCGGTGAGAATGCCGCTGTTCCCCTGGACCACCATCGCCGGAGGTGCGGCAGTGCTGGCGATCATTCTTTCGACCTGGTGGGTGGAGGGCATGCGGGTAACGCTGGAGGCCGGTATTCCGTGGCTGTTATTCCTCACGGTGCTGTACTACACATGGGGAAAGAAGCGGGCCTCAGCGTAGGCCTGCCATCTGTCTTTTGATTGGTCATCCCGACCGGAGCGGGGGATGCGGTTGCTTGCCCCCGCCAGCCACTAACCACCAGCCGCTGCCTCGGTTTATACTGGCGCGCTCACCATTTTATTCGTCCGAGGCATCATGAAACTCCTGTCGAGCATTCTTCCGTTTCTCTTGTTCTCTGCGATCTTAACGGCGGCACAAGGAATGAAACCTGCTAGCACGTCTGCAACCCAGACCAATGCAAAGTTCTCTCAAATGACCGACCAGTTTGTGAAGGATTCGCTGGCGCTGTCTCCGGTGAACGCGTCGCAGGCTGGATATCACAAGCACCTTGATCCCAAGACCGGCAAGACCATCGACCTCGACGCTCAACTCGATGACGTAGGTCCGCAAGGAATGGCGGCACAGGACAAGTTCTATCGCGAGTGGCGGCATCGCTTCCAGACCGAGACGCCCATCGCGTCGTTGAACCCGCAAGACGCTGCAGACTTCCGCTTGATTGATGACCAGATCGCGCTCAATCTGCTTGAGTTCGAGAATATCCAGAACTACAAGCACAATCCCACGGTTTACGTGGAACTGCTGGGCAATGGGCTGTTCCTGCCACTGACGCAGGAATATGCGTCGAAGGAAGTTCGCGTGGGCGATGTGATCTCGCGTATCGGCCAAATACCGCGATTCCTCGATCAGGCCAAATCGCAGCTAGCCGATGCCGATCCCATCTTCATCTCCACCGCGGTTGACGAAAATGCCGGTAACCTGAACCTGGTGGACAGCGTGGCCGCCGAGATTCCCGCTGGCTCGCCTCTCAAGGCCCAGTACGACAATGTGGCACCTGCTGCTAAGAAGGCGCTCAACGACTTCAATACCTGGATGCAGAACGATCTGGCCAAGCGCCCGACTAACGGCCGCACCTGGCGCCTGGGCACGGAGTGGTACGCCCCCAAGTTCCATTACGTCATGGAAACTTCCGTCCAGCCCGCGCAGTTGCTGACCGAAGCCGAAGCCGAGTTAACGAAGACCCGCGCCGAGATGCTGCAGCTGGCGCTGCCGCTCTACAAGCAGATGTATCCCGGCCAGGACGATTACAGCAGCCTGCCGGCTCAAGAACGCGAAAATAAGATCATTGCTGCCGTGCTGAACCGGATCAGCGACGAGCATCCGCAGCCCGATCAGTTGATCGAAGCCGTGAAGGCCGACATCGCCGGCATCACCGCGTTCATCCGCGAGAAGAAAATCGTCACCCTCAGCAGCCGCGACAACCTGAAGGTGATTCCCACGCCGGAGTTCGAGCGCGGCATCTACTCGGTCGCGGGATTTCATGGCGCGCCGCCGCTGGAGCCCAATGCCGAAGCCCAATATTGGGTGACGCCCATCGACCCCAAGATGCCTGCGGCGAAAGTCGAGAGCAAGCTGCGCGAGTACAACAACTACACGCTGAAGTGGCTGACGATTCACGAAGCGCTGCCCGGCCACTACGTTCAGGCCGAACATGCCGACGACGTGCAGCCACCCACGCGGCGCGTGCTGCGCGACCTGTTCGGCAATGGAGCCTATGTCGAAGGCTGGGCCGAGTATGGCGCGGACGTGATGACCCAGGAAGGCTATCTCGATTTCAATCCGAAGTTCCACCTGGTGAGACTGAAGATCTGGCTGCGCGCGACGGCCAACACGATCCTCGACATTCGCCTGCAGACCATGAATATGACCGATCAGGAAGCGCTCGACCTGATGACGAAAGAGTGCTTCCAGACAGAGGCCGAAGCTGAAGGCAAGCTGGTGCGCGCCAAGTTAAGTTCGACGCAGCTGCCCACGTACTTTGTCGGAACTCGCCAGTGGTGGGAGTTGCGCAAGAAGTATCAGGCAGCCAAGGGCAGCAGCTTTACTCTGGAAGAGTTCCACGATCGTGCGCTCGATCAGGGTCCACTGCCGATTGAGTACTTGGAGAAGATCATTTTGCCGGAAGCTAAGGCAGCAACTAGCAACTAGCAGTTGGCAATTAGCAATTAGCGACTAGAAGCTATCAAACTATCTCATAAATCTGTTTTGAAAGGGCACGGCTTCAGCCGTGCCGTATGAGCGGTTTGAACGACGGGCTCTAGCCCTTGAGGCTACTCGGAGTGGATTCCTTCAGGTCTGCGACTAGGTCAAGTGAAGGGACCGGCTTTTACCGCGGTGTCATGGATGCGCAGTCAAGCTACGCTGCCCGATTGTGAAGATTTGTAAAAACCACGCTGATTTCGGCGATGCGGCGAACTTTTCCCCGCGGGCAACGTCTATACCAGTAACCCAAATCCAAGGTGGGCGCCGAACCCCAACAGAAGTAAATAGGCGCCCACCGCCCTTTTCGTTTACTGATCAGCAGTCAGTACCGGGCACTCAGCCAACTACAAATCCAACCTCCTAACGAATTGGTCTGTGCGCGGACCTGCTTGCCATTGTTTTCACCGCGCTTCGCAATCGAGCTGAATGCTAATTGCTGAGTGCTGAGTGCTCCGTTCGGCGTTACAATAAATCTTGAGCAGTTACCATGCAGTTAACAGTCTTACAGCCCCAAGTCCACGAGGCGCGCTGGTGGGAGACGATGGCCGATGGGCGGCTGCACTGCTACCTGTGCCCGCGCCATTGTCATATCGGAGAAGGCCAGCACGGCTTCTGCTTCATCCGCAAGAATGAAGGTGGACGGCTGATCCAACTCGGCTACGGCCGTCCCGCGGCGATCGCCATGGATCCGGTCGAGAAGAAGCCGCTCAATCACTTCTTCCCGGGGACCAAGATTCTTTCCATGGGAACTGCCGGCTGCAACATGGGCTGCTCCTTCTGCCAGAACTGGGATATCTCCAAGGCTAAATCCGATCAGGTCAACTCGTTAGCCCTAAAACCTGAGGACGTGGTAGAGGTTGCGCTGGAACACCACGCGCCCCACATCGCCTTCACCTACAACGAGCCGACCATCTGGGGTGAGTACGTCATCGACATCGCGCGCGAAGCCCACGACGCCGGCCTGAACACCGTGATGGTGTCCAACGGCTACATCACGCGCGAGGCGTTCTTCGACATCTATCGCTACATCGACGCCGCTAACATCGACCTGAAGGCCTTCACTGAGGATTTCTATGGCAAGATCACGCTGACGCATCTGCAGCCTGTGCTCGACACGCTGAAGTGGCTGCGGCACGAGACCGGCGTGTGGTTCGAGATCACCAACCTGATCATTCCCACGCTGAACGATGGAGACTCCGAATTCAAGGAGCTCTGCGACTGGGTGCTGGAAAACCTGGGCGACGACGTTCCGCTGCACTTCACAGCGTTCCATCCGGATTTCAAGCTGCAAGACAAGCCGCCGACACCTCCGGAGACGCTGCATCGCGCCCGCAGAATCGCCCAGCAGATGGGACTGAAGTACGTGTACGAAGGCAACATCTTTTCCGATGGTGGAAATACAATCTGCACCGGATGCAAGCAAGTGGTGATCACACGCTCGTGGCATTCAGTGATGTCGAACCGGCTGAAGGATGGCTGCTGTATCAATTGTGGGACGAGGATTGCGGGAGTGTTCACGCAAGCTGAGGCAGAAAAGCGAAGAGCCTGGGCTGAAGAAAGAGCCTAACCACAGAGGCACTGAGACACAGAGATATTTTTCTACTTACATTGCTCCGGTATCGGGGGTCATCCCGCTACGGAAGTCCTCCGGCGTAGGGTGTCATCCCGTCCCTACCGCTCATCCCTGCCAATCCATTTGGTTGACGGTTCAGATCGAAACTCCGCCATCTTCTCAAGCAGCCGCTCGGGATTTTCGTCGTCCAACACCAGCTGCCGGCTGGGCTGGCTTAGAAATCCTTCGCGCACGGCGTGATCAAATAACTCGAGCAGCGGCGCGTAATAGTTCTCGACATTCAGCAAGCCGCAGGGCTTGGATTGCAAGCCCAGCTGAGACCAGGTCACCACCTCGCAAAACTCTTCCAAGGTGCCAAATCCGCCGGGCAACGCGATGAAGCCATCGGACAGATCGGACATCAAGGCCTTACGCTCGTGCATGGAACGGACCACGCGCAGATCAGTCAAGCCGCGGTGGCCCACTTCCCTCCCCATCAATGACTCAGGAATGACGCCGGTTACGCGACCGCCGAGCCGCAATACTGTATCGGCCAGCACGCCCATCAGTCCAATATTGCCGCCGCCATAGACCAACTCAATGTGGCGCTCGACCAACAAAGTGCCGAGACGTTCGGCAGCCGCCCGGTAAGCCGGCCCGTTTCCCAAATTGGAACCACAAAAGACACAGATTCTCTGGAAGAGCATGGACAAGGTTCAACCGCCAGTAAGATTACGAGTGTAATGGAGAAGGAGTAGTCGCTGGTAATGCAAGGCGGGGCGCATGTGTGGGGAGCAGAATGCAGCGGAGAAACTGCATCGTTTGATAATGATTATCATCTGATAGATATGCGCCGGGAGACTTATAACGAGTTCCGCCACTTGTGCCGCGCGCACAATCTGGCGGCGACCCATCAGCGGCAGAGAATTTTTGAAGCTGTGGTCTCGCGTCCCGGGCATTATTCGCCTGAGGAGATCTACGAGCAGGTAAAACAAGACTTGCCGTCGATCTCGCTAGCGACCGTATATAAGAACCTCAAGACCTTCCTTGAGGCGGGCATGTTGCGCGAAGTGAGTCTGCATCATGGCACTTGGCGCATCGAGGCCAATCTTCATCCCCATCATCATCTGGTTTGCACGCGTTGCCGCTCCATCATCGATCTGAAAGAGAAATTCCTGGCTCCGGTTAAGCTGCGAGGCAAGTTGCCCGCGGGCTTCAGGCTGGAGAAGTTCAGTATCGAAATACAAGGAGTTTGCAAGACGTGCGTAGCGTCAGAATCAAGAACTCATAACTAATACCCTACATGGAGAAAGCAAGATGCTAGGAATAGGCGAGAAGTTCCCTGACTTCAGTGTCACGGCCACAGTCAGCACCAACAAAGATAACGCATTCAAAACGATTACCAATGAAGACTACAGCGGCAAGTGGAAGATTTTCTTCTTCTGGCCGAAAGATTTTACGTTCGTCTGCCCAACCGAAATTGCCGCCTTCGGCAAATTGAACAGAGAATTCCAGGAGCGCGACACGCAGCTACTGGGCGGAAGCACTGACTCGGAATTCGTTCATCTGGCATGGCGCAACCACCATCCTGATCTGAAGGATCTTCCCTTCCCCATGCTGGCCGATATCAAGCGCGACCTGACCGGACAACTGGGAATCATCGATGAAAAGGAAGGCGTGGCCCAGCGGGCGACTTACATCGTCGATCCCGACAATGTAATTCGCTTCGCCTATGTCACCGATCTGTCGGTAGGCCGCAACCCGCAGGAAGTTCTGCGAGTGCTGGACGCGCTGCAAACTGACGAGCTCTGCCCGTGCAACTGGCAGAAGGGCCAGGAGACTCTGCAGGTCTGAGCACACGTACAGAGCCGCAGGCGAGGGCGCTACAGAATGGACTTGCTCACGCCACTTCCGGCAGAGCGACGCTCAATCGGCGTGCCGGCTTCTAAATCGTGAATGCGTTTCAGGCGCAGCGCTCGTGATAAGCGTTGCGCCTTTCGCCACGCCATGACGATCTGCGCGGCGCCGGTGCGAAGGCGGCGCGACTGGCACCGCTAGCTCAAAACGCGATATACAAAAAGGAAAGCTATGAATTTCGATACTCTGATGGACATTATTCCCGCATACGCAAAGGACCTGAAACTTAACTTCTCGAGCGTGGTTCGCCAGCAGACGGAGTTGAATGAACAGCAGGCGTGGGGAACCGTAGTTGCTTCGGCGATCGCAGCGCGCAATCAGCAGTTCATTCAGGCGGCGCTGGAAGAAGCCGCCACCCACTTGACCCCCGAGGCGCTGGAGGCCAGCAAAGCCGCTGCCGCCATCATGGGGATGAACAACATTTTCTATCGCTTCCTGCACCTTACCTCGAATGAGAAGTACGGCACCATGCGGGCTGGGCTGCGCATGAACGTAATGCGGACACATGGCATCGATCCGCTCGACTTCGAGCTGTGGTCGACGGCGGTGTCGGCGATCAATGGCTGCGGAACTTGCGTGGACTCCCACGAAAAAACGCTGCGCGAAAAGGGCGTTAGCGAGGAGAAAATCCTGGCGGCCGTGCGCATTGCATCCGTAGTTCATGCAATTGCAGTAGTGCTGGATGCCGAGCAGGTGAGCGCACCGCAATTGACGACGGCCTAGGTCAGTCGATTCGGCATTTCACAGGCGAATCATTCGCAGAAGCGGATAGCTGCGATCATCGATGCTGGCTTGCTCTCAGGGCGGCCAGATACGGATCGTACGAGAAACCGAACCGCTTGAGATTCGGCAGCGTCGCGGCGGAATTTGGGTCAAAGGGCTCGAAGCTGCCGACCGGCGGCAGCAGGATAGTCTGCACGGTACGACGGTCAGAATACAGGATGCTCAGCGACATCAACGGCCAATCCGCATGCAGGTTACGTATGGGCTGTCCATCCACCACGAATTGCGATAGCAGCGTGTCGTCGAAGGGCACCGGCCCGGAATGAGTCTGCAACTCCACACGCAATACTGTCAGCATGTTCGACCACTGCGTGCTGGCGACCATGCTCCAGCCGGATTGACAGATCCCCAGAACCGCCGCAATCACGAAGAGTCGCTGATACTTGGCCGTTCCTACTTGCAAGAAATGGAAATGTAAAGCCAGGTAAGCGGCGGCGAGGACCAGTGGCACGCTGGCATTCATGGTGCGAGCAATCACATGAGTGCCGAAGTGAGTTGTCTCGGGATGCAGGACGATACGTAGAGGGATTGCCAATGAGCAGAGCACGGCAATTCCTACAAAGCCGTTAAGGACGATCCGGTAGCGCTCCGGAACCAGCACGATCAAGGCGCACAAGATCAAAACTACGCACGAGACACGCGCGGCAATGTGGTCGTTGTGCAACACAAACAGCATGCTCTTCAGGAAACCCTGGCGGTTGGCCACGTCACGGGGAAACATAATTGCCATCACCGCAAACAGCACGCCCAGCGCATACCAGGCACAAAATGCCCAGCTCAGCCATTTCTCTCGCCTGCTCTGTGCCACCGCCAGATACCGATAAACACAGGCGGCGCAGAGGATCAGACCGTAGATCGCCATGGTCTCGTAGCAAACCAGAAGAGGCGCGGAAATGACGACCATAGCCGCCAAGTCGAATGGCCCGAACTTGCGGCGATACATTAGGCCGAACAAAGCCGGCCAAAACAACGCACTCATCAAATGGGTTTCGGAGACGAGATACACTTCGCTGTTCATGGTGATGGCAAACAGCGTGAGCAGGGGAAAGATGATGAGTCGTTTGTCGCGGGCAAAGCGATAACAAAGCAGAATGCTGAGCGGCTTAAACGAAAACAGAGTGGCGCCGTAGATCAGGCTGAGAAGTTTGGGGCTGTGCACATGCAATCGAGCCGCTAAGAGAGTGGGATATTCCTGATAAGCAAAAGCGCCGAATCGTCCCACAAAGAAATCGCGCCAGCCGTGAACGTTCCAGACTGCGACCTGGTTTTCGCTGAGCATCTTCACCAGGAACCAGGACCCGTCGCCGTAAAGATGTCGCCCCGTAACAATAGCCAGAATTGCCTGGTAGCCGTAAGCCGCCGCAGCCATGGCCAATAGCAGCATTACCGTGACGCCGAGCGAGCTTAACCCTATCTCAAGGTGAGAGCGGTCTACGGTTTGCAGATATTCCTGACAGCGGCCCAAGGTAGGCTGCCTAGCTGGTAACGCGGTCGCGGATCTTAGGATTGATGCCATTGTGGATGACTCGCGGCGGCGAATAGCCATAGGCCGTGCGGGTTCGGTGCTATCGTGAGACCGCCAGTTTGTCGCTGACCGAACTACTTGACCGCACGCCAGTAACGGGTTTTCGCGCCTTGAATATCATTTCCGAGTAACCGACGTACTTACAGTCCAGCACCTCAAATCCGTTGGCACGGATCAATTCGGCCAGACTCTGCCGAGTGTAGTGGGTGATATGCTCGTGCGCGTAACCGCCCTCCAAAACCTTGCCATACATCCATTCCAGCGCAACCCACGACCAACGTCCGTAGTCCGGTGTCCCTAAGATGAGCGTACCGCCGGGCCGAAGCACGCGCCACATTTCATTCATGATTTCCGGATCTTCCGGAATGTGCTCGATCACCTGCGAGTTGATCACCACATCGAAGCTCTCGGGCTTGAAGGGCAGAGCGAAGGTCGAGGCTTGAACGAGCTTGGAGTGATTGGGCTTCAGGAAGCGGAGCTTGCGAAAAAGAATGTCCATGCCGACCGCTTCTTTAAGGTCGAGGATAATACGGCTGGAGCCACAGCCTATGTCAAGAACGGCGGAAGAATCGCCGGTGAAGTCGAGAATGATCTCATGACGCTTGCGCTGCCAGTAGCGCTGCAGCCAAATCGGGCTATCGAACGCGCGATAATCGTAGTCCGCAGAATCCACCGAATTGCGGAGCCGCCACATGCGGACCAGGGTCTTTAAGTAGGCGGCCGCGACCTTAAGAAGCTTCGCATTCTCCTTCCTGGAGGGACGCCCCCGGTAATGGAACGGCAACTCGGCAATGCTCCAACCTTCGGCGTAGACACGCAACAGGATTTCTTCCAATACGTCGAAATCGCGGGCCTGCAGTTGCAGGCTCTTAACCGCATCCAGCTTGTACATTCGGAAGGCGCTGGAAAGATCTTTATAAGGAAGTGAAAGCACGCGGGCGTAGGTGGCATTCAAAATCTTACTGAGGAATCGGCGAAGTGCAGACATGTCTGCCCTGCCCCCTGGCACGTACCGGGATGCAATCAACACATGGGCCCTCTGGCGGGCCTGCCACATCTCAGAGACGAAAGATGGCCGATGCGACAGGTCGGCGTCCATGGTCAGGACGAACGGCGCTTGGGCGGCGGCGAACCCGGCCAGCAGCGCTCCACCGTAGCCCGGCTCCGTCTGCCGGAGGACGCGGGCTCCGCGGCTCTCGGCGGCCTCGGGCGTACCGTCATGCGATCCGCCATCAACCACGATAATCTCGGCCCTGACCTGCATCGTGGTCAGCACTTCCCAGAGCGCAGGCAGCAGGATTTCCAGGTTTTCGCGTTCATCGATCGCGGAAATTACGATACTGAGATCAGGAACCGAGGCTGAAGCTGGGTTCTGCTGTTGCCGGATTTCGATGGGGTTCTCGCTCAAATCAGAATTAGACTCCACAGTTGTCCGGTGCGTTGCTCAGAGGCACGGCTAACCGTTGGAATGGGGCACTTGGGCGGCCCCGCGTTCGCCTGCGATCATCATAAATCACATGTGGTTGTGACGTGTGTACTTGTTGGATGTGCGGTCGGAATGTTCCGCTGGGGTGTATCTGGAGCAGACCGCGAAATGCCGCAGGTGGCCAACAGAGCGAGCACAGCCGCATTTAAGGCTGGTGCTGCGAATTTTGCGCGTCACCCACGCAGGTGACCGCCGGCACTGGGCATGGTTCGTCGACCAAAAAGGTAGTACGACCCGGTTGATCTTGGCCCCTCGGAGCGCTCACATATGCTCCGGCCGTAAATCACGGAGATACGATGTGAAGTACAGGGGGTCGTTGTGTTGACACCATACGGGTTGGACATTATCGAAAGCTGCCTGGCATGCAAAATGCGAGCAGAACATATTTTCTGCGATCTTCCACCGGCAGCATTGCAATCCTTTGAAAACATTAAATACGCCACGGCCTATCCTAAAGGCGCCGTGCTTTTCGTAGAAGGACAAGCACCACGGGGAATCTTCGTACTGTGCAAAGGCCGCGTGAAGCTGTCCATCTGCTCGACCGACGGGAAGACACTGATCCTGAAGATAGCCGAGCCCGGAGAAGTTTTGGGCCTGAGCGCTACTGTGAGCGGCAAGCCCTACGAGTTGACGGCAGAGACAGTCGATCCGTGCCAGGTGAACTTTGTGAAACGTGAAGAGTTCCTGCGCTTTCTGAAAGAGCACAGCGAAGCCTGCCTGCGGGTGGCCGAGCAACTGAGCGACAAGTACAACTCCGCCTGCCGCGAGATACGCTCTCTGGGATTGTCGCACTCGGCCGGTGAGAAACTGGCCAAGCTGCTGCTGGAGTGGAGTGCCAAGAACGGCGAGGGCGCCAAGATTGAACCGCGCCTGAAGCTGGCGTTGACTCATGAAGAGATCGCACAAATGATCGGCACGTCGCGGGAGACAGTAACTCGCCTGTTCGCGGATCTGAAGAAGCGGCAAATCGTGCAAGCCAAAGGCTCGACGCTGCTGATACGCAACAAGGCCGCACTGAAAGCGATGGCCATCACGCAATAAAGTTGCCGCACAGGCAGCCGGCGCCTACTACGCCGTGGGAGTGTGTTTCTTTCTGACTACGACACCCTCCTTAGCACCTTCCAAGTGAGCCATTTCGGGCCCCACTGTGAATAAGGTCACGAAAACCGGTGACTGCAGTCACTGCGTTAAACCAGTCGAAGCGGTATTTCTGCAGTATGGAAAGCACGATTCAGTCGAGTTGCTTGACTTGCGATTTCCGACCCGATCGCCTCTTTTGCGACATGCCCGCGGAGTCGTTGAAGGCCTTCGACGAAATCAAATCACTGGGTTCCTACCCCAGAAACACGATCCTGTTCGCCGAGGGACGGCCGGTTCGCGGCATCTACATCCTCTGTGATGGACGTGCCAAGCTTTCCATCTGCTCAGACACCGGAAAGCGCCTGACGCTGCGGGTGGCTGGTCCGGGAGAGGTCCTGGGACTGGGAGCAACGCTGTCCAATACCCCCTACGAGATCACAGCCGAGTTGCTGGACAACTCGCAGGTGGTGTTCGTTCGCCGAAAAGACCTGCTGAAGTTCCTGCGGGAAAACCGGGAATTGTGCATGCAGGTGGTGCGAATGCTGAGCCAGGACCTACATGGCGCCTATGAGCGAGTTCGCAGCATTGGGATGATTCGCACGCGTCACCCACGGATAATCTTCAATCCACGCGCCATGGTGGTGTGAACTGCCGGGCAGCCACTGCGGTTGAATCCGACAGTGTTCTTTCTTTCGTCACGTTTAACGTCGTTTTTTATTGCATACAGCTTTGCTTGGACGACCGCAAAGCCCTTCTTCGCGCATAGCCTCAACCGTCTGTATGTGACCCACGTCACAGACTTGTAACTACCCGCATCACAGCCCCTCTGTACATCAACCCCCTATCGTAGACAGTACTGATTCCTAAGTTCATAACGACCGTGCACTGATGCGGTCCTGGGGGAACAAGACGTGAAAACAACTGAATATTCTGCTTCGCCGGCTGCTAGCCTTCGTACGAATTCATCGGTGGCATGCGAAGCTTCGCCTAAAGACGAGCAAAGCGCTGGAGGCAAGATGTCGAGAGAGAAAGTGACCCTTGATGGCAATGAAGCGGTCGCGTACGTGGCTTACCACGTCAGCGAGGTTGCCGCCATTTATCCCATCACCCCTTCGTCGCCCATGGGAGAGTCTTCGGATGCCTGGTCGTCGCTAGGGCAGAAGAACATCTGGGGCACGGTCCCCAACGTCATCGAGATGCAGAGCGAAGCCGGCGCGGCTGGTGCTTTGCATGGAGCGCTGCAAGCCGGAGGGCTGGGCACCACCTTCACATCGTCGCAAGGCCTGCTGCTGATGATTCCCAACATGTACAAGATTGCTGGCGAGCTGACGCCATGCGTCATTCACGTCGCGGCGCGCGCCCTCGCAGCACAGGCGCTATCCATCTTTGGCGATCATCAGGACGCCATGGCTGTCCGCGCCACTGGATTCGCGCTGCTGTCATCGAACTCGGTGCAAGAGGCGATGGACCTGGCATTGATCGCGCACTCGGCCACCCTGGAGTCGCGCATTCCCTTCCTGCATTTCTTCGATGGCTTCCGTACTTCGCACGAAGTTTCCAAGATTGAGCAGCTCAGCCTGGATGACATGCGGGCCATGATCGACGACGATCTGGTGCGGGCACATCGTGAACGCGCGCTCTCACCCGATCATCCGGTGCTACGTGGCTCTGCCCAGAATCCCGACGTGTACTTCCAGGGCCGTGAATCGGTGAATCCGTATTACCTGGCGTGTCCCACCATCGTGCAGAACGCGATGGACAAGTTCGCGAAGATCGTGGGGCGCCAATATCGGCTGTTCGAATATGAAGGCGCTCCGGATGCTGAAACTGTCATCATCGTCATGGGATCAGGCGCCGAAGCGGTTCATGAAACCGT
Source organism: uncultured Acidobacteriaceae bacterium (assembly GCA_963833305.1). GTDB lineage: Bacteria > Acidobacteriota > Terriglobia > Terriglobales > Acidobacteriaceae > Bog-257. The sequence continues at coordinate 293,483 of CAWHXN010000021.1, read as the reverse complement.
GGACTACCTCACGGCGCAAGGCAAGAAAGTCGGCATGTTGAAGGTTCGGCTCATGCGTCCTTTCTCGGTAGAAGATTTCCTGCAAGCGCTGCCTTCCACGGTCAAGAGCATCGCCGTCCTCGACCGCACGAAAGAACCTGGGGCCATCGGCGAACCACTCTATCAGGATGTGATCACGGCGCTGACGGAGGGATTCACCGCCGGCAAAGTTCCCATGGCGACTTTTCCGAAGGTCATTGGAGGCCGCTACGGCCTTTCGTCCAAAGAATTCACGCCGGCGATGGTCAACCGCATTTATGAAGAGCTGACCAAGACCACCCCGCACAACCACTTCACCATCGGCATCAACGACGACATCACCCATACCAGCCTGCCCTACGATCCAGCTTTCTCGACCGAAGCGCCGGAGACGGTTCGCGCCATGTTCTACGGCCTGGGCGCGGATGGCACCGTGGGTGCGAATAAGAACACCATCAAGATCATCGGCGAAGAGACTGACCTGAATGTGCAAGGCTACTTCGTTTATGACTCCAAGAAATCGGGTGCGGTGACGACGTCGCATTTGCGCTTCAGCAAGAAGCCGATTCGTTCCACGTATCTCATTTCCCGCGCCAACTTCGTAGCTTGTCACCAGTTCGGCTTCATGGAACGGCTTGACGTTCTCAAGACTGCCGATGAAGGCGCGGTATTCCTCCTCAACAGTCCTTTCGGACCGGATGAAGTATGGGACAATCTGCCGCGTTCGGCGCAGGAAACCATCATCAAGAAGAAGCTGCGCTTCTACGTGATTGACGGAGTGAATGTGGCCCGGGCGGCAGGAATGGGCGGCCGCATCAACACGGTGATGCAGACCTGCTTCTTCGCCATCAGCGGCGTGCTGCCGCGCGAGGACGCCATCGCCGCCATTAAGCACTCCATCGAGAAGACCTATGGCAAGCGCGGCGAATCGGTGGTCCGCAAAAACTTTGCCGCGGTCGATTCGGCACTGGAAAACCTGCACGAAGTGAAGGTTCCGCAGACCATCACCTCGAGGTTCGAGATGCGTCCCGCGGTGCCGGCCAACGCTCCCGAATTCGTACGCAACGTGGAAGCGCTGATGATCACCGGAGACGGCGATGAGATCCCAGTCAGCGCGATGCCGATCGATGGCACTTTCCCCACGGGTACCACAAAGTGGGAGAAACGCAATATCGCGCTGGAAATTCCAGTGTGGGATGAAGAGCTTTGCATCCAGTGCGGCAAGTGCGTCATGGTTTGCCCGCACGCGGTCATCCGGGCGAAAGTTTACGATCCGAAGGCGATCAATCACACGCCCGCAGGCTTCCAGACCGCGGTTCCCAAGTGGCGCGAATTTTCGGACCTGAAGTACACGCTGCAAGTCGCTCCGGAAGATTGCACGGGTTGCGGACTGTGCGTAGCGATCTGCCCTGCTAAGAGCAAGAGCGAAGTCAAGCATCGCGCCATCAACATGCAGCCTCAGCCTGCGCTGCGGGAGAAGTACAACGAATACTGGGACTACTTCCTGTCGATCCCCGAGCTGTCGCGCGACAAGGTGTCGCACGGACAGGTGAAAGACGCGCAACTGCTGGAGCCGCTTTTCGAATTCTCCGGCGCTTGCTCGGGCTGCGGGGAAACTCCTTACATTTCCACCATGACCCGCTTGTTTGGCGACCGGGCATTGATTGCCAATGCCACCGGCTGCTCATCGATTTATGGCGGCAATCTGCCGACGACACCGTACACGACGAACTCTGAAGGCCGCGGGCCGGCCTGGTCGAACTCACTGTTTGAAGACAACGCCGAGTTCGGCATGGGCATGCGTCTGGCTGTCGACAAGCAGAACCAATACGCAAAGGAACTGGTCGAGCGGTTGGCATCGACCATCGGCGATGAACTCGCCGTGGGGCTGTTGAGCGCGGACCAATCAACCGAAGAAGGCATCTTCGCCCAGCGTGAGCGAGTGAAGGCGCTGAAAGAAAAGCTGAGCGGGAACAAGTCATCCGCGGCGCGCGACCTGCTGGCAGTTGCCGACGAACTGGTGAAGAAGAGCGTATGGATCATCGGCGGCGACGGATGGGGCTACGACATCGGCTACGGCGGCCTCGATCACGTGCTGGCTTCCACGGCCAACGTCAACATCCTGCTGCTCGACACCGAGGTTTACTCCAACACTGGCGGCCAGATGTCGAAGTCGCACGCCGCTAGGCGCGGTAGCCAAATTCGCCGCCGGCGGCAAGCGTACTCCCAAGAAAGACATCGCCATGATGGCCATCAATTACGGTCGCGCCTATGTGGCACACATCGCCATGGGCGGCAACGATGGGCAAACGATGAAAGCCTTCCAGGAAGCCGAGGCTTATGACGGCCCGTCGCTGATCATCGCCTACAGCCACTGCATCGCACACGGCTATGACATGGTTCATGGCATCGAGCAGCAGAAGGCCGCGGTCAATTCCGGACACTGGCCGCTATTCCGCTATAACCCGACGCTCGCCAAAGAAGGCAAGAACCCGTTCCTGCTCGATTCGCGCGCGCCCAGCATTCCGCTGGAGAAATACATCTACAACGAGACCCGCTACACCATGCTGGTCAACAGTAATCCTGAGGAGGCCAAGAAGCTGTTGCAGGCCGCTCAGGAAAACGTCAACGAGCGCTGGAAGCTCTACCAGCACATGGCCGCGATGAATTTCGAGAAGGTATAAGCACCGCGAGGAGAAATCATGATCGACCTTTCTACTAACTATCTTGGACTGAAGCTGAGGAACCCGGTCGTGGTATCGGCCTCCCCGCTAACGGAGAAGCTGGAAAACTTCCCACGGCTGGAAGATGCCGGCGCTTCGGCCATCGTGATGTACTCGCTCATGGAAGAGCAGATCGAGGCGGAGAGCGAGAACATCGACAATGCTCTGGAGCAGGGGATCAACAGCTATGCCGAGTCCACCTCTTACCTGCCCGACATGCAGAAGTATCACGTGGGCCCCGATCGTTACCTGGAGCTGTTGCGCAAAGGAAAAGCTTCGGTGACGATTCCGGTAATCGGCAGCCTGAACGGCCGCTCACCCGGAGGCTGGGTCCGTTACTCGGAATACATGGAGCAGGCCGGCGCCGACGCGTTGGAGCTGAACATTTTTGACATTCCTACCGATCCGTCTCTGACGGCGGCAGATCTGGAGACGCGTTACTGCGACCTGGTGCGCGCGATTCGAAGGAATGTCCACATCCCCATTGCAGTGAAGCTGGGACCGTACTTCACTTCGTGCGCCAACTTCGTCAAACGCCTCTCGGAAGCGGGCGCTGACGGAGTGGTCATCTTCAATCGCTTTTATCAACCTGACTTCGACCTTGAGGAACTGGAAGTTGTACCGAACCTGGTTCTAAGCAGTCCGCACGAGTTGAGGCTCCGGCTGCACTGGGCCGCAATTCTCTATCATCAGGTTGAAACGTACATCGCCATCACCGGCGGAGTTCACGATTCGTCCGACGTGCTGAAGTGCATGATGGCGGGAGCGCATGTCACCATGATGACCTCGGCGCTGTTGAAGTATGGCATTGAACACATCGGAGTGGTCCTGGCCGGAATGGAAAGCTGGATGGAAGAGCACGAGTACGTTTCGGTTCGACAGATGCGCGGCAGCATGAGCATGGTGAACGTGGAAAATCCGGCAGCGTTCCTGCGCGGCAATTACCTCAAGATGCTGGGCTCGTATACCTGGCGAGAGCCGGGCACAGCGTTAACGACGTTCTAGCAATAGGTTTTCTCCCCAGCAACAACCGGGCCGGCTTTCTAGCGGAAGCCGGCCCTGGTTATTTTTGCATCGCATCGGCAGAGTTCGGGTCGTACTTTCGTCACTCTATTGCGGGGGTTCACGGCCCTTTCATCTTGTCTTTCACCGTCTTGGCTAGCTTCTCGATCTGGTCGGCCTTCTTAATCACATCCAGCGACAGAGTATTCTCGTTGCTCTTGTCGACCGATTGCTTCAGTTCCGTGGCCAGTTCCAGGAGCTTGTCCGCGTCCTTCTTGATCTCTTGCTGCCGTTGCAGATTGAATTTCTTTAGTGCCTCTTTGCGCTGCTGGATCTCCCATGGATCTTCGGGAGGGCCGCTGGGCGGACCGGGGATAGACGGTGTCGGGGCAGGCGGGCTGGTTTGCGCAGCGCAATACATTCCGAGCGGACAAAAAAGCGCAGCGATGAGCAGGAGTTTGCTCCATCGACGGGTGTAGCGTGTGTTGGTTGGCATAAGGATCCAGCTGATTATATTCCGCGGGATCGCTCAGGCCGGCGGCACGTAATCCGGCGACAAAGCCGATTCTCAATCGCCCGAGGTGGATGCGGCGCGTCTGTCTTTGCGGTACGGACCTGGCGGGACGAACTCGTGGAAACCGTAGCATCTCCCGGCTTTGCTCTTTGCATCTCACCGGGAGAATGCTCGAGAGTTTCATTCTCGGCTCGATAGGCGGGGCGCTGCTGGCTGCGACGTGGTACCTCTGGTTTCGACACCTTAACCGGCGCCGCTCCAGACATATTCTGGGTTGGATTCAGCGGGCCTTTTCGGACCGTGGATCGGTCGGTGGTATCAGCTGGGATAGTGCCTCATGCTTCCATGTGGAACTGCGGCTGTGCCCACCGATTTTTCGGCGAGCGTCGCTGGCGGTGCGACTGGAACCACGCGAAATGCCACTGCGCTGGCTTTTGAGCCGGCTGCACCGGTGGAAGGAGACGGTGACCTTCGAAGCCGAACTTGGATCTCACCCCGGTCTCAGCCTGTATGTTCAGAAGCACTTGTGGCGGGGACGAACCCGCCGCATTCGGCCAAAATCGCTGGAAGGCTGGAGTGTGCATAGCCTCGATCCTATGGTGCTCAGCTCTCAGGCGGACTGTCAGAGCAAGCCGGGAAACGTGCTCGACCCGTTACTGGCGACGCGATCGAGCGAGTTTTTATACGTCGTATTCCGCAAGCAGGCGCCGCAATTCGTAGCGTGCGCGCAACTGCAATCGCTCTCGCCCGACGAGCGGGGGCATGAAATCTTCGATATGCTGCATGCGCTGGCCAGCAGCGTCTCAACTTCGGCGCACTAGCGTCGAGGTTATGGGAACCACAACTTCCTTCCTGCTACAGATCACGAAATGACTCCTTACTGAATCTTGCTGATGGTAAGTGGATAGCGATCTACAACGGACATTTAGTACTACCAATGGTAGTAGCTGTAGCGGCAGGATAGCCTTGACTATCTTTTCGAAGTGTATCTGCCCTAATAGTTAGCTATTCCACTACTCCGCAACGGTCTGGAGGAAATCAAGCAATGCAGTCGGCTCTGATCAGATGCTCCCGTCGAACTCACCGTGTCCTCTTTGCTCTAGGTGCGATTCTTCTTCTTGTATCCCCGTCACTTTTGCATGCGCAGAATTCCACCAGCACGCTGCGAGGCGTGGTCGTTGACCAAAGCGGCAGGCGAGTAGTGGGCGCCCAGGTCGTTGTCCGGTTAACCGGGTCAGGGTCCTCCATCGCGCGCGAGGCAACGGCAAACGATCGCGGAGAATTTCGCATTGATGGCCTTCTGCCCGGTCCCTATCAGGTAGCCGTTACGGCTAAAGGTTTCACGGAGGCCACGGCCGATGTAGACACCGCAGTCAGTGTGGTGCGCGATGTCACGATTACGCTCAAACCCGCAGCCGCGCATGAAACGGTGAATGTGCAGGCGAAGTCTTCCGGGATTACGACCGAAACGCTGGATACGTCGAGCGCCGTGCGTGGCGGGCGTAGTGGACAGCAAGGACCTGGAAACGTTTCCGCTGCCGGCGCGCAGCTTTGCCAATATCGCTTATCTCGTACCCGGAACTGAGCCGGTTGAGCCTTCCGATCCGACCAAGGCGCGCATCACCGCCGTCTCCACCGGCGGAAGCTCTGGCTTGAACAACGAACTGTCGGTTGACGGCGCCGACAACTCCGACGACTGGATCGGCGGTTTTCTGCAAAATTTCTCGCCCGATGGCCTTCAGGAATTTGCCGTGCGCACTTCGAATGAAGATGCGGATACCGGGTGGACGACTGCCGGGTCGGTCGTGATCACCACCAAGCACGGCACCAACGATTGGCACGGCGACTTGGCTGTCTATGAGCGCGCGGCAGCGCTTAACGCCCGCTTCCCAATTGAGAATCCGGCGCAAACCTGCACGAACGGTGTTTGCGTGAACAATCCCAAGCAGCCGTTCTCCCGCCAGAACTATGTGGCGACCATTGGCGGTCCCATCGTAAAAAACAAGGTGTGGTTCTTCACCTCGTTCGAGACCGTGCAGGAGGATGCGAGCGTCGCCTATAGCCCCGCCAGCATGACGCAATTTAACGCGCTCTCGCAATTGGCGGCACAGGGATTGATCACCGGCTCTCCTTCTATCGCCACCCCCAACTTTGTTCCGATTCCCTTTCGCGACTACATGGCGTACGGTGCGCTTTGACTGGTCGCAATCGTCAAAATCGAGTTGGTTCCTGCGTACCTCGGAAGACAGCTATGTCACGAACAACAACCTGGTGGAGCAGGGCACATTGCCGTCAACTGGTCTGCTTACGCACGACAATTACTGGAATGTGGCGCTCAGCAATACCTATACTTTCAATACAAACACGGTTGGCACCCTGGTTCTCGACGCCAGCTTATTGCATCTCACGCAGACTCGGAACTCAAACCTGGGATACGCGCTGGCCTTCCCCTTCAGTTCCACGGCGCTGACCATCTCCGGTTTCGAAACCTATGGCGACAACCAATTCGCTACTCCCATTACCTTTTTCCCCGACCTGCGCAATCAGCAGAAATACCAGATCCGCTACGACCTGAGCCACATTATGGGTACCCATGCGCTCAAGTTCGGAGTCGACTTTATTCATGAACCGGTACTGAGCGGGGCGTTTCCTGGCACGGCCGAGACTCTTGCCGCCTACGTCAATAATCCAACTTATTACATACAGAATCCCGGCGTGTTTGGAACCTTTAACCCACAGTGTGTGAACTTCACCGCTTCGGACGGCTCAACTTGTACTTACACTCCTGCCGGGGATGGGAGCTTTTCGCAAAATGTTCAGCGTATGGCGCTGTACGCCGAGGACTCCTGGCGAGCCACTCCCAAACTCACGGTCAACTACGGCTTGCGTTGGCAGTCGACTTGGGGGCTATTCACTGCTTCGGGCCGAAGTCAGGCCGATAACGCCGCGTACATAACCATGCAGGCGTTGCAAATTCCGATTGTGCCCAGCCTGCCGCAGGATGACCACCACCAGTTCGCGCCGCGCCTGGGTTTCGCCTACTCTCTCGGCAACAGCGGGACCACTGTACTTCGCGCCGGCTTCGGCATGTACTACGACGATCTGGCACAGAACGGATGGGCGACTGCATTCCAGGGGGTCAACGGCTCGAACTACACCGTCGGATCGTGCAGCCTTACCGGAGGGCCGGGCACGTATGCGCTTGTCGGTTCCGGCTGCCTGACCGGCGGCAGCGGGGCCACGGGCAATGTGATTGGATCGCCTTACAAAACGCCCTACGCCATTCATATTACCGGCGGCGTGCAGCACGCTTTCAACAATCAATGGCTGGTGAGCGCCGATTATGTATACGAAGACGGCGTTCATGGATACCGCGCTTTCCCCTATACCAGCGGTACAAACTTAACTACTCCACTCATTCCTACCTCAGACCCGAACTATGCTACGGACCAGGCGAATGTGGTACCGAATGTCAATGTGTTCCAGTCCGACAACCGTTCCAAGTACAACGCGCTGATGCTGCATCTGGCAGGGAATATGCGGCGCTTCAACGTGGTCGCGAACTACACGCTTTCCCGGGCGGACACATGGGGTTGCCTGCTGGGCGAACTGTTTGACTATGTCGATGGCGTTTGCCAACAGGCGAACGGGCAGTTGAATGCTTTCGGACCGGGAGACTACGGACCATCTGGCGAAAACGTTACCAGCCGCTTCATGCTGGCCTTCACGGTGCACATTCCTGGTGGATTCGAGGTGAGCAGCATCAATCAGTTCGAGAGCGCCCGCCCCATCACCATCACGAATGCGGACAACACCGCCCGCATCTATGTAAACGGAGTGTATACAAGCCTCGACGAGTTCCGCGGCACGCCTTACCTCCAGTCAGACCTGCGCGTCACGCGTCCTTTCAAACCCAACGAGCGTTGGACTATCCTGCCATTCATCGAGTTCTTCAATCTCTTCAACCGTAACAATCCCGGAGCGAACTTCGCGGTCAATGTCGTCCAGCTTCCGGTTCCGGCGAATCAGATGGTGCCCAATCCAGTGACAGGTATCACCAATGTCACCAGTGTTTGCACGAACCCGAGCTGCACCACAACCACGCCTATCACCAGCCTGAACCAGCTTGAGATACCCGAGGGCGCACTGGGCGATTTCTTCGGGCCGGGAACGACCGTGGGTATTCCGTTCGCGGCGCAGCTAGGTATACGTGTAACTTTCTAAGGAAGCTTGCCGAACTTGCCGCAGGGGCTAAAGCCCCGTTAATTTTGCGAGCTTGCGGCACGGCTGAAGCCGTGCCCTTTCGAAACCGGGAATTAATCCGAGATTCCTAAGCTTGGAGCATTGCGCAGCGCAACAAAAAGCCGACCCGCAAAGGCCGGCTTTCCGTTCTCTCGCTCCGGGAACTATTTCTTGAGGCTGACAACGTAAGTGGAAATCTGCGTAACCTGATCGGGAGTCAAACTTGCGAGGCCTTTGCTGTGCGGCGCTTTCTTGCCGGCAGCGCCGTTGGTGAGTAAGTCCGAAATCTGCTGCTGGTTCAGGGACGTTTTCTGCAAAGAGGGACCGATCTTACCTTCGCCCATCGCTCCGTGGCATCCGGCACACTTCGTTTTGTAGAGAGCAGCTCCATCCTGTGCCCATCCCAAACTCGAGAGCACTACGAGAGCGGCCAAAATCATAATGTAACGCTTCATGGAAGAAAATCTCCTTAGGTTGCAAGAATTATTACAACTTTAGAGTACCAGTCGCCAAGTTGCTTGCTAACGTTCTTCTCGTACAACTTCTGTGTGAGTCAGGCGTACAGTCTCCAACCGCAGCCATTGTAGAGCGGCAGGTGCGATTTGCAACCTAATTTCATGCAGGCGGAGAAACTATGGGATGAAGAATAAGTACAGATCAGAAAACTAGGCGAGATTTTTTAGCCGGCTGCGCTGATAGAAGAATGAAACCGCGAGCAGGATGGCTCCCAGCACGATAAACGCGGTGATGCGATAGCCTCGCTGCAGTGTGCCAATGTCGAACAGAAACACCTTGATGACGGTCAGGGCGAGCAGCACGATTGCCTGCCAGCGCAGGAATGCAGACCGCTTCCAGAAACCGATCAGCATTAAGGCGCTGCCATAGAGCATCCAGATGGCGGAGTAGGTAAAGGCTCGAAGCGTGGCAATGCTGAGGCGTTCCGTCTCGGAATATGCCGAGATAAATTGCGGCTGGAAGTAGGCGACGATTTCGAAGTGCAACGCGAGCAGCGCCAGCAAGTTGATGCCGATGATCGCCATTGCGGCCCATTGCCGGTTGGCATCGCCGCCCTCTGTGATGGAGTAGTAGGTCAGCAGAGCGAGTGCAGCGATCGCCGCGAGGTACAGACCGAATCGAGCATTGACGAGCAACGGAGCGGATTCGAAGGAGTCGACCACAATCAGGCGGCCAACTCCAAGCACGAAGGCGCACTCTCCCAGCACGCGCAGCAATAAGCTGTGGCTGCGATGCGCGGCCCAGAAGAGTGCGCCGCTTTCGATGATCCAGCCCAGGGTATTCCAGTGCCCGCCCAGTTTCAGAGGAATGGCGATGGTCAGAAAGCCTACCCCCAATGCCAGGTAGAGCGGGCCGTACACTCTGCTCTCAATGCTGCTACGCCGCTGCAGCAGGCGGGTCAGGACAAGAAAGAAAGCCGCAATGCCGACCGCCAGCCAGGCCAACTCAAAGCGGTAATGGTCGATGAGGATGAGATAGCTGGTGGAAAAATAGAAAGTCGCATTGAGGATCGCCAACACGACCATGAGGTTCGCGGAAAGACTGTCTTCCGCCGCCTGCCGGCCCAGAAACGGCGCTCCGGCATACAGCAGGAAAAAGAACGTCGCGAACGCCAAGGTCGATGCCAGCTGCGCTTCGGTGTAATAACCGGATGCCCAGGCCCCGAAAAGCACCGCGGTTCCGATAAGGCTGCCAAGCAACAGACGCTTCCAGCCTTTGATTGCCACTACCCAAACGGTCCCCAGGTCAAGCAGCGCCAAATAAGAAAACAACACCACCTGGTGATTCTGGTTGGTCGAAATCAAGACCGGTGTGAGAAATCCACCGAGCAGGGCGAGCGCGGCCAGCAATTCCGAATTCTGCCGCAGCGAGAGCGCCGCCGAAGTGATGGTGACGAGGATCATTGCGCCGAACGCAACCGGAGCGGGAATGAGATGGTAAAACTGGCAGGCCGCCCACAGCGACAGGTAGAGAGCTCCGATGCCGATCGCTTTCAGCGAAAATGCAAATCCCGAAAAGCCCTTGCGACGGAAACTCTCGCTCCAGAAAAGGAGTGCGATGCCTGCGACAATTCCTATCATCACCTGGGTCGCAGGCCCAATCCAATTGTTGTCGAAAGCCAGCTTGAGGAAGTACGAAAGTCCGACCAGAACTGCCACGATGCCGATGCGGTTGAGCCACTGGCCGCCAATGCGCGATTCCAGCGAAGCATCGAGGGTGGGACGGGTCGGCGGGGTGGATAATACGGGTTCAGAATAAGCCGGCGAAGGTTCTCTCAGGGATGACGCCGCAGGTTGGTCAGCGAATGCTGGCTGCGATGTTGCAGCGGGCAATTCAGGCTGGGACTCGACGGCGGGCTGCACCGAAGGAACTGCTGCGGCGGGACGAGCGCCGAGCAATCCTTCCAGCCGGTAGACGCGTCCAGTGAGTTGCGCCAGTTGCTCGCGCAGGCGCTGCAGCTCTTCGGAATGGGTTGGATCGGCCACGCTGAATCGGCTGGTAAGCGCTTACAATACGCGAAAGTCAAACCGCAGGCAAAGACCCGGTAGCGTTGGTGCAGCAGGATATTTCGTCGGCCGGCGAAACCGCAGATCCCTCGGCTCGCTACGCTCAATCGGGATGACAATGCGGAGCAGATTCTCTGGGTTCGCTGCGCTCATTCGGGATGACAGTGCTGATGGTGCACCTCGCACCGTTGTGGCGCTCGCTCGGGATGACAACGTAAATGAGGAGTCGAATGAAATTTCATACCGAATACCTGACGTTTAATACCAAGAAACATCGGGAGTACATCCACATCACGCCGCAGGTGGAAGAAGCGCTGCGGAAGAGCGGTATTCAGGAGGGAATGATCCTGGTTTCAGCCATGCACATCACGGCGGGAGTGTATGTGAATGACAATGAAAGCGGGCTAATCCACGATATCGACAAGTGGTTGGAGGAAATGGCGCCATTTCGCGAGGACTATGAACATCATCAGACCGGCGAAACCAATGGCGATTCGCACTTGAAGTCGCTGCTGGTGCATCATGAAGTGATGGTGCCGGTCACGGGAGGAAAGCTTGATCTGGGGCCGTGGCAGCGGGTGTTTTATGCGGAGTTTGACGGGCAACGGAAGAAGCGGTTGATCATTAAGGTGATGGGGGAGTGATGAAGGCGGTTGGCAATCGGACGATGATTGTTTGAAATTGAGAACCTGGTTTCTAGTCTGGAGGAGGAACCGCAGATCCCTCCGCTTCGCTTCGCTCCAGTCGGGATGACAAACATTCTAAGGCAAGTGCCTTACTGCAACAGCTGACCTTAATGCGTAGTCGATTTCTTGTTTTAACCCAACTGCTAAATGCCAACTGCCAGAGGCTGCCAACCAACAAGAAACCCGCCGACATGCGGCGGGCTTCATAAGCGAATCAATCTGTCAGAAAGTGAAGGCCAAGCCGCCGCGAACGGTGCGCGCGGACTGGACAAGATAAACGGTCTGGCCGTCAGGGCCGACGACCGGCACATATCCTTGCGCCAGCAGGTTGCGCAGATCGATCAGCGCTTCCACGTTGCCCGGCATGCCGTGGAAATGGGGCAACGGCTGACGGACGAACAAGTTGAAGAACGGATCGGTCTGTCCGGCCGAGGCGTCGAAGAGATCGACCGGGGTCAAGGTTTGTCCGCTGGTCCAGCGGTAGGAGGCGATCCACCGGGTCTTGGTGCGCGGAATGACTCCGTTGAGCTTCAGCGCCGCAGTGTGTCTCCAACCGGGGGTAAGGCTGTTGCTGACCTGGCTCCAATCGATCGCCGGCTGGGCCAGTTCCAGAACGCCGCCGTAGGCGTAATCGATGGTGGCGACCAGATCATTTGAGAGCCTGCGCTGGAAGACAAAGCGAACGCCCTGCGCCTGCAGTTCGCCGCCGTTGTAGCTGAACGTGCCGGAATAGACATCAGGCAGCACATCGCCGGATTCGACGTCACCCACGCCGAGCAGCGCCGGATCTTTGATGCGATCGTTAAAGTAGGCCACCTGCAGCTTGTTGGCGCCGATTCGCTGAGAGAGGGAGACCTCGTGGTGGTGAGCGTTCTCCAGCAAGGGCTGCCCGTCTACCATGGTCATGCGGGGACCACTCTCGCTCAGGTCGGCAGGAGCCGTATCGAAGCCTTTACTGGCGCGGGTATTGGGCTCCGAAGTTGCGTAACTGTATTCCAGGATGGTGTTGGCGGTCAGGTGGAAATCGGCGGTCGCCCCCGGCCGGAACGCGTTGACTTCCTTCCCCAGGAACTGAATAGCTTGTGCGTCGCCGCCAACTTTGATATCGAGCAGGTCGCCCACGGAAAAGCCGTTGGCATACGACATGCCGATGGCCTGCAACGCTCCGCCGTGAGGCGCGGTGTCGGGAGCCGAGAAGCGGCGCACAATCACGGCCAGAGACTGGTTGTATCCGTCGTTGGAGTCGCGCACGTAGGAGGCGCGCATGACACCGTCGGGAGTTCCACTGCCATATCCTAAGTCGCCGGTGAGACCCAAGGTCCCGGTATGAAAGAGCGACTGCTCTACGCTGAAAGCGGTTCCCAGATCGGTTGCGCTGCCGTAGCCTTCACTGCCACCGCCCGCCAACAGAGCCAACGAGCCCGTGAGGGATTGATCCTGTTTTTCGGTTTCAACCACGATTGCGGAATCTCCGTCGAAACGCAGGACGGGACGATTGGCCGTGGAGCGCAGCGTCCACTTCCAGCTGTCATCGTCGGTATCGCCCTTCTTGAGCGGCGGAAGCATACGGACAGCTTCAAGCAGGGTATTTAGGGTGATGTTGAGCACTTTGCTGGCGCCTGATGCGAGCACGATATCTTCGCGCAAGGTGGGCAGGAAGGAAGGCGCGGAAACGTGGACATCGTAGTTGCCCGGGATGAGGCCTTTGAGGCTAAAGAAGCCCTTAGCGTCAGAGTAGGCCTGCTGAGATTGTCCCGCGGCACTGACCACCTGAATGGTAGCGCCCATCTGGGGCACGCCCGCTGAATTTCTCACGTATCCAGAGATTGAGCCCGGATTGACCCCCGCTGACGCCGCGACGCACAGCGAGGCAACCACCACAAACCATGCCAGTATTCGGGTCATAGTCCTAACCCCCTGTCAGAGGTTCCCGGGATCAAAATTGCCGCGGCCAGTAACGCTGCCGGCGGCTTTTCCCAATTCACTCAACTACTCCACGGCAAACCGCACCGAGGGCGCGATCTGCTGCTTGGAGACGTTATCGTCAACCTTTACCGTGAGCTTGTAAACGCCAGGTGGAAACGCGTTCAGCGCCAAACTCTTTTCCAGAGTTACCTGATCGCCCACATTGCCCATGCCGTCGGTGGACTCCGAAGAGTGCAACACCGCCTGATTGCTGGCCACATTGATGATTTCGTACACAATGTTGGCCGAAGACTTTTTGGTTTTCTCGTCTGCCTGAAGATTATAAACCTGCATCCACAGACTCATGCGCTGATCGCGCTTGAAACTGGCAGGCTTGCCGTCGGCGCCGTCCAAGTGGGGATAAGTGAGCTTGGTTTCCCCGATGACGAAGGCTGCCAGAGCCGACGCTCTTGCTGGCCACTTTTTCCATCGAGTCGGTCAGAATCAGCGACGAGTTGGCCAACTTGTCTTCGCTGTATTCCGGGACCATGACGCCATGGCTCCAGGTTCCAACCCGATCGCCGTTAACATCCTTGATCACGATGTCGATGCGGTAGCGGCCGGGACGAAGCGGAACGGCCTTCCAGTACAGCGAGGAGTGCTCCACGGTCTTTTCCAGCAACTCCGTGGGCACATCCACCTGCACGGTGTCTTCAAATGTCTGAGCCACGCGTCCGGTAATTCCAGTCACCCGGCCGAAGATGTTGACTGTCCCGCGCTGGATGCCGTCCTTGGAAACAAAGGTGATGTCCTTGTTCTTGATCTGCACGGTCACCGGAACCAGCACCGTGTCGCCGGTCACCTTCACATAGTCGGTGCGCACCTCAAACGGCATCAGGCTGACGTTGATCTTGTGGCTGACGACTTCTTCGAGGTCTTTGAATTTGACTTGAGGAGGCGCCTGAACCTTGGCCAACGTCTCCATTTTTTCGAACTCTTTGCTGTTCTCCAGCCCTTGTTCCGGCGAGGCATTGGCGGCGAACGGATCCATTCGATCAGTCCTGCTGCCCATTCCCATGGATTCCTGCATGGTCGCGCCGCCAGGCGTATGCAGCAAGGCGTCCTTCTCGTTGACGTTGTTGGTCAAGTGATAATCGCCGCACGAGCAGGGATCGACGAACTCAAGGTTGATGTTCTGACCGACTCCTTCGAGATAGCGATAACGCCAATCCTCGTAAGGATAGGTGGAGGTGGTGCCGCCGCCCTCCTGCTGCGGACGATCGTAGGTGCCGCCGGTGGGATGCGACTCGACCTGATCCGCGGGGCCCCAAATGATGTAAATGCGGCCGCGATCGGTTTTCCAGCCTGGAATGCCAGCAGCGAAATGCTCGTTGGCATAAGCGATGCGGCGATAGTGCTCTTCCTTGTACTCGTTTTCAGGAGTGTCGGGAGTGGGATCGCGACGCAGCCAGAACTGCTCGATAAACTGGTCGCGCTCCTCGTCGTTGGAAAGCTGTTTGAACGCCGCTTCTTCTTCCGGCGTGATGATGTACTTTACGTCTTCCTTGAGCCACTTCTTGTAGGTCGAACTCAACTCCTGTTTCAAAGCTTTGGAGTTGGCCTTCTTTTGCTGCTCGGTCAAAGGACGCTTGAGCGGATCTGTCGACTGGGCGCCGGTTTGCGCCGGAGCGTCCGCGTTGGTGCCTGCGCTGGGCTGGCCGGTGGCCGTGTTAGAGGGCGGGGCCGCAGTGGTCTGAGCCGCCGCCGAAGCGGCAGAAAGATTCAACGCCAGCAAAAACAGAATAGACCAAGCGAACAGACGTAACTTCATTTGAAAAAACGGACTCCTGCGAGAAACACTGGTGCTATTAGATTGTAAGTTTTTGCCACCTTGAAAGCAAGAATTGCGGGCCCCGAAAACACGCTCCCGCGCAAGCTTCCGACACACTGTGTGACAACCCGGAACGCGGCCGTAAGTTGCTCACAATAAAGCGCGCGAAGGTACTGTAGCCGCCAGGCACATTTCGGGTAGTCATATCGCAAGCACGGTCAAGAGTTGCGGTCAATGAAACTGGCCGCCAGCGGCTATAATTGTGGGATCAGGAGAGTCCCAAAGAGTGTGGACCGCACAGCCATGCGGTTGACCCTGCCGATTTGGCCGCGCAACGATGCTGCTCTCCAAAGGAACCTTACGCCGTCTCAATTCGTACTAGATGATGGCGGCAATCTTTTGCAAACCGATAGCGGATTGAGGTTGGATGAAGAACTGGAAAAAAATCGCACTGATCGCGGGCGTTGTGGTTGTCTTGCTGGCCATTGTCGGCTTTACCGTGCAGCAAAGTCGCAAGGGAGTGGTCGCGGTGCAGACCGGAAAAGTGATTCGCGAAGATATCGCTGCGACAGTGACTGCCTCAGGAGAGATCAAACCCAAGGTACAGGTCAACATCGGCTCCAATGCGTTCGCCAAGATCACGCACCTCTATGTCAAGGAAGGCGATCGGGTCAAGAAGGGACAAATGCTGGCGATGCTGGACAACGTTCAGCCTACGGCTGACGTTTCGGCCAATGATTCCGCCCTCAACGCTTCCCGCACCGATGCGATGGCAGCACAGGCAACCGTGAATACCGAAGCGGCCGACCTGAAGTCGGCCGAAGCGGAGTTGGAACACGCCAAGCTCGATTACGATCGCAACAAAGCTTTGTACGATTCACAGTTGATTGCCAAGTCTGACTTCGATACCAAGAAAGCAGCCTACGATACGGCATTGGCGCAGGTGGGAATGGTAAAGGCGAAACTGGCGCAGGCCCAGGCTAGCCTGAATTCCGCGCAGGGCCACATCGGCCAGAACGCTGCCAACCTGCGCCACGCCGCCGATGTGCTGAGCAAGACCCAGTATGAAGCGCCGTTCGACGGAGTCATCACCAACGTCCCGGTACGTGAAGGCGAAACCGTGGTGCCAGGCATCCAGAACTCGCCCGGCAGCACCCTGATGACAATCGCAGATACGTCAATCATCACGGCCGAGGTGAAGGTAGACGAGAGCGACATCGTGAATGTGCAAGCTGGGACAGGCTGCGGAAGTATCGATCGACGCCATCCCCAAGCAAAAGTTCAAAGGAGTGGTGACCGAGATCGGCAGGAATGCTTTGCTGCGCTCCACCGGCGTTTCGACTGCGCAAACCACGTCGAGCGGGCAGGAAGCTAAAGATTTCAAAGTGATCGTGGCCCTGCAGGATCCACCGCCTGATTTGCTGCCGGGATTGTCGGCAACGGCGCGCATTACCACCGCGAAACGGAGTAGCGCTCTGGCCATTCCGATTCAGGCTTTGACGATTCGGGAGAGAGGCGAGCTTACTCCGGCAGACAAGGGCAAGAGCTCATCCGTGCAGGCGGCTGCTCCCAGCGGCGCAAGTTCGAAGGAAGAGTTGCAAGGCGTGTTCGTCCTCAAGAACAAAAAGGACGCGGTATTCGTACCTGTAGCCACCGGCATCAGCGGCGCGACCGACATTGAAGTAACCGACGGCCTGAAGGAAGGCGACGAAATTGTTACCGGAAGTTACAAGGTGCTGCGAACGCTGCGCAACGGCGCCAGCGTGAAGGTGGATAACACTACGAAGCCGAAGGAAGAAGAATCATCGTAGGCGACGACTTGCTGGTTCGCCTTTCCGGGGATACGGCATACTGTGGGATGACCGATGGCCGCATGGCAGGAAGGCAGACAGTCCGAATCCATGAGCAACCCTGACCAGCAACCAACTGAGGAGAAGAGGATGGCAACGGAAGTGGCAAGCCTGGCGGAGCCGGCGACGGTAGTCGCACCTGACTGCATCATTTGTACCGAAGACCTTTGGAAGACCTACGACATGGGATCGGAGCAGCAGGTGCAGGCATTGCGCGGCGTGAACATCCGCATCCAGCGCAACGAGTATGTTGCCATCATGGGTCCGTCGGGCTCGGGCAAATCGACGTTGATGAACCTGATCGGCTGTCTGGATACGCCGAGTAAAGGCAATTACTGGCTCAATGGGCAGCTGGTGAGCGAACTGGACGATGATGAGTTGGCCCGCATCCGCAACAAAGAGATTGGCTTCGTCTTCCAGACTTTCAATCTACTGGCACGAGCCTCGTCGCTGCACAATGTTGAGTTGCCGCTGATCTACGCCGGGCTGCCGGCGGAAGAGCGCCTGGAGCGCGCCAAGGCCACCCTGGCATCGGTGGGCATGGAGAAGCGCATGAATCACAAGCCCAACGAGCTGTCTGGCGGCCAGCGCCAGCGCGTGGCGATTGCGCGGGCATTAGTCAACAATCCGTCGATCATCCTGGCCGACGAGCCGACCGGCAACCTGGACTCGCAGACGGGCGTGGAAATCATGGCGCTGTTGGATAACCTGCATGAGAAGGGCAATACCATCGTGCTGGTCACGCACGAGCACGACATCGCCGAATACGCTCACCGCGTCATCCACATTCGCGACGGACAAGTGTTCAGCGATCAGAAGACCGCACGGGCGTAGAGGGCAGATCATTCAAGACCGAGTTCACAGTCCCGTGAAAACTCGAAAAGCAGATCCCTCGCCGGCTGAAGCCGGCTCGTGATGACAAAAATTAAAGAGCTTGGACGCGGCGCTGAAGCGCCGCACTACCCGAACGACGGACCTTGAAACTGCGCCGATCACCAGCTCGGACATTTGGCTTTTGACGGCGACGCGGGTGTACCCTGAACATGAGTGGTTATCCTGTTCAGAGGACCAATGCCGTGTCGTGGTGCCGCCGCTTTCTGTTAGTCGCCGCTTTCCTTATCCAGGGAGTTTTCGTCCAGGCACAATTCCCCGTGAACCTCAATCACGGCGCCGAAGCCCTGCCGCCGCAGATGCGCGAGCTGGTCTCGAAATATTGCCGTCTGGATTATGAAGGCACCCGGCTGGATCCACAGTCGTGGTCGAAGGTAGAACCGATCGTCTGGTGGAAAAGCGGTCCTGACTACACGCAGATCGACGTTGTCTCGCGCTACACCGTGGACAGCGAGCCCGAGGCAAATAAAGGCAAATTCGTCGTAGCCGTGCACTATCGACTGCTGGGAGTTTACGATCTGGCCACCGGTTACGTGCCCGAACCGGAAGGCACTACGCAGGATGTGTCGTTCCTGGTTACGAACGAGAATACGGAGTGGCGGATTGCGGATGCCGAGAACACAGCGCCGCATCCCTCGCGGGCGGCGATGTTGAAGTGGCTGAATGACAAGATCAGTACCACGCAGGACGAGGCCGCCAAGGCTCGCTACCAAAGCGCTCTGAAGCAGTTGCAGGCGCAATCGGCTTCACCGTTTGCAAAGTAAGCTGTTGGGCTAACCTCGAGCCGCATCCTGAGAACATAAGAAAAGCCTCCCGATTGGGGAGGCTTTTGATTAACTGCTGCGCTTGCGGCTATTGCTGAGCGCCGACCGGGGCCATTCCAAGCTTCTCTGCCGAAGTGGCCGGCGTCTTTACCGCGAAGAAATTGTGATCGTACAAATTGCGGTACATCACGCCGGCAAGTTCGGCGGCTTTGGGACCGAACGTGGGACGGCCACCCTCCAGGAAAACCACCGTCACAATCCGGCCGTACTGGGTGTTGGCGTAGGAACCAAACCAGCCAAAGCGCGTGCCATCCTTGGAGCAGGTCCCGGTCTTACCCAGGATCGGCTCCTCGATGAAATTAGTTCGCAACAGGCGGGCGGTACCGTACTCCACCGCGCCAGACATGCCGTCAGAAATCTCTGGAATGAACGGGCCGATGTCGAGCTTGCGCTTGAGTTTGGGACGTGAAGCTGGTCACTTGTTCCGGGGTGGTGGGATGCTGGAGGTAATACAGGTTGCCGCCGTTGGCGATCGCCGCCATTAAAGCGCCCAGTTGCAGAGGCGTCATGGAAATGCTCTCGCCAAACGAACACATCTTGCCGACGCCGCCGAGCCGCTCGTCCAACTCGGTCGAGGGGTAAATTCCCGGGGATTCGCCGGGGATATTCACTCCCGCCAATTCACCCAATCCAAACTGGCGCTCGTAATAGCTGAGCTTCTCGAACCCCAGCTTGCGTCCCACGGCCTCAAAGTAGGCGTTGTTCGACTTGGCCAGCGCGGTGGTCAGGTCAACCTTCCAGTATTTGCCCAACGGCACCGGGGTATCTTTGGTGATGACGTTTTCGCTCAGCGCGGCCAGTGCCACCGCGACCTTGGTGGTCGAGCAGGGCTGCGCGCCGGCCGACAGCGCCAGCCTCTGATTGACCATGGCCAGGATGCGTCCGCTGTCGGGATCGATGGCGACGATGGTGCCGTTCATACCGCCCAGCGCTTCCACGGCTGCGGCGCGAACCACCGGATCTTCACCGGCCGTGATGTCGCCTTCTACCTGATCGTTGGCAAACGAGCTGGCGGAAAAACGCTCGCCGTAATAGTGGTGCCGCTTGGATGGCACCGTGTAGCTGACCGAGGTTACGGAAGCTCCGACGGCGTGCGTGGAGCGATTGCGGCTGGCCACGGTTGCGCTGCTGTGCCGCATACGCGCCATCTTCTTTTGCGTGGCGGGCGTCTCGGTAATGTGATGCGACGTCTTGTGCGCCTTGTGAGTGGTTGTGGGATGGCTGGCGATGGTGGCGGCTGAGGCGCTGAGACAAGTAAGCAGCGCCAATAGCGAAATCAATGCGGCAGCGGAGGAGCGTCTAAACATTAAAGGATCCTGGAATTCTCTGAACTTGTCGACTCGCGTTTGCCGGAGAACTCTTGCCCCTCCGAGTTTTTGCCGACGTTCCCTTGAATGAGGAACGTGAAATTCATACTAGGGAGTTCAGGGTTCAAATTCAACCCGAAACCGCCTTCGCAAGCGATAAACTCTCCGGCGCCCCAGTACAGTTGATGTTCAAACTCAAAACTTAGTTGCGGGCTACCGTCTTGCTTTTACCGCCGTAGTACTGCGGTACTAAAGCCGCGACCCTTCACAAAAGCTAACCTCGCGCCGGACGGAAGGACCGCGCCATCTAAGCCTTCATTTTCAAATAACGCCACCAGCAGAGCCAGATTATTATGTCGGCTCTGTGACCGGAGGTAACCTATTTCCCGGCTACAACTGATTACTTATCACACTTCAGCAGGGATTTGATCGTGGCAAGGCTGGTTCCGGGCAAAGCGCGGTCCGGTTTGGGGTCGATCCGATTCGGGCGCACACGATGTCTGCCGATTCAGCCGCGACCACAAAAAAAGAGCCCCTCCGATGGACAGGGGCGAGTTGCACATCGGAGGGGTAGCCGTTTTTTAACGACCATTCTCAGGGTTGTACTGAACTAAACACACTGCTTCGGATGAAGTTTCGGGTTCAAAAAAATGGATTTTGCATTTCGATAATATCGAGAGTCGGACCGCAGATTCCTTTACCGCGGTCGGGATAACACCTCTGTTGGTGGGGAGAGCCGGCGCGGATGCAAATCCATGATCCTGCCCAGTGAGGAAAAAGCAGGTCCCTCCACTTCGCTTCGCTCCGGTCGGGATGACACCTCAAGAAAATTTCGCTCGTTCCGGTCGGGATGACAAGTCATCAAAAAAGCCGACGCCCTTGTCTTATTACGACAAGGGCGCCTGCATGGAACGCTCCGAACTATCTAACTAACTACGCCGCGATCACTAACTACGCCGCGGCCTTCACGATCCGCATGCCGTAGAACGAGCGGTATACGAAGAAGAACGAGATCGCGAAGAAGATGACGGCCAGGATGTGAGCGAAGGCCGTGCCTTGCGTGGCCGTCAACTGCACCGCCAACTCCACGGCCAGCAATCCGAACAGCGTGGTGAACTTGATGATCGGATTCATGGCCACTGAAGAGGTGTCCTTGAAGGGATCGCCCACGGTGTCGCCGATGACGGTGGCATCGTGCAGCGGAGTTCCCTTCTGCTTCAGATCGACCTCGACAATCTTCTTGGCATTGTCCCAGGCGCCGCCGGCGTTAGCCATGAACATTGCCTGATACAAGCCGAACGCTGCGATCGAGATCAGGTAGCCGATGAAGAAGAATGGCTCGATGAACGCGAACGACAGAGTCACGAAGAAGACCGCGAGGAAGATGTTGAACATGCCTTTCTGCGCGTACTTGGTGCAGATTTCAACCACCTTCTTGCTGTCGCTGACCGAGGCCTTCACCACGCCGTCGAGCTTGATGTTGGCCTTGATGAACTCGACTGCACGATAAGCGCCCGTGGTCACGGCCTGGGTGGAAGCGCCGGTGAACCAGTAAATGATGGCGCCGCCGCTGATCAGGCCGAGCACGAATGGCGCGTGCAGCAGCGACAGATTGCCGACGTTCTCGGTCAGGCCGTGAGTAAGCGCCATGATGATGGAGAAAATCATGGTGGTTGCGCCGACTACGGCAGTACCGATCAGTACCGGCTTAGCCGTCGCCTTGAAGGTGTTGCCTGCGCCGTCGTTCTCTTCCAGCAGATGCTTGGCGCGCTCGAAGTTGACATCGTATGTTGTAGTCGCGCTTCAACTCGCTCTCGATGTTCGGCACCTGCTCAATCAGCGAGAGTTCGTAGACCGACTGCGCGTTGTCGGTGACCGGACCGTAGGAGTCGACGGCGATGGTTACCGGGCCCATGCCGAGGAAGCCGAACGCCACCAGTCCGAAAGCAAACACGGCCGGAGCCAGCATCAGCTCACCCAGGCCGAAGTTGCTGACGTAGTAGCCGACGGACATCAGCGCGACCATGGTGAAGCCCAGGTAGTAGCAGGAGAAGTTTCCGGCCACGAAGCCCGACAGAATTCCCAGCGACGCGCCGCCCTCGTCGGCCGAGGTCACGACTTCGCGAACGTGGCGTGACTCGGTCGAGGTGAAGACCTTGACCAGCTCAGGAATGATGGCGCCTGCCAGCGTTCCGCAGGAGATGATGGTCGCCAGCTTCCACCATTGCGTGCTGTCGCCGCCCAGGACCGGCACGATCAGGTACGACACGATGTAAGTCAGGACGATGGAGATGATCGAAGTCAGCCAGACCAGCGAGGTCAGCGGCGTTTCGAAGTTCATCTGGTCGGCGTTGCCGAAGCGCGCCTTGGCGACGGCTTCGTTCAGGAAGTAAGCCACGGTGCTGGAGACCAGCATCATGATGCGCATGACGAAGATCCAGACCAGCAGCTGCACCTGCACGTGAGGATCTTTCACGCCCAGCAGGATGAAGGTGATCAGCGCCACGCCGGTGACGCCGTAAGTTTCGAAGCCGTCGGCGCTGGGACCAACCGAGTCGCCCGCGTTGTCGCCGGTGCAGTCGGCAATGACGCCCGGGTTACGCGCGTCGTCTTCCTTGATCTTGAAGACGATCTTCATCAGGTCGGCGCCGATGTCGGCAATCTTGGTGAAGATGCCGCCGGCAATACGCAGCGCAGCCGCGCCCAGCGACTCGCCGATGGCGAAGCCGATGAAGCACTGGCCGGCGTAATCAGCCGGAATGAACAGCAGAATGCAAAGCATGATGAGCAGCTCGACCGAGATCAGCATCATGCCGATGCTCATGCCGGCCTTCAGCGGAATGGCGTAAATGGGATAGGGCTTGCCGCGCAATCCGGCAAATGCGGTGCGCGAGTTGGCATAGGTGTTCACGCGAATGCCGAACCACGCCACGCCGTAGCTGCCGATGATGCCGATGACGCTGAACAGAAGAATGACGGGCAGAGTAACCGCGACCGGCTTGCCGGGCACCGGGGCCAGCCATCCGAAGTAAGCCAGGATGACGACCGCGATGAACGCCCACAGGATCATCAGGAATTTGCCCTGGGTGACCAGGTAGGTCTTGCAGGTTTCGTAGATCAGGTCGGAAATGTCGCCCATGGATTGATGGACCGGCATTTTCTTGAGCTGAAGGCAGATCGCCAGTCCGAAGACCAGGCCGAAAGCGCAGAAGATGAGGCCGATGGTCAGCAGCTTGTGGCCGTCCATGCCGAGAAAGCTGACGGACGACAGATCGGGCAGTTGCAGGTTGGCTTCGCCGCCAGCGGCCTCGCTGGGTTGAGCGAAAGCGCGGGAAGCATTCAGCATAAGAATACTGAGACGCGGCGATTAAGAATTTCGCCGGGTTATTGCGTGGTATGAACGACAGCCGCCGCAGGACGGCGAGCCAGGTGTGCATATGATTCCTCCGATGGGAGCGCGCCATTGGCAGACGAGCAGCACCCACGAAATGACAGTACGGTTTTTTCACTCTGCCGCGATTTTCCGCGGACATCGTTTCCTAGAGATCCTTGACCACCCAACAGGCCGGGC
This sequence comes from uncultured Acidobacteriaceae bacterium, assembly GCA_963833305.1. Lineage (GTDB taxonomy): Bacteria > Acidobacteriota > Terriglobia > Terriglobales > Acidobacteriaceae > Bog-257. Next base: position 269,597 of record CAWHXN010000021.1, on the reverse strand, counting down.
GCGGCACGGACCGATCGTCCACAAGTCCCATTTCGAACTTCTTGGACAATCGGGGCCCCCGACAAGTCCCGACTTTGGACTTGTTGGGGCTGATAGACCTGCTGGAATCCCGGAAACGCGCTTCCACTTCAAGACAGAAGTGTTGAGGTTTGGCCGCGTCGGGAACACTTGCACCATTTTGTGTGCATATTCAGCACACGCTTGGCGCAGCACAAAGGGCGAGTTTTTATAACATTTTCGGGCAAGCAGGGTCAATGACACTTCAGGTCGGGGGTGACAACGCGTGACTAGGACGGTCGGATCAGTCTGATTTTCAGAGCGCGTTTCTCAGATGATGCTTCCGCGGAGTGGGTCGGGTTCTACCGGTTCTTCGCCGCCGGGAGGAGTAGGGTCGCGTCGAATCCAGCGGTTCAAGAACAGAACCACAATCACGAGCAGCACAAATTCGAGCAAGGAGCCAAATAGAGTATCCCAGTGGATCGGATTGTTGCTGGCGGCTTCGAACATCACAGATTCAGTCTGGCCGTGAAGGAATTTTCCGATAACAGGGATTATCAGGTACCAGGTAAGCGCGCTTACAAGTCTCCAGATGGCTTCTGCCAGCACCACAGCAAGCGCGATCTGACCGACTCTCTTCTTGAGAACGGTAGCGCGAAATTCACCAAGCAATCCTTTGGGCGTGTCGTCCATTGGAATAGTGACTCTATTGCATCTCGGCCATCCCTCTCAACGGAAAACTTTGATTGCCCGGCGGCTGATAGCTTGCTGAATCCGAAAAGGAGGGCCCTCCCCGACTGAGGTCGGCTCGTGATGAAAAAGGTAACCTCCACGCTGCGCGCGAATTGCTAAACGCCCGAACCCGTGATCTTCCTGAAAAAGCAAGGCAGCCGCGATACTAAGCAAATCCTAAGAATTCTGGCGGCGAGCGTGGAAACGCGCGTGCATCCATCGCCAATGTCGGTAGATCTGGCCTTTAGGCCAGCGTGAGGCGGCCTAGTCTTGTTTCCGAGCCGGTTTTCAGCCGGCGGCAGGAAGTCTTGTTAATCCCCTGTGTTTACGGGGCTTAAGCCCTGATCTCCTCTAGCTGCTAGACAAGAACGGGCTGCGGAAAAGCTGAAATAGCAACTGTCGCCGGCTGAAAGCCGGCTACGGATATCTGAAACAAAGAACTTAGACGCGAACCTGAAGGTTCGCTCTACCGGTTCATGGCGACTGCGGAAGTTTTTTCGGCAGCCTCTAGGAGCCATGCCCTGACACGAACCACGAACAATTGTGAGACGAAATCCAGAAAGCGGAGATTTTATGGCGGACAAAGCAAAGAAACCAGGAGTGAGCAGAAGGGACTTCGTAAAGAGCGTGGGAATTGGGATCGGCGCAATGCAACTGGCCGCTTGCGGCAGCGGCAGCTCGCCGCAGCCTCCCAACCCGCCGGCTCCGCAGGTCGTGTCGTGGCCCATCGCCAAGAACGTTTACACCACGGCCCAGCAGCAGGTCTTGCCGGTTGCCGTGGCCCCATCTGCGCCGCAGATTGGTCCCGGAGACGTAGCCCAATACAAGGAATATGGTTATAGCGCCTGGACCCTGGGCGGACCGTTACCTCACACGCTGCGAACCGAGCTTGCTCCCGCCTATAAAGGCGCGCCCGGAGTAGCGCGGCTGTTGTCGTTCTTTTCCATTTCCGACGTTCATATCGCCGACAAGGAATCTCCAGCCCAGCCGCTTTATATCGGCTGGAGCGCGCCGTACGGGCCGAGTTCGGCTGGATTGTCGTCGGCCTATTCGCCGATTCTGCTGTCGACGCCGCACGTTCTGGATGCGGCGGTGCAGACCATCAACGCACTGCACAAAATTACGCCATTCGACTTCGGGATGTCGCTGGGCGATGCCGCCAACAACACGCAGTACAACGAGCTGCGCTGGTTTATCGACGTCATCGACGGCCAGGTCATTACGCCCAGCTCCGGCGCTCATGTCGGTGCTTACACCATCGATTATCAAAAGCCGTTCCAGGCCGCCGGACTGAACCCGGCAATTCCCTGGTATGAGGTCATTGGCAACCACGATCAGTCCTGGATGGGTTCGGCCTGCGAAGACACGAAAACCAGAAATGCCCATGTGGCCAACGTCGTCCTGAACATGGAAGACACAACGAATCCGGCGGCCGATGCGGTGGATAACACTGGCGCCTACATGGGCGTGCTCGACGGCACGACTGTTTATGGCGAGCTGATCGAAGCCGGACCGGAGGCGAATTTCCCGACTCCGCCAACGGTAGTTCCCGACATAAATCGCCATTCCCTGACCACCCCGCTGTCTTGCCGGCAGAATTGGATGAACGAATTCTTCTCCACCAGCTCGAAGCCGGTCGGCCACGGCTTCAGCCAGAGCAATATCAGCCAGGACTTCGCCTGTTACAGCTTCGTGCCGAAGTCCGAGATACCAATCAAGATCATCGTTCTCGACGACACTGTCACCGGGCCCGATCAGGAAAACTATGCCGCCGGCGGCCTGGACCGGCAGCGGTATGACTGGCTTACAGGCGAACTTCAGGACGGGCAGAACGCCAACCAGCTCATGATTGTTGCGGCGCACGTTCCGGTGATGCCCCAGAGCAGCCTTACCGACACCACGCCGTATCCCATGTGGTCCGGTCCGGAATATACCGACGAATCCATGCTCATCATGCTGCACCAGTATCCCAACCTGATTCTGTGGATGGCCGGGCACCGTCACGTGAACGTGGTCACCTTGCAGGCTGGGCCGGTCAGCGATCCTACGCTCGGCTTCTGGGAGGTCGAGACCGCATCGCTGCGGGACCATCCGCAGCAGTTCCGCACCTGGGATATCCGGCGCAACAGCGACAATACCGTCTCCATCATCATCACCAACGTCGATCCAGCAGTGAGTCCGGGATCGCCAGCAGCGAAGTCGCGGGGCTATGCGCTGGGGGCCTTCCGGATCTTTGGCGCTACGCCGGAAATCATCGCCGACACCACTTCACACGCCTACAATGCCGAGTTGGTCGTGCAGCTGACGCCGCAAATGCAAGCAGTCATTGCAAATGTTGGATCGGCGATCAAGTAAGACGGGAGGGCCAAACGGGACGGTGTTGCCGGATTCGGGATTCATGGACACGCCGGAAGGCGTGGGCATGGAGAGGCCGGGACGGTCGCGATCAGGGTGCACCTAGGGATGGTCGCGGGGCCAGTTGTCAGGAAACTTGCGCCTTCAGACAATTTCTGGCTGTAAGGGAGCGGCTTTCGGTTGTCGCTTAGGTTCGGGACGCAACTGTTTGCTGCTAAAGGAATCACCGCAGGTGCTGCAGCTCCATTGGACGGGCGCAATGGAGAGCGCACTGGCGGCGCGCTGAGGTTGCCAAACTCGAGACAGTTCACCCTTACAGTTGGGACACTTCATGCCAGCGGCGACCGGCTGCTGCTTACCGGAAGAATGGTGGCTCGTGACTGAAGTCCGGTGTCGTCGGCGATGCCCAACACCTTCATGGCATGTTTCTTCGCCTTCTCTTCGGTGCGGAAACGCTTTGGCTCGCGGGGCTCGGAAGTTCCGGGCGCAAACTCAACCTGGTAGTAAGTCATGGCTCTATTGTCTCACCAAATGGCGCGAAAAGTGCATAAATCGAGGTGCGAGTGTGAAGATGTAATCTTGAGCAGGTTTAGCCGTAGTAGAACTCGATTTTTGTGTGATGAAGATAACCGTAAGTCGTTAGCCCTGCTTGAGATGTGCTTCTGTCACCTATGGACCGGGTTGGGGGCTAACCTGAAGTAATTTCCCACTTGGCTCGCATTTTCCGCGAGATTTTCGTCCTTAAGCCTAACTAGGTAGCCACTTAGGAATTGGATTCTATGTAATCCAGTCCACTTCCAGTCAGAGCGGCAGTCAAGCAAAGCCAACGCTACTGGTCCCCAATCAACCGCTAGTGAGTGGGGCGCTCCGCAAGAACGTTGCCGAACGAAGGGACAACGGTGCGCCATCCAACATCTCTCTCAGTTGGGTGGGGATTTTGACTTTCAGGTCAAGATTGGCAGCGTGGCTGCGGTGGTGAGACACCCGTTGCACAGCCCACGAAGCCGCCCACCGAAGCTACCCGGTCTGGATTAGGCACCCTCGGGCTTCGCTCCGGTCGAGGTGACACCTCAAGAATCCAGCCCGACAGCTGATAGCCGAAAAGCTAGTTGCTGGTTACTGCTGTCTTCTACTCCATCCCCAGCTGCCAGAAGAGGAACGAATAGATGTCCGTCCACTCTTCCACCAATTTTGAGATCGGCTTGCCAGCTCCGTGCCCGGCCTTGGGTTCGATGCGCAGCAGGATCGGATTCGGGCCGCCGTTGGCCGCCTGCAACTCCGCCGTCATCTTCTTAGCGTGCATGGGATCGACCCGGGTGTCGGTGTCGGCGGTCATGAACAGCACCGCAGGATAAGCGGTTCCCGGTTTCACGTGGTGATAGGGCGAGTAGGCATAAAGCCACTCAAACTGCTTGGGATCGGCGGAGGAGCCATATTCCGGAATCCAGAGCCTGGCAATCTGAAAGTTCTGATAACGCAGCATGTCCAGCAGCGGAACCTGGCAGACGACCGCGCGAAACAGATCGGGCCGTTGCGTGAGTGCCGCTCCCATCAGCAAGCCGCCGTTGCTGCCACCGCGAATGGCGAGATGGTCCTTGTCAGTATAGCCTTCCTTCTCCAGATATTCGGCTGCGGCGAAGAAGTCGTCGAAGACATTCTGCTTTTTGTCCATCATGCCGGCGCGATGCCAGTCTTCGCCGAACTCGCTGCCGCCGCGCAGATTCGCCATGGCGAAGATGCCATCGCGATCGAGCCAGGGAAACAGCGTCTTATTGAACTCGGGCGTCAGGCTGACGTTGAAGCCGCCGTAAGCGGTGAGCAGCGTCGGGCTGTGTCCGGTGAGCTTGAGCCCTTTTCGCATGACCAGAAACATGGGAACGCGGGTGCCGTCTTTCGACTTGTACCAGACTTGCTTCGTCTCGTACTTACTGGTGTCGATACCGGTATCGACCGAAGCCCAGACGGTGCTCTTCGCCGAAGGAATGTCAAAGCGGTAAATCGTGGTCGGGACGGTGAACGACGAGAAAAGATAGAACGCGCTGGTGCTGTCGTATTCTCCGCCGATGCTGGAGATCGTACCGAGCGTCGGCATTTCCACTTCGCGCAGAGGCATGCCATCGAGCGTGAATCGTTTCAGCAGCGAGTGAGCATTCAACTCGTAGCGGGCAAACAGCTGGCCGCCGATGATTTGCAGCGAGGTAAGAACGGCGTCGGATTGGGGAATGATTTCGCGCCAGTGCTCGCGTGTGGGGCTGGCGACTGGAGCTTTGAATACCCGATACCGCGGACCATCTTCGTTGGTATGGATGTAGAGATCGCCGTTGTAAGAAAAAGCGAAATAAAGAAACTCCTTGCCGGTAGTGATACGCAGCGGCGCCGAATTCGCCTGGACATCCTTGAGATAGACCTCATTCTTGGTCCAGCCCTGCTCAACCATAATGCTGAGCCAGCGGCCATCATTCGATAGCGCCACGTTCGGCCAGTCCTGCGGATCGCGGCCCTGGCCGAAGATGAGCGGATCGGCGGCCGGATCGCTGCCCAGCGCGTGATAGAAAACGTGCCGGTTGTACATCTCCTGACCGGCGGCAACGTCGCCCGGCTTGGGATATCGCGTGTAGTAGAAGCCGCTGTCATCGGGCTTCCAAGCAAGGCTCGCGGCGCGGGTGCGGGCAATCGTATCGGGCAGCAGTTTGCGAGTCGCGGTCTCGATCACGTGCAGCGTGCTCATCTCCGAACCGCTCTCCGATGTGCCGTAGGCGACGTACTTGCCATCGTGCGAGGCGTACCACCAGTCGAGCGCGACGGTGCCGTCTTTGGAAAGCTGGTTGGCATCGACCAGAACCTCGTCGTGCCCGTCAATGCCTTTGCGAACGTAGAGCACCGGCTGGTTCTGCTTGCCGTCGCGGCGAGTGTGGAAGAAATAGTCGCCGCCGGTCTGGGTGTCGCCCAGGTTGCCGATCTCGAGCAACTGCTCCATGCGAGCGTGCAGCTGTTCGCGGCCGGGAAGCTTGTCGAGAATGGCGCGCGTGAAGCCCAGTTGTTCGGCCACCCACTGCTGCGTCTCTGGTGTGCTGCCGTCTTCCAGCCAGCGATATGGGTCGACAATCTTGTGGCCAAAGTATTCGTCGGTGACAGGCTGCTGTTTGGTGGCGGGCGGTTTGGGAATATTCATGGTCGATGGAGTGGTGTTGTTCTGCGCCGATGCGGTCGAGGCCAGCAGGATTGCGGAGCCTAAGAGAGCAGGCGAGAAGTGCAGGAAAGCTTGTGAGGTCATAACCATCTTGTGTCTATCGGAAGGGAGTCTTCTGCCGCCCCTGAAGGGGCTCAATCATAAAATTGCAGCGCACCCAGCGCTGAAGCGCTGGGCTAAGCTCTTCCGTCCCGCAGGGCGGGACTTGATCGTCGTCGCTGAGATTTTCCTCGCCAACTTCAGCCCTCCCGCATGGATGTCAACACAGGAAAGTGCTCCGACACAAATCGCGACTACCTTCGATTTATGAGATAGCCGAGACGAGCCCGCATCTCGCGGCGGCCAACTCGTGCCCTGTCCTATTCCAGCGAGCGCACCAGGGACGATGGCAGCAACTCCACCGTGCATGGTCCCGGGCTGGTTGTACCGCAGCGGACCACGGCACGCCGTACCACATGCGCCTGCGCTCCCGGCGGAAACTTCATGCCCAGGTCGGTCTTCTGCAGAATCTCCGCCAAGCTCTTGAGGTTGTCATCGCCCTTGATGAACTTCACCTGCTCAACCTTGTTCGGCGATATCAGCAGATAAAATTCCGCGGTGCCTTTGTCCTGTTTGTTAAGCGACAGGGTACGCTGTTTCTGAAGTTCAGAGCGAGCGTCGGCAACCCGGTGGTCGACGTCCTTGACACCCAGCGCCGCTAGGCGAGCGCGGGCATCCGGACTGGGTTCTTCCCCGGCCAGCGAGAGAACATAATAGTGAATGGCCTGATCGCGTTTGCCGCGCTTCTCATAGATCTCGCCCAGATGCTCGGCCTCATCGCCGGTGCCGCCGGCTTGCCACGCCGGCTGGATGTACTGCTCGGCCAGATCAAGATTGCCGCGGGTAAACTCGACCCAGCCCTTGGTGTCCCACACGGCGAACAACAACTGCGTAGAAGCCAGTTCCTGCATGCGCAGATTATCCAGGCTCACATCGCGCAATTGCGTTTCCAGTGCGTTGATGGCCGTATCGGCATATTGTGTGGCGCGATCGAGCTGGACCTTTTGCTGGGCCAACGAGTAGGCGATGTTATTCCAGATCAGCGGACTGGGGGCCAGGGTGATGGCCTTCTCGTAGGCTGCCATTCCCTTCTCCGTCTGGTTGGTTGCGATGTAGGCCTGCCCCAGATCGATTTCCAGCAGCGGATTCTTGGGCTGCATCTCCACCGCTTTTTCCAACTCCGGGATAGCTTCGGCAAACTTCTTCTGACTTACGTACATCGCTCCCAGATTGGCGTGCGCGTACTGATCGAGAGGATTGATTTCAATCTGCTTCTGATACTGCTTGACGGCTTCGTCGTAACGCTGTTGCCGCTGATAAGCCCTGCCCAGATTGTTATAGGCGTAGCCATCGTAAGCGTTGTTGGCAATCGCGGTCTTGAAGGCCGTGACCGCGTCATCGTACTTACCCAATCCCATGTAAGCGTTGCCGAGGTCGTTCCAGGCATCCTTGTGCTTGGGTTCCAGCTTGACGACTTGCTGGAGCAACTCGGCGGCCGACTCATAATGCTGGTTCTGGAGAGCCTGCGCTCCGGCGTCAAACAACTCGTCCGCCGACCGTTTATCGGTGGCGCCCACACTTCCCGCTCCGGGCGACTGGTTGTCGAGCGAGATCTCCTGTGCTTCGTCGGCCTTGATGACTCGCCGGAAGGCGGCAAAATCTTCGCTGCGGTCATGAGGAATTTCCAGTGCCAGGATCTTCAGTGTTCGCTGGCTGGTAAACGTTCCGGCATCGAAAGCGTAGGTCGCGTGATATTCGGCGTAATCGCGCTTCACGTCGACGGCCAGCGGCAAATGAACTTTATATTTTGCGGGGAAGCTCAGCTTCACGTCGGCCCGATCGTTCTGCAATGCTCCCAGCTTGATAGGCTCGGTGGAAGCGGCGTCGTCATCGTCGTCCTCGTCATCTTTAGGCGCCCGGATGGACGCCAGAGGTAGCGCGAACTTGGACTCTGCGGCCGACCAGTCGAAGTAGTTGTTGACGGTCATGTCGAACTCGACGGCTAACGGATCGTCGGTCGCGCTGGGATCGCCCGCTTTCAGGTTCGTGATCTCGGCTCCCGACAAGCTGGCGCGTTTCAGCATGAACTCGAAGATGTCTTTCCAATGACTGCTCGGCATCTGGCGCATGGTGTAGCGCAGAATCATCTCCGTATCGCCGCGAGCCGCCGTGCTCACATGCGCGGTGAGTTTGCCGGTCTCATCTACGCTGCCCACTACGCTGGTACGATCGAAGGCCTCGAACGGAAGGTCGGACGGAGTCCATACCAGCGCGGCATTGCCAGTGGGCGGAATGGCCAGTGCCTGCTTGTGGCGCAAGGGCAAGCTGAGCATGCGAAACGGCGCCACGCCGGGCGTGCTGTCGAGCCAGATCTCTTTGCCGTCGACCGGAACCCGCGTGATCACATGATCGAATTGCATGGGCGAGGGAACTTCGGGATCCAGCTTGAGCTTCGAGCCGATCAGCACGGAGGTTGAGTGAAATCCTTGGGCATCGAGTAAGGCGGCCAGCAGCGTGTTCTTGTCTTTGCAATCGCCATAGCCGTTGGCCAGCACTTCGCTGGCAGCGTGCGGCTGCATGCGTCCCAGCCCGAACGATAAGCTGACATAGCGAATGTTGCGCGATACGTAGTCGTAGAGCGCCTTCACCTTGGCCATGTCGTCGGTCTTGCCCTTGACCAGCGCTGCCGCCTCGGCTTTCACCGCGTCATCGGGGATTCGCCGGTCCTTCTCCAGCCCGGCATACCAGGCGCCCAACTCTTCCCAGCTTTTGTAGGTGGTCAGTTCGACCGAAGGAATCTGGTCGTCGGGCTTCTGCGCTTTCTTCTTCTTTTTCTTGGCTTCGTCGTCGTCGGTCAGGCGGGAATGCGTCCAGTGGTAGATGCGGCGGTCGCCATCCTCGGTAATTTTCGGCGTCGTATCCCGGCTTGGTCTTCAGCTTGATCTGGCGATCTTTGGGAACATTGATCTCCAGTTCCTCATCCAGCACAATTCCCTTTTCCGCGAAGTTGTAGCTGGTCCAGAACTGGCCCGGGGTCAGCGGGCTTGCGGTGGTGCGGATGAATTTGTATTCCAGCACATCGCCGGGACGCAACGAGGGCACGCTGATGTGCTTCTCGTGATAGTCGGTATAAACCGGCGCATCGGGAAACGTGAGGTCCTGTATCGCCGACTCCTGAGCGGTAATCACCGTGCCGTCGGGCTTGTGGACGCGGACATAAGCGATTTCCAGTTTGTCGCTCAGCGCGCTGTAGCCAATCTTGAGTTGCCCCAACGCCTGCACGCCGCTTTCGCTGACAATCTTGATCTCCGCATCGCTCTCGTCGCGGCCGGTCCCGTCGTTTTCAAAACGCATGCTCTGCCGGAAGTGCTGAACCACGTAGGCTTCCTGGGAATAATCAGGGGGCGTGGGAGCGTGGCCCGGTTCCTGCGCCGTGCCTTTTCCCGCGGGCGCTGGAGTGGCATCTTTGGCGGGCGCAAGCGCAGAGTCTTTCGAAGAAGGTGTGGGCGCGGATGCGGGTGTCTGCTGCGCTGTGGTAGAGGTAAGCGTGAGAATGAGGAAGAAAAATCCGGCGAAAGCTGATTTCATGATTGTGATTGGCAGGCTTATCCATGGTACGCGAGCAGGCTATAGAAACCAAACGGCTGGTCAGACTGCGGAGAGGCGTGAGGCCGGGATCCCACTCATTCCTGGGCTTGGAATGACTGGGAGCTGGTCAGGATCGGAGCCCTGACCTTCGCTCAACTGCACTGTCCCACACATTCGAAGGTCGCGAATGTGTGGGGCACCCCGGCTACAGGGCTCCAAAGACAGTCCCGAGGCGGATAGCCAGACTACCTCCTTGAGGGTGCCCCATCCAAGCCGGGGGGCCCTCAGGTTGGTAGGCTGGGCCACCCGCCCGACCAGGAGCCCGTCCTCGTGAACGAGCGGCGCCATGTTGACCAATAGGGTAAATTTGAAAGGCTTCGGTGGGAAATTAAGAGCTGGCTCCGTCTTACCAGCAAACCTTTCGACTGGATACCCCTGGAGGCTGCTTGCGCCGGTCGAGGGCTTGATGGGCGTCCTGCTGTGCGGCTTGTCCACGGGCTACTTCTTTGTGGTTGTGAGCCGCGTCCACGAAGCACAGCCCGTGCCTCGCTCCTCCAATGCACAGATCGATCAAGACTAGAGCCTCAGTTGACGAGAACAGGATTTGAATTCGCGTGAACTGACTGGCTCCCGATTTCGCGATTACTTGGGCGGGTGGCCCAGCCGAGCATTTGAATAAGTGGAAAAACAACAGGGCGCCCCATCCAACCTTCGTTTGGCGGGTGGCCAAGTATTCTGATTAGTGAAAGAACAGCGGGGAGCGGGGAGCGGGGTGCCGGGTGCCCCACTCATTCCTGGCGTTGGAATGAGTGGGACGGATCAGGATCGATCCACGAGTCCTGACCTTTGATCAACTGCACGGTCCCACACGTTCGAAAGTCGCGAATGTGTGGGGCACCCGGCATTCGAAGAATCCTTCTCCTGACCTGTGGAATCTGCTCTCAGAGAGAATGGAGGAGGATCAGACGTGTCTCTGGCGTTGATTGCTATTGGTGCCGCAGTGGTGGGTCTTTCGATCGTAATCTGGATTACACGCACAAGAGGCGAGCGCATATTGGAGCAGCAAAGCATCACAGCGGAAGCGCTGCACACGCTGTGGGCCTCAAATCAACAGATAGTTGTCTTCGATGTTCGCCAGCCGCTCGATTTATTGGCCGATGCGGAGATCATCCCTGGCGCAAAGAGGATTCCCCCCAAAGAAATAATGGAGAACCCCTCGCTCATCCCAAGAGAGCAGGATGCGATTGCTTACTGTACCTGCCCTGGCGATAAAACCGCTCGAATAATTATTCGTCGGGCCCGCGCTCTGCATTTCGACCGAGTCAAATTCCTGAAGGGCGGACTGGCAGCCTGGAAAGCCAAGGGTTATCCGGTCGAGCCATACCTGGAATCCTTTCACCTCGACTCGGCGGTTTAACCAGGCCTCGGTGAATCTGGCGAGTGCCTCACTCATTCCTGGGGTTGGAATGAGTGGGAAGGGATCGGGATCGACCCCTGAGCCCTGACCTTCGCTCAACTGCACTGTCCCACACATTCGAAAGTCGCGAATGTGTGGGGCACCCGGCGAGAATCATCTTCGCGTTGCTCGCGATTCCCTCGGAGTAGTAAGCGTCTTAACAGGTTTGTTTCGTAGGCGCAGCCTTCGGCACTGTGGGATCTGGAGGATCACCTGACACGACGCCGTACGGAAATCAAGGCTCCAGCCCTATCCGTCCGCCGGCTAAGGCGAAAGTTGCCACACGGTTCCAGAATTATTGGTTCCACAGTCCGAGGTGGTCCCGTACAAGCTGCCGCTTGTGTCGAGCGCCAAACTACCACCCGCTCCGAAATTAACGTTGTTCCAATACTCAAGGTCTTCGTAATGCCAGCCATTACTGTCGTGTGAGGCTTTGAAGATGTAATTGTAGGAGCACTGCAGCTCACCGGGACTCTTGTTACGACCGCCGCCGCGGTACATTTCAAAGCCCCCTCCCGTACCGTATAGTTTGCCGGCAACATCGATCGCAAGATTGTTCAGGTTCTCGAAGTGAGCCGGCAGCGGACTACAGCTATGCTCCACGACATTCTCACTGAGGGCCCAGCCGAAACTTTTTTCCAGCACGAAAATTGCGCTGGTTTCGAAATCAGTCAAGGGATAGCTTACGATGCCGTAGACGTTGCCTGCGCTGTCCTGTACCAGATAACCAGGGTCGGAGCCGTCGGAGCCGTTACCGGTGAACGCATGCAGGACGCTCTCCGTCCATTGGCCACCCGAAGGCGTTAACTGGAAAACAACCCCTTCGCCGTAGACACCGCCGCCGGCAACTCCGTAGAGATTGCCGTCATTCCCCACCAGCACCTGGGTTGGAGCGCCGCCGTCGTTACCTCCCGTGAAGCTGTACAGGGTGGTTTTCGTCCAGCCTCCACCGAATGGCGTGAGCTCAAATACAGTACCTGCATCATAAGGCCCGCCAGAGTTGGTAACGCCGTATAGGTTTCCTTGCTGGTCATACGCCGAGACACCGCCTCCGGTCCCGTCATTGTTACTGCTGAAGCGATAGGTCACATTTTCGGTCCAGGGACATAGGGCGGTGCGACAGGCCGTCGGCTGCGGTGTCAGCTTGAAGACCAGTCCGCAGTATTGGCTGCCATCGCTACCGCAGTTCTGGATGCCTCCCTGCGCGCCGCCGTAAAGACTTCCGTTCGGGCCCACGATCACGCCGCTCGGCTCGCCCCCGTTGTTGCCTCCGAAGAAGCTGTACAGAGGATCAAGCAGCCACCCGCCAAAGCGAGCCAGCCTGAAGGCAAAACCGGCGCTGTTGTCGCCGCCGTTATAAGTTGTTCCGTAGAGATTCCCCGCCTTGTCGATGGTTACGCCGGATGGACCGGTTGTCCCTGCTTGCTGCTGGGTGAAGCTAGAGATGATCTGCAAATTTCCTTGCGACCGGAAGCACACGGGCGGCCCATTGTTGTTTCCCAGCATCGTGAACGCTTCCGAAGGAATTGTGCCTATGGTATTTTCCTGGGCCTGCGAGGGACAGCCGGGAGACTCGCATCCGACGCCGCTGTTCTCATCCCAGTAAACCGGATTGCCGTCCACGGTGTTGGCGTTGGCCAGCGTTACCCACTCATCGCCGCTGAGGCTGGGTCCGGTGAAGTTCCCGGACACAAGGCAAACGTCGAACCCGAAATTGTTGGTGAAGCAACTCGACTGGGTCAGGCTGACGGTTCCGTCAAACAAGTCGTTAGAAAAGTAGCCACTGTCTCCAATCTGTACTTCGACACTGGTGATGGTGTCGCCCGGCTCCAGCCATGCCCAGAACTGGATACCCGTGACTGCGCTGTTGACCTCGATGGTGTCGCTAACCGTAAAGCCGAAGTTAATTGTCCAGGCATCCACCTGTCCGTTGACGGGCCCGTTATCGTAAGCGATTCCATTACCCTGCGGCAGGTGTCGACCGCGATCCGAGGGTGCAGAACCCGGAGACTTGGCTGGCATCTGCGGTGTTGCCGGATGTGCCAGCCGCTTCGCGAACTCCGGCATTCGTGCTGCCTGAAACGCCGATGGGGGAACGGAATTCTGTGCGGCCAGGGGCAGCGCAGCCGACGTGATCAGGAACGCGGTGATCGCAGCTAGAACGCTTGCGCGAAAAAAGGAGATGAGGGGGCGCGATCGGGTTTGCATCGGCTTGGCTCCTCGCAATGACGGTAATCGCTCGTGGGCCCGAAAGAACATGGGCGATGGACGCGCATCAACCGCGCGCGCACCAGAGCGCCGGTACTCCTGGCACTGGTTACGGTGAAATCTCCCAGACCACGCCCTGCCCGTAAGTTCCGCCAGACGACGTGGTGCCGTAGATGTTGCCTTGGGCATCGACGACCGGGGCGGCCTCAGGGCTGGCTCCATCCGTGGGCGGACCGGCGAAGTCGTGCAGATCGGTGTAGTTCCAACAGCAGGTCAGCTCGAATACGTTACTGGAGATAAAGCCCCCAGCAGCGCCATTGGTTGTGCCGTAGACATTCCCCAAGGCGTCGGTCGATACCTTGTACGACACCGGCCCGAGAATTTGTGAAATATTTTGCAGGATGGAAGGGCTCCAGTCCGGTGGAGACGCCTGGAAGACCGCCGTGCCCCAGATCTCATTGTAGCCACCCGCCGTACACGCAAAGTAGGTGTAGGTGTCCGAGCCGTACAGATTGCCCGCCTGGTCTGCGGCCAGACTTGTCGGATTGCCTTCCGGACCGCCAGACATGAAGTTGTGAAGGACCTGGTAGCCGCCTGCTGTCGTGTATAACGTACCGGAGTCGTAGGTGCCGCCCAATCCGGTGATGCCGTACAAGCCATTCGAGCCACTGACCACTCCTGCTGGATTCAAACCGTCGTTGAGGAAGCCGGGAAACGTGTGCAGGACCTGCAGGCCGCCATTGGTGTACTCATAGAGCGTACCGTTGTTATGCGCCCCTCCCATGGCGGCACTTCCAAAGATATTGCCGGAGCTGTCGAGCACCAGGCTCCCACCCGGATTTGCCCCATCGCTGCCGCCGGTGAAACTGTAAAGCAGAGTCTCCATCCAATTGCTGAAAACACTCGGCAAGACTTCTCCGGCGGGAGATAGGCCGAAGAGCACGCCATCGCCCAGGCCTCCGCCCGAGGTTGTGCCGTAGAGCCTGCCATCGGGGTCGAGGACCAGAGTGCTGTCGGGTCCGCTGCCATTCGCACCGGAGAACGCATACACCCGATAAAATCGCCAACCGGAAGCGCCGGGAGCAAGCTTGAACGCCGTACCTTGTCCAAACGGACCGCCGCCGCTGGTCGTCCCATAAAGATTACCCGCAGCATCAATTGCCAAACCGGTAGCGGGAGCGCCGCCGTCTACGCCGCCGGTAAAGTTGTAGATCACGCGGTAGCTCTGGGTTGGGGAGCGCGGAACGGTGACAGCCTTCGCCTCGATCGCCGGCTTCTCCTCGCAGGAATTGCCCACCAGGCTGAACGCTTCCGAAGGGATTGTGCCCATGGTATTTTCCTGGGCCTGCGAGGGACAGCCGGGAGACATGCAGCCGACCCCGCTGTTCTCGTCCCAGTAAACCGGATTGCCTTCCACGGTGTCGGCATTGGCCAGGGTTATCCAATCATTGCCCCTCAGGTTGGGTCCGGAGAAGTTCCCCGACTCGAGGCAAACGTCGAACCCGAATTCATTGGTGAAGCAACTCGACTGGGTCAGGGTGACGGTTCCATCGAATAGGTCGTTAGAAAAGTAGCCGTGTCTGCCGATCTGTACTTCGACATTCGTGGCTGTGTCGCCCGGCTCCAGCCATGCCCAGAACTGAATACCTGTGACCGGGGTGCTTGACCTGGATCGTGTCGCTAACCGAAAAGCCGAAGTTGATCGTCCAGGCATCCACCTGTCCGTTGACGGGCCCGTTGTCGTAAACGACTCCATTACCCTGCGGCAAGTGTCGACTGAGATAGGAGGGTGCAGAAACCGCAGACTTGGCAGGCCTCCGCGCTCGTCACCGGATGTGCCAGCCGCTTCGCGAACTCCGGCATTCGTGCTGCCTGAAACGCCGATGGGGGAACAGAATTCTGTGCGGCCATGGGAAGCGTAGCCGACGTGATGAATAACGCGGTGATCGCAGCTAGAACGATTGCGCGAAAAAGGGAGATGAGGGGGCGCGATCGGGTTTGCATCGGCTTGGCTCCTCGCAATGGCTGTAAACGTTCGTGGGCCTAAAGAACGTGTGGCGATGAGGCACGCGGGAGAGAAAGAGAGGTTTACTTCAAGGCGCTTGGGAGCGAATCGGAACGGGCAGGAAAACGCCGGGGTCCTCTCGCGAATACCCGGGAGGATCTTACAACTGCCAGGTGGCTTTGTCATTTTATTTATTCGTGGCGCAGGATGAGCGACCGTTCATGCGGCCAGGAGCCCAACTTCGGAGTATGCTGTTGCGGCGTGGCTTGACGATCATTGCAGGCGGCGCCGTATTAGGGATAGCCGGAGCACAGCTTACGGGACACTTTCTCGCAAGTTTGATTGCCGGCGCGAAGCCGATGGGTTTGGCGGGATCCGCAGCCTTGGTTTTGTTTTTCGCTCTTGTGGCATCGGCCAGCATCTGGTCAGCTACCGGCGGCATCGCTGAGTTAGATATCATCACCAAGTTGCGCAGCGATTAGCCCTTAAAGGACCAGCAGACCGTTGCCGTAACTGGCGATAAATCTCCATTGCACCCATTGGGGGTGAATGAGTGTAATGGGCCTGTCAACAGCAGCCATTGGCATCCAGCTTGTTATGACTCTGGATTCCGGTTGGAGGTGTTCCTTGCGAATCCACACTTTGAAGATTCTGGCGTTTCTGCTGGTGTATGTGGCGGCAGTTCCCTGCCCGGCACAGGATAAAGTGACCATCCTCTACGATGCGTTCGGAGAATCGAAGGAACTGACGAAGGATTGGGGATTTTCCGCTTTGGTGGAGCACAACGGAAAGCGAATTTTGTTCGACACGGGGAATGATGCCGCAATTTTCGAACACAATGTGAAGGCGCTGGGCGTAGACCTGACGAAACTGGATTTTGTGGTGATCTCGCATCGGCACGCGGACCACACGACGGGGCTGAGATATGTGCTGAAGGTGAATCCGAACGTTACTGTGTATGTGCCCGCGGATGGGGCGAATGGATTTGGGGGAGCACCCATTCCGGCGACGTATTTGCGGACAGATGAAAACTTGCCCGCGAAGATGCGGTATTTCGGGGGAACGGATCCGGAACATTTCACCTCGGGCAAGCTGTATGACACGGGGAATTTTGTGTTGGTGGATAAATTGACGGAAGTATCGCCGGGGATTTTCCTGGTGCGGACAGTTTCGCAAAAGAAAGGGACGCTGGAGCTGCCGGAATTGACGCTGGCGATCAAGAGACCCGACGGATTGCTGCTCGTGGATGGGTGCTCGCACGCAGGGATTGAAGCGATTCTGGAAGCGGCAAGCGCGGTCGATCCGCGAACCGAGGTTGTGTTTGGGGGATTGCACCTGGTGACCACGCCGCCGGAAGATATTGATGTCCTGGTGGAAAATTTAAAGACGAAATGGAAGGTGCAGAGGATTGCGCCGGGACATTGCACCGGTGAAGCGGCGTTTGCGCGATTGAAGAAGGCATATGGCGAGAACTATTTGTATGCGGGGTTGGGGACTAAGATTGAGCAGTGAGAATGGCGCACATCCCGGAATGGCGCGGGCTGGCGCAGCGGCCCGAATCGCACTCATTGACTCGTGAGCTGGGGATTTTTAGCGACTTGCCTGATTACGCCGTTGATCATTTTTGGGGCAAGTACACCGGTAGTGCGCGTAAAGTGCGGAGATGGAAAAGACCTGGCTCGATGCCGGCATCATTCGGAGGTAGTCATGTCGAAACTGGCAAAAAATCTCACATCCATTCCGTGCAATCACCTGCTAGCGACAGTTTCCTTGTGGGTACTGGCTGGTGTCCTGACCGTGGTGACGACGCAACCCGCGCAGGCACAGACCTATCAGGTGATTCACAACTTTGGTGGATTAGTTGACGGCGCCAAGCCCCTGGCCGGCGTGACCATCGATCAGGCAGGAAATCTCTACGGAACAACCTACGGTGGCGGAGCGCATGGCGGGCTTCAGGGCTATGGTGTGGTGTACAAGCTTGCCCTGCGAGGATCTTCCTGGCTCCTCACCCCGCTGTACAACTTTCAAGCCGGTCAAGATGGAGCTTACCCCACGGCGCCACCCGTGATCGCCTCCAATGGCGTGTTCTATGGCAACACGCGCGGCGGAGCCGGGAGAGGCTGCTATCAGGGAATCGGATGTGGCACGCTGTACGAACTCCAGCCAATGGCCGGCATCTGCGGACGGGTTCAGTGCTACTGGAATGAAAGCGTGCTGTACCGCTTTACCGGATCCGCCGACGGAGGCAATCCCGTCGGAACTCTGACGCTCGATGCATCGGGGAATATGTATGGAGCCACCTTCGCCGGCGGAGATACGGGAGCCGGCGTCGCCTTCGAACTGGCGCAGTCCGGAGGAACCTGGACCCAACACGTCATCTACAGTTTCGATACACCCAGCGACGGCCTGCAGCCGTCATCAACCTTGACCTTCGATGCCAGCGGTAACTTGTTTGGCACCGCCGGCTCGGGAGGCGCACACAACTTCGGAACCATCTACAAGCTCGTCCCCGGAGGTCTGTTCGGCTGGAGCATTTCCGACCTTTTCGACTTTGATGAGACCCTCTATCGCGCGGGCGACCTGCTTCGCGACAACGACGGAAACTTCTTTGGCGCCACCGGCTCGGGTGGAGAATTTGGAAACGGAGCGGTTTTCGAATTGTCTCCCGCAGGTGGTGGCTGGAGCCTGCAAGTTATCTATTCGTTCGCGCAGAGCGGGATCGGTCCCGGCGGCGGATCGTTAGCGATGGACGTTGCCGGTAATCTGTACGGAACCACAACCTACCAGGGAGCTTTCCACTTCGGCACCGTCTTCGAGTTGAGCCCTTCTAACGGCTCGTGGATCTATACGGACTTGCATGACTTCACGGGCGGTCCAGGCGACGGATGTAATCCCTACGGCGGATTGAGCCTCGACCGCAACGGAAATCTGTTTGGAACGACCTACAACTGCGGAACTACGGATAACGGCGTCGTGTGGGAGATCACGCCGTAGCTAAGCCATTCGGCGACCAGCAATGCAGGTCCACGGGCGGCAGATCGTGATCTGCGAAGAAGTCCGTCATCAGGATTGCTTGTGATGGCCTGTTCTCGCCAACTGGCTTCGATCGAAAAATCTCGTGTTCTCATTGGACGTAATCTGAAATTAAGTTGACTCTACCCCTGATGGCGCAATAGTTTGCTGCGTGGGCGCCGACCTGCCTCGATAGGTGAAGGGAGCGACAATGAGCCATCAACGGCAATGTGCGACTTCCAATTGCAACACGAGCCTGCGAACAATGATTAGGCTGTTCTGTGCGGCGATCATCGCAACAACGATTATTGCGCAGGCGCAGACCTTCCAAGTACTGCACAACTTCACCAGCGGCCGCGATGGCGCGAATCCGCTGGATGGTCTGACCATCGATCACAACGGCAACCTCTACGGCACGGCCTCAGCCGGCGGCAATCAGGTCCCCGGCTGCATCAACCCCCTTGGGACCAGCGGTTGCGGCGCGATTTTCAAGCTGTCGGCTTCCGGATCGGGCTGGATCCTGCGGCCGCTGTATGATTTCCAAGGCGGACAAGATGCCGATCCCACACTGGGCGTGGTGTTTGGACCCGACGGCACACTCTACGGCCTGACCAGAGGCACGACGGAAAGCTGCAATAACGAGTACGGTTGCGGGGCCGTCTTCCGGCTTGCGCCGCCTCCGACGATCTGCGCCAGCTTCAGCTGTAATTGGCAGGAGGCGGTCTTGCATCAATTCACCGGACAGCCAGATGGATCGTCCCCGACCAGCCGCGTGCTCTTCGACAGCGCAGGAAATATGTATGGCGCGACTGACTCCGGCGGCGCTTACAACCAGGGTGCCGCGTATGAGCTTTCTCCCGGCAACGGCAGTTGGACGGAGAGCATTATCTATTCCTTCAACCGGAATAATCAGGATTTGGGCGTGACATTGCCGGCAGGGGACCTGGCCATCGACCCGGAGGGCAATCTCTACGGCGCAGCTTACGGCAACGACACGCTCGGGTGTTGTTATGGGGCAGTGTACCAACTGCAGCCGTCGCAGTCCGGCTGGAGTTTGAGTTCTCTCTACCAATTCAATGGACAAAACGGCTACGCACCTTTCGGCGTGATCCGCGACCCTTCAGGAAATCTCTTCGGCGTCACCACAGGCGCGGACGGCAATGACAGTGGGACCATCTATGAGCTCAGCCCGTCGAATGGCGGCTGGACGTACAGCCTGGTTTATGACTTTGGCTTCGTGGATTACGCTTCGGGGCTGGTAATGGATTCCGTCGGCAATCTATATGGCGTCAATTACTCGCCTTTTAGCGATGGTTATGTTTTCAAACTGACCCCTTCGGGCAGTGGCTGGGCCTTCACCACCTTGCACACCTTCAGCGGCTCGGATGGCTCGGCTCCTAACGGCCAACTGGTCCTCGACAGCGCCGGCAACTTGTACGGCACCACCGAGACCGGCGGCACTGACAACGACGGCGTCGTGTGGGAGATCACGCCGTAGCTAAGCCATTCGGCGACCAGCAATTGAGTTGGGACTCGCACATCGTCTGTCGTCCAGGATTAATTACGGCATGGCGATGTTACGCCAACAATCCTGTTGACGAGCTGCCACCTCAATGGCTTTCATGGACTTGCTCAGTTCAAGTACGCAAGAGTTGCCCCAATGATCGGCCAAACGCTCTCGCATTACCGCATCGTTGAAAAGCTAGGCGGTGGCGGGATGAGTGTCGTCTACAAGGCCGAGGATGTAACCCTGCACCGTTTTGTCGCGCTGAAGTTTCTGCCGGATGACCTCGCCGACGACCCCCAGGCCTTGGTCCGCTTTCAGCGCGAGGCGCAGGCCGCATCTGCACTAGACCATCCTAGATATCTGCACCGTCTACGAAGTCGGGCAAGCGACCGGTCAGCCCTTCATCGTCATGGAGTTCCTTGACGGCGTGACCTTGAAGCATCTTATTACTGGACAGCCGCAGGAGGTGGACGTTTTGCTCGGTCTGGCGATTGAGATTGCCGACGCACTCGATACAGCACACGCCCAGGGCATCGTTCATCGCGACATCAAGCCAGCAAACATCTTCGTCACCCGGCGAGGGCACGCCAAGATTCTGGACTTCGGTCTGGCCAAGGTGACCGTCAAGGCAGCGGCGGCCACCGGTGAGACTGTAACTGAGCTCGGAACCTCCGACGCCCAGCACCTCACCAGTCCGGGAGCGATGCTGGGCACGGTGGCTTACATGTCCCCGGAGCAGGTAAAGCCAGGGAGCTGGATGCGCGGACCGACCTATTTTCCTTCAGGGCGGTGCTATACGAGATGGCGTCCGGAAGGATGCCGTTCAGTGGCTCTAGTTCAGGTGAGATCTGCAGCGCCTGAAACGCGATATCGAGTCTGGGCGTCCAGCGGCGCCGTGAGTGCTGCTGCTTCCATCCGGCTGAGGACCGGGCCGGGACGCTGGCGTCGAACGTTGGCTGCAGCCATCGCCGCGATTCTGCTTCTCGCCGTTGCTGCTGCGCCGTACTTGGTGCGGGAGAAGTTCGAAGCCGAGAAAATCAGATCCCTTGCGGTGCTGCCCTTTGTCAACGAAACCGCCGACGCAAGTAATGAGTACCCCAGCGATGGACTGACCGAGAGCCTGATCAGCACATTGTCGCAACTGCCCAACCTGAAGGCAATGGCGCGCGGTACGGTCTTCCGCTTCAAGGGGAACCGGGAAGATCCGCGACAGATTGGCCGGGATCTCCAGGTAGGCGCCGTTCTAATGGGCCGCATCAGGCAAGCATGGCGAAGACTTGGAGATTGAAGCCGACCTGGTCAATACGGCCGACGGCACGGAGCTATGGGGCGCGCACTTCGCACGTAAGCTGCAAGACGTGACACAAGTGCAGAGCGACATTACTCGTGACATTTCCAATAGCCTGCAAATCCACCTCAGCGGCAATCAACAGAAGCGGCGGGGTGGGGCGGGGACAAACAATCCTGAGGCCTACCGTCTGTACCTGGAAGGACGCCAAGCTTGGTACGGCCGAACACCCCAGGGCCTCAAGAGGAGCATCGATTTATTCCAGCAGGCGATCGCCGCCGACCCCTCATATGCGCTCGCCTATGCAGGGCTCGCGGACACGTACAACATTGCCCCCGGCTACCTTGCCATTAGCTCAAAGCAGGCGGACCTGCTGGCAGATGAAGCGACGCGCGACGCGCAAAGCCCTGGAATTGGATGACTCCCTGTCCGAGGCCCACGCTGCACGTGCCGTGGCGCTGACCGGCGCACGGAGGTGGAACGAGGCGGAGTCGGAATTTCGGCGGGCCATTGAGTTAAATCCCAACGCCGCCTCGGCCCGCTACTTTTACGCCTTCCGATTGCTTGGTCCTGAGAACCGCCTTGATCAGGCGCTGGAACAGTTCCGCACTGCTTTGTCTCTCGACCCTCTCTCCCCGGTCATCAATACAAATTACGCCGTGATGTTGATGATGGCGCGGCGCTATCCGGAGGCGGTCAACGTGAACGTTGTCTGGCACGTGGTGAATCGATATTGCCACTGCATAGGGCCAGAGCACGTGGCCCCGCATGACCTTCGCCGCACCTGCGCGAAGCTGTGTCACACCAGCGGTGGCGAATTGGAAACAGATTCAGTTCCTGCTCGGCCATGTCTCGGTGCTGACCACAGAGCGGTATCTGGGCTGCAGAGCAGAATCTAAGCCATCCTGTGAATGACCGGTTCGAGATCGCACCAGAGAGAGCCAGCCCGGATTGAATACGCATTGGCCTGTTCTCGGAAGCTATCACTTTCCGGGCAATCACGTCCTGATGCGGCAGCGGTCACAGACAAAGGAACAGACCAGCGGTGTGAAATTCTGACGCGTGTATCAGGGGAAGTTTTCCCGGTGTTCTTCCCACTTCGATGCGCTTACGCGTGGCTGGAAGCGAGGCCGTCGTCCTTCTTCTCTCCAGCATCCGCGTGCGCCCATCCCGGCGGCCAGTTTCCGTGCCGCGAAGTAACGAGGCAACCCCATGCACAGCAAAAAGCAATTCCTGAATCCACTGCGGAACGTGATCTCGCACGTGGCGACGGCCGCACTGCCGACCTTGTCTCTGCTGTGCAGAATCGGTCACAACTCTTTCTAAGTTGCGTAGGCAATCCTGAGCGAGATTGCAATCACCAGGAAAGGCCAACCCCCTGGCGGGGGTGCCTGTTCAGTGCGTCCTTCTCAGCCGTTGGCTCTCTCCGCCACTAGCATGGACTGGAGGATCTGGTCGGAAACATCCCTGACAGCGACGGGGGAATGAGGCAGAAACAACGTGCTGGTCTTGTCATTCTCGCCAATAGACTTCAGCGTATCGAAATACTGGGTGACCAATACCAACTGCATGACTTCTTTTGCCGACGCCCCCTCCACCACCTTCTGAAATTGTTCGATCGAGATTTGCAGTCCTTCGATAATGGCTTTTCTTTGATTCGCGATTCCCTGTCCCTGGAGAGCCTTACTCTCCGCTTCGGCCTCGGCCTTTTTGACCACCAGAATCTTCTCGGCCTCGCCCCGGGCATTGGCCGCTACCTGTTCGCGCTGTGCAGCGTTGATGTCGTTCATCGCTGACTTCACCTTTGCATCGGGAACAATATCGGTCACCAGCACGTTAACAATTTCGTATCCGAACAACGCCATATCCGCGTCCAACTCCTGCTTGACCGCCGCGGCAATACTGGACTGCGAGGCGAACACTTCGTCCAGCGTCATTCCCGGAACATGCCCCAGGATCACTTGCTCGACATAGGACTTGATCTGCGCGTCAGGATCAGACAACTTGTAGTAGGCATCGTAGACTTTTTCGGGACGCACGCGATTCTGCACTGAAATGGGAATCGTGACGAACACATTGTCTTTAGTCTTCGTCTCCATGGTCAGAGTAATCTGGTTCACCCGCAGACTTACGGTGCCGGCCACGGAATCGAAGAACGGCCGCTTCCAGTTCAATCCCGGCTCGGCGACCCGAAGGAACCTGCCGAATCGCGTGATCACCGCGACCTCGGCCGTGCGTACCGTGAAAAAGCTTGCCAGAACCACGTAGAGCACGACGAGAGCCACCACTATCAACGCAATCGTGTACATTGGATCCATTTGGTTTCCTCCGAGGGGTTCCTAATCTTAGACCCATGAAGTCAATTAAGACAGCTAAAGATGCTACTTCCGAGAACCTGCAGGTGCGCGCGGTCATGTCCCACCCTGACTGAAATTCCGTTGCCACACAGCGGGCCGCCCTCCTTGTCCGGACGTCGGCTTGGAGGAAATCGGGGCGCACTTCCTCGAACCCATTTCTAGATCGCGTGCAAGACGCCAGATATCCTCGCCACGCGGGTGACGATTCCCCGTTCCGCAAGGATGTCGGCGGTGGTGAGTGGTATCAGCTTTGTCGCTTCGATGTGGCCAGCGGCGCAATTACGCTGGTAAATCGCCGCTGAGGATGAAGGGCACGGTTTTGCTAGAAAGAAGAATGCCGATTTCCAGTTCTATACGACCGTGTTGGTCGTGCAGAAATATCTGCTCGGTCAGTGAACCTGACTAACTCTGCTTTACAGGTCAAGACTCAAGCTTCCAAAAATGCCGGTACGGAGGCCTGTCTTCTGAACGCTTGGTTATCCCTGTTCGCCCCACCTGTGATCTATTTTCGGCGGATGCTGCAATGTTTGCATTACGACACAATACTGTTCCGTTTTCTCCTGCAATGCGCTTAACTGTTCCTTGGTCGCCTGCGGTGCGCGGACGTCGAAAATGACCCTGATACTCTCAAATCCAACAGCCGCCTCTTTGGAAATTCCCAAAGTTCCTTGCAGGTCCAAGTCACCCTCGACCGTAACATCGATGCCCTCCGTAGGGATGCCCATCGCAGCAGCGACCATTTGGCAGGTGATCTGTGCGCATGCGGCTATCGCGCCCAGCAATAAATCTCCGGAGCAGGCACCGGTACCCGATCCCCCGACGCCTTGGTGGGCTTGTGCTTTGTAGATCTCACGGCCCAAGTCGACCGAGCAGGTGATCGGAGCGTCCGTCTGACTGCCGCGTGCCTTCAGGGTGATTCGAGAACTCGACGGATTTTGGCGATACTGCTCCTTCAGCGGGCGCTGCAGTGTTCGAATATCCATGAATTCCCCCAGGATTTTGAGTATTATAAGCGCACCCAGGGGTGGTGCCGCAACGCGTCGCGGCATCGATTCAAGAATCAATTCCACGCGATTACGTAGCGTCGAGCAGTCAGCTTGGCTGTTCCAGCTGCGCCAATGAGGTTCATTGAGCCTGCCGCTCACGCCAAATTCAGCTCCGTCCTCTTTGTCACCGGGCGCTCGCTTCGGCACCTACGAAATCCTCGAGCAGCTCGGTGCCGGCGGCATGGGCGAGGTTTATCGCGCCCGGGACACGCGCCTCGGCCGTGAAGTCGCAATCAAGACCGTTTTGCTGCAGCATCATTCGCAAGCCGAAGCCGTGGCCCGCTTTGAGATGGAAGCTCGTTCCGCGTCCGCACTCAATCACCCGAACATTGTCACGATTTATGAGCTCGGTTGCGTCGACCAGACGCACTTCATCGCCATGGAACTGGTTCGTGGCGAGACGGTGCGAGAGTTGCTGACGGCCGGTCCCATTCCATTCCGCAAAGCAATCGCCATCGCGGCACAGGTTGCCGACGCGCTGGCGCGAGCGCACGAAATCGGTGTCGTTCATCGAGACTTGAAGCCCGACAATCTCATGCTCTCCGCGGATGGCGCCGCCAAGATCCTGGATTTCGGCTTGGCGAAACTGCTTGCGGCCGATGACCCGCCTAATGCAGATGTTTCCACCTCCATCAGCAAGGACGGAGCCGTGATGGGCACGCTTGGCCTACATGTCACCGGAACAGGCGAACGGCGAGAAACTCGATTTTCGTTCCGACCAGTTTTCGTTTGGATCGGTGCTCTGTGAAATGGTCACGGGAGTTCCTGCGTTTCGGAAGAAGACTGCTGCCGAAACTGCGGCTGCCATACTTCGCGACGAGCCGGAGCGCATGGCTTCCCGAATGCTTCAAGCGCCCGCTCCGTTCATTTGGATTGTGGAGCGCTGTCTTGCCAAGGACCCGAAGCAACGGTACGCATCTACCCGGGATTTGGCCCGCGACCTGGCGGCAGTGCGCGACCGGCTGGCTGATGCGCCCGTCCAGCATTCGGAGCCTCGGCCCAGCAATCTTCCGGTGCCGCGTACCGCTTTCATCGGGCGCGAGCCCGAGGCGGCTGCGCTGCGCCAGCTCCTGGGTCGGGATGATGTGCGGCTTGTGACCCTAACCGGTCCCGGCGGCATCGGCAAGACCCGACTTGCTTTGCAGGTGGCAGGCGAAATCGGGGACCAATTTCCAGCTGGCGTTTGCTTCGTTTCGCTGTCAGTGGTTGCGGCCCCTGGCTTGATCGCTTCCGCCATCGCACAAGCGGTGGGAGTGCGCGAGACCGGCAATCAGTCGGCGCAGGAAAGCCTGAAAGACTACCTTGGTGGGCTGGACCAGCCCATGCTTCTCCTGCTCGACAATTTTGAGCACCTGGTCTCGGCTGCCCCGGTTATATCGGATCTGCTTTCTGCCGGGCCCAAGCTGAAGGTCGTGGTCACCAGCCAGTCGCCGCTGCACGTGTACGGCGAACACGAATTCCCGGTGCCACCGCTGGCGCTCCCCGCATCCGAAATCGTTGCTGCCCCTGGATGTCGCTCTCACGCCTTCCCGCGATCGCGCTTTTTGTGGAACGCGCGCGTGCCGTGAAGCACGACTTCGTCTTGACCAGTGAAAACGCGCCCGCTGTCGCAGCCGTCTGCGCACGCCTCGACGGTCTGCCTCTCGCCATCGAACTTGCGGCGGCACGCATCAAGCTGCTCTCGCCTTCCGCCATGCTGGCGCGTCTTGAAAGCTGCCTCAACTTGCTGACCGGTGGCGCCCGCGACCTGCCAACCCGTCAGCAGACTCTTCGCGGCACCGTTGACTGGAGTTACGGACTCCTCAACCCAGCCGAGCAAACTCTCTTCCGCAGGCTCTCAGTGTTCCTCGGCGGTTGCACGCTGGAAGCGGCGGAAGCCGTCTGTGATACCGCGGGCGATTTGGGTCTCGACGTACTCGACGGCATGGCTTCCATGGTCGACAAAAGCCTGGCGCAGCAAGTGGAGGACGCAGCGGGTGAAACGCGCTTCGTCATGCTGTCCACCATCCGGGAGTACGCCCTCGAACGCCTGGCCGCGAGCGACGACGTAGTTGCCACTCGCCGCTCCCATGCCGCGTATTACCTGGTGCTCGCCGAAGAGGGCGCTTTGGAAGCGGCCGCTCATCCCGAGTGGCTCGATCGTTTCGAGGTTGAGCACGACAACTTTCGCGCCGCGCTCGAATACCTCATCAAAATCGGCGACGCCGACTGGGGCCTCCGGCTGGGCACAGCGCTATTTCACTTTTGGGAGACGCGCGAATATCTTACCGAGGGCCGCAGCCGCATCGCCAGGCTGCTGGCGCTGGAAGGAGCTGCTGCGCGTCCGAAACTGCGCTCGCGCCTGCTGTTCTGTGCCGCGGTCCTGGCAGGCGAACAGGGCGATTACACTGCTGCACATCAATTGTTCGAAGAGAGTCTTGAGACCTGCGTGGAGCTAAACGATAACCGGGGAGTTGCGGTTGCGCTTAACGCTTTGGCCGTGAATGCTCGCGATCGCGGCGAATTTTCCACTGCGTCCCTCCTGTTGGAAAGATGTGTCGCAATCTGGAGAGACGAGGGAGATCCGGCGGACGTTGCTCGGGCTCTCAGCAACCTGGCGAACGTGACCAAGCTGCAAGGCGAAGCCACGCTTGCGTCCTCGCTCTACGACGAATGCCTGGCGATTTTCCGCAAGGTGGGTGACGTGGCTGGTATCGCCTGGACGTTGAACTACCAGGGAGATGTTGCCCGGGAAAGCAATGATTTGACGGCTGCCCGTTCCTTCTACGAGCAGAGCCTGGCAGCATTCAGTCTTTCGCGGGATGGCTGGGGAATCGCCAGCGCCCTGTCCGATTTAGCGGGCCTTAGCTGGGACCAGGGTGACAATGACGAGGCCCGTCGGCTGTATGGTGAAAGCATCCAGATGTTTCAGAATCTGGGTCACAAGCGCGGCATAGCCCGGGTGCTGGAGTGTCTTGCCGCAAATGCCGCCGCTCAGTCCAACGCGGTTCAATCGCTGCACTTCGCTGGAGCGGCGGCTGCGCTGCGCGAGCGGTTGGGTACGCCGCTCACACCCGCCGAGCAACATAAACTGGAAAAGGTTCTGGAATTCGCGCGGCGAACGCTGGGCAATGCTGCCGGTCTGACGGCGTGGATGGAAGGCTGGGCCTTGCCTGTCGAACAGGCCATTCAGGAAGCGCTTAGCTCGGGCGAGGAGCCCACCCTGCGAACTGGAAGCGACGGATAAGTCAACCTGCGGTTGTGGGGTCCATCATTCGCCGCACAGCCGAGATCCGATTGGCCGGAAAACCTCCGCGGCGTGCATGTTCGCGAATCGTTTCTTCATCCGGCGCCAGGTAGACGCAATAAACTTTGTCACCGGTGACGTAGCTGTGCAGCCACTTAATCTCCGGTCCCATCCCCTTTAGCACGTCCACCGATTTTCGGGCGACTTCCTGCAATTCGGCATCCGAAAAATTCCCCGCGCCTGGAATTTCCCGTTCGATCACATATTGGGGCATGGTCACCTCACCGAATGGGCCATGGTAGCAGATTCCTAGCGTGATTCGAAAACGGACGGGACCGGCGCAGACCCCTTTCGCACTTCGATCTGACCGTTGCGAACGCGGACTTCAAGGCACGGCTGTGGGTGAACAGCCGGTCCGTCAAGTACCCGGCCGTCCTCCAACGCAAATCGGGAGAAGTGATACGGGCACACGACGCTGTCTCCCTCGAGTTTGCCTTCGGACAGTGGCCCGCTGAAGTGTGAACACGTGTCACCCATGGCAAAGAGACGCTCGCCTCGACGGACAAGAAGTATAGGGATGCCCTGATGCGTCGCTCGAACTGGCTTGTTGTCTGGCAAAGTTGCTTCATCCAGAACGGCGACGAATTCATCGGGGAACACCTGGCCATCCGTGCGGTCGACACCTACTCTGTGCTCATACACCAATTTGCCGCCGAGGTGAGCTGCATAGGCCATGACCGCATACCCGAGAGCGCCGGCAATACGGCCGCTCGTACGGGACCGCTTTCTTCGCAAAAGCAGCGACGTTACAAACAGCGCGGTTCCACTTAGGTTAAGGAGGCCATGAACGAATCCGAGGCGGCGCGCTGGAGGATCAACGTCGGACCAATCCGTCATGCCGGTTGCAGCCGCACCCGTAGCGCCCACCAAGCCTATTGCTATCGATATGTCGGCCGCCAGGGCGAACTCGCCGCGGTCAAGCGCGAGATCCAAGGCATCTAATACCATCGCGACAGTCCAAGCCCCGATGGGCAGGTCCGTGAGCACGACATGCAAAGGCTCGCCCAGCCAGGTTCCATTCAAGAAATTCCTGGCCTTTTGCGCCGCCGGGTGTCCGCCGCCGTAAAGCGCTTTGTCGAGCATCTTTTGTAATTTCTCGTCGACTGCTTGGTACGCCGGCTCGGGCTGTTCGCCCGCAGCTCCGCCGCCTGCAAGGTTGCTACTCGGGGATGAAGGCATGGTTGTGCTCCTGATAATCAGTTACGGTGAATGCACATATAGAACCGAGGCCACGATTCCTCAGCCCATTTCTGGACCGGCTTAGAAGACTTTCTTATCTCCAGAGCTCTCAGCGTGCTCGATCCAATTCTGAAAGAGACTGCGATACTGCGAAGCGCGATCGGATTTGTCTTCCGGGCTGAATTCTTCATAAAAATGGTGCGGGTCATCCAGAAGATTTTCCGCACTATTCCAATGGATATACGAGATAAAAAGGTGGCCTGACTGCGTTCGAAAACCATGGATGGCCGGGAATCTGGAATATTTCACTACCGTAATCCTTGGCCCGTCCACGGGATTTGAGTGCGCTGCGGCAAATTTCTCGATTAGTTTGAGTTTTGCTTCGGATTCGTGCACCCAGCCATCGGGAAAGAAGGGACTGTTGCGGATGAAATCGGGCGAGAGAACATAGATATTTAGGCGCCACGCGCGAAGTAGACCGTCGCGAATAGCCGGATCCAGAAACATAGGCCATGCACTGAAAAGGGTTAAGCCCAGAACATCCAGGGTTAGATTCTCATGATTCGCCTCCCGCAGAATTGTGGTAAGCGGACCATAAATTTCGCGGACGCCACTGTAAATTCGCGGACTGGCCGCCGGTGTAGTTGTCTCTTTGGAGAGCGTCTTGATGTAATTGGAATCTGGTAAGGGATGGGTATTGCCTGCTTGAGCCTTGAGCCGCGAGGCGATTTGCCCCTTCAGTTCCTCGAAGTCCCGCGGGGAGTCAAGTGAATACTGAATGACTTGTCGATGATGAACATCAAAGGGAAAGCGAGTTGGTCTCTTCTTCGCACAAATCAACACGACCGGCTTCCCGTTCGCGAGCGCAAAACCAACCTCGTACCAAACGTTTGGGTTATCGGGCGTGATGTCGGCGAGACAGATCGCCGACTCCCGGATGCCCTTCTCAATGTCCTCAATCACAACGGTCGAGCCAGGGTCTTCATCGACCCGATAAGCTTCCAACCCGGCCAGTTCGATTGCGGGCACCAGCACATCCCGATATCGCTTATCGTATGCCCCTTTGTCGAAACGTTGAATGACGAAGCAGCGCGGCATTCCAGGGTCACCCTAGGAGATAAGATGCTAAACAACCTGCCACATTTTATCTCAGTCATTACTACTGCTTGTCGATTCTCTGAGCGAACAGCGGAATGCCTTAAGGCTTAAACCCCGGAAGGTCCACCCGTCTGGCAATGTGATCTTTAATCCAGTGCGCGTCCCACCATTCCTTCGGATCGATCTGGACGCCGTCGAGTTGCATCGCGAAATGGATATGATCGCCTCCAGCCATGCCAGTCTGGCCGCTCAGGCCCATCGCTTGACCTTGCTTCACCATATCGCCTTCGTGAACATCAATCCTGCTCAGATGGCCGTAGATCGTCTGTAGTCCATAGCCGTGGTCGACGACGATGCAGTTGCCGTAAATCCCCAAAGGAGCCGCATAAACGACCTTGCCGTCATTCGAGGCTTCCACGCCAATGTGCTGCGTAACCGCCAGGTCGTATCCTAAGTGGACCTGCTGATCGATCTTCTTGCCGTGATAAATGTAGTTGCGCACATCGGCAAAGGTAGCCTCGGCCTGGGAGTGAGCCTGCCGGATGAATGGCCGGGACCACAGAAACCTGTCGGCGGTCTTGAACTGCAGATCGGAAAGCGTCTTGTTGTTGGCCCGGCGCATCTCGCTGTTGATTCTTACGAATCGCGTGACCGGATCACCCGTTCCGTTCGGATCGAGTTCGTTAATCACCTTGTTCAGGAAGGCGTCGCTCACCTGTAGATCGTGCGTTGTATATTTCGGTTGCTCCTTCTTGGGAAATATGACGACTAACGGGCTGGTCACGTCATTTCCTGCGGCATTCGCAGCATAGACCAGCGGCAAGGTATCGGCCGGCATGTTCCAGGCGAAGGCGAAGAGTGAAAACAGACCTGGCTTGCCGCCGGGCATCGGCCAAGCGCGGAACTTCTGATCCCCCACGCGCACCCCCGCTTCTGTCCAGTTCCCCGAGACATCGAACGTAGCCAGGTCCGCCATGCCGAGATACAGATAGTGCTGCTCAGAATCAACGCTGAGAGCCGGCGGTTGCGTAACAACGGTCACATCGCGTTCAGCGCGAGCTGTCTTTCTAAGCAAGTCGTTCGAGGTTGCTTCGACGATCAACTTTGCCTTGCCCTCTCGCAACTGCGGCGTGGTCTTGACGCCTGCGGTGAAGTTCAATGTGGTGTCGGACGACTTCGAAGGCTGCGTCACCTCAAAGACTTGGTATCGCGCTCCGTTCTGCTCGACGAAAGCGTGCACGCTGCGAATGCCACGGGGATCGCTCACGTGGACGGTGATGGGAGTAGTTTGACCCAGAGAAGTGACGGCAGACGGGAGGTCTATAACGGGGGTCGCCGATCGTACCACCAAGAACCCGATCAGCAAGATAACCAGCGCGACGATGACAACAATGACTTTTTTCACATTCCAGTGTATCTCCGGAGAAGCCTGATTAGCCGGCCGGTGAGATACCCAATCGGGTTCCCCGCCGCCCTGCTCCGTGCTTGCAATTAGCCTTGCATCATAGCGAATAAAAAGCGAAAATACGCGGGTATGACTCTGCGGACCTGCACGGTATGTTGCGAAGACTCGGACGGCCACCAGCATTGTCTGGAAGTAACGGCGGAAACTCTCTACGAAGCTGTCGCACAGGCGCTTGCGGCATTCAAGAAGGATGCGTGGGTGGGAAAGGTTGGGCGAGAAAGTACGATTACGGTGCGCGTCCAGCAGCCTGCGGTTGAACACCGCGTGCGTGTTCTAGAGTTTCAGAAATGGCTCGAAACGAACGGCAAGTCTCCAGCGGAAGTAATACTAAAAGGTCGGCTGCGCTCGATACTGGGTTGTCCGTGACCAGGAACAGAATTGAGCGATGGATTCCGTCGCATGCGCTATAGTGCTGCTGAGAGCTAACGCGAGAATTGCGGCCAAATATGGCTGTCCAAAGCATCAACGATGTCGTCTCCGCGCTGAACGTAATTGTCCAGCAGTCCTACGACAATGCAAGTCGCTTGGGGTACTTTGCAGCGCTGTACCGGCGGGTGACCTGCGCGGTGCGCGACGGTATCGCCGGCGGAAGCTTCCAGAATGGTCCGCTCATGGAGCAACTCGATATTGTTTTCGCGTCGCGATACCTGGATGCGCTGGCTGCCTTCCAGGCAGGCGGAACAACCACTCGAAGCTGGACGATCGCTTTCCAAGGCTGCAGCGACGCCGGCCTTCTCATTCTGCAGCAACTGCTGTCGGGTATGAACGCGCACATCAACCTCGATCTTGGCATTGCCGCCGCGCAGGTCAGTCCCGGAGAACAGTTACCGCAGCTTAAGCCGGACTTTGACGAGATAAACGCTGTACTGGCGAGTCTGGTGGGTGCCGTTGCATCGGAGATCGCAGCCGTGTCTCCCTTGATCGACGATCTGGAAAAAATCGGATTGCGCAGCGAGACCTCACTGGTCAACTTCGACATAACTGCGGCGCGCGACGCCGCCTGGTTCAACGCCGTGCGTTTAGCCAGTGAACCGTCGGTGCTGCACGAAACCACGATTGATGGGCTCGATTTGGCGGTGTCGATTGAGGGTCGCGCGATTCTATATCCGCCTGTCGGCGGGGAGGGTCTGAAAGTTATTCAGCAGGCTGAAAGCAAGGACGTCCGCCTGGTAATTGAGACATTGTCGCAGAGCAGCTCGGCCACTACTGCCCAAGCGGTAAGCGCAAGTTAATTGGAGCAGAGAACCGCTAAACTTGTGTGAAATATTCTTGGGAAATTTTATGGCAGAGTCCTGCAAAATAAACAACCCGCATCGTGGCTTTCGTCCCAGCGAAAGAATCGTAATCGTTGACCCCAGCTCGAGCATGCGAGCATTGCGTTATAATCACGCGGCGAGTGAACTCTGGATGTGGGGTAGTCGTTGATTCGTACACCCGTCGCATAGTCTTTATAGCAGCCCCGTCTTAGTCTCTTTTCGATCCTTGCCTGTTCTTGAGCAGGGAGTCGCATCGACCTCGCTCATCGTCGTCGAATTCTGTGTAACTCAAGATGTGCCGGAAGGTGATGCATGACCCTTAGCAAACTGCGCTGTATCGACTTTACGAGCCTCCTGCTGCTTGCTCTCGGTTTGTTGCTGCCAGCCAGTGCGAATGGCCAGAACTATACCTGGGTCAATATCGACTACCCGGACGCAGAAATGACCACTCCTACGGCCGTCAACGATAGCGGCTCGGTGGTGGGCTATTACTCTGATTCGCAAGGCAACACGCACGGCTTCCTTTATTCCGGTGGCGTCTACACCACCATCGATGATCCCGAAGGCACCACCTTTCCGCAGGGGATTAACAATAGTGGTGAGATCACGGGAGCGGTCGCGGTTAGCCTGTCAGAGGATTACGGTTTCACCTACGTGGATGGGGTTTTCACGACCTTCAGCTATCCGGGCGGCAACGGTCAGACCGGCGGCCAGGGTATCAACAACCACAATGAGATAGTCGGAATTTATACTACGGGTGGGACCGCAGGCTTTCTCGATAACAACGGCTCCTTCAGTACGTTCAATTATCCCGGGGCAGATGACACCTTTCCCCATGCCATCAGCGACAGTGGAGCGATTGCCGGCTTTTACACAGCTTCTACGGTGCCTTTTGGCTTTGTTTACGACGGCGGTACATTCACTTCCATCAATTACACCAGCGGCTACGAAACGTTTACTTATGGCATAAACAATGCCGGTGTGGTCGTGGGATACAGCAATTTAGACGATTATCCCACCTACGAGGTCGGTTTCCTCTGGCAAGCCGGTCAGTTCACGATCATTAACTCGAACGCGTTTCCGCAACCTGCCGGCATCAACAATAACGGACAAATCGTCGGCGTCTATTTTCCCGACAACGACTACCACGGATTCCTGGCGACTCCCGGTTCCGGGCCGCAGCCGTTGCAGTTTTTCCCCGCACTGCCGTGCCGTGTGGTCGACACGCGTAACCCGAATGGAGAGTTCGGCGGCCCTCCGATTTCGGGAGGAAGCTTCAGGAACTTCCCCATCTCGCAGGGGGGCTGCGACATACCTACAACCGCTGCCGCTTACTCGCTGAACGTGACCTTGGTGCCCATAGACCATGATCCGGTAGGTTATCTGACCATCTGGCCGGCGGGAGAGAACCGGCCGACGGTCTCCACGATGAATTCGTTGGATGGCCGCATCAAGGCCAATGCGGCGATTGTGCCGGGAGGAACCGGTGGCGCGGTCAGCGTCTACGTCACCAGTACTACGAATGTCGTGCTGGACATCGACGGATACTTTGAGCCACCTTCTTCACAGACTTATCAGTTTCACACGCTGACGCCTTGCCGAGTGGCCGATACCCGCAAGACCACCTTTCCAGCGGGGCTTGGTACTCCGCATCTGTCGGCCGGAGTGACCCGCGACTTTCCGGTACTGGAGAGCACAAGCTGCATACCAGCAAACGTAAATGCCGTCGCCTACTCGTTCAATCTCACCGCTGTGCCTTATCCACAATTGGGAGATTCACTAGGGTATCTGGAGGTGTGGCCCACAGGTTATGAACCGCCGCATCCGGTGTCGACCCTGAACAATCCGACAGGAACCTACGTGGCCAACGCGGCCATTGTGGTGGCGGGTAACGGTGGAGAAATCACGGCCTATGCCAGCAACAACACGGATCTGGTGATTGATGTCGATGGGTACTTCTCGCTGAGCGGAGCCGGGGGGTTATCTCTCTACCCCACGACGCCGTGCCGCGTGATCGATACCCGCAAGATTGGCACTGGGCAGCCGTTCAGCGGGACGTTGAATCCTCCGGTGAATGTGGTGAACAGTCCCTGTGGAGTGCCCGGAACAGCACAAGGCTACGTGTTCAACGCGACGGTAGTTCCTTCGGGAGGTCTGAGCTATCTCACATTGTGGCCGGATGGCGAGAATCAGCCGGTCGTCTCAACCCTGAATGCCGCCGACGGATGGATCACGTCGAACATGGCTATCGTGCCGAACGTCAACGGCAAGGTCGACGCCTACGCCGATGGCCTGACGCAACTTATCTTGGACATCTCCGGCTACTTCGCACCCTAAGTCTGGTCGGGATGTCACAAGAACCCGTTTCGGAGGGGCGGCATAGGCAGTGCAAGTTCGTTGTTAGCAAGCGCAGCATCCATGACCGCCTTTGCAAACGCACGTCCCTCGCAGGTCTTCCATCGCTCCGGCAAGAAACATGTCAACACCACCGAAGCCTGCAGCCTGAGAATCTTCGCCATATAATCAAATAAGAACCTGGGCGGGGATTTTTAAAGAATTTGTAGTGCTGAGTCCGCTCTCGAGGAATTCATGGGTACATTAATTGACGCCATCAACGTCAAGCGCAAGATGTTTTTTGAGTTCGAGAACATCCCGTTCCACTGTTTGGAAGCAGAGGTGACCACCCCCTCGGCACGTGGCGCTCAAACCTTGGTGCGTCTGAAGATGCGCAACCTTCTTACCAGCGCTGTTTTTGAAAAGACGTTCAAGGCAAGTGACAAGTTCAAGGAGCCCGACCTTCAGATTGGCCCGGCCTCCTACTTATATAGCGACAAAGATGGCTCTCATTTTCTGGATCAGGAGACCTACGAAACCATCACTCTCTCTGACGAGATGATTGGAAGCGCTTTAGACTTCCTCGTGGAGGGCGGAGTAATCCAGTTGCAAAAGTTCAACGGCAATCCCATAGGATTACAGCTCCCCACGCATGTTGAACTGAACGTGGTTTACGCCGAGCCCGGTGCTCGTGGCGACTCGTCGAGCGGAACGGTAACCAAGCTGGTCAGGCTGGAAACCGGCTTGGAAATCCGCGTTCCCCTTTTTATTAAAGAAGGAGAGAAAGTGAAAGTATCGACGGAGACTGCTGAGTTTGCCGGCAGGGCATGACTTTTCGTCTGCTCCGTTTTTCCTCTCTGTCCTCTACTTCGAAGGCGCAAGAATCGCATCGAGCCGATCAGGCGTCGCCGCTACTCTCTCCAGATGTGGATACCGCAGCCCGCCACGGTAGTCCAGCGTAACGGTGACAAACTGGTCTTCACGCTTGAGCAGAAGCTTGATCGGCTCATTACCCTTCTCCGCGGAGAGGATGGCTTCGCGCAAAATCGCCACGCTGAACTTCTGATCATTCACCGCCTGGAGTTGCATATCCGGCGTGATGCCTGCCTTAAAAGCCACGCTATCCCAGTACACGCCATCGAGATTGCCATCAGGCGTCACCGTGATACCCAGAGAGGTAGCGAAGCTGGTTCCGCGTGGGCTATCTCCGTGCTTAACCCAGTCCGGAGGGTTGTCGTTGTAGACCAGCCGATAACCGCCGTTGGTAATCCCGTTCTCCGGAACCTGCGGAGCGAGATCGTAAACCCGGGTGCGGAAGAATCCAGCCCAGTCGTAGGATTGCACGGTGTTCATCGCAGCAACGATATCGTCAAGGGTATAAGTCTTGGTGATGTAGCTGCCATTGTCTATCCCGTAAAACAGCTTCGCGAAATCGTCGAGAGACTTCTTTCCGCCGCTCAACTCCCGGACTTTGGTGTCGGCCTCAAGCCAGATCAGGTCTGACTCTGGATAGTAGTCGTACGAACGCTGCCAGCTTGGCCAGGTCTCGGGGGAGGCGCCGTGTGACGAAATGATGGGCTGGTTGGTGGTATCTACCAACGGACGCCAGGTGCGTCCTGGGCTGATCTCGAAGTTCGCCGCAGTCATCGCGATCAGGTCACGTTCCTCCTCGGGAGTACGCAATCCGGAACGCGCGGTCAGAACATTGCCGTAATAATCCGTCAAGCCCTCGTAAACCCATAGGAGGTCATTCTGCATCGGCACATTGAAGTTCGGTGTCCACAGGTCGGCAGGCCGGCGAAACTTCCCGTTCCACGAATGGGTGTATTCGTGGGGCAAAAGTGCGCGGCCGGGAACGCCTGCCATCCAGTCGGTAAAGTAGTTGGCGCGAGTACCGTCCTCACTGGACTGGTGATGTTCCAGGCCCTTACCGCTGACCGTATCGCTGAGGGAAAAAAGAAAATCATAGTGACTGTAGTGATGGGAGTTGAAGAGCTTCTGCGCCTCGATCACCAGGTTTTTATGGTATTGCAATTCTTCCGGAGTGATCTTGAGGTCGGCAGGCTTGTCAGCGAAAATATCGAGGAACACCTGGTTGTCAGGACCACTCGACAGGTCAACGCGCTCAAAGTTAACGCCTGCGTAGAGAGGTGAATCAATCAGCGTGTTCAGGGTCGTCTCTTTGAACTGCACCAGATTCCCATCCTGCGACTTCACTTCCAGTGCGCTGGCGAATTTCCATCCCTGCGGCAGCCGGACGGAAGGAGAAAAGTCGATGCGCCGCGAGAAGTGCCCCGCCGGATAAAGCAGCGCCGTGTTCCAGCAAAGATCGGCGAAGTTAGACGAGATCCGACCCTGTTGCGGCTTCTGCGGAGCCAGGTACTGAAAATTGACTTCCAGCGCCTTCGCATCCTGGGGTACGTCGACGTGGAAGGCGTAGACATTCACCCGATCGCGAACCCAGTCGACCCGCTTGCCGTTCACCGACACCATCAGCCCTGCCATGTTTACCAGCGGGTTCGACGGGGAGTGCGTGCCGGGCAGCCACTCAGGATAAAGCAGCGTAATCTCACCCCCGGCGACGGGAATGGTCTCATGCACGTTGATCACGCGATCGTTGATATTCGTGATATCGACCAGCAGAGAAATCGTTCCGGAATAAGGTGTGTCCGCCGGCGCGGCAATCGCCGGAGGTAGCGTGACGGGCTGTGGGCCGGCTGAATCCTGAGCATAAATCGCGGTGGTAAGAGCAATGCAAATAGACGCAAGTAGCGCCGCAGCGCTTCGACGATGGAAGGACGTAAATGTCACAAGCTTCTCCAAAACTCAAGACCATACTGTATACGGTTTCTGAGCTGAATTCTCTACGATAGCTACTTCCAGGAACCCCGGAGGAATTCCTGGCGCGCCACCCGTACGGCACTTGGACGGACAAACTGCTTGCCGTTGGCACCGGTGATAGTGACGCAGATACCCAACAGTGATACGCAAGATCAATCGAGCTAGTTCAAACTTAGGCGAGCGTTGCGGCGCCGACACTTGATCCTCAGAATCCGACTCGCCCCACTCGAATCAGCGCAGACCAATCCGGAGAGCCATCCGCGGCCCGGCCAGCCGCATTGATGTGCTCCCGCTCCTTCAATTCCGGGAAAGGAAGGCCGCCCGTGACCAGACGTCCCCGGTCGTACAGCAACTCATCCAGCGTGCCGTTCAACAGGAGCTGGTAATTCCAGGGCTGGGGATGCTGCATGTCTGCGGCAATCTTGGTATCGAGCGTGGTGGTGCAGTTTCGAGTCACTGCGTTGTACCACTCCGGGTGATCCCGCAACTTGTTCAGGTAATCGACGTATACGAGGAATATCTCCCGCGCGCGCTCCGCCGACACTGTGGTGCGATACAGAAACACTTCTTCGTCTTTCCGATAGTTGGTGCGTAATCGAATGACGTCGCGCTCATCGGCGGTGATAAAGATCAGCTCGTACTGCCGGAAGAACCCTAGGATCGCCGAATACCCCTGCCCCGCTTTGTATCGTGCCTCAATCGAAAACGCGATGTGATCGTGGTCTCCAAACTGGAAGCTGACAATCGGGTGACCAATATATTTCGGTCCCCAGGTAGTGAAGAAAAGGTCGGCGTAGCGAAGTTGCGACAGATAAACCGTTCGGTCACTCCAGCAATTCGAGTACTCAGTCTTCGTGACGTAGTCGCAGTTTCGAAGGTTGTGGATCGTAATTTGGTCCCCATTGATTTCGGCCCAGGCGGTCCGCTCCGCGTCAGGTTCCCAATTGCCATCATTCGATGGCTTCAGACTTAGCCACCAGGTCAGCACAATGCAGAAGCCCGCAAAACAGAGCGCCGCGGCCCAAAGCCGTCGCTTGACCTTGAACAGGATGACGATAATTGCAAGAACGTAAATCAGGGTCAGCGGAATGCGCAGCGCTTGTATCCTGAAATCAACGTAGAGTGCCGCCACCGCCCATAAGGTGAGCAAAGCGAGAATAATCCACATGATCGCAAGGCAAATAATCCGCAGCCCTCTGAACCTGGCTGTCGGTGCCGCAGATTGAGTGTCAACATTCGTAGAATTCATCGCATTCCCAGACTTGAGGTCGATCTATTTCAGCGGCTCTGGTCAGAACGGCCTCAGAAGAATCACCGTCCCCAATTCGACGGAGTCGAAGATGTTAATGCCAATCGTCGCGCAGCGGTCGGACCCCATCAGCATTCTTATGACGTTATAGGTGTGCGGCTATCTTAACAGCGTCCTTCTGTTTCAGCGCCTGACTAAAGAAACCCAGCCTGATTTTGCCTTGTTCGCATCCAGAATGCGCGTCGAATCGCAATTTCCAAAGTCGGGCGCACTGAAACCTAAGGGTACCGGAAGAGTTCGTCAATAGTCATAACCACGGAGTGCACAGCGGGCTGAGGACGAATCTCCAGTACAGGCCAGCCAATCCGGAGTAGGATGTTAACGATTTCAGGAGTGGAGGATCGACAATGGCTGCCCCGGTACTTGCTGCATTCCGAACCCTTGAGCCCCGCTTTCTGAAGGGGCTCGCTCCACTGGAACGCGAGACAATTCTGTCAGCAGCTAAGCAACGGCGCTACCTTGCGAACTCGGTGATGGTGAATCAGGAACAACCTGCGGACCATTTTTTCCTGCTCATAACTGGCCGGGCGCGCTATTTCTATATCACTCCTGATGGCCGCAAGGTGATTCTGCTCTGGATTCCACCTGGTGAAATATTTGGCGGAGCGGCACTCTTGTCCGAGCCGTCGGAATATATCCTGAGTACGGAAGCTGTGAAGCTTAGCTCCGTGCTTGTGTGGGACCGCGCCACGATGCGGAAGCTGATTGCTGGCTTTCCCCGCCTATCGGACAACGCACTATTGACTATGTTCGACTACCTCGTGGCCTATCGCACGGTGCATGTCTCCATGACGTGCCACTCGGCACGGCAACGACTGGCCCAGGTGCTTGCTCATCTGGCTACTGGCATGGGCCAAAGAGTTTCGGGAGGCATTGAACTTGATGTATGCAACGAGGAACTAGCCAACGAGGCGAACGTCACCCCGTTTACCGCCAGTCGGCTACTGCGAGAATGGCAGCGGCAGGGTATCGTGCGCAAGAGTAGAGGCAAGGTTTTGCTGCGCTCGCCGGAACGGCTCTTCCTGCAAGAAGTCTGATGTGCACCGCTTTCGCCTTTGCCCCAATCGGCAGCCGCTAATTGCGCCAGCGCAACTGGAAGGTTGTCCTGAGACAACGACCCGCAGGATTTTTTCCTTCATTCTTGATCAGTTGTTCAGCACCTCGACCCAGTGGGCGTTGGTCGCGAACTATTACCTGGGTGGAGGGTTTTTCGCTTGGCAACAGCTGTGCGTATTCTCGTGGTGGACGATCTCGAGTGCTGGCGGCTTTTTCTCGGTGAGTTCCTGAAACAAGACCCCGCATGCCAGATCATCTACGAAGCCTCGGATGGTTTGGAAGCCATCGAGAAGAGTCGGGAACTGCAGCCGGATTTGATCTTGCTCGATATCGGCCTACCCAAACTCAATGGCATTGAGGTCGCTCGTCAAATCTGCAAGATCGCCCCATCCTCAAAAATCCTATTCTTTAGCGAGAACTATTGCCCTGAAGTAGTACGGGAAGCGTTGCGTGTCGGCGGGCGTGG
This sequence comes from uncultured Acidobacteriaceae bacterium, assembly GCA_963833305.1. Taxonomy (GTDB): domain Bacteria; phylum Acidobacteriota; class Terriglobia; order Terriglobales; family Acidobacteriaceae; genus Bog-257. Next base: position 228,527 of record CAWHXN010000021.1, on the reverse strand, counting down.
TTACGTTGTGAAATCGGACGCCGCTCACGATCTCTTGCCTGCGGTGAAAATGGTAATGCAAGGCCAGCGATTCATCAGTAGTAGGTTTCCAGATTGCAAGCTCGATGAGACGGGCTTGTTAAACGAGTAGATGGTTGCCGGGCGTTTTGTTGTTCTACAAATGTGAGGCTCGCCCAAAAGGTCTTGCCGCAAAACTTGAAAGAGAACTAACTTGACTAAGGCACTTGTGATTCTATGTGTTGATGACGAGCCGATAGAACTAGCCGCCCGTCAGGTTCTTCTGTCTGTTGCTGGGTATACGGTCCTGACCTCTCTCAGGGCAGGTAACGCGCTGAAGCTGTTTCGTTATAACCGCGTGGATCTCGTCATTGTCACCGAGCCACTGGTACCTGACCCAAATCGAGCAAATCTAGTGTCGGAGATGAAGCGTCTCAAACCTGACGTTCCGATTGTTCTGTTGACCGACCCGGTGGATGGCTCGTCAGAATACCAACAGGCTGACCTGCTTCTTACGAAGAGGGTCGCGCCAACTGAATTTCTTGCTGAAATTGCCACCCTTTTGACCGCTCGCCGGTCCGCGGAAACTGATACCGACTCCCGAAACTGAAGACGCACACACATACATGAAAATCATGCACGGAATCTCTCAAGTTCCGGAGTATGTACGAGCAGTCTGAACGGCTCCTAGGCTGCCGTACATCCCTTAACTCCCTTTAGCGCGATACCTGTCAAACGTTGACACCGAACTTTGCGTTGCTCAGCCACAGGATCAGCGTTCGCCGCTATTCACTTCGAGTTATGGAGAGGGCAAGCAACTGAGCTGTGCTGTACCGGCGACGTTCTGCGAAGTGTTATTGATGCCATTGTTTATCGTCAGATTTAGCTGAGATGGCGCAGTCGCAGTCACCGTTACTTGTCCAACCGCCAGACAGGTCGCGCTTCCGCCGGTGCTGATTGTGGCGATAGTGGAACTGGACGTTGTCCAGGTGAGTCCATCGGCAACCGTGAGCTCGCGGCTGGAGTTGTTATCGAACGTCGCGGTAGCCGTAAACTGTACATCGGTCGGTGGGTTTATCGGAGCAGTGGCCGTACCAGGCGAAACCGTTATGCTGGCAATTGTCGGATGCCCGGCGCCACATCCAACTGACACTGCACAGAGAGCCAACACCGGAGTAAGGAACAGGGGCCTGAACTTCATCGTACCTCCTGCCGAGTTGGATTGCAGATCTCATTCGGAGGTTGGTTATCACGAACCTCAACACGGCCAGCCCGTACCGAACTCACGCGAGCTGATCTTAGCTTTCGGAAGCCCCTCTCACCACTTGTGGGCTAAGACATATTGCCGTGTCGCTCACTTCTTGGTAGTTGGCAGCACTGTGTAGGTAGGATTGTTGTAAGTCCCTCCGATGCTAAGGGACACGATCGACTCTTTCTGCTTCTTGTTAGAAGTTAATGGCTGGATGATCTTAAGCAGGAATGATTTGACTCCAGTCGTAGCTTTTGAAAGCTCCGTATCTAGTCGCATTTCTCCCTTACAATTGATCTGCTCCGTCTTCAACCTATAGGTTCCATTTACCAATGCTGACGCCCCCGGAACATCGAAGGAGACGTTCGTCAGGGTCGCAATCGAATTACGGAGCTCAACGTGGCCCTTAACATTCGACACCACCCTTCCGGGATCGTAGTCATCTTTGCCTAGCTTATTTTCCTCCTCCTGAACCTGCTCGGCTTTGCCGCGAGCTCGCGCGCTCAACACGTCAACATTTTTTTGCGTTTCCGGACTTGTATATTTTCCATCGGCGATTCCGAAATCTCCTTGTAGGCGGACCTTGTCAATGAAAGGCCGATCTTCAGGTGGCATGGTTACTTTTGCACGAAAGATGATGGCGCCCAACATCGGGGAGGTCGGCTCTCTGATAAACAACCGCACCAGGTCCTGAACTCGCGCCTGGGCGGAATATGCTTGCATGGTGAGCGTCTTACCTGCCCCGGGCTTATCGCTGAGCCCGGCAACTGTACCGGTCGCAACAATTGTGGTTTTGGCAAAGCGAGCGGTCACGGGGTTGAAAGCCACGTCTCCGTTCAGTCCGTTAACAACCGCACGGAAGTCAGTAGTCAGCGCTAGCGGATGACGACTTCGCGTTACTACAAAATCCGGGATGTCAGTAGAGCCTTGCACCTGAACATGCTCCAACGGACCTTCGAACCGACCCTTCGAAGTGAGCAGTCCACCAATGCCGCCGAACACTCCCAAATCCATATTCCGCACAATGTAAGAACCAAGAAGTTGAGTATTGCCGGCATTGCGTGGCTGCCAGGGCCCGAATTTCCCTTTAACATCCACCGTCGCCGGCGGCTGCGGAATTTGAACCGTGGCATTGAACGATAGAGGGTGGTTGTCTTTCAAGTCGCTCAGCCGCACTTTTGGAATCCGAAACACAAGCGGCTCGTCGCCCGAAGTGCCTATGATGTCAACTTCTGCATCGTCGGCATCTATCTCTCCAATCGTGAGGCCGGAATTCAACGATCCGATTTTCAACGGGCTTGAACCTCCGGCCTCCGACTGCCCTGGCTCGGAGACGGAGACACGCAAACCCGACGCATGAATTTTGTCGATGTGATGCGTCAACAAAGTGGGATAGCCCCCCACGATCACTAGCTTTTGAATGGCGATTAGAGGCGGCCCGGCATTGTTGACGTCCCGGCGAAAACTAATTCCCTGCGCAACGCAACCCGGATGCGGAAAATAAAACTCGCGAAAGCCCGCGATCTGAACTGCCGCGCCTGATTGTTGCTCCAAGGCTTGGAGGACGGCACTGCGGGTGAACGGCCACTGACGGACGATGACGACGACCAGCCCCACAAGGCCTGCGAGCACTACAACGCTGGTTATCGCAATCCAGCGCTTTCTGTGAGTTGTTTGTACTGGCAGCCTGGCAGTTTCACGATTGTCTACCGCAGTCGGCATCGCCTGGAGTTTCCCTTCGAAAATTCAGCGCATGAGTTGTAGGACGTTCCTAGTACCGTATCGGCTGGTGCCGTATCGACTTATAGCCCTCCGGCGGACCTTGCACGACCGGCGATGACCATTGGAAAGGGCTGTAGGCTCCGCCCTACAGCCCGGTAAGCACGTTCTGACGGCTAAACCTTTAGCAGGCGGTCAAAGAAAGAACGATAGCGTTGAAGAGCTACGCGCAAGTCTTCCGTCGACACGTTGTCTCCCCGGTCCCACTGCTTTTCCAGGCGCGCACGCTCATCGGCAAAGCCTTCAGCCAGCCTCTTCATCAGCGAGGCGACGAGGTTGTCAGCATCCTCAACCACGCGTCGGGGTTCATCGACGAACGCTGTCTGAATATTGCTCCAGCGAGTTCGAAACTCCCCGACTTCGGACTCGGAAAAAAGAGCGGTAGGTGGGTTTTCACCGACGGTCAAGTTGGAGTGCGATTCAGCCGATCGCGCAGCCGTCACTGGAGCGGGGGCTTCAGAAGCCAAGCCAGACGACTGGCTGCTGAAACGTGAAGCCCTCGTCTCGTCCGTTAGGTCAGTTGCGGAAGGTGTCCCTTCAAGCGGTTCCCGCGATTGATTTCGCACCAACTGCGGGCGTACTCCGGCTTCCAGAGGCTTCTCGGCTCGTCCGGCTATATCGGCAGTTGTGAGTTCTTCTTCCTTGCGTTTGAATTCTGCCATCATGCAACCTTTCTATTTGAGTCGGGCTTGCGCCCATCTAAAAGCTCCTCGAAAAGCGACCGGTAGTAGATCATTGCCTGCCGCAGGTCTTCCGTGCTGGCGCGACCCTGGCGATGTCGCAGGGCGATTTCATGCGCTGCACGAAAGTTCTCAACCACATGGGGATGGTCGACTGACAGGTCGGCCGCGCGTTGCTCGAAGTCAGACATGGGATATCCCAGAACGCCCATCAATGAGGCAACGCTGTCATCGGCGTCGATGACTGCGCCTTGAGGGTCATCCACGAAACTGGATTGCACCACCCGCCAACGCTCCGCGTATTTTTGCCTCTCGGCCCCGTCGAGTTTGCGGATGTGGAATTTCTCCACCCGCTTCTCACGCTCGTGTAGCGCGGCCTGAGCTTCCCGCTCTGATCCGCGATCCCGAACCGCTCGTTCATACTCGGGCCCGAAGCGCTGGCGAAGGGCAGCTTTTCGCCGTTGCGCCGCGACCATCGCAATGGCCGCAACCACGAGAACCGCTACTGCTATCAGGCCAACTATCTTGGGATCCAAATGCATTGGCATCTCCTCTAAATCCAACTGGCGTCAACTTTCTATTCCGTTAGAGGGATGGCGTGGTGACGGCGTTGTCTTTGCGGGAGGCTTTTATCGCAGGCACTTTCTTAAGCTCATGTTTAAGCTTGCTAAGCGGGTTGGGTGTACGAACCGAAGATCCAGTCCCGCCCTGCGGGACGGCGACAAGATAGCCCGGCGCTCCAGCGCTGGGTAGGCCGCAATTTCAAAATTGAGCCCCTCGGGGGCGGCACGCGAGAAGGTCCTTGCCGTTTAGCAACACATTCCGACGCTTGCTTCGCCAACCAATTCCATCCTTCGAAACTCGAGCCGCAGGGCGGATTCGCTTTTAGCCCAGGACCTAGCCGAAGGCGGAGTCCTGGGTAAGCGGAAAAATTGATCCAAAGTCCCGTAGGGACGACAGAGTTTTCTCAGGCACACATTTCGGCTTAACAACGCACGGAGAGGTAGGCCAACCGAAGAACGAGTCCCGCCCCCAACGGACGCCGTACTTGCGCATGCTGAGTTGGCAGTAAGGAGTACACCCATCCAGCCGAGAGGCCGCCTCTGTCAAACCTTCAAGTTTTCCAAATCCGTCGAGATGACGCGCTGCGCGAATGGCGAATAGCGAAAAGCGAACAGCGAACGCGGCTTTATAATCTCCCCATGGACGATCAATCCTTCCGCCGGCACGCCGACGAATCGCTCGACAACCTCAAGCGCAGTCTCTACGCTGCTGAAGGCGACTCTGATTTCGAAGTCGAGGAGAACTCCGGCGCCCTGCACATCAGCTTCGAGGATCCACCCGGCCGGTTTGTCATCTCGCCCAATGCTCCCGTCCGCCAGATCTGGATTTCGGCGCTGTCCACCAGTTTCAAACTCGATTGGTCCGACGATAAGAACGACTTTGTACTCCCAAAGACCGGCGAATCGCTGAAGGAACTGATCTCGCGCCTCATCTCCGAACAACTGGGCGGCGAAAAGATCGTCATTCAATAGCACGCTCACTGCGGGCGCATTCCCGCCATGAAGCGACTCCGACGGGGCCCAGCTTTGGCTGCCCCATAAACCACTTTATTTTTGTCATCACGAGCCGACTTCAGTCGGCGAGGGATCTGCGTTTTCTCAACCCACATGCCTACGCCGTCACCGCATCCGCCCTCAGCTTCTGCTTCAAATCGGCCGCAATCATCTGGCCGTGAAATCTTCCATTCTCGATGAAGATCTCGCTGGTCCGTATTCCCGCAACAATCACGCCCGCCAGATAAATCCCCGGCACATTGCTCTCTAGCGTCTCGTGATTGACCACCGGCTTTTTGTCGGCCTCGCCGCTCAGCTTCACTCCCAGCCCACACAAGAATTCGAAGTCGGGATGATATCCGGTCAGCGCAAACACATAATCGTTCGCCAGCGTCACCTCTCCGTTCGGCGTGTCGAGCACCACATGCTCCAGCGTGATCTTCCGCACCGTCGAGTTGAAATAGGCGTTCACCTGTCCCGCCTTGATTCGATTCTCAATGTCAGGCTTGATCCAGTACTTCACTGACGGCCCAATTCCCGGCCCGCGATGCACCATGGTCACGTGCGCCCCGTGCCGCCACAACTCCAGCGCCGCAATCGCCGCCGAATTCTTGCCCCCGATCACCAGCACGTTCAGCGCGAAGAACGGATGCGGCTCGCGATAATAGTGCATCACCTTGGCCAGGTCCTCGCCCGGAATGTTCATGTAGTTCGGCCGATCGTAATAGCCGGTCGCCACAATCAGCTTGCGCGCATGATATTCGCGCTTATGCCCGTGCAGATTAGTGGTGTGGACGACGAAATGATTGTCGCTGCCCTCCACCTTCAGCACCGGCTCGTACTGCCGCACGTCAAGCTCGATAATGCTCGGCGACTTTGCGGTAATACTCCAGCGCCTCCTGCCGCGTCGGCTTCTGGTTGGGGCTGCAAAACGGAATGTCGCCGATCTCCAGCAGCTCGGGCGTGGTAAAGAACGTCATGTTGCTGGGATAGTTGAACAGCGAATTGACCAGGCAGCCCTTGTCGATGTTGGCCACGCTCAGGCCAGCGCGCTTGGCGTCAATGCCGCAGGCCAGGCCGGTCGGCCCCGCGCCAATCACCACTACATCCAGCGAAAAAATGTCACAAGCTTCCAGAGCCATGCAGATAGGATATCGTGTCCCGCTCACCGCGAAAACAGTGCCGTTCCCCAAGACGCTCAGTGGATGTGTCATCCCGACCGAAGCGCCCACTCCTCGCCTTCCGACCTGCCGCCGTCGCAGGTCGAGCGCGCAGTCGAAGTACCTGCTTTTTCGTGGTGTCATCCCGACCGAAGCAAAGCGAAGTGGAGGGACCGGCTGTCTTCATTCTTTGTCATCCCGACCGAAGCGAAGCGGAGGGATCTGCGGTTCCCAGGCGTAAACTCTCGTTTCGCCCCGAACTTCTCTTCCCGCCGCCTCACGGTTTAGAATCGCCGTAATCCATGCTTCGCGCCCTGACACGCTTCCGCACTATCGCACTGCCTGCCGTGGCCCTCGTCCTGGCCTGCGCCGCGCTCACACAGACAACTTTGCAACCCAGAATCGTCAACTCAGCAGCCCTTTCAGGTGATCGGAATCGCGGCCAGCACCAGCAACGCCAAAGAGGCTGGCCCCGACGCCATCATCGGCAAACAATGGCACCGCTTCATGAGCGACGAATTAATCAACAAGATTCCCAATCGCGTCGATCAAACCATCTACGCTGTCTACACCGACTACACCAGCGACTCCAACGGTCAATACACAGTCATACTGGGCGCCAAGGTCCGGCCTGTTCCCAATCCTACGATCCCCGATGGCATGGTCATCAAAACTGTCCCCGCAGGTCGCTACGCAGTATTCACCTCAGAGCGCGGGCCGGTGGTGAAAGTCGTGGTCGATACCTGGAAACAAATCTGGGCTTACTACCAGTCGCCGCAGAACGGCCAGCGCGCCTATCAAGCCGACTTTGAGGTTTACGATCAGCGCGCCGCCGATCCCAACAACGCGCAAGTCGACATCTACGTTGGGCTAAAGTAAATCCGGCTGAAGTAAATCGGCCTGAAGTAAGTCAAATTCGCTGAAGGATTTTCCGAGGACGCCGCTACCACCCTAAGCCCTCGTCCACAAGCCTTATCAACTGTCATCCCGAGCGAAGCCGAGGGATCTGCGTTCTGCGGACCAGGCTAGGCTCTCGCGTGGCGGGCAAACCGCAGATCCTTCGACTCCGGCAGCGAAGCGCCGCCTCCGCTCAGGATGACAGCTAGAAAATCAGCCCTGCATGCATGGGTTTGCCGGGAAACTCACGCGACGTCAAGATCGGGTAGAGTTGGCCTTCAGGCCAGCGTCCACATGAGTTTTTGATCCCGAGTCGGCTTTAGCCGCCGGCAGCGAGAATGATCCTCGACTTTTCAGCAGATCGAAAAAGCTCTACCCTCTACTTCGCGTTTACCAGCCGAATCAACTCCAGCACCACGTCTCCGGTGATCGCCAGCGACTGCGGGCTCAGCTTGTCGACCGTATCTTCCGGCGTGTGCCAGAACACATTGTGATAGCCATACGTGAAATCGATCAGGTCCACCACCGGCACGCCGATCTTGGCAAATGGAATGTGGTCGTCCTCCATCGCCGTGGTCTGCTCAAAGAAATGCGATTGATAACCCAGGTTGCTGGCTGCCTGGAACACCGTATCGTTCAGCCAGGGTGTCGAGTTCATGTCTTTCAGCAGGTCGAGGTCGGCATCGCCAATCATGTCGACCAGGATGAACGCCTTGATCTTCTTTGCCGTCCCATCCTGTTGCCACTTCTGCGCCAGCTGCCGCGTGCCGTAGACGCTGTCGGTGTCGGTCCACTTCACGAACGCCTCTTCGCCGTCGGTCCACACCAGCCACACGCTGTAGCCTTCCAGTTGCTTACCGCGAAACTGGTCGGCCAGCGCCAGCAGCAGCGCGGTCGACGAGCCGCCATCGTTGGCCCCCACAAACTTAGGCTGAGCATACAGCGTGTCATAATGCCCGGCCACAACGATGATCCCGTCCTTCTTGCCAGGAAACTTCGCAATAATGTTGTTGATGGGAAATGGGCCCACCGGCGTTTGCGCCGTAAACCTGTCCTGCTCCACATCGACACCGTTCAACTTGCTCACAATGTACTGCTCCAGCTTGGCGTGTCCCGGACTTCCCGGCGGACGCGAGCCGAACGCCACCACTTCCTTCACGTACTGCATTACGTGATTGCCGTTGATGTCGGGCTTGGGAGCACTGGGAGTTGCGATGGCGGTGGCTGAAGTCGCGGAGCTAGCACTGGCGTCAGGAGCGGGCGCCGCGTCGCTCGCCGTGGCGGGCTTAACATCGGCCGACGCCTCCGCTGGCGCCTGCTGCTTGCTACATCCGATAGCGCCTGCGGCAATCAGCATCAGGAGACAGGCGAACAAAGTGGGCAGTGTTTGGCGAGATTTCATGCTCCAACATTGTAAATGGCGAAGTGCGTCGGGTTGTTTTACGATGTGGCAACCATGAATTCTGTGCTTTTCTTGCTTGCCGCAGTGTTGTTGGGCTGCATTGTCATTTGGTGGATCTGGATCAGCAAGAGCTTCGCGACTGTCCGAAACACGGCTTTTTGGGGGATGATGCTTGTCTCAGCGTCTACATTGCTCGCCTTGGTCGTCTGGATTATCGGAACCGAGACTCACGGATTCGACCGCCTCGGCCACCATATTGCGGACCGACTGGTATCCACGGGCTTTTTCACCGCCCTGATCGGATCAATCCTAGGCGCCATCAAGAATCGACACACGGGAAAGACTTGGTTTGTACCCGTGCCAGTAGGCGCAGCGATGCTCTTCTTTTGGACAGCAGCTTCCGGCATCTGAGCAGGTGCAGGCGCGCAGCTTTCTCGATGTCGAAAACCTCTGTGTCTCCGTGCCTCTGTGGTAAATCGCTTTTCCAAAACAAAACGACCGCTCCGAAGAGCGGTCGCCGAATCTCTTGCCTTAGCCAAATGCCAAATGCTAATTGCCAACTGCTGCCCTACCCCGCCACCTCTTCCAGTTGCTTCTGATCGATGTCGAAGTTGGAATACACATGCTCGACGTCGTCCTGGTCTTCCAGCGCTTCCAGCAACCGGATCATGGTACCTGCCTGGTGGCCTTCCAGCTTGGTGTAATTCTGCGGGACCATGCCAATCTCCGCCACCTCGGGCGTGATACCGGCCTTCTTCACCGCTTCCAGCACTGTTTCGTAAATCGACGGGTCGCAGAGGATTTCCCAATTGTCGCCATCGTCTTTCAGATCGTCGGCGCCGGCCTCCAGCACCAGGTTCATCAGGTCATCTTCCTTAGCCGCCGACTTGGCGATCACAATGTCGCCCTTCTTGTGGAACATCCAGGCCACCGATCCGGCCTCGCCCATGTTCCCGCCATTCTTGGAGAAGGCATGCCGCATCTCGCTGACCGTGCGATTGCGATTGTCAGTCGACACTTCCACCAGGATCGCGACTCCGCCCGGCCCGTAACCTTCAAACGTGATCTCTTCGTACGAGACGCCCGGCAACTCGCCGGTTCCGCGCTGAATCGCGCGCTTGATGTTGTCGGCCGGCATGTTTTCCGCCTTGGCCGCCGCCACCGCGCCGCGCAACCGCGGATTCTTTTCCGGATCACCACCGCTCTTGGCTGCGATGGTGATTTCCTTAATTAGCCGCGTAAAAATCTTGCCGCGCTTGGCATCCAGCGCGCCCTTCTTGTGCTTGATGGTTGCCCATTTGGAATGGCCTGACATGCGTCAACCTCGGATGTTGAATAATTTCGAATATGTAACCGTCGATGCCGCTCTGCTCTCGTAATGCGGATCAGCAGATCGCGTGGATCGCGCCGTAGGACCGAGTAGAGCAGGACTTCATGCCTGCGTTCGGGCACCCCAAATCTCCGGGCTTTAGCCCCCGTTTGGCAGCATCACAGGCGCGACCGAACGTCCGCTCTGAAACAGTGCAGACAATCCAAGATTATATCCCGGCGCTCAAGCCGCAGTCGAGAGCGGAATCCGCCATCCCACGCCTGGAATAGCGGATTCATTTAAAGATATGAGGCCTACTTCTTCTCCGCGCCGGTCGCGGCCGCCATTTTTTCCTGATGCTCTTTGGCGCGGCGCTCCAGGTCCGCCTCCGAAACGTCTTCGATGTGCGTTGCGATCCACCAGTTATTGCCTTGCGGGTCGGTGACCCCACCGTGACGGTCGCCATAGAACTGGTTTTGGGGCTCGCTCAGCGACGTGCCGCCCGCTGCCAGAGCCTTCTCATAGGAAGCGTCGCAGTCTTCCACGTACACATAGAAATTGCTGGGCCGCGCTTTCCATTGGTCGTGACTTCCGCCCAGCATCAACATCGAGTTGCCGACCTTGACTTCGGCATGCTGAACCTTGCCCTTGTCATCGCGCATGGCAAACGTCTCTTGCGCGCCGAATGCCTTCTTCAGGAAGTCGATCACGGCTCCTGCATCGTCAACCGTAATGTAGGGCGTAACGGTGTGGTATCCCTCGGGAATTGGTTTGACTGCCATTGGCTTGCTCCTTCGATTGAAATTCGTGATACCGAACCGTGCTTACCGTTCGGTTTGTAGGACGATACTGACGCTGCAGCGAGTAGCCCGTCTTGTAAGAATTTGACCTACTCCGTCATCGGCACATGATTCACGTGGTCGGTCCTGCGCTCCAGGTACGCCGAGGGTGTAATCCCCGCAAACGATTGGAAGTCGTGAATAAAATGCGCCTGATCGTAATAGCCGCACTCGAGCGCTACCTGAACCCAGTCGATTTCGCCAACAGCGTGCGCTGCCCGGATCACCTGCTGGAACCGACTGACGCGGCTGAACAGCTTGGGCGTGAGCCCTACTTCGTTGCTGAAAAGCTGGATAAATCGCCGCTGGCTGAAGCCCACCTGCTCTACCACTCGCGCAACCGGAGGCGGCTGCATTCGTCCAAAGAATTGCTGCAAGGCGAACGCGACTACCGGATGGTGCTCCAGCGGCTTCGCTAATTGCTCCAGCAGGCAGCACTCCAGTACGCGAAATTTCTCCTCTGCGGTTGCAGCTTCCAATAGCCTTTCGCGCAGACGGTTCGATCCCGCGCCCCACAACGATTCCAACGCCACCGACTGATTATTCAGCTCGCTTGACGGCATCGTCAGAAACGGAAACGCGCCGCCCGGCTTGAAGTGAACTCCCACTGTCGCCGATTCGCCCTCCGTGTCGATCACAAAGAACTCCGATCGCGGCCCTGAAACCACACAGCCTGGAATAGTGTGGAAGCTCTCGGGATGGTGCGGATCGTAGACCCGGATCCGGTCTTCCTTCAGATTAACGACCAGTCCCACCGTACCGTCGGGAAGCAGTCGCTCTTTCTCGTGCGACACCGCGTAGTCTTCGCACAACCAGAGTACGTCGACAAAGTCTGACAGCGGCGGCGGCGGCTTGTGTTTCAGCAGCATTGTTTGTCCACTCCGGATCGTCAGAGCTCATCCCGCAATCACGTGTTCCACGCAAGAGGGCCGTCTGGACTAGACCCTACCCCCAGTCGATGATCCCTGATTCGTGTTCTTCCACAACCCAATCGTGTTGCCATCGGGATCGGCGAACCACGAAAACTGCCCTTGCGGAATGGTGATGACCGGCAATATCGCCTTGCCTCCCAGGGCAACCGCCTTGTCCAGATACGCCTGCACGTCGTCCACTTCGACATACACTGTCACGTAGTTGTGCGGCTCGTGTCCCAGCGACGTGATGTGTCCATTGATCCCCGCACCCGCGGCAGTATCAATCATCGTCGCCGGTCCTGACTCCTGCGTGTTCCACTCAAACAGCTTGCTGAAGAACTCGGCAGTGCGCGCCTTATCGCGACACCCTATCTCGAAATGCACCAAGGGACGCCCCATCCTCATCCTCCTTACGATAATCTTCCGGGCATTGTATCGCGAAAGTTTTCCCCATTTCAGCACTGCTCTGTCATCCCGAGCGCAGCCGAGGGATCTGCGGTTCCTCCGCACCGCAATGATCAGACGCTAGTTCGTTTACAATTCAAGCGCACCAATATTCTCTCGGAGTCCACACTCAATCCATGTCAACGCTGTCCCGGACGCTTGCTGCCACCTTGCTGTTCCCCACTCTCCTGATCGCCCAAGCATCCACTCCGGCCCAGGCGCCGCCAAAATCCAAGGCCTCCGCCAATCAAAACTGGCGCGCCATTCACGATTCGGCAATCATCATCGACACTCACGCCGACACGCCCGGCCGCTTCGTCGACGAGAATTTCGATCTGGCGCAACCTGCGGGCAGCGGCTACATGGATTTCAACGAGATCAAGGCCGGCAATCTGGGCGCGGAATTCTTCTCCATCTGGGTTGAGCCCAAAGCTAACAAGGGCAACGAAGCCAAACGCGCGCTCGACATGATCGATTCGGTCTATGAGCAGGCGCGCCGCCATCCCGACAAAATGATGATGGCCTTCAGCACCCAGGACATCCTCACCGCCCATCGCGAGCACAAGTTCGCCGCCCTGCTCGGCGTCGAGGGCGGTCACGCCATCGAAGGCGACATCCGCATCCTGCGCGACTATTACCGGCTGGGCGTGCGCTACATGACGCTGACCTGGTCGAACACCAACGACATCGGCGACTCCAGCGGCGACATGGATGACAAGAGCATCCAGCACCACGGCGGTCTGACGCCGTTCGGTCGCGAAGTCGTCGGCGAGATGAATCGCATGGGCATGATGGTCGACATCTCGCACGTGGCCGACAGCACCTTCTACCAGGCTCTGGAACTGAGCAAGGCGCCGGTGATCGCCTCGCACTCGTCGTCGCGCGCGCTCACCAACGCGCCGCGCAACATGACCGACGACATGCTGAAGGCCCTGGCCGCCAAGAACGGCGTCGCCCAGGTGAATTTCTATTGCGCCTTCATCTCGCGAGAAGTATCGCGAGACCGCTCATCAACTGGCCGAGCAGCACGATCCCGACTACGTGAAGGTGCAGGAGCTGTTCATCAAGCCGATGACACCCGAGGTCAAGCAGGAGTTGGCAGAGGCCAAGGCGCGGCTGGAGCCCAAGCTGCCGCGTCCCCCGCTCAGCGATCTCATCGACCACATCGATCACATGGTGAAGGTTGCGGGCGTGGATCACGTCGGACTGGGCTCTGATTTCGACGGCATCGATTGCTCGCCGCAAGGCATCGATTCGGTGGCCGACCTGCCAAAAATTACCGAGGCGCTCTACGCGCGCGGCTACAAGGCCTCCGATCTTGATAAGATTCTTGGCGGCAACCTGCTGCGCGTCTTCGGCGACGTGGAGAAGGCATCGAAACAGATGCAGGCGGAAGCTAAGTAGTGAATAGTGATCAGTGGATAGTGGTTAGTTAGGAATGGGGCTCAAGAGCGATGCGCCGAGATTTGCCAATCTCAGCTGGACTTCGATCCGGCGCCTATGATGCAACGCGACTGCCTCAGGTACGGACCTGAGATTGAAATTTTGATTTTGCTGGCGGCAACTATCCACTATCCACGAATCACTACCCACTGTCTTGGAGGATTGATGCGTAACCTTTGTACCGCACTTGTTTGTCTCACCCTGACCAGCTTCGCTATGGCCCAGGCTACCGGCAGCACCACCTCGCAACAGCATGCAGCGTCGGAGAAGAACGCTCAAACCGTTCAGGAGCCCACTGCCGTTTTCGAGACCACTGCCGGCAACATTACCTGCACGCTCTTCCCCGACAAAGCGCCCCTCACCGTGGCCAACTTTATCGGGCTGGCAACCGGTACCAAAGACTGGAAAGATCCCAAGACTGGGCAAACGATGCACGGCGTGCCGCTTTATAACGGGACCATCTTCCATCGCGTCATCCCCAACTTTATGATCCAGGGCGGCGATCCCATGGGCACCGGATCGGGCGATCCGGGATATAGCTTCAAAGACGAGTTCAGTCCCGACCTCACCTTCGATCAGCCGGGACGCCTGGCGATGGCCAACAGCGGGCCCGGCACCAACGGATCGCAGTTTTTCATCACCGAAGTTCCGACGCCCCACTTGAACGGTCATCACACTATCTTCGGCCAGTGTCAGGACATTGATGTGGTCAAGAAGATCGCGCGACTGGCGGCTGATCCCCGGACCGATCGCCCCTACGATCCGCCCAAGATCATTCGCATCAAGATCACCGACCCGCGTCATCCGGCCAAGGCGGGAGCGACTCACAAGAGCGGCACAACGGCCCCAAAGAGCACGCCTCAAAGTCAGTAAGCCTGCGCCTGCTCTGACGAAAAATTCGCGAAGCATCGTCGCTGCTTGATGCTCACCTGCAGCCAGCCCTATAAAGGAAGGCCCGCCACAGAAAGGGCGGGCCTTTTTTCGAAAGCCATCGCCGGGGCGACGGCGCCGAGTAGGCTAGAACTTTCCAATCTGAGATCCGCCCGCTGCCCAGACGTTGGCTCCGTCAAAGGCCAGTTGACTGACATTCATCCCGTTGGTGTACGTACCGACGGCTACAGGATTGCCAAACAGACTTGACTGAGACTTGCAGATGCCGCTGGTTCCACCCGCAACCCAAATGTAGGAGCCGTCGAATACTACGGTTCCGGTGCCCCATCCAGGATTGCATTGGAAGGCATGCGGCGTTGCGAATGAAGGAGTCACTTCCACCACCCCACCGGGACCTGCAAAAGGCGTTCCCCGGTAAGCCACCCACATCGCTCGCCCGTCGTAAGCGATGCTGAAAGGCTGCTGATACTGATTCGCCACGCCCAGCGCGTGAGTACCAGACAAGCTGCAGGTGCCGGACGGCGGGTTGATAACGGTCACAGTTCCGGGATTGTCGTTGGTATTGGTGACCCAGATGCATTGTCCGTCAAAGGCCACGCCCGTAGGGCCGCTGCCGGTCGCGTACGTGTAATGGGTGGCAGGGTTGGTGGCGAGAAATGCTTCCACCGTATTGTCTCCGGTATTGACGACCCAGACATACTTGCCGTCGAAGGCATCAAAATAGGGGCCGTTCCCGGTGCCGTAGCAGGTACCCGCGGACGGGGCGCTTTCGCTCACTTTGCAAACCTTGTTGATGTTGAACTCGGTGATCCAAAGATTAGCGCCATCAGAGGCCATGCCTAAGGCGTACCCGCCGGACGTCAAACTGATCGGTCCTCCTAATTGCTTGCCATCGATAGAGTATTCCGACAGCGTGTCGCTGGTTGAACCGGCTACCCAAATTTTCTGCCCGTCGAACACAATTGGGCCCGAGTTCTCCAGGCCGGAGGGGCTGAAGGTCGTGGACGAGTTTGCCTGGTACCACCGCAGGATCGCTACCTGGTTGGGGTTATTGCTCGGATAGACGTTCTGCGCGAAGGCAGACGTCACCGACAGCGCCATCGTAATGACGATCGCGAACAGGATGGCCAGCTTCAGGGTGGTGGAGCTCTGCTTTTTCATACGTTTCTCCTTAGACAAAGGGGTTTGGTGTGGGACTGCGACTGCGTTGGTGTGCGATTTGCTCTGCTGTTTGCTGCTCCGTACTGGCATGGTGTCTTCTTCTTACTTAGGTTTGTTGCTCTCGCTTTGGGTCTAATGCCTTGTCTGCTTCTGCTTCCCGGGAGCGGGATTGTTGTCCCGCCCCCGGTCTCTCTTCCCCTACGAAGCGGTCGGCCAGTTGTGCCTTTCTTCCGCTTTCGTGAGTGCACAATGCGCCCCAGCAATTCCGCTATCAATACTTGGCAGGTGATTTGGAGGTAAGTTTCAGGTCAGCGGCTAAGCGATTGAGCAGTCAGTCGTTATGACAAAAATTTCATCCAGGCAGCGATTGAATTGAGCGATCGATACCGCCTCCAAAACAAAAGTGAGGCCACAATTTGTCGCGGAATAAAATTGAACCAACAGTCTTGACCTTCAGGTCCGCTCAAGTGCTGAGACTTTCAACAAAAGAGCTGCGCTACGCAGCTTTCTTCAAGCTCCAAAACAGAAAGCGCCCCTTTTGGGAGCGCTTCTGGATTGCGTGCTCTGGTAATCCGCTTTCTGCTGCTTGATCGTGTGGAGGCAACTTCCTCCACGCACGAGTTCATTGATTGAACGGGTGCTCGTTGATCCAGTGAAATCCCCGGCTGGTCAGCAGAAACGACTTCGGCGTATCTAACCGGCGTAAACTCAGCTCGGCTTGATGTCCGTTCATCTGGCCGGTGAGCGTCACCACGTTGGGTTGCGGGCTTTGATAAGCAAAATCAGCCTTCCAATTCGAGTCGGAGAAGTTGACCAACTTCAACCTGTGCTGCTTCTCGTCCAGCTTAAGAAAGAATTTCAGTCGCACGCCGCTCTCAGTTTCCGCCGCCACCGTCCAGGAATTTTGGAAGAAGACACGCTGCCAGTGGTCTCCAGCAGTTGGCGATGGCGACGCTGCTTTGCCGTCCACCGCATATTCGGCGACTGACCACCCACCATTAAGAGGAGGTCCAATGTTCGCATCGAAGATTTTGTTTCCGACCTGGGCCTGGTAGAGGCACAGAATGCTTAAGTACAACGCAAGCAGCAACTGCGCTGCCACAACAGTTCGACTAACCCACTTTCGGCTGAACAGCGCAGGCCCAGAGTAGAGCTCTACTCTGCGATGAAACAGGAAGAGCTCTGCCAATCGCCCTAGATCGGGAGTCATCAGGAACACGGCCATCAGCAGCAGATGAAACGAGAACAGCTTGACCGGCACGTCATAGCACATATTGAGCATGAAAACATTGCTCATTACGCCAATCGATACCAGCGCTCCTATCGCCGTGCAAGCAGGAATGAAAAGCAAGATTCCACCCAGCATCTCGGCTCCGCCAGCGAACGCGTTATACCCGCGGGAGGCTCCCATGAACGTCCATAGCAGATGCATCGGAGAGGATTGGCCGTAAGTTTCCGTCAGCGTTGCCAGCGTCGGAGCAGGCATTTGGTTCTGAATCACCTTGTCTGCCCCGTAGCTGATCAGCGCCATACCCAGCACGATTCGAACGTAAAGCCTTAACCACTGGTGAAGCTTTTCGTAATTGCTGCGCTTGCGGTCCAGCAGCGACCAGATCACAGTTGCCGTCGCCGCCATCGCCAACATACACAGGATCTGCACGTAGTTGTAGGTCGTGTCTCCGCTGCCGTTAGGCAGAACGGTTATATTCATCCCCAGCAGGGGTTTGCCCACCCGGGTCACAATCGCCGTCCATAATGCGTTGTACTTGGTGAACAGACTCTCCCAGGGCAGAATGTCCAGAGGAGATGGGAAGCTGTACAGAACGAGATACGCAAACACAAACCTGAAACCGATCCGCGTCGCCAGGCCCCACTGCGCGGTTTCCCGCATCACACGAAACTCGATCGGCGCCGTCGTAATCGTCTTGGCTTGTATCTGTGACTCAGGGCTCATCGTCGTTACGTTCATACTTGCGGTTTGCATTTTCTTTCCTCCTCATCAGTAGGCTGCTTGGCGATCCACAAATCTCCGCGCTCTCAAGAACGAGGCCGCTTCCTTGCGAAGCGGCCTGCCTGTAATCTCGCGTTTACGACTTAAGTTTGCGGCGCTGCAGAACGGCCAATCCCGCAACGCCCGTGCCGAAGAGCGCCAAACTACCGGGTTCTGGAGTAGAACCGCCATTCGTGACCGTCGTTCCCGAAAGATCGAACGATTCCGACGGAATCGTGCCCAGTCCGCTCGCCTGCCCCTGCGAGGGACAGCCGGGCGACTGGCAACCCACGCCAGAGTTTTCGTCCCAGTAAACTGGGCTGCCGGCCGTGTCGGTTGCGTTCTTCAAGGTCAGCCAGTAATTCCCGTTGGCCAAAGTTGGGCCGTTGAAGTTGCCGCTCTCGGTGCAGACGTTGAATCCGAAGCCGTTGGTCGCGCAGTTCGCCTGGGTCAGGCTGACGGTTGCGTCAAACAGTGAGTTGTCGAACGCTGACGTGCCGATCTGCACTCCGACCGACGTTAGGGTGTCGCCAGGTGATACCCACGCGCTGAAGGAAATGTTTTCGAGTTCATTGCCAACTCGGCCCGCCGGGGGTCCGGCACCATTGAGTTGGGAATTGTTACTGCCAGACGACAAAGTAAAACTGTCGCTCACGCTGAAACCGTTATTGATCTGCCAGCCATTCACCTGTCCGTTCGCCGGACCGTTGTCATACAGATTCATCAGTTGAGCAGAAGCCGGAACGACGGCCAGTGCAAGACAGACAAGTACCAGTAACGAGAGAGTTGCTATACGAATTTGGTTTTTCACAGAGATCTCCTTTGGTCACGGTTGTGGCGGCGATCGAAAGGCTGACCGGCGCCGGTTATGGTTTGCGGACGGTGGCGTTCGCCTGGACATCTGCGCGAGCAGTTCCGGAGCGAGCTGTTTACGCGTGACTCTTGCGCCGCAGAAAAGCCGCTAGCCCTACAAAGCCTGAGCCAAGCAAAGCCAGAGTGTTGGGTTCTGGAGTCGATCCTGCGGGACTGCCCTCCAGGGTGAAAGTCTCTGAAGGAATGGTGCCGACTCCGTTTTCCTGGGCCTGCGAAGGACAACCGGGTGACGTGCAGCCCACGCCGCTGTTCTCATCCCAATAAAGCGGAGCGCCGTCGGCCGTGGTCGCGTTTTCGAGCGTGACCCAGTAGTTGCCTGCGCTCAGGCTGAGAGTCCCCATCGAGAAGCTGACGGTATCCACGTTGTAGCCGAAGCTGTTGACGAACGAATTGGTAACCGTCAGAGGGGAAACCCCGGACGCGACGTTCGAGCTGAAGGGAGTCGTACCCAACCCCCACCCAATGGATGTCGGCGTGTCTCCCGGCTCTACCCAGACCACGATATTGTTCTTAACGTTGGAGCGGCTGACGTTAGCGACTTTGGCTGCATCGGAGACCGCGTAGCCGAAGTTGATCTGCCATGCGCTCGTGTCGCCATTGACCGGGCCGTTGTCATACAAGTCCTGCTGCGCAAAGGCTGGAACGGCCGCCAAGGTCAAACAGATAGCTGCCAGCAGAGAAAGAGAAGCGATGCGAAGTTGCGTTTTCATAATGACCTCCTTAGTGGTCAAGGGTTGTGGCGGCGATGTTGGTTGAAAGTGGGAGCAACTTCACCGCGCAGTTGTCCTCACTAGGCCCTACAGTCCGGCTAAACCTTCACAACTGTTGCGTGAACATGAAACAGGCCGCTTGCCTGGAACGGCCCTGTGATGGCCGGAACTACTCGCGCCTCTTGCAGCGCAGAAAAGCGGCCAATCCCATAAAGCCCGAGCCAAGCAGAGCCAGAGTGTTGGGTTCTGGGGTCGATCCGGCGGGAGTGCCCTCCAGCGTGAACGTCTCCGAAGGAATGGTGCCGACCCCGTTCTCCTGGGCCTGCGAAGGACAACCGGGTGAGGTGCAGCCCACGCCGCTGTTCTCGTCCCAATAAAGCGGAGCGCCGTCGGCGGTGGTAGCGTTCTCCAGCGTGATCCAGTAGTTGCCCTGGCTCAGGTTCGAGATCCCCATCGAGAAGTTGACGGTATCCACGTCATAGCCGAACTGGTTGACAAACGAATTGGTAACGTCAGCAGGCGGAGGTACCAGAGGCTACGTTCGCCGCTGAACAGCGTCGGTGCCGAACAGCCAACCGATGGAAGTCGGCGTTTCTCGCCGGTCGGCCCAGACCACGATGTCTACATTCTAAAACGTTGGACTTGCTGATGTTGGTGCCCTTGTGAGCCGTGTCGGAAACCGCGTAGCCGAAGTTGATCTGCCAGGCGCTCGTTTCACCGTTGACAGGGCCGTTGTCGTATAGGTCGTTTTGCGCAAAGGCCGGAACCGCAGCCAGCGTCAGACAGATAGCTGCCAGCAGAGAAAGACAAGCGCTGCGGAGTTGCGTTTTCATGATGACCTCCCTTGGTCACGGTTTGCTGCTCTTCTGCTACGCGCGACGGACTTGGGACTGTCGCTTGTGCATTACCGCGAAGCTCGACGACCTTCGCGTCCCTCTGCTTACATGGTTCGTTTGTTCCAGCGACGCGTCGAGTAGACATAAGTGTGAGCGGCGCTCGTCGAGAGCCACATGACCTGGACGGCAACGAGCATTGCGCTCGCCGCGAGTAAGTTCTCAAAAGTAAAGAGTCGATCTAGCATCTTCGTTCTCCTCTCAGCACCAGAAGGTGTCGAGCACCTCTGTGCGGGCTGGGCGACGTTCGCGACACTGAGCGTCGCCGGGTTGTGGTTGTGCGAACCGTGAAGTTCGCGCCGATGTGGCGATCGCCTGACACTCAATTCGCCAGTTCCATGCGAGACCCTGAAGTACGCCGGCGGATTTCGCCCATCACTTTCGTCATGCAGGCGTGCAGGACGCATCCGGCCAAGGTCTCGTCGTTTAAAGGCTCCTCAGCCGCTACCTCGCTCTGCATCCGGGGTTGCAAGTAGGAGAAAGCCTCGAACAAGGTCTGCGCCGCTTGGTACAGTTCCCGTAGATCGCTTTTCATGGTGTGAACCTCGCTTTCGTGAACGCACAATGCGCCACCTGGTTCAGGCGATCAATGGTTGTGGGGTTATTTGGGGGTAAGTTCGAGGTAAGTCCCAGGTCAGCGGCTAAGCAGTTGAGAAGTCAACAGTTAACTCCTGAGATCACGGAACAAAAGAATGCTGGACAGCACAGACACTGGGTTATAATCGCGGCCAATCCGGTTACTTAGGGGTTGTTTCCTGGCCGCCACGCAGAAACTTCTTCGCTTCGGTATCTTCGAGCTCAATCTCGCCACCGAAGAACTGCGCAAAGATGGTGTCAACTTCAAGCTGGCTCCACAGCCCTTCAGAATTCTGGCTTTACTCGCCAGCCAGGCGGGGCAGATCGTCACCCGGGAAGAAATCCGGCAGCAAATCTGGGGAGGCGAAACCTACGTTGACTTCGAGCACGGGATGAACCAATGCATCAAGCAGATCCGCACCGTGCTGGGCGACAACACCGATAACCCGGTCTACATAGAAACCATTCCCCGCAAGGGCTACCGCTTCCTGGCGCAGGTCAACGTTAAGACCATCGCCTCACAGCCGGCAGTGGTCGAGGCCGAGTCGGGACTGCACGGCCCCTTGCCCCCCGTCGCGCCGGTCGCTCAGGGAAGGCCAGCCGAGGATAAGCTTCCCTCCCCCGCCGGGTTGGCAGTTCCGAACCCTGTCAGCCTCGCTGCTCCGGCTGCCGCCGCCGCTGCTCCGGCGCCTGCCAAAGCTCCCGTGCCCGAGCCGATTGTCCGCCGGAGTTGGCTCCGGGTCGCGTTGGTCACGCTGGTGGTCGTCGCATTGATAGCCGGCATCTTCTATTGGCATTCGCAACGAGCCAGTGCGCTAACCGAAAAAGACACGGTCGTCCTGGCTGATTTCACGAATACCACGGGCGACGTGCTCTTCGATTCCGCGCTGAAACAATCTCTGACCTTCGATCTGGAAGGCTCGCCGCTCATTAACATTCTGTCCGATGAGCGAGTCGACCAGCAGTTGCGCTACATGGGCCAGCCCAGGAACGCGCGCCTGACCCCGGAAGTCACCCGGCAAGTCTGTCAGCGCTCCGGCAGCAAAGCCATGATTGTGGGCTCAATCTCGGCGCTGGGAAGCCACTACCTTATCGGATTGGAAGCCGTCGACTGCGCCAGCGGTGAATCGCTGGGTCATGAGCAGGAGGAAGCGGACAGCCGTGAGCACATAACCAAGGCTCTGAGCAAAGCGGCCAGCAACATCCGCCGCAAGCTTGGCGAATCGTTGGCCTCGGTGCAGAAGTTCAATAAGCCGGCTGAAGATGCTACTACTCCCTCCATGGAAGCCCTGGTGGCATTTAACCAGGGCCGCGTGGCTCAAGCTACCGGCCAGGGAGACCCCATTTTTTACTTCAAGCGCGCCTTGGAATTTGATCCCAACTTTGGCGTAGCCTACGCCGCCCTGGCTGCCTCATACGGAAACGCCGGCCAGGTCAGTCTGGCCTTGCAGTATTACGCCAAGGCCTACGAATTTCTCGACCGTGTAAGCCCTCAGGAAAGGTTCTATATCGAAGGCAACCACGATTCGTTCACCGGACAACTGGACAAGGCGGCTCAAATCTATACCGAGTGGGCCCAGAGCTACCCCGGAAACTACAAGCCACACCTCAATCTCAGCGACGTCTACTCTCGCACCGGACATTATGAAAAGGCTGTCGCAGAAGCTTTGCAAACGCTACAGCTGAGTCCTGATAACGTCATGGCCTACACCGTCCTGGTCGGGGACTACACCGCTTTGGATCAGCTGGATAAGGCTGGAACTTATTTCGACCAGGCACAGGCGCGGAAATTGGAGTACCCGTACCTGCGATACAGCGGCTACCTGATTGACTTCCTGCGAAACGACGCCGCCGCCATGCAACAGCAGTTCGACTGGGCCATGGGTAAGCCGGGCGCGGAAGATTTGCTGCTTTCAGCGCAATCCGACACCGAGGCATACTACGGCCGAATGGCAAGAGCCGGCGTTCTGTCGCAGCGGGCTGCGCAATCGGCGAAGCGTGCCGACACTCCGGAAACGGCCGCCTCCTGGATGGCTAACGCCGCCTTGCGCGAAGCTGAGGTTGGCAATTTCCCCCAAGCCCGGCAGCGGGCTTCAGAAGCCCTGGCGCTGGCGCCTGGAAAGGACGTGCAAGTGGTGGCCGCCCTGGCGCTGGCCCGCTCCGGCGACTTGGCCGTGGCCAACAAAATAGCCGAGCAACTTGACCAGCAGTATCCGCACGACACCATGATGCAGGGTTTTTCGCTGCCTATCATCCGGGCGGCCATCCAATTGTCGAACAGCAATCCGGGCAAGGCGATCGATGTACTGCAGGAAGCAACTCCGTACGAATTCGGGGCGCAATCGATTGGATATCTGTACCCTGCCTATCTGCGCGGCGAAGCCTACCTCAAGGCCGGCCAGGCGCAGCAGGCCGTCGCGGAGTATGGCAAGGTAACCGGTCATCCCGGCATCGTGCTCAACTTCGTGACCGGCGCTCTGGCGCGTCTGCAGTTGGCCCGCGCCCAGGCTATGAGCGGCGATCATGGCGCGGCTCGCAAGTCCTACCAGGATTTTCTTTCGGCGTGGAAAGAAGCTGACCCTGATGTCCCCATCCTCGAAGCCGCCAAAGCCGAGTATCAACGACTGAACTAGCGAAGCGTAGCTTGCGCCGATGGATAGGTCGCTGGTTCATAATCTGCCGCCATCAATTCTTCTGGACTTCCATCGCAATCCGGCGCAGACTTGCTGTCCTCGGAAGATAACCAAGTATTTCCCTGAGCTTCTCAACAGTTTGACTGCGGAATCTTTGCAGTGGGACCCACGGACAACGGACTCTAACTAACGGAGGGTTCTTCCTTGAAACTTGGCATCGCTTCGCTTTCACTGCTCGCACTCTGCTTAACCATCGCATCTCCCGCAATTGCGCAGGACCTATACGACAACGGCCCTGTCAACGGACAGGTCGATGCCTGGACGATTAACTTCGGCTTTGCCGTCAGCGACACTTTCCATTGCTGCATGGTCGAGGGCAACGGCCCGCAAGCCAGCGTCACCGATATCTCATTCTGGGCCTGGTTGGAACCAGGCGACACCGCGACCAGCGTCGAAGTACAAATTGGCAACACCGGCTACTTTTCGAACAACCTGTTTGACGGAATCGTTAGTCTGACTCAGTCGAACTGCTTTACCAATAACTTCGGCTTCGACGTTTGCAACGAGTCCGGCAACTTCTCCGGGCCGTCTCTGGCCGGCGGCAACTACTTCCTCACCCTGAGCAACGCCACTACCGCCGAAGGCAATCCGCTTTACTGGGATGAAAACTCCGGCGTTGGCTGCACCTCGCCTGGTTGCCCGTCTTCGGCCCAGGAAAACACCTTGGGAACGATCCCTTCGGAAGCCTTCACTTTAAGCGGTTCGGCCACCAGCACCACCAGCACGACTAGCGAGCACCAGCACTCCTGAGCCCTCCAGCATCATACTTTTCGGTTCTGGACTGCTGGGATTTGCCGGACTACTGCGCCAAAAGATTAAGCGCTAGTCCGTTTCGCCTACCGACGAAAGCCGGGACTCCAGGTTCCGGCTTTCTATTCACTAGTCGATGCCCCCACTGTCCTCCATTTCTCTTCATTTCGCTTCATTTTCATCGTCCTGCAATCAGTTTCCTCCATACTGAACTGGCGAACTAACTGATGGCCAAAGCTAACGAAACTACCTTGACACATGTCAGGCAGCACATTTCAGGACTTACTATGTTGAGAGTTGACGTTCAAACTTCACCGGGGACGGTGCAGCTTCTGTGCTCGGGAAGAATCGTGTTGGGCGTAGAATCGGAAACCTTGAGGTGCCTGGCAATCGGGCGCGCCGAACCACGCCTGATCCTCGATCTACGCCATGTCGATGCCATCGACGCCGCCGGATTGGGACTTCTGGCTGAACTGCACTGCTGGGCGCGGCAGCGGAACAAGCTGCTGACCATCGCTGACCCTTCGCGACGTGTGCAGCGGCTCCTCGTCTTGACCAACCTGCTGGCGGCGCTACACATTACCTGCCCCGCCATCGCCGATGCCGGGTTTGACGGTGACTATGCCGGCGATTCCCGGCAAGCCATGACAGCATAATGGAGAACGCCCTTTTGCATGAAGACCGTCAAGCCACGGAGCAGCCGGCGATCTCGAAAGAATTCGTTTTCACGGGGGATTGGGCATCCATGGCCGCTGCACGCGACGGCATGATGGACTTCGTTCGCGAGTACTGTTCCAGCGAGCAGGAGGAGATCGATATCTTTGTGGCGCTACAGGAAGCTTTGGCCAATGCGCTGCTGCACGGCTGCGGCGCCGATCCCAGCAAGAAGGTCTATGGCTGGATTCAGGTCGATGCTTCAGCTATCACCATCACCATTCGCGACCCCGGCCCGGGATTCGATCCGGAAAGTTTGAACGGCGCAGCCGGCGAGGTTAACCTGAGCCAGCACGGCCGCGGGATCTGTCTGATGCGCAGCTTGATGGACGAGGTAGCCTACCAGCGCGGAGGCTCGGAAGTACGCCTGACCAAGCGGCGATCGTAAGGCGATGAGCCAGAGCCGTCGTCGGTCTGTTGACATGCTCTCAGAACGGCCGAAAGGCCTTCTTCGGCGAACCTGCTGCGGCGGGCTTGGCGTTCGTCTCATTCTTGGCTACCAGTCCGCGAACGACTTCGCGCTTCTTCTGTTTTGCCTTCCGTAGCCGGTGCTCCCGCGACTTATCTCCATTGCGATAGGACATTCATTTCACCTCGTTCGCATGGTACAGGATTTCCAGTATCGATGCGCCGGACAGTGTAACGGAAATTCGCCTGGCATAACTTTTCCAGCTTGATTCTTGAGCTGATCAGTAGGTGCGGTCCACCTGTACCGAAGCGCTACCCCATTGCTGGTCCACATCCTCGGCCTTCACCAGAATCGTGTGCTGCCCCATGCTGGTAGAGATCCACGCCTGGAACGAAGGCGCTCCGGCAATCGTTCTCACCAATGCTCCGTCCAAGTAGACCTTATATTGAGTAATGCTTCCGTTAGGACTCGACGCCTGCGCATTCAGGTTCGTGGCCGGTCCGGAGTGCTGGTCGTTGTAGGGTGTAGTGATGTCGACCGTGGGCGTGCCGATTGTTGTGCTATAGGTCACCGACGGGGACATGTGGTTCACGATGCTAGGCAGACCCACCGCCTGGACGAATAACTTGTAAGTACCCGGGGCCAGATCGAATTGCGATAGATTGAGCGACTGCGTGCCAACCGGAAAGTCGCCCAGTGACATCAGGTTCTGGCCATCGGTCGAGATGTAAGCCGTGTAATGGTCCAGGGTCGAGTCATCGCCTACCGTCCAGTTCAACACGTTCCCGCTCACGCTGGCTGAGATGCTGAGGCAGTTGTCGATTCCAGTTTGAATTTCGGTGCCTTCCTCGTAATCGTGCCACGTCACCACTTGTACGGCGTCCAGCCTGCCGGTGTAACTGCGAACTGCGGCCCAGGAGTCGAGCCAGGTCTTGCCGCACAGTTGCTGAATGTGACGGCCGCCCGGCGGGGCCCAGTTTGCTACCACGTCGTTAAAGCCTTTCCAGGTCGAAGCCCAGTTCTTCTTCGAGGGATGCTCATCGGCGATTTCCAGGAAATGTTGCGTGTAATCCAAGCCTTCATATCCCTGCTGCAAGGGGTTCTTAGGCGACAACCAGCCATAAGCGCCGATGTCATAAGAATTCGTAAAGGCGCCCGCGTTCTCAAACACCCACTCCAGGTCCGGATTCTGATTTTCGATAGTCGTCCAGTTGATGTTGTAGGCTTCCATTCCAAACTGCGTCACAATCGTTTTTCCGTCGGTGTTCCGGATGGCAACTGGCGAACTGAAGTAGCCCTTCTGCCGGGCGAAGGCGATGATGTTTAACAGGGCCTGCGTCGCTGAGCAGTTGGGATAACAGGAAAACCATTCGATGGCGCCCTGATCGATCATCAAGCCGAAATTCAGGGCGTTTTGTTCTTCCAACTGCGTCTTGAGATACTCGGTTGCGCCTTCCTCGTAGCTTCCCGGCCCGTACCAATCCACCAGCACGCCATCAAAGCCGCGGCTAGTCAGATCCGTAATCTCCCGCGTCACTTGGTGAGGATCTTGCGAGCTATATCCGATGTTGGGATGCGTCCCGTGCACCCAGTAAGGAATGTATGTGGTGTAGATCTTCGCCCCCTGCTGGGAGGGCGACAGTAGCGTATGAACATCCACCTTACTGATGTTGCTGGCTATAAGGTCGCCATTATCGACGCACTGACCGTTGGTCACCGTGGTGATCTCGCATCCCGGAAACGAATTGGCAGCAGAGGTATTATTGCTGGTTTGGGCGCTTAGCGTCGTGGTCGGAATAATCGTCAGTTGGTTTACTTGCCCAAGCTGACCGCTCTGAGCGAAAAGTGTGGTGCTCGACAGAAAAAGGAGGGAAAGGATCGCCGCTCGTAGGGACATTAGTCGACTCCTGAAAGCCCGGAGATCCCTCGCCAGGCTTGTAATGGCCTCACAGAATTTGGGAGAATATGCGGCGAGTATAGAGTTTAGGGGTTTGAAACGATCTCCCTTTAACCCCTGAGCTGTCAGTAGTTTTTGTACCTAGGTGTCCGACCGAAGTGGGAGATGTCGTTCTAAGGTGGGGGAGTTGCCGCTTCTCGAAGCCCTGGCGTCACCCGGGATGCCGGTTCAGGCCGCTTGTTTCGCGGAACTGCACCGCAGGCGGGCGCGTCCCGTATGCCGGCTTCTCGACCTGTTCAGCGCTACGGCTTTCAGTTGTTCGATTTCCGCCAGCTGACGTGCTGCCATCTCCTGCACCATGTCGAGGACCGTCTTTTGCTTGGTTTCGCCAATTTGAATGAGTTGCATGACGCGAAGATTAGTCGATGCTGGATTCACGAACATCCCCCGTCGGTCGCATGCCTCTACCACATCCGACGTAGATGCCGCTTTCGCTCGATTGCCAGCCCTACCCCGGCTGGCTGCTCACCTCCTTGTCGAACGGGTCAGTCAATTGGAGCCGCTTCTCCCGGAATCTTCTGCTGATGCTTTGCCGTGACGGGACAGCCTTCAGCCCCCGTAACCAGCGCAAATCATTCCGCCTTTACCCGCTGAGGAACTTCGCCACGACTTCACCACGGGCCCCGTCGTTATGCACCTCATAGTCGCTCTATTGCTGAATGTTAGAATCTCCTCGCAATCTTCACTGTGCCATCGCACACCCGCGCCAACGATTGGTTAAGCAAACGTCGAACCAATGTGTCCCCCAGCCAAAAGCGGTAAGGCCCCGCCGCCGATTGTTGCCCTCACCGGCTTCATGGCGGCAGGAAAGAGTACGGTCGGCCGTGCCTTGGGAAATCTTCTCCGCTGGCGTTCCTGCGATCTTGACTACGAGATTGAGCACCGGCAGAAGTTGCGCGTCCGCGAGATTTTCGAGCGCCACGGTGAGGCCGCGTTCCGCAAGCTTGAGGCAGACGCCCTTCGCACCATGCTTGAGTCGACATTTGTTCCTACTGTGATCGCGTTGGGAGGCGGCACCTTCGTAGAGCCGGGGAACGCTGACCTGCTGCGCAAGCGCGGTGCTCATGTCGTGTTCCTGGAGATCGCCGTGGAGCAATTGCTGCATCGCTGTCGTGCTGCCAGCGCGCGCTGTCCGGAAAATCCCCGGCCGCTGGCAGAAGACCCGGAGGCTTTCCACGCTCTGTACGCTCGGCGGCTCCCCTCGTATCGAAAGGCTGAGGTTGTCGTGAGCGCCGAAGCCAAGACCGTGGAGCAGATCGCCCGCGAGATTGCGACAGTCTTGCAGTTGACTCCTCGACCCTGAAAAATCCTTGGCGGAAGTAATGCAGTCATCCTGAGCGCCAAAACCATGCCTGTCATCATGAGCCGAACATCCGCGGTTTTTGCGAAAGCGGAGTCGAAGAGCCTGCCCCGAGCCAAGCCCGGGGGATCACTGTGACAGCGTGCAACCCATCTCACTGTTCGCGCCGTCCGGACGTGATATAACTTGATTTTTCATACCAACATGTCACAGCAGAAGATCCCTATCGGAATTCTTGGCGCTACCGGAGTGGTTGGTCAGCGCTTCATCCAGCTGTTGGAAGCTCACCCCTGGTTCGAAGTGGCATGGCTGGCTGCCTCCGATCGTTCCGCCGGACAAGTCTATGGCGACGCCGTGCGCTGGCGTCTGAAAACCCCAATCCCCGATCGCGTGCGAAAGATGACGGTCTCCAACGCCGGTCCCGACGGTGCGCCGCGAGTCATTTTCGCCGCCCTCGACGCCGGCATCGCTCGCGAGCTCGAGCCTCAATTTGCCGCGGCCGGTTGCGCCGTCGTCAGCAACTCCAGCGCATTTCGCATGCAAAAAGATGTTCCCCTGGTCATTCCCGAGGTCAACGCCGATCATCTCGCTTTGATCGAGCAGCAGTCCTGGCGCAAGGATTCGGGCGGCTACATCGTCACCAATCCCAACTGCTCGGCGATTGGCCTGGTGGTTGCGCTGGCCCCCTTGCATCAGAAGTTCGGTATCGAGTCGCTGTTTGTTACGACCATGCAAGCCGTCAGCGGCGCGGGCTATCCCGGCGTGGCCTCGCTCGACATCCTGGGCAACGTGATCCCTTACATCGCCAAGGAAGAAGAGAAGATGGAAGAGGAGACGCGCAAACTCCTCGGCCGTCTCGACGGCGACCATGTTCAAGATGCCGGCTTCAGCATGACGGCGCACTGCAATCGGGTCGCGGTTGAAGATGGGCACACCGAATCCGTATCCATAAAGCTCAAACAGAAGGCCTCTGCGGACCAGATCATTGCAGCGCTCAACGAATTTCGCTCGACTCCTCAGGAACTGAAATTGCCGCTGGCTCCGGCGCAACCCATTGTCTATGACGATGCGCCTGATCGCCCGCAGCCCCGCTTTGATGTGGATCGCGGCAACGGTATGACCGTCAGCGTCGGCCGCCTGCGCCCTTGTGGCGTGCTCGACTACAAGTTCACGGTGCTGTCGCACAACACAATTCGCGGAGCGGCGGGTGCGGCGCTGCTGAACGCTGAACTCTTGAAAGTTCAGGGCCTGTTGCCGTGATCGTCATGAAGTTCGGCGGCACCTCCGTCGAGAATGCCGCAGCTATCGATCGCGTCGCCAGCATCGTGAAATCGCGCTTGCCCGAGCGCCCCTTTGTTGTGGTCAGCGCCATGGCCAAAGTCACCGACCAGTTGCTCGCTATGGCCGCTGCCGCCGGAAAAGGCGAACGCGAAGCAGGCTCTCGACATCTGCCGCAGCCTTCGCGAGCGCCACTACCTTACCGCCGGTGAATTGCTGGGAACCGGACTGCACACGGAACTGCATACCGACCTGGGCGCTGAATTCGATTCCCTTGACGAACTGCTGCGTGGCATCTCAGCCGTGGGCGAGTTGACCCCACGCACCTCCGACTACGTCGTTTCCTTATGGCGAACGGCTGTCGAGCATGATCATCACCGCCGCATTCCTGTCGCGTGAGATCCCCGCAACGTTGGTAGACGCCCGTCAGGTAATTGTTACCGACGCCCAGCACAGCCGCGCCGTACCTCAGGTTGAAGAGATTAACGATCGTCTGCACGATTGTGTCCAGCCGCTGATCGAGCAGCAACGCGTGCCCATCATGGGCGGCTTCGTGGGTGCTACCCGTGAAGGCACCACTACCACCATCGGCCGCGGCGGTTCCGATTTTTCCGCAGCGCTGGTCGGCGCGGGCTTGAATGCCGAGCGCATCGAAATCTGGACCGACGTCGACGGCATGAAAACCACCGATCCGCGCATCTGTCCCGATGCCCGCCGCATCAAGCTGATCAGCTTCGAAGAGGCCGCCGAACTCGCCTACTTCGGAGCCAAGGTTCTGCATCCCGCAACCGTCCTGCCCGCAGTCGAGAAGAACATTCCGGTGCTGGTGCTCAACTCGCGCAACCCGTCGAACCAGGGCACGCGCATCTTGTCGCGTACACCGCGTTCGCACTCGCTCTTCAAAGCCATCGCCGCCAAGACCCGCATCACGGTGGTCGAAATCGTCGCCGCTCGCATGTTGATGGCGCACGGCTTTCTCGCCAAGGTTTTCGAGATTTTTGCCCGTCATCATTGCGCCGTTGATGTGGTATCGACTTCCGAGGTCAGCATCTCGTTGACCGTCGATTCCAATGAGGCGATTCCGCAAATCGCTGCCGACCTGGAAAAGCTGGCCTTCGTGAAGTATTCCGGCCGCAAGGCGATCGTGTGTGTGGTGGGTGAAAACCTGCGCGACACGCCCGGAGTGGCGGCCCAGATCTTCGAGGCGTTGCGCGACATCAACGTGCGCATGATTTCGCAGGGCGCGTCGGAGATTAACCTTACGTTCGTCGTCGACGAAGGTGATGTTCCCGAAGCCGTGCGGCGGTTGCACGCCAAGTTTTTTGCCGAGGTTGACCCCGAGGTGTTCGATTGAGTAACCGCTCGCTAAACCTGGTCGTCTTGGGACCGGGCAAGACTGGATCGTTGGTTGCCG
Source organism: uncultured Acidobacteriaceae bacterium (assembly GCA_963833305.1). GTDB lineage: Bacteria > Acidobacteriota > Terriglobia > Terriglobales > Acidobacteriaceae > Bog-257. The sequence continues at coordinate 197,249 of CAWHXN010000021.1, read as the reverse complement.
AAGTCGCCCACGAACGCGGGCATGAGGCGCGCACCATCGACGAGGATGTGAACCGGAACGCCGCCTGGCTCACCGCTGATAATCTGCGCCAGGTCGATGTGGCGATCGATTTCACCACTCCGCAAGCGGTGTTGGGAAATATCTCTGCCTGCGTGCGCGCCGGCAAAGCCATGGTCGTCGGGACTACGGGTTGGTATGGCGAGATTGAACATGTTCGCCAAGCGGTGGAGCAGGCTGGAACGGGCTTTGTGTTCGCGGCGAATTTTTCGTACGGCGTAAACCTCTTCTTGCAGATTTTGCGGGCGGCCGCACCGGCAATGTCTCATGGCTATACCGGACACATTACCGAAATCCATCACATCCACAAGAAGGATGCCCCGTCAGGGACGGCGGCGACCATGCAGCGCATTCTCGAACAGGCTGCTGGAGTGCGCGTCGACATTACCTCTGAACGCGAAGGCGAAGTGACCGGCGTGCACACCTTGGAGCTTAATTCGGCCGGCGACCGCATAGTGTTAACTCACGAAGCCAAGTCGCGCCGAACGTTTGCCGAAGGCGCCGTCCTCGCCGCCGAGTGGATCGCGGGCCGAACCGGCTTCTACGAATTCAAAGACATCTTCGCCCAGCTCTAGTCCTATTCACCACGGAGACATCCAGGCAGAGAGATGGCGTCTCTCTGTTTCTGCAGCTACGGCACTTTGATCCTGCCTTACTCACCGCCGTCAAACTATGAAGACCACCGGATACCCCTGAAAAGAAAATCCTCTGTGCCTCCGTGTCTCTGTGGTGAAAAAGAATTATCCTTGCTGATATGAAATTGCGTGGATGTGGTACTGCTCTGGTCACTCCCTTCAAGCAGGATGGCAGCGTCGACGAAGCCGCGTTGCGCGAACTGGTGCGCTGGCAGGTCGAGTCGGGCATCGACTTTCTCGTCCCTTGCGGCACAACCGGCGAGACGCCAACTCTGTCTCACGACGAGTGGCTGCGCGTAGTTGACCTGACCATCGAGACTGCCGACGGGCGCGTGCCCATCATGGCCGGCGCGACCTCGAACAACACTCGCGAGGCCGTCGCGAAAACCAGAGAGATGTCGTCACGCGCCGGGGTCGACTACATCCTGACCGCGACGCCCTACTACAACAAGCCCACGCAGGAAGGCGTTTACCAGCACTTCAAGGCGATTGCCGAAGCCTCGACCAAGCCCCTGGTGCTCTACAACATTGCCGGGCCGCACCGGAACGAATATCGAAACGCCTACGCTGCTGCGTCTGGCCAAGATTCCCAACATCGCGGGCGTGAAGGAAGCCAGCGGCAACATTTCGCAAATCGCCGAAGTCTGCGCCGCCGTGCCGGATGACTTCCTGGTGTTCTCCGGCGACGACGCGATCACGCTGGCGGTCATCGGACTGGGCGGTGTCGGAATCGTTTCCGTCGTGTCCAACGAAATCCCCGCGGAGATGGCGAGCATGACGGCCGCAGCGCTGGCCAACAAATGGGACACCGCACGTCAACTCTTTCGCAAGTATCTTCCCCTGATGCAGGCCAACTTCATTGAATCCAATCCCGGTCCGGCGAAAGCCGTGCTGGCAATGATGGGCCGCCTGGAAGAGGTTTATCGCCTGCCGCTCGTGCCCATGAAAAAGGAAAACCGCCTCAAGCTGGAAAAAATAGCGACCGAAGTAGGTCTGCTGCAGGGACAGCCTGTAATTCACTGAGCAGTGATGCTCGCAATGCCGGCCATCAACAGTTCGCCGCTTCGATTGCATCGACCTCGCGTCTCGCTGGAGTGTGCCGAACGTAACGGTTATACTGCCCGCCATGCATGAACTTCAGCGCGAGATCGAGCGTCTGTACGCCATGGGGCCCGCGCGCTTCGAACGACCCCGTCGCCGCAGAAACATTTGCGCGCTTCCGCGATGCTTTGACTGCGGGCACGATCCGCGCGGCTGACAAAGTTGACGGCCTCTGGCGCACCAACGCCTGGGTTAAGCAAGGCATCCTGCTCGGCTTTCGTATCGGCAAGCTGGCCGAGAGTGGCGACCCGCGCGTGCTCTCCTTCGTCGACAAGGATACTTACCCCACGCGTCACTTCGCCGCCAGTGAGCAGGTGCGCGTCATTCCCGGTGGCTCCTCGGTGCGCAGCGGAGCCTATGTCGCATCGTCGGTTGTTTGCATGCCTCCCATGTTCATCAACGTCGGCGCCTACGTTGACGAAGGCACCATGGTCGATTCGCACGCCCTGGTGGGATCATGCGCCCAGGTAGGCAAGCGCGTGCATATCAGCGCGGCCGCGCAGGTCGGCGGCGTGCTGGAACCGATCAACGCTTCGCCGGTGATCATCGAAGACGACGTGCTCATCGGCGGCAATTGCGGCGTCTACGAGGGAACGCAGGTCGGCGCGCGCGCTGTGCTGGGGGCTGGCGTAATTCTGACGCGGTCAACGCCGCTGTTCGACACTGTGAGTGGCGAGATTTACCGCGCTTCCGCGACCGACCCCCTGCGCGTTCCCGAAGGTGCGGTGGTAGTGCCCGGTTCGCGCGCGATCACCAAAGGCAAAGCCGCGGAATGGGGCCTGTCGCTCTACACTCCGGTCATCGTGAAGTATCGTGACGAGCGCACCAACCGCGGCGTTGAGCTAGAGGACATTTTGCGCTAGGTCATGGTCCAGTCCAGCCATCGCCGCCAGAACATCGCACTTCTCGTCGCGGCCGTCGCTGCGCTGGTCGCGTTGCTGTACTCGCAAATCAGCGGCCCATCCGCGGCACTGCTTTTCCCGGCCTTGCGCTGGCTCGCGCTGGCTGCGCTGCTGGTCTACGGTTGTCTCCGACGCACGCTCACCGCCTGGATCTTCATCGCCATGTTGCTGGGCGCCGAGATCGGGCACGACTTTCCCAACGTCGCCGTTCACCTGCGCGTGCTCGCGTTTATCTTCCTGCGCCTAATTAAGACCATCATTGCTCCGCTGCTTTTCGGGACCTTGGTAGTCGGCATCGCTGGACACTCCAACCTGCGGCAAGTGGGACGGCTCGGTCTTCGTTCCATCATCTTCTTCGAGGTCGTCACCACCATCGCGATTTTCCTTGGTCTCGGAGCCATCAATCTGAGCAAAGCCGGGGTCGGCGTTCAGTTGCCCCCGACGACAAGCACCGATACCTCCTCCGTCGGCAAACTCAGCGCCGAAGACACTATCCTGCATGTTTTCCCAGAGAACATCGCCAAGTCGGTCGCCGATGGTGCGGTCTTGCAGGTAGTGGTGTTCAGCCTGATCTTCGCGATCGCCTTGGCCATGATCAGCGAGCCGAAGCGCCGTCCCATGCTGGCCTTTTGCGAGAGCTTGAGCGAGACCATGTTCAAGTTCACCAACCTGGTGATGTATATGGCGCCGCTCGGGGTAGGCGCCGCAGTGGCCTACACTGTGGGACATACCGGAATCGCTGTCCTGGGAAGCCTGCTCAAGCTGCTGCTCACGTTGTATGCCGCGCTGGTCGTCTTCATCCTCGGAGTTCTGCTGCCGATTGCTCTGATCTTCCGGGTGCCGCTGCGCACTTTTATCAAAGCGGTCGCCGAGCCGGTTACCATCGCCTTCGGCACGGCCAGCTCGGAAGCGGCGCTTCCCCGCGCCATGGAAGAGATGGAAGCCATCGGCGTTCCTCGCCAGATCGTGGCTTTCGTCATTCCCACCGGTTACAGCTTCAACCTCACCGGCAGCTCGTTGTATCTCTCGGTGGCAGCGATCTTTGTCGCTCAGGTCTCCGGCATCCATCTTTCGCTGGGCCAGCAACTCATGATCATGCTGACGCTGATGCTCACCAGCAAGGGCGTGGCCGGAGTTTCGCGAGCCGCACTGGTCATCTTGCTGGCGACGGCCAGCTCTACCGGACTCCCCACCGAGCCGGTCTTTCTGCTGCTCGGCGTCGATCAGTTGCTCGATATGGGACGCACCGCGGTCAATGTGCTGGGCAATTGTCTGGCAGCGGTAGTGATGGCCAAGTGGGAAGGTCAGTTCGACACCGAGACGCCTTCCCCGGTTGTCGTAGACGCGCTACAGTAGAGCGATTTCAGAATCGATGTTCGACCGGTGCTGACCCAATGTCCGACAAGCATGGCGCAAGGGCAAACGAGCTGAAGTTTCGCAACCGCAGTCGCGGCGTCTCGCGCATCGAGGCCTTCAGCGACGTTGTCTTCGGCTTTTCCCTTACCCTGCTGGTGGTTTCGCTTGAGGTCCCGCACACTTTTACAGACTTGCTGTCCGACATGCGGGGCTTCGTGCCCTTCGCAGTGTGTTTTGCTCTGTTCGCCCAAGTCTGGTGGTTGCATCACAACTTTTTCCGGCGCTATGGTCTCGACGACATCGTCACGGCCACCCTGAATTTCATACTGCTGTTTGTCGTGCTCTTCTACACCTATCCGCTGAAGTTTCTCTTTACTGGTATCTTCAACCAGCTCACCGGACATGAAGAGGTACGCGATGCGAGCGGCAAAATGATCCCCTGGATCCAGCCGCAGCAAGCACCCACCTTGATGATCATTTACGGCCTGGGCTACGCCACCCTACTCGTCATCTTCGTCCTGTTGTATTGGAACGCGCTCCGGCAGAAACGGGAACTCGAATTGACGCCGATCGAACTGTTCGACACCCGCTCCAGCATGATCGAGGGCATCTTTCAGGCTGGCGTCGGCATTACCAGCGCCGTTACAGCGGCAGCCTTACCGGTGACTGTGGCAGGACTGGCGGGCTACACCTTTTTCCTGATTCCAATCGGCATGCCGATTATTGGCATTGCTCGCGGCAAGGCTCGGCAGAGACTTGAAGCGAAAATCGCAAGTCAGCCGGCTAACCCCTAGCTTCAATGGCGGGCAGAGGAATCGCACTTCTGGTCTGCCTGATTTCCCGGTGCTTCTGCCGGAAGTGCGCTACGGCACGCTCGCCCCAGATTTTCACGAAATAATAGTTCAGGCCTGCTCCAATTACTGAACTGACTAGCGGGATTAACCGCGCCGTCCACTTCTCCACGATCTCAGCACTGGCGCTGACCGCGATTCGTTGAATGACGCGCGGAACGAACTTCGATATGAACTGCTTCTCCACCAGTTCCCGGCTGATGTCCACTCCCGCGGCGCTGGCGGCTGCTACCCACAGTTCGGCTTCTTCCTGCTCGGTATTGTAAGAAAAACCATAGAGCAGGCTCAGCTTCTGAATCATGCGCAAGGTAATTCCCGCCAGGATGCCGAGATCGGGCAACATGGTGAACAGCCCGCCCAGCCCCAATCCCGCGCCTTCGGCGGCGGCCATTCTCATATGAGCTCGAATAGTGTCTTCGGCAATACGATCGAGAATCTCAGGATTGACTGAGTACACCCCATCATAGGTGAGCGCAGGTAGGTTATAGGCCATCCGCAAATGTTGCAGGTAGTTCTGGGGATCGACCTTGATCGTGTCATAGGCCTTCATGAAGGCGTTCCTGATCGCGCCTTCCAGCCGTCGCCGTACCCACGATTTGTGCTCGTCGTGTCGCATGGTTGCTCTTCAGTATAAGCGCGAACTCCGCAATCCGCCGCCGGACATGCTAATCTCAGCGCGCATCCTGTGCTAGCATCGAAACTTGCAGATGCCAACAGGAAAGCTACAGGTTGTACCTCTGGGTGGACTCGGCGAGTTCGGCATGAACTGCATGGCCATTCGCTGGGGCAACGACATCATCGTTATCGACGCCGGGCTCATGTTCCCCGAAGCCGAGTTGCTCGGGGTCGATATCGTAGTCCCCGATCTTACCTACCTGATCGAGAATCGCGCCCATGTCCGCGCGGTGGTGCTCACCCACGGTCACGAAGATCACATCGGAGCGCTGCCCTGGCTGCTTACCGAATTGAATGTTCCAGTGTACGGCACCGAGTTCACGCTGGCCTACGTCGAAGGCAAATTGGAAGAGCACGGTCTGCTCGACAACGCCGTGCTCAACGAGATCAAGCCCGGCGAGCGTTTCAAGATCGGCCCATTCACCATCAATCCCATCCATGTGACGCACAGCCTGGTGGATTGCGTTGCCCTGGCCATCCACACGCCGCTGGGTATTCTGATTCACACCGGCGACTTCAAGGTCGATCCCACGCCCACCGATAACCGTCTATTCGACCTGCACGCGTTTGCCGAGTACGGCAAAGAAGGCGTGCTGGCGCTGTTTCAGGATTCAACCAACGTCGAGCGCAAGGGCTACACGCCCAGCGAACGCGCCGTCCGCGCCCGCTTTCAGGAAATCTTCGCGCGCGCTGAGCGGCGACTATTCATTACCTGTTTCTCCTCTTCGATTCACCGCATCAAGCTGACCATTGATCAGGCTTTCGAGAATGGCCGCAAGATCGCGCTGGTGGGACGCTCGATGATGGAGTCGGCTGAGATCGCTCAGGATCTCGGCTACCTCGAGGTTCCGGAGGGCCTGCTAATTCATCCGGCGCAGATTCGCGATTTTCCCCCGGAAAAAGTTTGCGTACTGATCAGCGGTACCCAAGGCGAGCCCATGTCGGCCCTGTCACGTGCTGCTGTCGACAATCATAAGCACGCCCGCATTCAGCCCGGCGACACGGTCGTGCTCTCGTCGCGCATCATCCCGGGAAATGAGAAAGCCATCTATCGCGTAGTCGATCACCTCTTCCGTCGCGACGCACATGTCATCTACGACGACGGTTCGTCGCCTCCGGTGCACGTCAGCGGACATGCCAGCCAGGAAGAGTTGAAGCTCATCATCAACCTGGTTAAGCCGCAGTACTTCATTCCGATTCACGGTGAATACCGGCAATTGAAGCTGCACGCTGAAATGGCGGGAGCCATGCACAGCTCGGTCGGCAAGGTGATCATGATCGAAAGCGGCGATGTCTTGGAGTTCGACGAGTTCGGCGCCCGCAAGACCGGCAAGATTAATGTCGGGCGCGTCTGCATCGATTCCAACTCCATGGGCGACGTGGTTGAGGATCTGGTCATTCGCGATCGTCGTCATCTCAGCGAAGACGGCATCGTGCTGCCTATCATCGCCATCAACAAGCTCACCGGCAAAGTGGAAAGTTCACCTGAGATCGTGATGCGTGGTTTTGCCGCTAGCGCGAACGAAGACGGGTTCCTTGACGAGGCACGACGCACGGTGATGAACACGCTGGAATCTTCCAGCGACGAAGAGAAGGGCGACTACGGCATGATCAAAGAAAAAATTCGCCAGGACCTGAAGCGCTTCATCGTGAAGAACACCTCGCGGCGCCCGTTGATAATGCCTGTGATCCTGGAAGTGTAGTTGGTGGCGCATTTCGAGGCTGCCTTCATTTGACTCAGGTGAATGGAGACCGCGAGTGTCGCCCTCTCAAGAATTGTCATTACGAGCGAAGCGAGGAATCTGCTTTTCTCTCCCGTCCGAAAGAGCAGATCCCTCACCGGCTAAAGCCGACTCGTGATGACAATAGGAACTAGTATTTGAAAACAGGTCTATGCGCTTCTAAGTTAGCCGGACTGCCTATTGCCCTCCCATGACCACGGTCCCCTGGCAAGGTCGTAGCCCATCCCGCAATGCTCGGTTGCTGGCTTGGCTTCTGCTGCTGCTTCCGATCGCGATAGCCCTTCTCTATCCCATCGCGCAGGATTATCTGCGGGCTGCTTCCCTGCTGCAGCGAATTTCCGATCCTAAGGCCACGGGGTGGATCGCCACTTACGACATTCATCCGGTCGATGTGCACGACACCACCTTCGACTTCCGCGGCCAGCCTATTCCCGCTCGCATCTATCTGCCTCGCGGCGTCGGATTTGCGCCCGGCATCGTAGTCGTCCATGGAATGCACGAGCTCGGCATCAACGAACCGCGTCTGGTGAACCTCGCGCGCTCGTTGGCCGCCAGCGGATTCTTTGTTATGACGCCGCTTGGTTCCCGGCATCGCCGACTATCGCGTGCAGGGCGAATCAGCCGACCTCATCGGCACGGCAGCCCAGACTTTCGCGCAGCAACTGAGCGTGCCAAAGATCGGCATCCTGGCCATTAGTTTCTCAGGAGGCCTATCGCTGCTCGCCGCCAGCGATCCGCAATACGCCCCATCCATCGCCTGGGTCGCTTCCGTCGGCGGATATTACGAGCTGTCGCATGTGTTGCGTTTCTTCGCCACCGGCGAAGCCGTTCGTCCCGATGGTTCTATCGAACATCTATCACCGCACGAGTATGGTCCGCTGATCGTCATCTATGACGAACCTCAGGATTTCTTTTCTTCCCAGGATGCACCGATCGCCCACAATGCGCTCAAGGTATTACTCTCGGGAAATGGAAAAGCTTCCGAGACCCTGACAAGAACGATGACGCCTGCCGATCAGCAGGTCATGCAGAACATTTATCACAAGCAGCGTGCGAGTCTAGCCCCTGCCATCCTCAACGAAATCGACAAGCGCCGCGAAGAATTAGCGGCTGCTTCGCCTGCCGGTCATCTGCGCTTCATTAATGTGCCGGTGCTGCTATTACACGGCTCCGACGATTCGATCATCCCGCCCACCGAAATGTTGTGGCTCGAACGCGACGTCCCCAAAGAGTATCTTCTGACGGCGCTGATCAGCCCCGCCATCGGACATGTGGACTTCGGCAGCAAGCTCAATTTGCGTGATCGGCTGGCGCTTGTACACTGGATGGCACTGATGATTCACGAGGCACGAAGCACGAGTGGCGGCAAGGGCCCGGCTTTGCCCGCCGGGATGTGGCTGGATCCGGCGACAATCACTTCGTTATCGGCGAGGCCGATGCATAACGAAGCTGCCAAGGCTCTGGTGCGGTGATCCACCCATGGTGACGCTCGAAGAAATCAAGCAGGCTCAACAACGATTACATGGCATCGCTGTGCATACGCCGCTCGTCGCCTACTTTCCTCCCGCACAACCTCTTTCCGACGCGAAACCCGAGAACGATTCGGACCGCGGCCAACTCTGGCTGAAGCCTGAGAGCCTTCAGCCCGTCGGTTCTTTCAAGCTGCGCGGCGCTTACAACAAGATCTCTTCGCTCACGGAACAGGAACGCCGGCGGGGGGTTATCTCCTATTCCAGCGGAAATCATGCCCAGGGCGTGGCCTACGCAGCACGAGCACTGGGAGTGAAGGCGGTCATCGTGATGCCGCGCAATGCGCCCCGTCTTAAAGTCGACAGCACGGCCGCGCTGGGGGCAGAGATCGTGACCGTTGGTCCGGCCAGTGCCGAGCGCATGCAGAAGGCGGAAGAACTGGCCCGTCAGCACGGCTACGTGATCGTGCCACCTTACAACGATGAGCAGATTATCGCGGGGCAAGGCACGATCGGACTCGAGATCCTCGAAGACTGTCCCGAAGTTGATCTGGTGCTGGTGCCTACCGGAGGTGGTGGTTTGATCAGCGGCGTTTCCGCTGCGCTCAAGTTGAGCGGCTCCCGCGCCAAGGTGATTGGCGTCGAGCCCGAGCTAGCCAACGATGCGCAGCAGAGTTTTCGCAAAGGCGAAATTGTCGAACTGCCCGCCGAGCGCGTCTCCAGCACGCTGGCTGACGGCTTGCGCACCCAATCGGTCGGAGCGCTGAACTTCGAGCATCTCCGTCATTTCGTCGACGACATTATTACCGTGACCGAAGATGAGATCCGCAGCGCCGTGCGGCGCATGGTCGGCACCGTGCGCATCGTCGCCGAACCCAGCGGAGCAGTCACCTTCGCGGCTTGGCTATTTCACGCCAAGGAACTGCCGCCATCTAAGCGGGCTGTCGCTGTGGTCAGCGGAGGCAATGTCGATCCGCACTTGCTGGCGCAGGTGCTGGCAGAAGAGAGTAAGCCGGAGTAATCCGGCAGTGCAGGAGTTGCATGTGTTACACAAATTGTTTCGCAGTTCAGTTTTGTTGTTCGTTGTCCTTATTTCGATCTCGGGCTTCGCTACCGAACGCGGCATCATGCTGCGCGAGAGCGTGATCTACGTAGCGCCCAACACGGCGTCAGCGAAAATCTCCAACATCAGCCGCGGCCGCGAAGTCGCCGTGATGGAACGCACGCCCGGCTGGATGAACGTTGTCGGGACAGTCGAAGTGAGTCCGGACCCGGAGAACGAAGCCGACCGCAACGTTACCGGCTGGATTCTCGACAAGGGAATTATCACTACCACCACTCCCGATGGCGACAAGATTCTCTTCGGTGAAGCCTTCGATTCTGAGATGGAGGCCAGTCGTCGCGACGGACGCCGCGGCGCTGCGCAAGATGCTTTGCGGTTGTACGCCCGCATAGCCGAATACTTTCCCAGTTCCTCGCTGGCAGCCGAATCTCTCTACCGCGCCGCAGATATTCGCTGGCAAATCGAAGCCGCCGACGCAAATTCTCGGCCTTCGGCCAAAATGCGTGATCCCGACATGCGCTACCAGATCGACGAAGACCACATGCGGCAAGTGATGAAGAAGTTTCCTCACACCAAATGGGCCGATCTCGCCGCCTATCACCTGATCGACAACAAACTGTGCGGTGAATGGGAGGCGCTGGCCAAATGCCCTGAGATGGAAGCTGCAATTTATATGAAGTATGCCGAAGAGCATCCGCAGTCGCCGAAGACGCCCGAGGCGCTTTACAAGGCGGCTTGGCGATACTCGGCGCTGATCGCGATTTATCAGACGGACAATCAGCAGAAGAAGGCCGACGACTCCGCCGGGCGCTCGCTCAATGTTGCCAAGAAGCTAATTGCGCAATACCCCAACGACACTGACTGGTCGAGTCGGGCCGAGCGTCTGGTATATATGGTGACGAATAAGATTCCAACCTGGGGAAACACAGTGGAATAGTGCGGGTTTCGGCAGCGTGGCTGAGGCGGGTTTCATCCTTGATACTTGCCTTGGAGCCTATGCCGTGCGGCGGGGTACCTGCGTGCCCGCAGTGCGCTCTATCCTAGCGGAGGCGAATTGAACGACTACTTCTTGTCCGTAATTCTGGGGATCGTCGAAGGTCTAACCGAGTTTCTTCCTGTCAGCTCCACCGCACACTTGCGTATTTGCGAGGCGCTTCTGGGCATCGAACTGGGCAATGGCTACTGGAAGATGTTCTCCATCGTTATTCAGTTGGGCGCGATTCTCTGCCTGCCGATTTACTTCTGGAGCCGCATTGTCGAGTTCGTCGGTGATTTTCCCCAAGGTAAGCGCGGCGATCGCACGATCGTCAATCATCCTTTGAGCCTCATCATCATCGCTTTCCTGGTGACCGCGATCCCGGCGTTTCTGCTGACCAAGGTCATCGGCAAGCATCTCGAGAGCTTGGAGATCATGGGAGTCGCGCTGATCGTTGGCGGCATCGTGATGTGGATTGTGGACGCTGTCTACGAGCGTTCGCAGCACAAAGCATTTGCCCGCGGCAAGCTGACCGAAGACATGGAACAGATGTCGGTGGGGCAGGCGATATGGGTCGGCTTCTGCCAGATCTTCTCAGCAGTTTTCCCGGGTACATCTCGATCCATGTCGACCATCACCGGCGGAGAACTGGCCGGCATGAGCAGGCCGGCGGCACTGGAATTCTCCTTCTTCCTGTCGATTCCCACCATGGTAGTCGCGACAGTCTATGACTTGTTCAAGTCGATGCGGCCACACCATGGCCAAACCAGCGCCATCGGCACCATGCCCAGCGACGCTCATTCGTGGATTGTCCTGATCATCGGATTTGTGGTCTCCTTTATAGTCGCTTACGGCGTGGTGGCCTGGTTCATGAACTGGGTTCGCACTCGCGGGTTCACGGTTTTCGCCATTTACCGCATCATCGTGGGCGCGGGAGTACTGTGGTGGATCAGCCGCGTGCATGGCTGATGTCATTCGGGCACGAGAAATTCGCCCCAACAGACCGGCGAGCTCGAGAGAAAATCCGGGGGGATACTAGTTCGGCAACCGTTAACGTTTTATTTTCCAGCGCGATAGCCCGCCTTTTGGGATAATCACTTTGGCTCTGGCGTATGTGCAGTCCAGTCGGTCCGGCAACGGCGCCGATTGGCAAACCCGCATCGGTCATTTTTCCGGATCACGCGCTTCCTTTAGCGGCGCGGTAGAGGTTGGTGTCTGCTTGCGATGGGTGGGCAGATAGCATGACTTCTCGCAAGCGCGGTCCGGCGAAACGATCGAACGCCAAAATGAATATCGGCACTCGCGCATTCACTCCGACGGCCAACCGGCGGCTCAATGAGCTGATCGGCTTCTTAGTGTTCGTCTTCGCGGTCCTCTTTGTCCTCGCGTTGATTTCGTACTCGCCACTCGATCCTTCGCTCAATACTGCTGCCACGCCGTTGGCTGGCAGGCCGGCTCACAATTGGATCGGCGTCTTCGGTGCTCTCGTTGCCGACCTGGCATTACAAATATTCGGCGTTTCGGCGTTTCCTGATTCCGGTTTTTCTGGCGATGTATTCGCTGCGCTGGTTTCGTTCCCGGCCTATCCAAGCACCTTATGCGAAGACGATCGGCTCGGCTGCCCTCATCACATTTCTCTCTGGTCTGATCGGACTGCTTCCCTGGACCGTACGCTGGATGGGCGTGCTTCCGTCAGAGGGCTTGCTGGGTCGCATAGTCGCTGACGCGCTGATTCACTATTTCAACCTGGTCGGCGCTTATCTGATCTGTGTCGCTGTAATCGCCGTAGCCCTGTATCTTTCGACCGCGTTCTCCTTCGGCGCAATCCAGATCTGGTCGCAAACACGCTTCGGCTTCGCTTATGCCGCACTCGATCGCTTTGCCGACTGGCGCATGGAACGCGCGCGCAAGCGGGCCGCCAGGGAACTGGAGAAGAAACGTGCAGCCGCGGCCAACGCTAAACCAGTGGTCACTGCGCAGCTGGTTCCCAAACGCATCTTCGCGCCCACGGAAGAGCCGGAAGCTCCAGCGGCCAGCGCCACGCCGGCTGCCGTGCCGCAGAGCGGGCATTCTGCCGGCGCCCGGACAGGTATCGAACGCACGTTCGAAGGTGATGTCCAGCCGAATACATCCGAAGTTCGCGCTCCCGAAGAGGTAGCGATGGCGGAAAATATCGCGGTCACTTCTCGCGCCGACATCACCCACAGCGGCAAGACAACGATGCCTCGCCTCGCCGGCAGTTACAAACTGCCGTCTACTGCGCTGCTGCATCGCGCAGATGAGCACAGCGCCATCAACGAACTCGAGCTGAAAAACCTGGCACAGGTGCTGGCGGAAAAATGCGGCGAGTTCGACGTTCGCGGACAGGTGGTTCAGATTAATCCCGGCCCGGTAGTGACGACGTTCGAGTTCAAGCCGGAAGCGGGCATCAAGTACAGCCGAGTGACCGGCCTCTGCGACGACCTCTGCCTGGCTCTGCGCGCCGAGAGCATCCTGATCGAGCGTATGGCCGGCAAGTCCACCGTCGGTATCCAGGTTCCCAATCACGAGCGCGAGACCATTTGGCTGCGTGAGGTCGTTGAGGCCCAGGAATTTCTCGGCACCAAATCCAAGCTCACTTTGGCTCTGGGCAAGGACATCAACGGTCGCATTGTCACGGCCGATCTGAACGCGATGCCGCACTTGCTGATCGCCGGCTCTACCGGATCAGGCAAGAGCGTGGCCATCAACGCGTTCATCATGTCCATTCTGTACAAAGCCACGCCGCACGAAGTTCGTATGATTCTGGTTGATCCCAAGCGGTTGGAACTGGGCAACTACGAAGGCATCCCGCATCTGCACACGCCGATCATCACCGAGCCTAAGCTGGCATCGAACGCGCTGCGCAACGCGGTTCGCGAAATGGAGCGCCGCCTGAAGCTGCTGGCAGCCAAGGGCGTTCGCAACATCGACCAGTACAACCGTCTTTTCGATGGCAACACCGCCAGCCTGTTCGAAGAAGGCGACGAAGAGCGGCCGCTTCCCTACATCGTCATCATCATCGACGAGTTGGCCGACCTGATGATGCTTGACGGGCAAAACGTGGAGGCGTCCATCACTCGCCTGGCGCAGATGGCCCGGGCCGTCGGCATTCACCTGGTACTCGCGACCCAGCGGCCTTCGGTGGATGTCATCACCGGACTGATCAAGGCAAACTTCCCCGCGCGCATGTCGTTCCGGGTGGCCACCAAGATCGACTCGCGTACCATTCTCGACGCCAATGGCGCCGAAGCGTTGTTGGGACGCGGTGACATGCTCTACCTGCCCAATGGCTCAGCGCGAGTGCATCGCGTACATGCGCCTTTTGTTACTGAAAAAGAGATCGCAGCGGTAGTCGAGTTCTGGCGCTCGCAAGGCACGGCGCAGTATCAAGAAAAGTTTTTGGAAGCTCCACGTGACGACAGCGATTCCGAGGGCGGTGGGGGAGTCAGCGGTTCGGCGGAAGACGACAACGACGAGCTTTTCCAGGACGCAGTGCGCATCGTGCTCGAATACGGCAAAGCCTCGACCTCTCTACTACAACGGCGGCTGCGCATCGGCTACGGCCGCGCGGCCCACCTCATTGATCTGATGGAGCGCGACGGCATCGTCGGTGCCGCCGACGGTCCCAAACCTCGCGAGCTCCTGAAGCGCCCCGACTGGCTTAGCGAAGTGGAAGACGCGCTGCGGTAAGACGGTTTCAGTGTCTGCGCCAGCCTGTCGTGCTACTCTGCAATTCAGGTATCTGCCCTAATGGTCCGACGCTCATTCGCGCTTCTGCTGGTTCTTATCACCCTGTGGCTTCCGGTCGACGGAGTTGCGCAGGCTACGACTCCCACGTCCCAAAATTCTGACCTGACAGCTGCCGATCAGCTCTTCATGTCGGGGGGGATTGCGGAGGCACAAGCGAAGTACCAGGCGATTGTTAATACCAATCCCTCTTCCGTAGCGGCCCAGGTTGGCCTGATTCGCACTTACCTGATACAACAAAAAGTCGACGATGCCCTGGCGACCGCCAACGCCGCCCTTGCCTTGCTACCCAATGCCCCGCTGCTGCTGTTAACGATGGGTGATGTGCAATTCCGTCTGGGCAAGATATCGGATGCCGAGAGGTCGTACGTTAAAGCCCAAAACCTGAATCCCAAAGACCCAGCACCCTACATGGGACTGGCACGTGTCTATCGTTCCTATTCGCTGTACCGTCATGCCTACGACCAGATGAACCGGGCTCGCGAACTGGCCCCCAACGATATGGCGGTGCAGATGCTCTGGTTGCAGTCGCTTCCCTGGCAAGAGCGGATCGCCGCGGTGCAAGCTTATCTGGCTGGACCCGGCGCGCAAAATCCGCAAACCGCCAAGCTTATGCAGCAATATCTTTTTTTCCTGCAGCACAATCCCGATCCTGCGGCGCAGCACCCCTGCCACCTGACTAGCAAAGTTCAAGAGACGAACACGAAGCTCAACGCCGTGCCTCGTGCCGGCATGCAATTGGGCGCGTCCGGATTAACAGTGAAACTCAACCGTGAGGAGATGCACCTGGCGGTAGACACGGGCGCGAGTGGAATCCTGCTTGGACGTGCCGCTGCGGAAAAAGCCGGCCTGAAGCGTCTGGCCTATCAACCCGTCGCCGGCATGGGCGACGCCGGCCAGCAAGGTGGTTACACGGCCGTAGCCGACCAAATTCGAATTGGAGATTTGGAATTTCAGGACTGCGTAGTGCGGGTAACGGACGCCGCAACTCCCGTCACCGGCCAGGATGGCCTGATCGGCACTGACGTCTTCAGTTCGTACTTGGTCGTCCTTGACATTCCTGGAGCTAAGCTCCGGTTGTCGCCTCTTCCTAAGCGTCCGGATGAGTCGGCAGTCCCGTCTTCGCTAAGAACGACGCCAGAGGAGGATCCCGAAGTAGACCCCGCAAGTTCGGCCGCCTCACTGCCAAAGGACGCCTATGTCGCTCCCGAGATGGCCGACTGGTCAAAGGTCTATCGCTTCAAACACATTCTGCTGGTTCCCACTCGAGTGGATAAAACGGGGCCCATGCTGTTCATGATTGACACCGGCTCATTCAGCAATGTGCTGTCCACCAGGGCAGCGCGTGTGGTCACTCAAATCAGGTCAGACCCGGCAACCCAGGTGAACGGACTCAGCGGAAGTGTGGCCAAAGTTTACCGGGCCGACAAAGCGGCCCTGCAGTTCGGCCGGTACGAACAACAGAACCAGGACATTGTGACTTTTGATCTCTCCGCCGCCTGCAAGACGACCGGCACTGAAGTCTCCGGCATCCTTGGCTTCGCCATGCTGCGCATCCTGCAGATCAAGATCGACTATCGCGATGGGCTAGTCGATTTTGTTTATGACCCTCATCATCTGCCCAAGGGACTTCAGATCAGCAAGTAGGCGGTGGGTTCCCAAGTTGCCTGATTTGCACAACCTTGTGCACCCCATACAATAGTTCCGGAATCCAATTGCCGATGGTTCGTGCACTTGGCTTAGAAACAAGTAAGGAGATCTTCATGTCCGCTTCAATTCCCGAAAGTTATCTCGACCTCTTCCAGAAAAAAGCATTCGGCAGCCTGAGCACCCTCATGCCTGACGGAAGCCCGCAAACCAATCCAGTGTGGGTTGACTACCAGAACGGTGAAGTCTGGGTGAACTCGGCCGTGGGGCGTTTGAAAGACAAGAACATCAAGCGCGATCCCCGCGTATCGGTTGCCGTGATTGATCCTGACAACCCGTACCGCTTCGTAGAAGTGCGCGGCCGCGTACGCGAAGTTACCCAAAAAGATGCTACCCAGCACATCGACAAGATGGCGAAGAAGTATCTGGATAAGGACAAGTATCCGTTCGCTCAACCGGGCGAAGAGCGCGTGCTCTACAAGATCAAGCCTGAGCACGTCCACGTCATGGGATGAGAAGGCTCAAACTGTGTAAATGAGCGGGCCTTGCGCCCGCTTTTCTTCTGGATAACAACCAGCTGCTTTACATAGTGTCATCCTGGTTGGAGCCTCGATCTGACTCCGCTCGCGCGCAGTCGAAGGACCGCTATTCTCCCCTCGTCTCCTTCGACTGAGCGGCCCTGAATCCGTAAGGGCAATGCCGACACCCTGACTGGCAACAATATCCCCGCTTCTGCAGATAAATCGCGGTGAAGACCAGGAAGCCGTTTTCCATGTAGTAATCAACAGCCTCGATCAGTTCGTCGGGCATCATTGCGCGGCCGCCTCGGGCGGCGGTAAGGCCTGCGGGTGCTCGACCCAAGCCGCAGCTGCTTGGATTGGAGACGATCGATTTTCACCCTCAACGGCAGTTCCGTCGCGGAAGCTAACGCATTTGCCGGAAATTGCCGCCACGCGCTCTCCGGGTACGATGATGCCCACAAGGTTAAGAGGGTCGGCAGCCGAGATAGTCACGATTTCGCCGGTAACCGCAACGTTGCGCATCGCTCGCAGCGAATCTACCGCTTCGGGTAGAGCAAACTGTTCGCCCAGGAATCCGTTGACAAATCGCCCGCCGCGCACCTCGCCCCGGTCTTCCAGCCGGCGAAACGCGATCAGCAACTCCCGCCACTTGGGTAAATTGGACTCGCGAGCCAGCATCTCGCGGAAAACGACGCCGTACCGCCGCAACAGCATCCAACACGTGGCCTCGGCAACCTTGCTGCGATCGGACGCTTCCACCGGATACAGCAATGACCAGCGCCCGGACGTGTGGCGAGGCCTAACCGTCTTAGTCGCGCCGGACCCAAGCCGTCGCCTGGGATTGATGAGCGCACGCAGATTTTCGAAGCCATCGGCGGTAACCATTCCGGCGGCCACCAACTCCCATAGGGCAGTCTCAATTTCGGCTTTCAGTCTGTTGGCGCCGCGCACAATGTCGGCGAAGAACGATGCACCCCGGCGTCGCAAGAACTCCAGCACTGCCCGCGCTCCCTCGCTGAGTATGCGCTCGAATCCCTGCTCATCTTCCAGGCGCGGTTGCATCCAGTCGGAGTCTTCGCGAACGAAGAAGGTGATTGGCGCAACGCTGGTTGGAACAACTCGTCGCCTGCCTTCCGTTGAATCCTCCAGCGTGGCCGGATGCGGCGACAGCCTTCCCCAGCCCACGGCCCCAGTCAGGCAAAGTTGATCGAGCGCAGCCGGATCGTAGTTGTTGATTCGAGAATCCAGCACCTGCTTCTCCCAGGCATTGGCGGGAATCTCAAACCCTTGCAACTGACGGACAGCTTCCAGCAGCCCACGCTCGCCACTCAATTGCGACTGCGGAGCCACGTGCTGCCAGCGGAGAAGCCAACGCATGAATACCGCTGCCGTGACCGGTTCCACTTGCTTGCGCAGGGTTGCAACCGTCAGATGATGGATGCGGGCCAGCAATCGCCGCTCGCACCATTCTGTGGTCTGCAATTCGGCCGGCTGCCCCGTCCAAGCCTCTTTTGCTTGGGTGGAGGGTTTCGCCTGCTGTCCTGTAAAGTTTCCCCGCAGAATCGATCCTGCTGCTTCCAGCCGAAGCAAGGCTGTCTCGACATCCGACACTGTCAGACCAAGCCAGTAAGCCAGCGCGTTTGCGGTGATCGGTCCGGCCTGCATCATCCAGCCTGTCACCATGGCAAGGACGGCATCGTCGCGCGAGGCCGTGCTCGACGGCAACTCCGGCGGCGTCACCTCAAATCGCGCTTCGGGAAAGATGAGCACAAAATCTTTGGCCCGCTCCGAGGCAACGATGTATAACCTCTCTCCAACTCGCACTTGCAACGCGCGCCAGCCTTCTATCAGTTCAGCCAGGAATGGCAGCCAGTTGATGATCGCCCGTTGCCAGTCCGGATCGGCAATTTCTTCAGGCAGTGCAACCAGAGTTTGCAGCGCGTCGTGCAGTTCGTCGCTGTCGCGAACATCGGGCCGCGCATCTTCCCGCACCCGCGCAATCGCGGCCTGATCCAGTCTCCCCACTTCGTTCAAGACTGCCTCGGGCAACATGCGCCGCATCTGGACGGCGCGTGCCCTGCGTTCCTCCAGCGGAGCATCGTCGAGAAACGCATACGGATTCGCGTTCAGAATCTCGTGCGAGAACTGCGACGGTACCGGCGTATCCACGGCAACGCAACGAATCGTACCGTTGCTGATACCGTCCAGCACTCGCCGCAAACCCTCGATGTCCATCGCCTCGGTCAGGACATCCTTCATAACCTCCTGCACCAGCGGATGATCGGGTATCTTGATGTCTCCCTCGATGTTCTCCTGGCATGCCGCCACGTCGGGAAAGACCGACGCGAGAAGATCGTCACTGCGGATACGTTGAATTTGCGGTGGAACTTTCTTGCCGCCCATGAAACGAAGCAGAGCCAACGATCGGTTTGCATCCCATCGCCAGCGCGTGGCGAAGATCGGCGATGCCAATGCGGCCTGCTCGAGGATTTCCTGCACTGTCTCCGTCTGCAGATAGTGAAAGACATCACTCAGTGGAAAGCTGTGCTGTTCGGCTAGCGCGATGTTCAGTCCGTTATCTGTCGCGGCAGCCTGCAGTTCGAAATTGAACGAGCGGCAGAACCGCTTGCGCAGCGCCAGTCCCCAAGCCTTGTTCACGCGACCCCCGAAAGGTGCGTGGATGATGAGCTGCATCCCGCCGCCCTCGTCGAAGAAACGCTCGGCGATAATGGTCCGGGTCGTCGGCACCTCGCCCAGAACGGCGCGGCCAGTCACGATGTATTCGACAGCCTGCTCCGCGCCCGCATCGTCCAGCCCGCATTCGTCCTTCAGCCAGATGACGGCGTTTTGCACTTCGGGGCTGGATTCAATGCCGCGTAAACGGACTTTAGCTTGAGTCTCTTCGCCCACTTCGGGATTCGCAGGCACTGGTAGCGGTGCCGTGTTCGGCAGCAGATCACTGATACGCTGGCGCAACTCTGCTACGTGCACGGACAGTTCGTCGGTACGCGCCGGAGCTTCCCCACGCCAGAATGGAATTGTTGGCGGCGCACCGTGGGCATCCTCGACCACCAGGCGCCCGGAGTTGGATTCGACACGGCGAATTCGCCATGAGGTGTTGCCCAGCAGCATGATGTCGCCCGCATTGCTCTCGACCGCAAAGTCTTCATCGACCGTGCCGATAACAATTTCCTCCGGCTGCGCTAATACGGTAAATAGCGCGGTCTCAGGGATAGCGCCGCCACTGGTAATTGCCGCCAGTCGCGCGCCTCGACGCGCCCGCAGGCGACGGTTCACCATGTCGCGAAATAGATACGCTCCATAACGGCCGCGCTTGGCGGCGATGCCCTGCGACAACATTTCCAGAATGCGGTCATACTCCTCGCGCTTTAGATCGCGATACGGATACGCCCGGCGCATGCACTCGAACAGAGCATCCTCATCCCAGTCCTCACAACTGCACATGGCGACAATCTGCTGCGCAAGAATGTCGAGCGGCGAAGCGGGAATCTGGATGCGATCCAGATCACCGAGCCGAATGGCTCGCACGGCTGCGGCACACTCCAGCAAATCGTCACGCGTAGTGGCGAACAGGCGGCCCTTGGGAATCGCTCCGCGCCAGTGGCCGGCTCGCCCTACGCGCTGCAGCGTAACGGCGATCGACCGTGGCGAGTTGATCTGGCATACCAGGTCGATGGTGCCGACATCGATGCCCAACTCCAGCGATGCGGTTGCGACGAGCAAACGAATCTCGCCATTCTTCAGCTTCCGTTCCGCCGCCAGCCGTAACTTGCGCGCCAGGCTGCCATGATGCGCCGCAACCAAATCTTCGCCGATACGTTCGCCCAAGTGCAGCGTCACCCGCTCGGCTAGCCGCCGCGTATTGACGAAGACGAGCGTCGAGCGGTGCTGCATCGCCAGCTCGGCGATGCGATCGTAAATCTCGCCCCACATCTCGTTGGTAGCGATCGGACCGAGCTCGGAGGGCGGCACCTCCACCATGAGATCAAGCTTGCGCCGATGACCGATGTTCACCACCGCCGGAGCGGGACGTCCGGAGCCGGTCAGAAAATGCGCAATCTCCTCAATCGGTTTCTGCGTAGCTGAGAGGCCGATACGAGTGGGGCGATTGGCCAGCAGGTCAAGGCGCTCCAGCGATATTGTCAGATGCGCACCGCGCTTGTCGTCGGCCACGGCATGAATCTCGTCGACGATCACCGTCTCAACATGGCTCAGGATTGCGCGGCTACTGTTCGCCGTGAGCAGGATGTACAGCGACTCAGGCGTCGTGACCAGGATGTGCGGCGGGCGCTTCAGCATTTCGCGCCGCTCTTTCATCAACGTGTCCCCGGTGCGCACCGCGGTGCGAATCTCCGGCATCAACAGCCCACGTTCGCCAGCCAGCGCCATGATTTCGCCCAGTGGGCCGTCCAGGTTCTTCTGGATGTCGTTACCCAGCGCCTTCAGCGGCGAGACGTAAAGGACTTCAGTGCAGTCGCGCAATCCGCCGTCGAGTGCCTTGCGAACCAGGCGGTCGATGCAGATGAGGAACGCGGCCAGGGTCTTGCCTGAGCCGGTGGGAGCCGAGATCAGCGTAGTGCGTCCGGCAAGGATCTCCGGCCAGCCTTGCTCCTGCGGCTCGGTCGGAGTACCGAATCGCCCGATGAACCACTCGGCAACCAGCGGATGCGCCCACGCCAATGCGACCGGAATTTCCCCCACAAACATCCCGCCATTCTAGCAGGTTTTCGCTAATTGTTCGCCAAGAAACGCCGCTCTTCGCTGGTCGCTTTTAGCTCTTCGTGGTTTCTTTTCTGAGCTCGCATGCCGTTCGCCTTCCAAGAGCCAAGAGCTAACGGCCAACAACGAAAGCGGATGGCAAAGAGCGGATGGCGAACCACGGCCTTACTGCTACACTTTCCTCATGTCCTGCGACCGCGCAGAAAAAATCAAACTGATGCTGTTCGACGTTGACGGCGTGATGACTGATGGAACGATTTTCCTGTTCCCTGCTCCCGGCGGAGGCGCTGGTCAGGGAACTCACGAGCGGCGTGAGCGAATGGCCGACAAAGGCGGTTTCGGAATCGCAAGCCACGAAGTCATCGAAGCCAAAGGATTCGACGCGCACGATGGCACAGGCTTTTCGCTGGCGAGACTCGGCGGGTTGAAGACCGGCATCATCACCAAGCGCATCTCTGAAACTGTTGCTCTGCGCGCTCGTGATCTGAAAATGGATCATGTCTACCAAGGCCAGCAAGATAAGGCTGCGGCGTTTTACGAGATTCTGGAGAAGGAAGGCCTGGCCGCGGATCAAGCCGCTTATGTAGGCGATGATGTTATCGATTTGCCGGTGATGCGCCTTTGCGGCCTGGCGATTGCGGTTAAGAACTCTCGCGAAGAGGTCATTCGCGAGTCCCACTACGTGACCCCTCACGAAGGCGGCAAAGGTGCCGTCCGCGACGCTATCGAATATGTTCTCCGCGAGCAGGGACAGTTACAGCGGGTGATCGACGAGTACATTCGATCGCGCAGTGTTGTTCCGGACAGTAGAACCTAACTTTGTGCTCTGCCGGGCAGCCGTTCCAAGAACAAGTGGGATCTATTTCATTGCCGCTGCGCGCGGCGTCATTTCAGCACGATCACCAGTACTCGACCATCTGACTCTATATTGCCGCCGGTCGCAGTCTTTGCCGACCTAATCGGCTTGGCCCGAGTCATGTATGACATCGCTTCTACTTGCCCGGCTTGCTGCAGCGTAGCGCCGATGAAATCGCGTTCATTGTCGACGTCCTGATCGATTTTGTGAGTGATCGCATCCGGCGAGCGCTGATCCCGTTCGATGCCGACATCATGTGTCCCGGCGCCAACCCAGACGGATTGATTCCGCGGGGTCGCAAACGGCGCGTTCCAGATACGGAAATGGTTTCGTTGGGCCGCAACCATGACCGGCTCGGTTCGCTCGTATCCGAAGTCCTGCGCTCTTCCAAACAGATACAACATACTCATAGGCACAGCCATATATACATTTTTCTGCAGCGTCGCCAGCAGCGCGCTGACTACCGCTTCCTTATCAGTCTTGTCGGCCACAATCCAGCCGGCCGCCTTCAACGCCGCGGTCACTTGCTGCT
Source organism: uncultured Acidobacteriaceae bacterium (assembly GCA_963833305.1). Taxonomy (GTDB): domain Bacteria; phylum Acidobacteriota; class Terriglobia; order Terriglobales; family Acidobacteriaceae; genus Bog-257. The sequence goes on along the minus strand of CAWHXN010000021.1, from coordinate 174,358 downwards.
GTGTTCCCACCAGCACAAAGTTAACCAGGTCTCCCGGATTACCTCCCTGCGCTCGATCGCTTACGCGATACGGCAGACTTGGCATCGAGCTCAGCGAACAGCGGCTGGAAATCATACTTGCTCTCACTGGCAGCTACTCCGCTTTCAGTCGCACTAGCGCTCGCAACACGATCGATATGCACCTGATAGCTGCCGTCTGGTGTCTGCATGGAATCCTGGTTAATTCCGAGGTAGAGCCGTCCCGCGACAGGGGCTTGCACCGTTCCGTCGGCACCAATCAAGAACGGCGTCGCGGCGTCGCTGTCGCCCACACGTCCCACCAGAGCACCTCGGCCAGCGCTTGGCACCATCAGCGCTCGCAGAGTGTCAACCCATCCCCGCGGCGCTCCGTCGGCGGTTATGCCGGAGTTATTGCCCATGTTGACCGTGCCCTTGGCGGTGATGTGCAGTTTGTCACCAGCTTGCACGTCCATGCCGGTGTCTACCCACTTCTGGCTGCCGCTGACGGTGACATTCAGGCTACTGCTGGCGGCGTTCGTGAAGAGGGGGTTAACCGTCGCGACCGCGAACGCAGACACCGTGCGGCCCGGACCCACCATACTGAGCAGAACCGCAAGCAGAATTGGCGCTGAGAGTTTCATCGATCAGACAAGACGCTCTTCAAAATTATAACCACGAGCCCGGTGGCAAGGTTACGTGTTGAAGCCTGGCTAGACGCGGCGCCCTCTCACCTCTGCGCATCGCTGAACATGAATTTCCCCAGGTACATGGGATACGATTTGGGCGGTGTGGTTTTGGCGGTGTCTACAGGATAAGGCCCCTGAGTAAGAGTGGGGAATCCCCAGATATCTCCGCTGCGCATATCGATGACGACCTTGCCATACATCTGCGCTGTGCCGTCGGGCTTGCGAATCATGGTGTAGCCCGGTTCGACATAAAATGGGTAGCCCTCCTCGACCTGCGCTCGCACGGCCGACGGTTGCACGATAGGCCGAAGCACAAGCACCCCCAGTAAAGTTGCGATTACGACCAGCATTGTCTTTGCAAAGCGATCCAGTTTCATGCTCCCTCCCAGGCAAGTGGCAAAACTCACATCCATTTTATTGGCCGGACACGCATCGATATAAATCGCTGGTTTGGCCAATGCAGTTCTCACTGATGCTTTCGACGCGTGTCCGACAAGACTTCAAATATAGGTGCGCTTGTGACTACGGTCACAAACAGGAGTTTGCTCGGACAGCTACTATGCTTGTTTGACCAAGGCGCTCTCCCAAACGCCACAGTCACACGACACTGGCTCCGCTGCCGGGGTCAGTCTATATGGCAAAATCGTCCACTTTCGTCAGAGCGCTTCGGAGCGCGTTAGTCGCCGCGTTAGTCATTGCCGCGTTCGAGGTGACGAAGCACGTGCTTTATCCGCACCTTTCGATGCAGCGGTCCCATATTCTCACCATTTTATTCGGTGCTCTGTTCGGATTTGCCGTTAGCTTTTTGATAGCCCGAAGCCAGCGAAGCCACCTCAAACGTCTAGACGATGAGAAGGCGAATTTCGATTCGCTCATAGAGCATATGCCGGGCCTGAGCTGCATTGTCGATGCAGAGAGAAAGCTGGTGCGCTGGAATTCCCGCTTTCAGAGTGCCCTCGGCTACTCCGCCAAAGAGTTGGCGGGCATGCTGGCGACACAGACCATAGCCGAAGACTACCGCGAGCTGGTGCCGCAGCAGATGGGCGCAGCGTGGGAAACGGGTTATGCCGACATGGAGGCCGCGTGGTTGACCAAGGCGGGCAAGCGCATTCCCTGCTACCTCACGGGAGTAAGGGTTACCGTTGAGGGACGTCCCTGTATTCTCAGCGTTGGCATCGACATGAGTAAGCGCAATCAAGCCGAGGAGGCGCTTCGCAAAAGTGAGGAGAGTTATCGGCGGCTACTCGCCAATCTTCCAGATGTAACTTGGACCACCGAGCAAACTGGACGCACCACCTACATGAGCCCCAACGTGAAAGAGATGTTCGGCTACACGGCGGAAGAGTTCTGCAAAGGCGGCGGAGAATTGTGGTTTAGCCGAATCCATCCTGCAGATCTCGAACATGTGCAGCAGGCTTTTCTGGGGCTCTTCGACGGCAATAACGTTTTCGACGTGGAATACCGGATACAGTGCCGGGACGGTCGCTGGATATGGGCGCATGACCGCGCGATCCGCACGCATGTGGAGAATGGGATCGTCTTCGCCGACGGTGTATTCAGCGATATCACTGAACGCAAGCAGGCCGAGCAGGCGGCATCCCAACTGGCGGCGATTGTCAATTCCTCCAGCGCCGCCATCATTGGAAACAGCATTGAGGGGAAGGTCGTCTCCTGGAATCCAGCCGCAGTAAGAATTTTCGGATATTCCGTGGAAGAGGCTCTAGGGCGACCCTTTTCCATGCTGCTTTCTTCCGAGCGAATGCATGAAATGCCGGATGTCATAAGAAAAATTGTACGTGGCGAAAGGGTAGACCGCTTCGATTCGGTCTGCTTGCGGAAGGATGGCAGCCGGTTCGACGCGTCGCTCGCCCTTTCCCCCATCATGGACAAGAACGGAACCGTGCTGGGGATATCCACTATCGCCAATGACATCAGCTTGCGCAAGCGCGCCGAACGGGAATTGCTACGGGCCAAGGAGGCTGCCGAAGAAGCGGCCCGGGCCAAGACGGTAGCTCTGGCAAACATCAGCCAGCAGCTTCGCACACCCATGAATGTTCTTCTGGGCATGACCGAGCTGGTTCTGGAGACCCAACTCGACGCCGAGCAGCGCGAGTATCTACTCACGGTGCAATCCTCCGGCAATTCGCTGGTGCGGCTTATCGGTGACCTGCTGGACTTCTCCAAAACCGAATCTGGCAACCTCCAGCTCGAACTCACTCCGTTCAATCTGCCGGAAACTGTGCGGCAGACCCTACGTCCTTTATTCTTCCAGGCGCAGCAAGTAGGCTTGGAAATCTCCTGTCAGATCGATTCGAACCTTCCCGACGCCGTAATCGGCGATCCGGGCCGTCTTCGCCAGGTGCTGGTGAACCTGTTAGGCAATGCAATCAAGTTTACGCAGCAGGGCACTATTGCAATCAGCGTGCGCAACGAAAACTGCACCGACTCTGCGGTCGAAGTACTCTTCACCGTCTGCGACACAGGCATCGGCATCCCGGTTGAGAAACAGGCTGCGATCTTTGAGCCTTTCACCCAAAACAACGGTGCCTTGACGAGAAAACACGCTGGCACCGGTCTAGGGTTAGCAATTTCTTCGCGGCTAGTCGAATTAATGGGAGGCAAGCTCATGGTTGAGAGCTCGCCTGGCCACGGCAGCACCTTTAGCTTCACACTTAAGTTCGAAACAGCAGGACAGACAGCTCTTCTAGTCCAGAACTAACCTGGTTTCAATCGATATATCTCAAATACGGTCTCAATGTTCCCTGATGTTCGCCGTGCATAGAGTTGGAGCGCCGTATATCCCACACCCTGATTCGTCACCCCCCACCACCGACGGCCGTTTGACTTTGTGCCACCGTCACGGGCACAATTTCGCCCTGAGCTTTTCACACAAAAGGAGATCATGATGGCAGAATCTGAAAAAAAGATGTGCGCGCACGAGCCGTGCCAATGCACGGTTGACGCGGGCCAAAAATATTGCAGCGACTCTTGCCGGGATGCGGGATCAAAAGAGGTCGAGATCGCCTGCCAGTGCGATCATCCAGCTTGCCCCCTAACTTAGTTTTCCCTCGCCGCGTGATTTGAATCTGGAATCAGCACAAGAAGCCGGAGTTGGACGCTTCGGCTTCTCTTTTCCCTAACCAGTTAACACCTCCTTCACGCAGGCATCTCCCCCAAAAACAGCGTTTCTTGGAAAAGAGTCTTGCCTAGACTGGCTTGCTCACGAGAGGCTCTGGAGACAGCGGTGGAAGGCACGGCAGGAAAATAGAAAAACATGTTCCCGAGTGAGCAGGGGTGACCGAACTGCGCAGATGCACATGTCCGCCATGTTTGTGAACTATGCCCAAACTGAGCCACAATCCCAAGCCGGAACCTTTGGTGCCCTTGGTGGTGAAGAATGCGTCAAAAATACGCTTGCGCACATCGTTGGGGATCCCGCGACCATGGTCTGCGACTAGAATGCGGACGCCGTCTCGTTGCGAGTTGCGCCACTCTCGCGATTGCGAAACCCGCAACGTGATCTCGCCACCCTGTTTGGAGGCGTCAATCGCATTCGACAGGAAGTTGGCGATGGCCTGCTGCAAGGCTGAGGGAAGCCCTACGATTGCGGTATTCTTGTCATATTCACGACGAATGGAAATGTTGCGGGATGCCAATTGCGGCCCATACAGCGATACCACGCTGTCCACCAATTCCCCGACATTCAAGTCAATCGGCGAAGGCGCCTCGCGGTGAAACGCTAAGGTGTGTTTCGTGATCCGGCTCACGCGGGCAATCTCGGCCGTAGCCTGGGCGATGTACGATTTTATCTCTGCAACATCGGACGAATGATCCATCAGGTAAAGCAGATTCACCACTGCTTCCAGCGGATTGTTGATTTCGTGTGCGATGCTGTGTGCCAGTCGCCCGGTGGCGGCCAGCCGTTCACTCATTTTCAACGCCTCTTCCGCACGCTTGGTGTCAGTAACATCAGAAACCACGAATATATTTCCGGAGGGCAACCCGTCCTGATCGACAATCTGGTCTGTCGAGATTACAAACCACCGCTGATCGGGCGACTCGACTTCAACCCTGCGCCGCGACATGTCGTTGTCGGTTGCCGGAACGGTGATTCGGAGGGATTCAGCCAAAATTTCGCGAAGTGTCTTTCCTTCAATTTCTGAATACCGCCTGCCGGTCAGCTCCGACATCGCACGATTACAGCGCTGAATCCGGCCCTGTTCGTCAAGTAATCCGATTGCCTCAGAAAGAGAATCAAAGGTGACCTGCCACTGCCGCGCTGACAAGCGCGACATGGCTTCCGCCTTTCTGAGCCGCAAAAGCGCCTTCACGGTAGCAAGCAGGACGGGGGGTTCGACGGGCTGTGTCAGATAAGCATCCGCGCCGCCTTCCAGCGACATCACTTTGCTTTCGCTGGTTATAAAAGACGCCGACAAGTGGATGACCGGAATACCACGCGTGGTCGGATTGGCCTTAATGCGATTACAAACTTCGTAACCTGTCATGTCAGGCAAGCGGATGTCGAGGAGGACCAAGTCGGGTAAGTCGCTGGCCTTCGCCAGCGCCTCTTGGCCGGTGCGCGCCTGTACGACCGAATAACCTGCCGCCAACAACGTGCGCGAAACGATGTAACGGTTTTCCTCGCGGTCGTCGACCACCAATATGGTTGCCCGGGCCTCATCACGCATGACGCTGCATCCAGGTCAGTGGCAGGACATTCGCTTTCAGCAACAGGTCGTGTAATTCCTTGGTGGCGAAGTTCTCCGCGAGCGAACGCTTAGGAAACACTCCAATCGCTTGATCTCGAGCCGCCTCTTCTTCTTTTCTGTCCAGCGTTTTCGAGCTATGGATGATCACGGGAATAGATCGGGTATGCGAGCTGGCCCGTAGCTCGTCCAGTACCTGGAGTCCGCCCATGTCGGGCATCAGCAGATCAAGAAAAACCAAATCGGGGATTTCGCGATCGATCACAGCCAGAGCTTCTCTTCCTCCCCGTGCTTCCAAGATTTGGAAATCCCACTCCGACAATTTCTCGCGTAAAACGTACCGGGACACTTCGTTGTCGTCGACCAGCAGCACCTTCTTGCGTTCCTTCCGGCCTGCCAGCTCATAAAGGGTTGCGCAAAAGGCTTCTTGATCGACCGGCTTGTGAATAAATTTATCAGCGCCATAGGAAAGCACTTTGCGAGCCTCGTCCATAACGCTGATTACAACAATGGGCACATGTTCGGTCTGGGGCGAGGCGCGTAGCTCACGAATGTACTCAGAGGAGTTTTGGCCGCCAAGATATACGTCCAAAACGATGGCTGCGGGATGAATATTGGAAAGTATTCGTCGCGCTCTCTCGACCGACGTAACCGTTACCGGCTGGAACTCTGTTTTTTGCAGATAATTCCCATAGATGAAGCTGGTCTCCGGATTATCTTCGATAATCAAAACCGGCACCTTGCCCGGAAGCAACTTATCGACACCCTCCTCAAGCGTCTCCTCCGGAGCAGCACCCTGATAATTGATTGGAATCACGGCGTAGAAACTGGAGCCTTTCCCTACCTCGCTCTCGACGGATACACTGCCGCCAAGAAGTTCGGCAAGGTTGCGGCATAGCGGCAATCCTAGACCTGTACCCTTCACCCGGTCCTGAATCGCACTCTCGATCTGGGTAAATTCCTTGAAGATGAATTCCTGATCTTTAGGCGCGATGCCGATGCCGGTGTCTTTCACGGCGAAGATGATGGTGCCGCTGGCGCCCAGCGAGGCGGATACGCGCACCTCGCCTTCCGGGGTAAATTTCAAAGCATTCGAAATGAAGTTTCGCAAAATTTGCGATACCTTACCGTCATCCGTGTTCATGACGGGCAGATCGGAGCAGTCCTCAAAAATCAAGTCCAGCGAACTGTCGAGCAATAACGGACGTAGCATGCCCCGCAACGTGCCAAACAGCTCTTGAATCACAAACTCTTTAGGCTTGACCGTTACTTTCCCAGCCTCCACCTTCGCCAGGTCGAGCAGATCATTCACCAATTCGTAAAGCTCTAGGGCCGATCTCTGAATGAAACGCACCTGCTTTTCCTGTTCCGATGAAAGGTCTCCATCGGTTTTCTCCTGCAAAATGCGGCTCAGGGATATGATCGAGTTCAGCGGCGTACGGAACTCGTGTGACATGTTGGAGAGGAAATTTGTTTTCAGTTCCGAAGCCCGGCGCAAATAGTCCGCTCTCTCATCGAGTTCAGCGTACAGAGCGACAACTCCGCGATTGGTGTCCTCCAGTTCACGATTCAACAGGGCAAGCTCATCTTGCCGGGCGCGCAGGTCAGCCAGCGTCTTCAACAATTCGCGGTTTTGCCGTTCAATTTCTTCAAAGGGATTTTGCGATTCGCGCTTGTTGAGCTCCTCTATCACCCGCTTGAATGCACTGGAGGTGAATATCGGTGCGTGCGGAGGCAAAGTCTTGCCTAAAAGAACCTGGGTGCCTCCGGCGGCGGTTTCAATGACAAAAGAATCCATCAAGCGTCGCGTTCCGACGATACCCATGCCTAGACCAGTATCGGATTTGTATTGGCCATCGAGGACGTCTTGCAAGTGAGCTATTCCGGGGCCCTGGTCGGAGACGGTGATGCGCAGCGTTTGAGGCAGCTCAGTCTGCAGCTCAAATTCGACTTTGCCGTTGCGCGCATAGCGGAATGCATTGCGGGCTATCTCAGAAGTTGCCGTCGCCAGACGGATCTGGTCCTGTCGATCAAACCCCAGCAGCGCAGCGATCTCGCGCGCTCTCTGCCGAGCCTGTACGACGTCCCGCTCGAAGCGCAAATCCAACGACAAAATGGTCTGCACTTTCATGTGTCATTGCCCTCTGCGCGTTCCCGGATTGCCATGACAGAGGCGTCGTCACGTCCACGTTTGAAGTCGCGATACAGAACGCCGGCTATTAGGCCGGGATGCCGGCGGCTGAGACCGGCGTACTTGTCGAGACTCCACTGGGAAGTAAGACCGTCAGAATGCAGCACCAGTATGGAGTTCAGCGGGAAGTCATACTCTAATTCGGCGATGCGCGTCATCACGTGTCCCACCGTGCCGTTGTGCGAAACCAGACTCTGAGACTTGCCCGCGGCGAGAATGGATCCCGAGATGTTACCGACGCCGCAGTATCTGATTTTGCGCCGGTCCAGATCGATTTCGGCGACGGCCACGACCGCGCCCCTGGTCGCGCGCAGGGCCAAATGCAAGCGGTGCACAATTCTCTCGGGAGTCTTGTCACGGTTCTCCTCGAACACGCGCATGGCCACCTCGGTTGCCTCCGCGGCTCCCAACCCATGTCCCAGGCCGTCGACCGCAATACAGATGTAACGTCTACCTTGCCCATAAAACGAGAGGCCGTCGCCACAGACCGATTCGCCATGAATCGGCGCTAGAAGGCAGCCCACATCGAGGGTAGAGTCGCAGGTTGCTCCCGAGCGTTTGCTGAGGATTCTTGCGAAGAGGGCCGTGCCTTGAGTGGGATTGCTATATACGTCGAAGCCAGAGGCCAAGCGCGATATCGCTCCCAAACCGTTGCCGGGAGTGCCGACCGTCGAATATCCATCGGTCAAAGAGTGTTGGAGATCGGCGATACCCGGTCCTTTATCCAGAGCGAAGACGTCAACGCCCTGAGTGGAGCCTTTCCGCCAGCCCAGCAGCAACATTTCTCCCGACACGGCGTGGGCTAAAACATTGTTGGCGAGTTCCATTACGACGATGCTCAGTTCGCCGGCCCGGGTCTCGCCAAATGCCAACTTTTCGGCCAGACGAGCGGCCGCACGCCGCGCCTCCCCGGCATGAGAAGCGTCGGCTATCTTGATGTGATGCTGGTCAAGGATCAAGTTATTTCCAACGCGTTATGGTGACAGTGGTTCCCTGGCCGGGCAAGGAGTGGATCTCGAAATCGTTCACTAACCGCTTGCTGCCGCTCAAACCCAAACCCAGTCCGCCGCCGGTGGTGTAGCCATCTTTCATGGCTAAGTCAAGATCGGCAATGCCGGGACCGTGATCCTGGAACTGCAATCGAAGCCCCTGGCGTACGCCATTCTTGACAACTTCAATCTGGCAAGTTCCACCTTTGCCATGCTCCAGTGCATTTCGAGCCAGCTCGCTGGCGGCCGTGACCATCTTGGTTTGATCCACTAGAGTGAACTTTAGTTGGATGGCCAGTTCCCGTGTTTTCTGCCGGACGGCAACAATATCGGATGAAGAGGCGATGGGAAGGGTCTCAGATGCCGCTTGAGTCATCCTGCATCCCTCTGGAGAATGATCCGCGACTGGTTTGTAGGAGCTCCATTCCCGATTCCACGTTCAACGCCGTTCTTACGCCGGGGAGCGACATTCCCAGCTCCACCAGGGTGATGGCAACGGCAGGCTGCATGCCCACCACGACGGTTTCCGCGTCGAGAACCCTGGCCATCGCAGCGATATTGGCCAGCGTTCGGCCAATAAATGAATCGACGATCTCCAGGGAGGAAATGTCGATCAGTACACCGACCGCGTCGGTTTTTGAGATCTGCTGCGTCAGGTCATCCTGCAATGTCATGGCCAAGCGGTCGTGCATGTCAACCTGAATCGTGACCAGCAGGTAGTTGCCCATACGCAAGATAGGAATGCGTTCCATTAAGCCTCCCGGCCGGGCATGCGTGCGGCGGGTTCGGAAACCTTCACTACTGCCCGGCCGCTCTTGCCCAGGGCCAACGCAAAAGCATCTGACAGCTTGGCCTTGGTTATTACGTCCGTCAGGTTGATACCAAGATGCACAATCGTTTGCGCGATCTGTGGACGCACGCCGCTGATGATGCAGTCCGCCCCCATGAGCCGGGCCGCAGTAATCGTTTTGATTAGATGCTGCGCAACCAGAGTGTCGACTGTGGGAACGCCGGTAATGTCAATAATCGCGACCTTGGAATTCGTTTCCACAATCGCTTGCAACAGCGATTCCATCACGACTTGCGTGCGAGCGCTGTCGAGCGTACCGATCATGGGAAGGGCAAGAATCCCGTCCCACAGCTTCACCACCGGAGTAGAAAGTTCCAGCAATTCCTCCTGCTGGCGGGCAATCATCTGCTCCTTGGCTGCGAGAAACTCGTCGGTGGCGAGCAGAGCCAACTTGTCCAATAGCGTTGTAGCTACCCAAATCTCCTGGTATTGGGCGTCGGGATCTTTCGCAAATTCACTACGAACCGCAGAAAAAATCGGCTGCTTCATCGATAAGACAAACGTCGCTGTCTCCGACGAAGTGAAGCCCTGTTTGGCGCGTGAAGCGGCAATCTCATGCAGCATTTCACGCGTGGCCGACCACTCCGGTCCGTTGACCTCACTGACCTTGCCGCTTCGCGCAGAAGCCGTGATTGAGCCCAGAAGTTCAGTCGCCTGCGCTTTCAATTCTTTGTCGCTGATGAGGTCGGTTCGACGGCTCCCCTCGAGCAGCCGCTTCATCCATTCATCCAGCAGGGGACCTTGATGCTTTTGTAGAACTTCCGCAATCTTGCTCATGCATGACTCCTTTGATTGAACAGCGGTATAAGGGCTGAGATGCAGCCGCTAGGCAAATTGCTGATTATAGCCGAAAACGAGCTGGCCGATTTTAGGCGGGCAATGGGCCCTTGGCGAGCTTTCGCACGGTCGAGATCAGAGAAGCAGGATCGAGAGGCAAGGTGAAATATGCGTCCGCACCGTTCCGTAGCCCATCCCGTACATGAGAGTAGCCCGAAAACACCGCCGATACCTGAATGATTGGTATGTCGGCGGTTGACGGCTGACCTTTCAGAGTGCGGGTCACCTGGAATCCATCGATATCTGGAAGATCCACGTCGAGAAGGACCAAACCAACGTCATGGGACACCAAAGAAAGTGCCTCTTTAGCCGTGCCGGCTTCAATCACTTCGAAACCAGCCGAGGTTAGTATCCGGGTGGTCGCATAGCGTTGGATCTGGTTGTCGTCGACGTTTAAGATGCGAATCCGATTCGCTGGCATGGAAGAACCTTCGACAGCGTATTTTCACATCAGAGTATGGCTAGGTTTGCGCGCGAATAATTATAAGCCTAAGCCCTTTATCGGGAAAATTCGCTTGAGGAGCGAAACCAGTGTATCAACGTTGACTGTATCTCTGAGTCTGGCCGAGTTGGTCGAGCAACAGGAAAGCGGGCTCGGCGGGAACACCGGCTTCAGCAAATTGGGGGAGCGGACGAATAAGCCCTGACTGCGCTGCCGAGCTTTTCTCCTCAGATCAAGACGGCCATGAAAGAGGCCCCAAAGCATGGCTCGCGGTGATCGAGCACGCAAGCTAAGTTACAAACATCAACGGGTGGGACGTCGGATTGAACGAAGCCGGGAGCGGCCCCATATGAAATCGAGGAGAAAACTATGGTCGTACGAGACGCCTCTCTCGCTTATGCCGAATAACCAGCAAAATCGTCAGCAATGCATGGACAATGCTCGCCGGCCATAGCAGATAGCTGACAAAGCCTGCTCCGACCCTGAGATAGCCAAGGTAAAGAGCCGCCAGCAAGTTGTAGGTCAACAGGCCCCGCAGGACATGCGGGGTAGCGTCATTCCGACCTGGCCAACATGCCAACCCCAGCGACAGCAGTCCCAACCCGGCTACTCGAGCGACAGCGATACCCGCGCTGGAAAGGTCTTGTCCCAACAAGGCTCTCCCGACAATGCCCGGGACAGCGATCAAGGCAATTCCGGTTGCCATTTCAATTGTCGCCGACACTATCACCAGGATTCTTGTCGTCATCGGTCACTCCCAAAGGTTTGCGAGCAACTGCATCCAGCACGTTGGCCAAACTTGGCGATTGTAACTTGGCAACGTAGAGATCAACCCTCATGGTTGGCTCACTTCGTTGGCGATCTAATCTGTTCGCCTTGCTAACGTATCCGCAGCCTTCTTCTGCTCATCTGCGGTCATCTGCGATGGGCCGATCTTATAGTTCAGCTTGTCGATGGTACCGGTGAATGCAAACGGAACGTCATAGGTAAAATCCACGGGCGTTCGGGTGTCCAAGCCTATGTCGAAGGTTTCGTCGATCGACATCAGCAGCGGAATGGTGTGCGGGATCGTCTTGCGGTCGACCTCCTTGCCGTCCACGCTCAAGACGCCGGTACCGCCCTTGGCGGGACCGGGTCCGTCGTACTTGAAGCTGAACACGATGGTATGTTGGCCGGCGTCGAGCGAAGACAGCCCACGCCAGCGGAAACGCTGCAAATCCAGGAAGTTGTATACGAATACCGGCCTGCCTCTGCCTATGTGGAACACGTCGGTGGCGAAAGATAGAACGAGTCCGACGGCCGCGACCAGCAAGAATGCGTAGCCGAAACGCTTTCTCCACCTGCCGGCTGTGCCAATGAAGATCAGAAGCAACCCGAGAATCAACAAACCCAGTTCGACGTACTTAAACGGTTTGCTGCTGAGCACCCAGCTTGCGCTCGGACTTAGCATGAGTGCATAACCACCAAAGCGGCCGCCCATGGTCGCGATGACGCCTTCCGCGCCTCCATCAGGGATAATGACGTTGGCTGTGATGAGGTAGTCCCGGTCCAGAATACTAGGAGCGTTGCCGACGGGAATGCCGGGATTGACGCCCGCATAGGTGAAGTCTGTCACACCCGCAGTAGCGCTCGGTTTCGGCCCAAGCAGGCGCACGAAGCCCGAGTTATCCAGCGGGAAGACCTGGTATTTCTCTGCCTCCGACTGGAACAGCGCTTGCATCTCTTTCAACTTATCGGGATTGCTGGCGGCCAGGTCATTGTTCTCCGAGAAATCCTGGGTGATGTTGTAGAGTTCCCACTTGTACTCGTTCATGGGTGGCATCTTGCCTGTTCCCATCAGCCAGGGTGGAGCGGGCGGAGTGGTGCAAGCAATCCAACCGTCGTGGTAGATAGCACGATTGCCTACCATTTCGAAATACTGGGTATCACGCTTAGAGGGCGCATTGGCATTGGCAGAATCAAAGGTGTAGAGCATGCTGATGCCTTCAATTGGCTTCTGCTTGATGCCCTTGACTTCGTCGGGCGCCTGGATGCCGGCTGCTTCGAGGATGGTTGGAACAATATCGATGATGTGGTGGAACTGAGTGCGTATTCCGCCCACGTCCTTGATATGGCCGGGCCAGGAAATCGCCATACCTTGCCGGGTACCACCGAAATGCGAGGCGACCTGCTTGGTCCACTTGAAGGGCGTATCGAAGGCCCACGCCCACGCCACTGCCATGTGCGGATAGGTTTTGTCCGAGCCCCACTCGTTGTAATGCAAGAGTTGCAGGGCTTCAGGAACGTCCATGACGCCGTTGTAAGCGGTCATCTGGTTATAAGTTCCAGACAAACTGCCTTCCGGGCTGGTGCCGTTGTCGCCGTCGATGTAGATGATCAGTGTGTTGTCCAGTTTGCCCATGTCCTGGACTTCCTGAATGACACGGCCGATCTCATAATCGGTGTAAGCGGTGTAGGCTGCATATACTTCAGCCTGGTGGGCATACAGCTTTTTCTGAACGGCAGTGAGCGAATCCCACTTGGGCAAGTCATCTGGCCACGGAGTCAGTTGGGCATTGGCGGGAATGACACCGAGCCGCTTCTGATTCTCGAAGATCTGCTCGCGCAATTTTTCCCAGCCCATATCGAACTTGCCTCTGAATTTCTCGATCCATTCTTTCTTGGGCTGGTGGGGCGAGTGCGAGCCGCCGGGGACGTAGTAGAGGAAGAACGGTTTGTCAGGCGCGGCGGCGTTCAGATTCCTCATGTAGGCGATGGCGTTGTCTGCCAAGTCGGTAGTGAGGTTGTAGTCCGGATGGCCGATCCAGGGCATTACCTCGGTCGTGTCTTTGAACAGATAGGGGGTCCACTGATCGGTCTCGCCGCCCAGGAAGCCATAAAAATACTGGAAGCCCATACCGGTGGGCCATTGATCGAACGGGCCCGCAGTGGTGCTGTATTGAAACCCCGGAGTGTTGTGGTCTTTACCAAACCACGAGGTAGCGTAACCGTTTTCTTTCAGGATCTCGCCGATGGTGGCGTTCTCTGGACCGATGACAGAGTCATAGCCCGGATAGCCTGTGGACAGTTCGCCAATCACGCCGAAGCCAACCGAGTGATGATTGCGGCCCGTGATTAGCGCAGCCCGCGTGGGCGAGCACAACGCGGTGGAGTGGAACTGAATGTAGCGCAATCCGGCGTTGGCGACGCGATCCAGCGAAGGAGTTGGAATAACACCGCCGAACGTGCCCGGAACGCCGTAGCCCTGATCATCCGTCATAATGAGCAGCACGTTGGGCGCGCCCTTAGGCGGCACGATACGTGGTGGCCACCAGGGCGTGGATTGCGGCGCTGTTTCCTTGATGACCCCTCCGAACTTCGGCGGCGGCGGCGGAATTTGTTTTCCGTTGATCGTGGTCGTCGCGTCGGCTTGACCTAACGTTCCGGTGACCTGTTGAGCATCGGCAAGCCTGCCGAGGGGGAAAAAGCTCGAGACCGCAAGTGCTCCCAGTGTGAGCTTCCGGATACCCGCTCCTAGATCCATTTCGTGTCTCCTCGTAAGTAGGTCTGGGTTCGCCTCCGCTTTGGGAGGATGCTGCCGAGTAATCCCCAGTGCTAACTCACGGGCGAGATCCATCTCCGATGAACCGAAGACGCACTCAGGGTGAGCTCTTTCAGGTGCAAGAAATACTAGTTGTGCGCAGGTCTCGGGTCTATTGGCAAAACTACTAGCGTCATGGCAACTTTATTGCAGAGCCACCTGGGCCAGTTCCAAGCGCCCAAGGCAAAACGACGCGGACGAACTTAACGAGGGAGTGAATCGCTAAATGGAACCTACCAGGAACTTTCTTGATTAATTTGGTGGAGCTAGTCGGGATCGGATTCTCAGTTGTCTTTGTAAGTGTTTAAGTTATAAATACTTTGTTTTCACTGATCTCAAGAATTACGCTGTTTAGTAGAATTCTTGTCCTTTATTTGTCCACTAGCACTGCGCTTCCCTGCTCCGCAAATACGAGTCTCGGGGCTCAAAGCTGAGGTTCGTGTTCGGGACACTGCTCCACGAAGGGTGCCTCACTGAGCAGGATCTGCGAGGCCTGCACGAAGACAAGCTGGGAGAGATCCGTTCTTATGCCGACTTCTTGGCGTTTCACAAGTAATCCTGCTGGCCCGATCATGAGTGTAATGGCCTCTTCGCGCCAGCTATCCTTCCGCCCTGCAGCAGACCTCACGTAGAATTGGTGCGCAACTGCTCCCACATGCAAACCTCATCGCGTCTACTGTCATCGCGGCGGCGCCAGTTCGCTAGCCTGAAGGAGAAAAAGGAATGCGCTCTCAGACAACCGCTGTAAAGTTGACAACGGCTGCCCTTGCCATCTCAGGCATGTTCCTGGCAACTCGGGCCTTCGCCGCCGACATAAGAGGTCAAGTGATGGGCGGAGGCGCGCCTATAGCTCAATCCACGGTCACACTTTGGGCCGCAAGTTCCGACGCACCCAAGCAGCTCGCGCAAACCAAGACCGACAACGAAGGGCGGTTTGAGATCCGCAATCCTGGCGCTCAGACGGATAGCTCCCTCTATCTGGTTGCCACTGGGGGCGAACCCAGAGGCAAGGGCGGCGACAATCCAGCGATAACACTCTTAGCGGTTGTGGGCAGCAAACCCCCGGCCGCAGTCGTCATCAACGAGTTCACCACCCTGGCATCCGTAGTCACCCACACGCAATTTATCGAGGGCGCGGCGATTCAGGGCTCGCCGCTGCAACTGCGCATTGCCGCGGGGAACGTACCTAACTTTGTGGATCTGGAAACCGGCGACTACGGCGCGACGATTCTCGACGCTCTCAATAGTTCGCAGACCCCCACCATGGCCAACTTCGCAACGCTATCCAGCATTCTGGCAGCGTGCGTCACGCGCTTGAAGTCCGATGCCTGTAGCAGTCTCTTCTATGTGGCGACTTCTCCGACCGGCGCCTACCCAAAGGACACGCTGGCAGCCACCGAGTCCATCGTCCGTTATCCCTCACACCAGGCTGACAAAGTTTTCGACCTGCTGAATTACTTCTACCCACTCCCACCGCCGAACACGCCCGGCAAGCTCTTTCGGCCAACGCCGTTCCTGCCATATTTGACCTTCGCGCCCAGCGCCTGGATCTTCCCCCTCAAGTTCACAGGCGGCGGCTACAGCGGAGGCGGAAAGCTCATGATCGACAGCGAAGGCAATGCCTGGGTTGCTGACAACTTCACGGTCGGGGCAGAAAACCAGGATGCCTCATGGACCGGTGGCCTCACCAAGTTCGCGCCCAACGGTAAACCGCTTTCACCCAGCCCTTTGGGCTTCAGGGGCGGGGGGATTGCAGGCCCCGGTTTCGGCTTGACGCTCGACGCACAAGACAACGCGTGGGCCACCAGCTTCACCGGCCAGAACATCACGAAGTTCGACAACAACGGCAAACCACTGTCGCCCCCAGAGGGCTGGAACTTTAACCGCCAGATCAGCCAGATGCAAGGCATAATCGCCACGCCAAGCGGAGATATTTGGACGCTCGACCTGATCAAGGGCCAGGTCGTGAAGCTTCCCCAAGGTGACCCGTCCAAGGCCCAGTTCTTCTGCCAGAACAAGACTGGCGATCCTCTGAAAAACCCCTGCAAACTCATCGGGCCGTTCGCGCTCGCCATCGACCAGCAGGACCGCATCTGGGTGACCAACGCCGTCACCGACCACGTGGTTCGTTTCCCCGCTTCCGATCCCGAAAAGTTTGAAACCTTCAAGGTGGGATACTCCGCCAGCGGCCTCGCCGTCGACAGCCTGGGCAACGTATGGGTCACGAATAAATTGGGCAGCTCGCCCAGAGGAGGGCTGAAGTTCGCGGAAGTCCTGGCCGCATTTAAATTCAACTTCGACAACGACCCCGACGCCGGAGCACGAGCGACCAAGGTCCTGATTCCTGCCATGACCGAGGAGAAATCGGGCTACGAAGGCGGCAGCATTACCGTGTTGCGGCCCGACGGGACGGAAGCATCTTTCTCGCCGGTATACGGCAAGGGCATCGTCGGCCCGTGGGCTGTTTCCGTGGATGGCAACGACAACATCTGGATCTCCAACTTCAGCACACCCTCGGACGGAATCGTGGAATTGTGCGGCTTCCGCACCGAGCATTGCCCGCCGGGCGTGAAGACGGGCGACGCCATTTCGCCTCCAGGTGGCTATGTCGGCGGAGGACTGCAGTTGATGGTTGACGTTGGCATCGGCCCCGCCGGAGATGTCTGGGTGACCAACAACTGGCAGGTGTATCAGGATGCCATGGGCAAGGTTGATGAAGCATTACAAACTCAAGGCGCCGGTCAGGGTGTGGTTGTCTTCTATGGCATGGCGAAGCCCGTCAAGACTCCGCTGATCGGACCGGCAAAGCCGTACTGATACACACACAGTACGACCCACTGCTCAGATAGTTGGCGCGAAATCCCATAGCGTACCTAGTCCACCTAGCTAGTCGGGACTACAACGCCGATGCGCCGGGGAGTATAAAGACTGAGCGGCACCGGCCATCGGATTCGCCCTGCACCGCAGACCTAAACGCCCGAAAGCGTAGGGAAGCAATGAACCGTCTTTGCGAAGCGGCGTTCTGTACCATCGCTGTCCTTCTTTCTTCTGCGACCGACTCGGGCGCGACGCCTCTTCCGGCAGACCAGCAAACTCAAATTACGGTCACGCATTTTGTCATTGACGGCGCCGAAAGCCTGTCCAGCTCCCAGATTGAGGAAGTCAAGTCGTCGGTGATGGGCAGGCCGGAAACTGCCGAGGTGTTGATGGATACGGCCAGGCATCTGATCACCGCTTCTCTGAGCAGTGCCTGCTATATCCGGTCAGACATTGAGTTGGAAGTGGTGAATGCGAATGCCTCGCCCGACGCGGCCTGGATGAAGGCCAAGGTCCGGCAAGGCACCCGGTATCGTCTGCGCAATTTTCGTGTGCAGTGGGCAACGGTCTTTTCAACGCAGGAAATCGCACAGCATTTGCCGCTGGAAGACATGCGCCGGGGCGACTGCTCGGGCCTGGCAACCCTGAATGATACGGTGACTGATCTCTACCAAGGTCGAGGTTTCAGGAATGTGAAGGTGAATCAACTGGTGCAGCCCAACAAGGCAACCGAGCAGTTTGACTTGACGTTGTACATCGACGAACGCAAGTGAGCGCGTAGAACACCGAGGCACAGATAGAGTCAATCTCGCCTATTGGAAGGAGAAGCCCCCTATGAAACGTATCGCTTTCTTGATGATTGCGGCTGCAGCAGTGGCGAGCATTGCCGTTTCCATAGCTCGCGCATCGGGAGGCACCGATGAACAGGCAGCCCCGCTCTTCGGAATCAGCATCCCGCCGGGTTACCGGGATTGGAAGTTAATCTCGGTGGCTCACGAAGCAGGCAGCCTTAACGATCTGCGCGCTGTTCTAGGCAACGATATAGCGATTGCGGCTTACCGGCAGGGGAAACTTCCGTTCCCCGATGGCGCCATCATTGCCCGGCTGGCGTGGAGTTACGTTCCGTCGGAAGAAAACAATAAAGTGTTTGGTCGGGCCCAGTCTTTTGTTGCCGGATCTCCGACCAACGTTCAGTTTATGGTAAAAGACTCGACAAAATACGCCTCGACGGGAGGCTGGGGATTCGCTCAATTCAAAGATGGCAAACCCGCCGACGAGGCTCTGCTTAAAACCTGTTTCCCCTGTCACGTGCCGGTTAAAGCCCGGGACTACGTCTTCACCCGTTACGCTCCGGCACCGTAAGAGCGAGCCCAGAGGTTGTCGTGTGGAAAGGGAAATCACTTCCCTATTCCAAGAATTCAAACTGGTGCATTCCGCCAAGCTTATTGGCGTGCCACCATAGCGCGAGTGAGTAGTAGGTCGGGTACCGTTTTGCGGTTGCTGGTGAAATGGCGTGATAACAACAACAACACAACCACAGTACGCCGAAACCTCAATGCACCAATGGTGCGATCATCTCATCATTGACCCAATAGCTTTCGATCAGAATGGCGAACAGCGTTCCAACGGTCCAAATGCCCCATCGCCAATGATCCCATTTGCTCACTGCTAAGTTGCTCCAGAACAGCTCGGCGAGGTAGGCGACGCTGTACAGCACATTCGCAATCACCGCTAGAAGTGCTAATTGCGCGAAATGGACGAGCGAGAAAGCGCCTTTCAAGAGCGGCCAACCCGCTACTATCCACCCGACAAATACCATCGTTAGCAGCAAGTTGTAGGCGATCCGGCGCCGCTCCCAAAAGCATAAGGCGTCAGCAATTCTCGGATTCACATTTCACCCCGTGAACTGCTTAACATCGTAGCTTCCCCGACCAAGCGCTGACAACCGTTGAGGCCTTTGGCTATTGGAAAAGTCCCTTCTGCTCGAAAAAGGCACCGAAACAGGTGACAGGAAATGTACAGGCGATCGAAAAAAATCGTTTATATGTCATCCTAAGAGCGATCTATTTTTCGACGATTTCTTGAAATTGAGTTTTTCAACAACCACGCCTCTTTACAACAGTTATCCGGATAGAGTGGCGCCGCCGGCGTAAGTTGTCCCTGTGGACTGCCTCCTACGAATCATCCGTATTGCTCTTCCGATGCTAGGTCGGTGGACGGATCGTGGAGGTGGAGGGGATAGCAAATGTCATGGATTTACGTTTTCGTTGCGGGCCTCTTGGAGATCGGTTGGCCGCTCGGTTCTGAAGATCGCAGAGATTCCTGAACGTCGGATTCGCGGTATCGTCATGGCTGGGCTGTTTATGACGGCAAGCGGAACTTTTTTGTGGTTGGCACAAAAAGAAATTCCCATGGGTACAGCCTATGCTATCTGGACGGGCATTGGCACTGTCGGAACTCTGATTGTGGGTATAGTGGTGTACGGCGAGCCGAGCACGGCGATGCGACTGGGCTCAGCGTTGCTGATCGTGCTCGGCATCATCGGATTGAAGATAGCCCACGGATGAACAAGTAGATGCGACTATCCGGTTCCGAACGCCAGAGCAAGCGACCACGCTCGCTGGCGGCGTTAATAAATGCGGTACCCCCAGGTGCGGAAACAGACTGAAGCGGTTCATTCTCTGATGTTATGGGTCATAAATCCAACCTCAGGCCAAGAGGATTCCGGTACACATTGCTGGTGCTTGCGATTTTATGCGGTTGCGTGCTGACCGTCTCCGCCCAAGTGCGACAACAGGAGCCGGAGGACCCGGAGGATGAAAAGGGGATCGGACTCTGGCTGGACCAAGGAATCTCTGCTCCCCTTTCGGAAAACAAATCTTTGGAAGTTGAATTCCATGAGCGGTTCGACGAGGGTGCGTCGAATCTGTTCGAATACTTCGTTCAGGCCGGTGTTGCTTTCCGCCCGCGCTCGTGGCTCACGCTGATACCCATTTATCGCTACCAGCGCTTTCCAGGCAATCCAGCAATTGCTTATGAGAACCGGCTGCAGTTCAACATCACTCTAAGTACGTCACGAGGTTCATGGCGGTATAACCTGCGCACACTCATTGAGGGGCGGTTTCCTGACGATCGCCCGGCTTCTGCGCGCCTTCGATTTCGCCCGGGTGTCGATTACACCTTGCCCCTTCGGACGACCTGGCGTCCGACCGTCGTCGTGAACAACGAGTTCTTCATCGTTCCTTGGTTCAACCCTTTCGCCAACGGCGGTACAAGCTACACTCAGAACCGCTTCCAGGTCGGAGTCCGGTTGCCCATCTCCAGTTCACTTTCCATCCGGCCTTACTTTATGTTGCAGTCTGTGAACCTTCCCGCTGGCTGGGAAACCAACGAAATCGTCGGTATCTCGCTTGCGTTGAAGATTCCGCGCAAAACCCACTGAAATATGACCATTTCGGAGTCACTCTTTGAACGCGCCTTGACCAGTGCCGCAATGGATCCGTCACTCGCACTGAGTGCAACACATTCCGCTAAACACGAAACGGGCGCAGTGCCCGGCGCGGATTCCTGTCGTAACATCCCCATATCACAAGCGATTCGGGTTGGCGATACCTCAGTCGGAGTGGCTGGGATCCAGCTCCAGCAGAGGGCTGGGCCTCTTGACGCAGCACATCAAAACCCTCCAGACGGCGGGTCTTTCATTGCAGGAAATCTGTCGCGCTTCGGTTCTGTATGGGATCACAACGATGCCGGTGCCTCGCGGGAGCCAGCAAAGCTAATGGTTTTTCAGCTGAGCCGCGACCTCTGTGATACTTCGGCTTCCGGATTACCAGTTACCTGGACAAAGTAAAAAGGGTGACGCGGGCAAAGCCCGCGTCTGGACCAGATCGAACCGGCAATCCGGGAAGCCTCGTCGGTTATTTGCCGGCGTAAGTATGGGCGGAGCCGATCCCGGTGCACAGGTCCCAACCAACTTTGCAACGCGGATCACCCGTCGTGATGTCGTTGAAGTCAGCATGGTACTGGATGGGACTGGCCAGCTCGCTGTACATGGTGGTGAGCTGCGCCAAGGACGACTGATGTCGGCTGCCGGCCGCGTTCACGATACCAGCAAAGGTAGGAGACGACCAACTGGTGCCTCCGACCGAAGTCCAGCCTCCGAGGTAAATAGCAGCGCAACAAAAGTCGGAAGCGACATCAGGATAGCCGCGAAAGTTTCCTACGATGCTTGCAATGCCATTCTGATAGCTGGGACGCGGCTCGTATGGACTAATGTCTCCCCCTCCGCCGCCCGTGTAGTACTGCTCGTAGGTGAAGTTTCCGTTAGTGTCGCGGTTAAAATAGGTTCCTCCCACCGCCACCACGTTCGGTGACGCTGCCGGATAGGCGCTCACGCCAAGTCCCCCATCGCCGGCGGCTGCAAAGTAAACCACTCCCGGGGAAGTGAAGTATTGATCGTTGCTAAGTTCCTGAGGAATCTCCGCATCGGCAAAGCTCATGCTCACCACACCGCCGCCGTTCTGAGACACTAGATATCCGGCGAGCTGCACCGCTTGCCAAGTCGGATCGGTGGTGCACGACGGGGAGTTACACAGGGCCGATACGACCAGGAACAGCTTGGCCTGCGGCGCCATGGAGTGAGCCCACTCGATATCTAATGCTTCCTCGACCTCCCAATCGCCGTAAGTCGGTGGCCGTATCGGGCCAGGCCAGACCTGCGTAATGGTCGTAGCCGGAATACCGAAGTAGGTGTCGAAGGCGTCCAGGTCAGACTGTGCGGTCGGGTAGTAACCGGCGTCGACGATGGCAATAGCGCCAATACCACCGGTGGGCACGGTTGTGCTTGTGGCAATCGGACAGCCGGCCGGTCCAGCTACGAACTTATATACGCAGGCTACTGAGCCTGGGGTTTCATCACTCGGGTCGGGATTCGCTTGCGGTTGGTCCGAGTCGACAAAAAAGTAGTTCGTGTGTGGGCGACCGGGCCGGGAGATGCTGGATTCTGGATAGATAATCCTGTGTCCGTTGTAAACGGACTCGTAGCGGGTTTGTGCTGATGCTGGGCAAAGGGCTGCGCCTGCAAACAAGACAACGGCAACCGTCGTTAACATTACAATCTGGACGTCTCTGCGAAAAGTAGTCATTCACTGGCTCCTGGGTGACACCCCGAAATCATGATGGGACTTCATGGGAAATGCAAGCTCGAAAACTCGTGCGAGTCGTTCTGTCTGCAAAAAGCGTGGCATGCGCAGTTTCTCGACAAAGAGCCGCGCATCGTGTGCGCTGCGACACCCCAAATGCCAAGCGAGAATCAGCTTCGAGGAACGACGGCGCGGCTTGAGCCGGCATCCGCTGAACGCGATCCGCTCGTATAAGGACTTGCTGCCGGAGGCAGACGGGACGGAACCTGGAACTTGGGCGCTATGGCTTGTTGGCAACCCTTAACAATTTGCGCGGAGGAAAATCCCTGCAGCGCCGGCCGCGGTTTCTTCGGGCGAACCGGCGCTTTGTCGATTCCGTCCGTGACAAACCAGGGCCGTCTTCAGGGTGCGACCTGTCTCCGTCGCTGCTCGCTTGCCTTCATGATTTCGCTCATGTCCCCTGCCGGCCGAATCTCGAAAATGTTGCCATACGTCAGAGCCGGATGCTGGCTGATAAGCTGTACCGCATGATTCATGTCCCTCGCCTCCAGGACGAGAATGCCGCCGAGTTGTTCTTTGGTTTCGGCATAGGGGCCGTCGGTCGTTGCCACCTTGCCGTTCTTCCAATACAGGGTCAGGGCGGTCTCCGGCCCCTGAAGCGCTTCTCCACCGGCCCAGTGCCCGTTGGCGCGAAGATGGTCGTCGTATTCAAAGCATGTATCGAATATGGCGTTTCGCTCGCTCTCAGTCATGGCATCGAATTTGTCTTTGTCGTAGTAGCCCAAACAGAGGTATTTCACGGTTCTTTTTCTCCTTGGTTTCTGTGGTTTGTTCCCGATGACTCGTTTTCCTGCGCACTCAGGAACGTAGCTCATCGTTCTGTTGCCCTATAGTCGTTGGGAAGACGGGAAATCGACAGCCTCTCGCTTTTTTATTTTCAGCCGCCGAATTCGTTCCTGCAGGAACTGCCACCCTGATAGCTGTTGTAACATCGTCATCTCGCAAGCGATCCAGGGTGGTCCAGTTCAGGGTTACTTGCGCTATGGCCTGTTCACAACAGTCATCACTGACTTCAACCTTTTGCTTGCGCTAAGCTGCTTGTTTAGGGGAACTATGCGCGTCAGAGTAACTTGTCTCCTGATGTGCCTTGCGACTCTTGT
Organism: uncultured Acidobacteriaceae bacterium; assembly: GCA_963833305.1. GTDB lineage: Bacteria > Acidobacteriota > Terriglobia > Terriglobales > Acidobacteriaceae > Bog-257. Next base: position 150,959 of record CAWHXN010000021.1, on the reverse strand, counting down.
TTTTGCCCAAGAAGGTAAACCAGAGATCGGCGACACTCCTCAAAGTAGCGGGGCTGAGCAGAGGCTTTTTCACGGGGATGAGCCGTTTAGAACACCTTCGCCTCTGCCTCCCGAAGCATTGAGCGCCATCTTGGCGACCCGTGAAGGCAAACAAGGATTGGAAGACGCCAAGCATCGCGGCATTGCCGATGTAGCCAGCCGTTTTAGTGCCACGAACATTCATCTGCATGACTACCATCAAACTGAGTTGCTGGTGGTCGGCAAGTTTCCATTCTCGGGTGCCGACAACGATTGGTTCTGGATATTGTCTTCGCACACCGGGGTAAGGGTTCTCTTGTTCTGCGGCGGCGACTCTCTAGAAATCATGAAGCAAGGAACTGCGGGGTATCGGGATGTCCGCTGCATCTGGTACGGGCCAGATACGGAAAAAGAAGAGCTTTACAGATACGGTGGAAGATCCTACAAGCTATCGAAACGTTCGTGGAGAACCAACACGAATTGAATCGTTGTCGGTAAATCGCCATTGCACAAGTTACCGGAACGGGGCAGGATGTGAGTGTAATGGCCTGATTGCAACAGTTATCACAGACACTTGCCCCGCAGATGGGCTAAGTTGCAGTGTTGGAGCAACTATGCGAGTCGCAACCCTCACGCGCTTTCTATTGCCAATCGTAATTGTCTGTTCGATCTTTTCCGCGCAGGCACAGGAGCCAAACACGGTCTGGAACATCGTCCTTGAGAACTGTAGCGGCAAATACAGGCTCACAGTGACCAGACAAGAGGATCACTCAACGCTCAACATCACCTACACGGACGAATCGGGGAAAGACGTTCAAATTGCCCATGACGAGCGTCAACTCTGGAGTTTCTTGTATGCATGGCCGACTTCGGTTTTGCCAAACGGCGTCGTAGCTGTCTGGGAGTGCGGAACGGGCCACTGCACTACCGCCTATTCGCTCATGCCAAAGCCCAGCAAGCCCGTATTCGACGAATGGTCGGAATCAGTTCCAGAGTTCATTTGGACGGATGCTGGACAGGTGATGCTGTTCTACTCTGGAAAACGTTACTTGCGTGACCGTTCGGGCTTGTGGCAGCCGCGTGAAGCAGCCCTTTATCTCTGGACTGGAGACCGTTACAAACTGACCTCAAGTGTCCCTTACGAACAACGGTTCATGGCCTTGGCTAAAATGCACCGCAGCATCGCAGATCAAGGCGCTGCCTCTCCATGTCAACAACTGACGCCATGACAGTTGGCGTAATATCCCCATGGCGCAAGCCGTCCCCCGACGGAGTGCCGTTGTCGGGATTACTTGTGAAATCGTCTGGCCAGCTATGGCTCATGGGTTCGCTTGCGAACTGGAAAACAGAGCGGCGTTCCACATGCACCGAACTCCTATGTAAGTCGTTCCCTCAACCAAGGCTAATGGTTGTTAATTCGCAGCGTTTTCGTTTCTAACCCGACTGCGCTACCATCGGGTTCGCACTCATGAAGGGAGCTACGATGCGCTGGTACCACTACGTGTCTTATTTCTTCGGGGGCGCATTCCTGGCGAACGCCCTGCCCCATCTCGGCAATGGGGTCTCGGGGAACGCCTTCCAGAGCCCTTTTGCATCACCGCCTGGAGTAGGCCTGTCCTCTGCGATGGTCAATGTCGTGTGGGGCTTCTTCAACCTTGCCGTCGGCTACCTGCTGGTCTGTCGTGTGGGCAGCTTTAGTCTGCGCAAGAACCAGCACGTGCTCGTCCTCGGGGCGGGCATCCTCATCATGTCGCTCATGCTTGCTCACACCTTCGGACGGCTGCACGGCGGCCTGTGATCCTGCCTCTCTACTATGACCACACGAACACTGGACATCTCGGGTTGAATCCCCAATTACGCTCGAAACCTATCGATGAGTGAAATGGCCTGCTTACAACAGTTATTCCAAGGAGAATTGGACGGTGAGTGGTTGACTTGCCTAAATCTTATGGCAAGTCCAAGTCCAGCGCGTAGATTTCGTCGGTGCTCAAACTCCGTACGAGGAGCGCCGATCCATCGGGTGTGATTCCAATCCAGGGTCCGATGGCGCTGTGGTATCTCCCCACGTCTTTGAGGTCGATCAGCGATTCTGAATGGTTCTCGCCGATGCGGACCCGCCGAAAACTCGGTTCATTGGTCGAAACCCGGGCGTAGTAAACATAACGGCCGTCCCGTGACCACGTCGGGAAGTGGATGGCGCCGGGTTCGTCGAGCCAGTCCGACCACTTCTGGGTGTTTAGATCGTAGAGCACGAGTTTTTTTGAATCTTCCGTCATTGCCACAATGTGTTGTCCGTCGGGCGACCATCGCGGGGCAAACAAGTTTTCAGAGGCCGCGATGACGGATATCTTATGCGCTTGGAGATCGAGAACGTTGATATCCATTTTTCCTGTAGCCCCAGCAACGGCTACCCGGCCGAACGCTAACTTGCTCGCGTCCGCTGACCATGTGGGATCCACCTGGCTGCGGCTATCCGGGTATGCTTCCTTGGGTGTGCCGCCGTCAGATCCAATCAGGAGAATCCTCCAAAGGTTGCCGGATTCGCCATCGACGAACGCGATCTGGGTTCCGTCGGGAGACCATTTGGGCAAAACAGCCTGGATTGGCGAGTAGGTAAGTTGAAGACGTTCCGTCCCGTCCGGCCGACATTTCCACAGTGAACCCTCAGGATACGAGACGTACGCCACCCACTTCCCATCAGGAGAGAAATCCAGCTCACCCGCTGAAATTCCTGACAGGTACGGGACGAACTGATGCAATTTCGCATCGTAGCGGACTAACTCTCCGCGTTGGTCATATCCATCCACATATAGTTTCTTGCCATCGGGGCTGGGAGCCATTTGGCCGTACGACAAAGGGCCGGTGGCCAATTTCATCGGCGCGCCAGAGCCCGGGCGAAAGATTCCTGCAGGTTCGCGGGCCGCCCAGATCTCCGTCAACAAGCCCTCCTTGGCGAGGAAAAAATAATAGCGGCCGTCTGGCGTCCAAACTCCGTCATGCTCTGTTGTCGAACCTTGCCGTTGAGGAAACACGCGGTGAAGATCTGTACCGTCAATCCGAATCTCCCAAATACAGAAATCCCCTTGCACGTATAAGGTAAATCGAATTCGACGGCCATCAGGCGAAAAGCGGACGTAATAAGCAGGGCCGGGGAGAGATATCAGCTTGTGCGCGGCCGATCCATCGGCCTGGGCCAAGAAGAGATCAGAACCGTTCACGAAAGCAAGTTGGCGACCATCAGCTGACCATGTCGCCCAATGGCCGACTACGTCTGCCAGACGGCGAGGAGCCCCCGACGGCAGTGGCAATGTCCAGGCGCGGTGCTCCCTCTCTGTCTCCACACGGTCAAAGACCATAAGCTGGCTGTTGTCAGGGGAAATGGCCGTGACATAGACATTGGTAAACGGCGTTAGTAGCGGAGATGTCTCGCCGCCCATAACGGAGCCCTGCACCAGAAATTCGTCCGCGGCTTTCCGTTCAGAGAGGTAGAGCCGCGAACCGTCGGTGAAGACCTGTAACTTGGACACACCGTCGTGAGTAATTTGTTTCGAAGCCAGCACTCGTGGCGGACGGGGCGGCCACCTAAGCCAGACAATGGTTGCTGCGAGCAAGAGGACGGCGACAGAAAGCCCCGCGATCCAACGCGGGCGCCAACGCGATTGAATGTGGGATGAACTTGGGGCGACCACAGTTCCGGAAATCTTTCCCGAACTCGTATCGCGCTTGAGCCTCTGCAGGTCGGCACGAAGCTCCGAGGCATGCTGATAGCGCAGATTGCGGTCCTTTTCCAGTGCCTTGCCGATTACCGCTTCGAGTCCCAGAGAGACTTCGGGATTCAGTCGCGACGGCGGCACTGGCTGAGAGTGCAGGATGGCGCCGCAAATGTCGCCGGAACTTTCACCATCGAAGGCTAACTTTCCCGTTGCCATTTCATACAGCACTGCGCCAAACGAAAACAGGTCGGTGCGCGCGTCGAGATCCCGTGTCCTCACCTGCTCCGGCGACATGTACGCCACCGTGCCCAGCATTGCACCTGGACTGGTCAGATGGTCGGCATCGGACGATGCCAGCTCGGTTGCGGTCTGCCCGCTGGCGGCGGCTTTCGTCGTAACCTTGGCCAGCCCGAAATCGAGAACCTTGGCATGGCCGCGGCGAGTGATGAAGATGTTCGCCGGCTTGATATCGCGATGAATGATACCTTCACCATGCGCAGCGTCCAGCGCGTCAGCGATTTCGGTGGCCAGGTCGAGCAGCATCTCAGTTTCCAGCGGCTGCCCTGCAATGCGATGCTTAAGGGTCACGCCGTCCAGGAACTCCATCGCGATGAACGGTTGGCCTTCGTGATTGCCAATCTCGTAAATAGTGCAGATATTGGGATGGTTCAGGGCCGAGGCAGCGCGCGCCTCGCGGCGAAGTCGCTCGAGTGCCTGCGCATCCTGCGGCAATCTCTCCGGCAGAAACTTAAGGGCGACGAAGCGGCCGAGTTCCGTATCTTCGGCCTTGTAGACGATCCCCATCCCGCCACCGCCAAGCTTGGTCAGGATTCGGTAGTGCGAAATGGTTTGATCCATCATTGCGCGGAATGTTATGGCGAACGATATGGCAAGTCAATGAAATCACGAATGGATCGCACTCATGGACGACATTACTGTTGTAAGCATCGCCATAGCACAAGCACTCGGCGGCGGTACTCCTCTTCAGGGCGGATTCTAATAGGTACTGTTCACAACAACTCACCTGCTGGTGGCAGAGTAAAACGCAGGTTTTGAATCCGCAGTAGCGTGATGCACAATTCAAATGCACAATTCAGTTGACCCAGGTTTGCCATGAGATTTTAATTTACCCTTCGGCACGGCGTTCAAACGAACATCACGTTCTAACGAACATCAACGGTCACTTTCCTACAGGAGACCACTATGGCGAAGCTGGAACGACCCTCCACATCAATCCTGCAACGCAGCTTTGGCTTACCAGCATGGGTACGAGTGCTGTTCTGTGCGCTCACGATCCTCGCAGCACAATTGGCACAGGCGCAGACCTACAGCGTAATTCACTTCTTCGAAGGTACTGACACGCACGAGAACCCGACGGCCGGAGTGACCATTGACGAGGCTGGGAATCTCTACGGTACGACCTATAACATTTGGGGAAGCGTGTTCGAGATGCGGCCGGTTGGCTCCCGATGGCTCTTCTCGACGCTGTTTTCGTTTCCTCCTGAAGGTCAAGATGGCCTCAGGCCGCAAGGTACGGTCATCAAAGGACCGGATGGCGCGCTCTACGGCACCGCTGTTGGCGGAGGGGGAAGCTGCTCGTGCGGCGTAGTCTTCAAGCTGCAGCCACCCACCACTATTTCTCGCTCGGTGATGGCGCCCTGGACGGAAACCGTCCTCTACGAGTTCCGCGGCCAGCCTGACGGCTCGGCGCCTGGCTACGGTAGCCTGGTCTTCGATCCCGCGGGCAATCTTTACGGCACCACCGAGCATGGCGGCGCCTTAGATCAAGGCGCGGTCTTCAAGCTTAGTCCTGGCAGTGGGGGCTGGACTGAGTCGGTTATTTACAATTTCACTGGATCCAATGACGGCGGCACACCTTTCGGCGGCCTCACCTTGGACAGCGCCGGAAATCTTTACGGCACAACCACTCAGGGCGGTCGATTCGCGAACGGCACCGTGTTCGAGCTGAGCCCTGCTAACGGCGGCTGGACAGAAACCGTCATCCACGCCTTTCTTGGCTCCGATGGAAGAGAACCCCAGGGCCAGTTGATCTTTGACTCAGCCGGCAATCTCTACGGCACCGCCTATTTCGGTGGTTTAGACGACGAGGACGGCTCGGTTTTTGAGCTATCCCCTTCCAACGGTAGTTGGACATTCGCGGTGTTACATCTGTTTGACTTCTCCGCGGGCGAAGGAGTTGATCCCGTCGCGGGCGTGACTTTGGGTAGTGACGGGAATCTTTACGGCACCACGCTGGGGGGCGGCGAATTCGATGAAGGCGCCATCTTCCGCCTCGTCAATGCCGGTGGCTCGTGGACCTACCAGACGCTGCACAGCTTCTTTATGGATGCCGAGGGCGCACCTTTCGGCGCCGCGCCTTTCGGCGGGGTCACCTTCGACAGCCAAGGCAATATGTACGGCACCACCATCGCCGGTGGGCAAGGCCTGACTTACTGTGCGGGGGGCTGCGGCGTGGTATGGAAGATGACACCGTAGCCGAGACTTTCTGTTGGTGTACTCACTCGAATTGCCCAGGGGTTGTAACATCCACAGCGCAAGTATTCAGGTCGGAAGCCGTTTGGGGTTGCTTGTGTAATGGCGCCTGTTCGGTGTTGAAAAACTCTTACGTGCCGAACCAGCAGAAATTAGATTGCGCCAGGATGCCGTATAAACGACCTTCTCGAATTTCGAGACCGTTGTGGTCACGTGATTTCACCCGAATTAGCGACCAAAAAGAGTTTTTCAACAGCCGCGCCTGTTATCGCTGATTACCTTAAATAGGGCAGCCAAAATGGTGCTAAAATCTTCGCCCTGCGGCAAAGATTCGCCGTCGTTATTGCTCGACGGTTCCATACCGGCAGCACTCACTGAAGGAGAATGCTCATGGCGAACCCACGGCAACATTGGATTCCGATTTTCCGAACGGTCCAGCGAGCGGCCGCTACCATACTTGCGCTAGCGCTAGGGTTTGGGTTGGCAGGTGGAACCCTGGTGGCGCGTGCCCAGACGTTGACTGTACTCCACACCTTCAATGGCGGACCGAGTGATGGAGCAGGTCCGTTTGCGGGAGTAACCGTCGATGTGGGCGGCAACCTTTACGGTACGACGTACTATGGCGGACCCCTCGGCCAAGGTGTAGTTTACAGGCTTGCGCGTAAGAACGGCCACTGGATATTCACTCCGTTGTATACCTTCGACGGCTCCTATGGGTCGCTCCCAAAGGCCCGAGTCGTCATCGGCCCAAATGGCAGCCTCTACGGTACAACCAGTTCCGGAGAAGGCGGGAACTGCGACCTGACTTGCGGCCTGGTCTTCAATTTGAAACCGACACCAACCATCCCACCCACGCCCGAGACCCCCTGGATCATTACCCCACTCTATATATTTTCAGGAAACCAGGACGGGGGCAGCCCGCAATTTGGTGACCTCGTCTTCGACTCTTCAGGCAACATATACGGCACCACGATGATAGGTGGTAGCAGGAACCTCGGGACTGTCTATCAGCTCAGCCCATCGAGCCACGGCTACATCGAGAGCGTGCTTCACAGTTTCACTGACGGCTACAATGGCGGGGACGATGGATATTATCCTTATGGATCCGTGGCGCTCGACGGAGCCGGCAACGTTTACACTACCGCTTCCATGGGTGGTCCTTACGATATTGGCCTGGCAATCGAGTTATCGCCATCCAATGGCACCTGGATCGAGAGCTACATCCATTCGTTCACCACGCAATCTCCCGATGGCTTCCAGCCGATGGCCGGCCTGATTTTCGATCGCGCGGGCAATCTGTATGGCACCACCTATCGCGGCGCCCCGGACGATAACGAAAATGGCATAGTGTACGAGCTCACGCCCTCGAACGGAAGCTGGACAGAGACCATACTGCACGGCTTCCCGCTGGTCTCAAGCCAACCTCCGGGAGGTCCGCAGGCCGCCTTGGTGATGGACGCCGCAGGTAATCTCTATGGAACGACCACGGGCGAAGGCATTTACGGGTGGGGGAATGTCTTCGAGCTTTCTCCTTCCAATGGTGGCTGGGTCTACAAGGACATCTATGACTTCACCGGAGGCAGCGACGGAGGTTATCCATATAGCAATATAGCTTTCGATTCGGCCGGCAACCTCTACGGCACCGCCTCCACCGGCGGCAACCCGACCTGCAACTGCGGTGTTGTCTGGCAGATTCAAATGCCGTAACTTCGATGACCCGTGGCGGGCGTTATCCCAATTCAGACGGCTGGAATCTTCACAAGGAACCGGGCTGAGGCATTCCCGGTGCAGGATTACTTGCGATATGGCGTGTTAGCAACAGCTGTGCGGTAGAGAGAGTAACGGTCCGAAGACAACTTCGTCCGCCGCACGGAGCTTCGATATGCAATCCGACCTCGCCCAACAATGTGTAAGAGCACTGGCTGCGGTTGTAAAATCTTCGGCCCCGGCGTCACCGATGACCTCGGGGGATCGAATCGAAATTGGCGGTACGAAACTGCGACTACAGCCGCGAATTGAAAAGGAAGTACAGGCTGATTGTCCAACCCGATTTCTTGTCGGATTCGCTGTCGATGTTTTTGTGAATGACGTGTTCCAACCGGTCACCTACGGCTCGGTGGGTATAGGACGCGATCGAGATGATGCCATTGAGGCTGCCGTGCTCGATTGGGCGATGTACGTTGGTAAAGCTCTACTGGGGGCACTAGGCGCGGGAATTGGTGAGGAGCCGCAGAAGATTGGCAGGTTCCTTATTTACGAGGGCTTGGTTGGCATCAGAGAAGTGTCCGGGACTCATGCCGCGCCTTTGTCAAAGGAGCAGCGCAGACAGCTTCTTGAGCGCCTAGTCCCTTTTATCCACGGGATGGAGCAGTCGCCGGGGGAGCTTCATTCGATCGCTCTAACGATAATGGTTCATGATGGAACAGCCGATGGCGAGTGCCGTGTGGACGGTAAGACCTCGCCGGAGTTGTTCAGGGCTGTACGGTCGATTGCCTGGAATCAGAAAGGAAGTAATTATATTTGTAAGCAATTTTTCGTACTTCGCCGAGTCGAGGACGCATCGGCAACTTAGCTGTTGATAAATCGCCTCTCTGACAATGTCGGCGTTGCACACCATGGCGATTTCCGGGCTGTTCCATATCAACCTGAATCAACGCCTGAAGGAACTGTTCAGTATCACGCGGTTGGGCGAGGTGATGGCTCAAGGCCGTGATCCGGACTATCTTGGCATGCCCTGAGCAGCGAGCCGCTCCCGCCTGCCTCGAATTTACGCACTCCGTCAATCCCGGTACGTCTTTACCTTGACTGTTGGCGATTAATCGCCATTACACAAGTAATCGGGACGGGCAGGATTGTGAGTGTAAAGGGCTGATAACGACAGTCGTCCGCGAGTAGGCCGCTACTCTTCTTTCGCCGCCCCGGACAGATCTTTGCAACCGATCCGGTTTTTCATTACGGCGAGGTCGCAATTAACCGAGTGATCGGCGCTGGATAACCGCCCCGGTTTCAAGGGGCATCAGGTAGGTGATCCCAGCCGAGACCAAGCTGGGTGGATACTTCGAGGCTTACCGCAACTTATTTGGTACAGCCTTGGTTGTTCGCAGTCTTGACGCAGGTGGTACCACCCGGACCTTGTGCTACACCCTTTCCATTCTTGCTCTTAACTTCGCCGCCATTGCTGGTACGAGTGGTCGTTACCCCGTTCGAGTTCTTCTGGGCGACGGCTGCATTGCCCGTATTCGGGTTGACCTTAGCGGCAGTCGTTCCGTTACCGCAAACAGTCTGACCGCGCCGATTCTTGACGCAATTTCCCGCAAACAAACTCGAAGAAAATAGTAGACACGCTATCAGCACAAAGTTTTTCATTTCCAACTCCAAGATGACACTAGCACATCTCGTTTACGAAAGCGCGAAGACGGTGGTGGCAGGGTACAGGCGGAGGCCGCCGCGTCAGGGTTGCCGGCCGCCCTGGTTCCGGATTTGCGCATCGCTATCTATTTCTCCTCGCAACTTTGCACGGCTAGCTTCTCTTGCAACTTTGCACGCTAGCGTAACCGCGCGCCGTGAGCAAAGGTTAGGGCGTAATCTCCCAGACGACGCCGCATCCGTCGTACTCGCATAGTCCGCTAGTGTTGCCGCCATATAGGGTGGTGCCGTATAAATTACCGCTGCCGTCCAAGGCCACGCTACCCCAAGGCTTGTAGCCATCGGGACCGCTGAAGTCGTGGAGCGAGGTATAGGTCCAAACGCCGTTTGCAAGTGTGAGCTTGAAAACCGAGCCCAACTGATACACGCCCCCGCAAAGTGTGGCGCCGTATAAATTGCCGGCTGCATCCCTGGTAAGGTGGGCCAGTGGTCCGCAGGCTCCTACCGTGAAGCTGTACAGCACGTTAAAGGTCCAGCCGCCACCTCCCGGAACCAGTTCGAACACCACGCCGCCTTCGTGCGCGCCGCCTTGGTTGGTAACGCCGTATAAATTGCCTGCCGGGTCAGAGATCAGACTGGCGTAGGGTGCGCCCCCGTCGTTTCCGTTCAGAGTGAAATTGTGCAGCACAGTCTCGGTCCAGCCAACTCCCACGTTGTATGACAGTTCGAAAACTGTTCCGTAGCCATAGAGCCCGCCTGCAACGGTGGTGCCGTACAGGTTGCCGGCGCTGTCTGAGATAACTCCTGCCATAGGCTGCGATCCGTCTGAGTCGGAGAAGGTGTGAAGAACGCTCTCCGTGTAGCTGCCGCCGGAACGTGTCAGCTCGTAAACCACACCGTAGACGTTCGATCCGTAGGTGGTGTAGGGCGTGGTTCCGTAGATGTTACCGCTCTGGTCGAAGAGCAGGTCACCGCCATTCCAAGGCCAATATCCGTCAGAATTTCCATTGAATGCATTCAGCACCGTTTCCGGCCACTGACAAAATACCGATTGGCAAAATGACGCGGGCGGTTGAACTTTGTATACCGTGCCACAGCCGAGATCTCCGCATTCCCCTCCCCCACCTTCATAAGTCGAGCCATAGAGAGCGCCGTCAGGGCCGAACACGACTCGACTGGCAGGCCACTTTCCGTCCGTGCCCCAGGTGAAGCTGTGGAGCGGCGTAAAGACCCAGCTAGATCCCACCTGCTTCAAACGGTAAATTTCGCCACAACCCCAGGGAGCGTTGCAGGTAAGGATGCCGCCCTGGTAAGCCGTACCGTAGAGGTTTCCGGCGCTATCGACGGTCAGCCCAGCCTGAGGACTTGCGCCGTCCAGTCCACCAGTGAAGGTGTGCAGCAGTTGGAAGGTTTGTGCTTGCACCAATTGACTGGGAGCAGCGGACAACACAATCACGAACACGGCAGAAAGGGCAAACAAACTCGGTAGGCGTTTCATAGACGCTCCTCCCGGATCAGCAGGATGATTCCCAGGGAAACTTTAGATCAGGAGCCCGATTCTGCGGAGTTTGCTCCGAAACCCTCGCCGCTGTCAATCCCCGGCTTATGCGCAACCCTGTCCGAGGCTGCGGGGGGGCAAGAGTGATTCATCCTCCTGCCATTTGGTATCGTGTCTTACAGCGTCAGACCTTCAGCCCGAAGCGCGCGAGCATCAGAAAAAGAGCCGCCGGTTGGAACCGACGGCTCAAGTTTTCCACAGCGTTCGCGAATGTTAGAAGGTCAGGCGCAGACCGAATTCCATCACTCGCGGTGAACCCAGACCGAAACGCCGGCCCCCAGGCCTGTACATAGATCAGGCCCTCGGGGCCGAGCTTGCTGGGTTGGGCTGGCCAATGCACATACTCCATGAAATCCCGTTACTGGCTAACGTGGCCGTGGCAGGAGCGGACGAGTCCAAATCTCCGCGAAAGCGGTTTGCTGCCATTCGCGGGCGCACTGGACTGCGGGGGCGTCTGCACGACGTCTGCAATCGACAAGCCTACGGGTCCATCTACTGGGGTTGCCAGAAACGCGTGGACCTGGCCCGCATCCGGCCCGGTGAGTACGGTTGCCTGGCCTCCGATTTGTCCGCGCTCGTTGATCTTGGCAGCGAAGGTCGCGTAGAGGTTGGAATTGGCAGGAAACAGCGTGTTGAGGTCGGTCATCACGCCGTTTTGCCAGAGGAAGGCATGGTTCCAGTAGAAGCCGGAGTTCCAGTTGCCTCCCACCACTTGGCCTCGGCTGTTGTTGCCGAAGGCTGAGCCGCCAAAATCTCCCGGCAGGAGTCCGAGGTTGGTGAGTACGCCGTTCTGCCAAACCGAGCCGTATTGGGTTGTGCCATCAGCACTGCCGACTGTTCCAACAATTTGGCCCGGGTTGTTAATGTTCTCGGCGATAGCGCCGGTTCCGAGTTCAGGAAGCTGGGAGGCAACGCCGTTGGTCCACGATACGGCGTGAATCGTCGCACCGCCGCAGGTTCCCGAGTAGCCTACGACTTCGCCGCGATCGTTGAGCCAAAATGCGAACCCGTCGGGATCGCCACCCAAAGTAGGAAGAGCATGGGCTCTGCCGTTTTCCCACACTACCGGCAACTGAATCCGATTATTCGTGGTGCCCGGCGCGCAGGTGGAGTCCACCTGACCGTTTTCCGCCATGCCTACGATTTCTCCACCGTTATTGATCGCGCTCGCCTCCCCGTTATTTCCGCCCAGCGTCGGGAGAGCGCTCATGTGGTACTGCCAAATAAACGGGCGACACGTAAGGTGTGTGCCGAAGCCGCAAATGTCTTCACCGTTGGGGTCTGGGACAGCGGTTTCGGCATAACCTACGATCTGTCCGAAGTCGTTGATCTGGCCGAAGTTCATCCAACTGTTCGGTCCTCCGAGCGTGCCCAGGTCGAGCAGGAATCCGTAGATGCCCAGCACTGCGCGGCCGTTTTCAAGTGTCCCGAACAAGTTATTCGGCCCTAATCCCCCTATGTTCCCAGCCATGATCTCCGTCCAGCCTTCATTATTGACGGACATGACCATAGAATATGTGTCATTTGGCGGGGTGCCCAAATCGGTAACTTCGTAGTGCGATTGAGCGACCGCATTGCCGAAGCAAGCCAGAACCATCGTTGTGACCCACGGTATCCAGAAATTCCGCAACCGTCTTAGCGCGATCATATTTTCTCCTTGTTTGTCCGAGCAAAAGTTTCCCTGCCGAGATGAGCGGCGATTCACGCCGCTTGCCTGCTCGGCGCGGTCTGATAGTGAATGTGCAATTCAGAGCAGAAGCTTCTGGTGTTCAGTGCATGACGTGTACGAAAGCATTTGGGCTGCCATCAACTTCCGCGGCAAGCCGCCTAACCTCAGCTTCGTTATGGCGTGAATGAACGCAGGGATGGACTACTCGCGGCGTCAGGGCGGTTTACACCAAGGCACTACTTTGAAATCACATTCGTCCGCAGATTTGATTGCGGGCAAGCCGGCGCACATCTACAAGAAACGGAACTTTCGCCACGACAATTCTATGGGAACAAGGAGTAACTCTCGCGAGATTCTGCCATCTGCATTATGAAACCAGTTGCGTAATCACAACTAGTTGTATTACGACGGCGCATGGCCAGGTACCGGGTGCCCCACTCATTCCTGGAGTTGGAATGAGTGGGGACGGGTCGGGATCAACCCGCGAGCCCTGAACTTTGATCAACTTCACTGTCCCACACATTCGAAAGCCGCGAATGTGTAGGCCACCCGGCTTACGGGGTCCGCAGGAAGCCGTAATGCACGTTGTTCGCGTCGACCCACTGTCCGGTGATTACCCCAAACACGTTGGGGGTCGCAGGCTCGGTGCCCTGGTTCGCGCCCGTTCCGATTCCCGGCACGTCGAACTTAGTGATGCCGCCCCAAGGAGTCCACACGAAGCCGTGATTTGCGCCGTTCGAGTCGACCCACATTCCAGCAACCAGGCCCAGAAGATTGATGCCTTCCGGTATGGTGCCTTGACCCGCGCCGGTGCCCGCGCCCGCAACGTCGAATTTGGTGATCTCGCCGGACGGGCTCCGGACGAAGCCGTGATTCACGTTGTTCGAATCAATGTAGTTTCCCGCGACGACGCCCAGGTCGCTGATGCTGTCGCTTTCCGTGCCCTGGTTCGCTCCCGTGCCTGCGCCGGTGACGTTGAACTCGGTGAAGCTGCCGTTGGCATAGCGCAGGTAGCCATGGGCCACGCCGTTGGCGTCAAAGTACGTGCCCGCGACCGTTCCTTCCAGATTGAGAGAAGTAGCCACCGCGGTGAACGTGTTCACCGAGCCCGGAGGATCGAATGAGGTGTAATTGCGGTAAGGCGGATAAGAGACGAAGCCGTGATTCACATTGTTAGCGTCGGTCCAGTATCCGGCAATCTCTCCGCCGGGGTTGACGTTGCCCGCGAAGGTACCCTGGTTGGCGCCTGTCCCGGCGCCGGGAACGTTCAAGCTCGTGAAATTCCTGAACGGATACTCCGTGGCAAAGCCGTGGGCCACGTTGTTGGCGTCGACATAGAACCCCACCGTCTCTCCGAAGAGGTTATTGCCGAACGTGATTGTGCCCTGGTTTGCGGCTGTGCCGGCGCCCGGAGCGTTGTATTCGCTGAACGTGTTGCACGGGGCAATGCACTGGAAGCCGTGAAAGACGTTATTGTCATCATGGAACGATCCCACGACCGCCCCCTGCGGATTGATGTCGAAGCCACCGGTGCCCTGGTCGAAGCCTGTGCCTCCGCCCGGGGCACTAAACGAAGTGATCTGTTGAGCGGTGGCTAAGCCACCTGCTAGAAGTACGACACTTACTACCTTCCCAAGCTGCAATCGATTCATAACTCCTCCTGATGTGCTGAAGTGAGTGGTCATGGTGGAACCTACTCGGCGTTGTCCAACCGTTAATGTGCAATTCAGAGCAGAAGCATGCTGTGTTCAGTGCATGGCGTGTACGAAGGCATGTGAGCTGCCATCGACTTCGGCTACAGGCTGCTTAACGTGCTTTAGTTACGGCATGAATGAAATCGGAGATGGACCACTCGCTGTGTCGTGCGGTTTGCACGAAAGCGCTAACTGAAATCACATTCATTCGCAGATTGATTGCGGAATGCCGACGCACATCTACCAGAAACCGGACTTTAGCGCGGACGATTCTATGGGAAAGAGGATACTGCTAACATTATTGCAACCGGTTGTATCTAGCAACTAGTTGCGTTCGCAATAGCTAGATACTAGTGGGGGGGGCCAATGGCCTCCAGGCCCTGGCCGGCGAGGGTCTCTGAAATGGAAGGGGTTTGGCGGAAAAACTGCTGCACCCCGCCCAGCGCAACACAACTAGTTATCATATTGCAACCAGTTGTACAATCATGGGGAAGGCAACCCAACCGGAGTAAAAGCAGAGTGCGCAAGGATCACAGGTCAGAGTGCGTTATGAACCGAATGGTCGAAGTGTTTGGCGATCAATGGACTCTGCTCGTCATTCGCGACATCATTTTCGCGAACCGAAGGCATTTTCGCCAGCTCCTGACCAAGTCGATGGAAGGGATAGCGTCGAATATTCTGGCCGATCGTCTGCAGAGACTTGTCGAACAAGGCATCATCGTCAAGTCTCACGACCCCAGCCATAAGCAGAAAGCCATTTACAGTCTCACGGAAAAAGGCATCGAATTGCTTCCTCTTCTGATGGAGATGAATGCCTGGGGGCATAAGAATTTGCCAGCCTCCAAGCTGAAGGGGCTGGCTCAGGTTTTGGTAGAAGGCGGACCTAAGCTCAGTGCAGAATTCATGGCTGAACTTCGCGACACCCATCTTCGGAAGTCAAGCGCCAAGACAAAAGCCCGGCGCCCGACGAAATCTACACGTACCCTTGCAACGCAAAAGGTTCAGGCAGCATACGAAGCGGAACTAGCCAAAAGAAAAGGGCAGCGAATCACCAGCACCAGATCCAGATCGCAGAAAGCGCCCGGCTAAGCCTTGCTCGGCATGCAATCAAACTGAGACACTCCCCCCCTCTACTCTTATGCTTTCTGTCACCCGCTTCCAATGACCATCCCGGTAATTGGGTTTCATTCATCGGTCCGCCGAAACAACCACAGCCGACTGCAACCTTTCCCGCTTGAGTCCGTCCAAATTGCGAATCGCTGAACCATGCTGCCTTTCTATCGCTGGCTGGGGAGATGGACGCAATGATGACCGTGATCCAGCGGCATCAGAAGCGCAGGACAGCTTAGATGGCGACTCCTTAAGCATTGCAATTTTTGGCCGGCTCAATTTCAGGAATGGTCGATGACTGGAAGAGGATAGCGCGATGCGCATCACAAGCGTGGGTCATGCGGTCTTGGCGACGACCATGATCGCCCTGGGAATCCTGGGCCTGATCAAAGGCGAGTACATCTCGGTGTGGCAGCCGATACCGCAGAGCGTGTCCGCACTGTCTTATCTCTGCGCCGTAGTCTCGCTGGCATGTGGCCTGGGGCTGCTCTGGCAACGCACTGCCGTCGTCGCCGCCCGCGTGCTGCTCGGCTATCTTCTACTTTGGCTGTTGCTGTTACGACTGCCAGGTATCTTCCTATCGCCCACTGTCGACTATTGGTGGGCAGCCTGCAAAATCGCGGTGATGGCGGCGGCTGTCTGGGTACTGTATGTCTGGTTTGCCGCCGACTGGGACAGGCGACAGCTCGGTTTCGCCACCGGAGAAAAGGGTCTGCGCATCGCGAGGGTGCTCTACGGCGTGGCCTTGATTCCCTTCGGCGTGGCCCATTTCCTCTATCTCAAACAGACCGCCGATCTCGTGCCTGGCTGGCTGCCCTGGCATGTAGCCTGGGTATATTTCACCGGCGGCGCCTTCGTCGTGGCGGGCATTGCGGTGCTCATCGGAGTGTACGCCCGGCTGGCAGCGGCGCTCGCGGCGTTGCAGATCGGAATGTTCACGCTGCTGGTGTGGGTACCCATCGTGGCGGCAGGCTCCAAAGACGCTTTTCAATGGAGCGAGACCGTCGTCTCTGTGGTGCTGACAGCCGCTGCCTGGGTGGTGGCGGATTCGTATCGCGACGGGCCGTGGCTCACCGTGGGCAAAAGTTCTCTGGCTGAAGGATAGTTGTTGATAAGGATAGCGGTTGTGAACATCCCCTGATTTCGCCAGTGCAGCCCTTACAACGCAGATTGCTTTGCTGCGGCTCAGTTCTCACTAATGATTGCAGCGCAGGTCAAAAAAACGGGGCAATCTTGGAAGACCGCCCCACTGACAATCAGTCAGCGCAACCGCGCACTCGTTCGTTGAGGATCGTTTACTGCGGAGTGAACTTGAAAACCATGCCGCAGTCGCTTTGAATGCATCCCAGAACGCCTCCGCCGGTCGTGCCGTAAAAATTCCCGCTGGAGTCCTCGACCAACCCGGGGCACGGAGTCTTGTCTCAGTAGTTGTGCCCCTTTGTGATCAGTCTCGAAATGGCGTGCCTCGCAGTTTATCTTGGAGCCTTGAGTTCGAGCATTTTGTTCAGCAGCAGCAAACCTTTCTCAGCGGTTCACGTTCCAAAATTCAGGCTCGTGGATGAACCGGAGGAACAATGCGCCGAATGGTTTGTACCAACTCTCAATTGTCTTCGTCAAAATTGCTCGCGTGTCTCGCGCTGAGCGTACTCGCCCTTCCAGTGTTCTGTTATGCCAGCGATCGAAACAACCCCGCTCCAGCAAACTCCGCTTACGTCTACGTAGGATGGTTGAGCGGCTCGACTGATTATATTTCTGGTTTCGCGGTCGCTTCTGACGGAAGCGCCCAGCCTGTCTCCGGTTCACCCTTCAATTTGCCCAGCTGGAGTTTGGTTGCCAGCGGGAGCCATCTGTTCGGTGATGATCTCCAAAACATTGCGTCCTACAACGTCTTGTCTGACGGATCCTTGCAGGAGACCTCTGTAGTAAACGGTTTGGCCTACATTCCAGACCCAGGCGGACAAGCTGTCTATGCGCTAAACCTTGATCGCACGGGTCAGACACTCAACGCCGTCGATTCATGTGGCTCCTGCAACAGCGAAGTGTTGCCTTGGTCCATTAGCGCCGGTGGCGAGCTTTCCTACATCGGCGGAGCCACGATGCCGCTCGGACCGGCCAAATGGCAGGGCGTGATAACGTTCTCTCCCGATAACCGCTACGCGTACACCCCGATTGCGCAAGACTTCGGCATGTTGCAACGCAACAGTAATGGAACGCTAACCTGGATCCATCCCGGGTTCGTCTACGCGCCACCGTTGTCCAACCTTCAACTGCAGGTCTGCAACATTAATACTGTTGCCGCGTCCGCACAGGGCTATGTCACCTTGGCGTGGTATGGTGGCGGACCGGGATGCAATGCCGGCGGATACATTCTTGGAAATTACACGGTTGGGTCTGACGGAGGGCTCAGTTTGGTTCCGGGTTCTGGAGTAACGCCCCAGGTTCAGGAAAACGCCTTGGCGTTCGACCCTTCTGGCACCTATCTGGCGGTTGCAGGCAATGGAATTCAAATCTTGAAGTTGCGGCCCCACGGAACCATGACCGCGATCGGCAACCCGGTGCAGGCGACAGGATTGCAAAATGTGCTGTGGGACAACAGCAACCACGTCTATGCACTGACGGAGGGGTCGTTGTACATCTTCAACTTTGACGGCCAGGCTTTGACGCCGGCGCCCGGCTCGCCGCATCCCGTTCCAAACGCTACCAGTTTTGCGGTCGTGCCTGGCTCGTAGCGTCAACTGTCCCGATTTGGCACTTAGATGGTTTATATTAACGCCACCATTTAGCCATATTGACTGCATTCTAAAGTGGCTATTGCGGCGTATTAGAGCCCTTCTACGGAACGATCCAGTCCATGGACGTGTTCAGGGCTGGCCCGGTACTTGGACAGGGCTTAAATCGCATTTAAACGCAAAGTTTCAAATTGGGACAAAATCGGTCGAGTTGGAATTGGTCTGAGGCGGCAAGAGCACGTCTGCTACTTCCCTCCAGCCTTTTTGGGAACTTCCACGGCGATCTCGATCATCGGGCGGCCCAGCCGTTCCGCATCTTCGGGAGTGATTCCCGCCATCTGCATTCGGCGATTCTGAATCTCCCGCAACTGGATCAGGACTTGGCGCTCCTGCTCGACATATTCTTCTTCGCTGATCGCACCCTCTTCCAGCTCGGTCTGCAATTCCAGCAGGCGATCTTTGATCGGAGCATCGTCGGTAAATTGCTCTTCGGCGGCGCGCGCCAGCGTCCGCAAAATGAATCGGAAGCCCGAGATGGGGGACAGCAACAAATCGTCGATCAGCAACATAAGAGTCCGCCAGTCAGTTTGTGTATGGTGGAAGGGCACGGCTTTAGCCGGGCCGCAAACGCGGCATTTGGAAAAGGCTTTAGCCCCGGCCAACCGCGGCTGAAGCCGTTTCCAATGGCCTTCGATTTCGCCGGACTAAAAGCCCGGCGCTTCCACCAAAAGCCGAACACTTCCGCGTTAACCTTAACCGAGCTGTCAGTTATCGCTGCTGGGTTCCAGCTTCAAACGGATGTTCACAAAGTTATACGGTGGCCAGGGTCCGGTGTACTTGAAATTCAGCCGGTCACCAAACTTCTTGGCGATGCGATTAACCGCGGCATCGAATTCGGCTTCGCGCTCGCGCTCCAGAAGAAACGCCGCATTCATGATCATCTTGTCGCCGATGGGCTTGTTGTCGCGCGAGGCCACACAAATCGCCCGCAGGGCTTCATAGATTTCGCGAACATATTCGGCCGAGCGTTCCGCCAGCGCTTTGTCGATCATGCGGCCCAGCTGCATGCGCGCGAAGTAAGTGGATTGCAGATGCTTGCGCGTGATCTCCTGATGGAAGCGATGAATCTCCTCATGCTCGCGCTGCAACTGTTCGATGATGTGTTCCCGGTCCCAGGTTACTTTCAGCCCGAACTCCACCTTTCCGGCCATCTGCTTCAGCACATCTTTTACCGAGGGATAAATGCTGCGCAGCACTTCGCGAATATCGTCGTCGGTGCGGAACACCGTGCCGAAGCTCATGGGGATGATGGTGTGCGTCTTCATCACCGTCTCGATCACGTGTTCGTGAGCCAGGGCGTTCTCGCGCGTGGGATCGAAAATGAAAACTGCGGTGCGGCTGACGACGGCGGCGATGTCTCCATGCGTAACCGCATACACCATCTCCCCGGCTCCGCCGATGCCCATCTTGCCCGAACGAGACATCGGCTCTCGAGATGAATGATGCCGTAAACGTAGCGGCCTTCCTGCCGCACATCGGGCACGGCGATCGGTCCGCGCGCAAACCCGTCGTCGGGCGCCATCCGCAGATCGGGCGCACTCGTAGATTTGGGAACCATCGCAATGGGCTGCGGCTTCGAGACCTTCTTCTTTCCAGGCTTCGCAGTCTTCACCGCCGCCGGTGATCCTTTAGCCGGTCGCCTTCCGTTGGCCATATTCGTTCCTCAGCATCTCCGAAATAGTTTGCAACAACTCTTTGATGTCGATGGGCTTGAACAGCATCGGTATACCCAGTTCGTCAGCCCGGTCATTGGCCTCCGGCGTGGCATACCCGGTCAACAACACCGTCGGGCATGTCGGGATTCTTTTGCCGCGCAAAATCGATTACATCGAATCCGTTCTCCTGCTTCTCCAGCGACAAATCGCAGAGCAAGAGATCGATTTCTTCCTCGGCTAGCGATCTTGCGCGCCTCCTCCGACGACAAGGCCGCGCTAACTTCGTAGCCCTGCTGTTGCAGGATCAGGCGGTAAGTCACCAGGACGTTGGGCTCGTCGTCGACCACCAGAATGTGAGATTTGCGTGTCATCGAAGGTCTTTTCTCACCGCACCGCCGGAAGTTCGATACTGAACACCGTTCCCTTACCCACCCGGCTGCGCACGCGCAGTTTGCCGCCGTGGTTCTCAACAATGCCTTTGACGATCCACAGACCCAATCCCGTGCCGCGCTCGCCTTTCGTCGTGACGAAGGGTTCGAACATCGTTCGCACGCATGGTTTCTGAGATGCCGCTGCCGGTGTCGGCCACCACGATGCGAATCGTCTCCCGTGACATCGTCCTTGTGAAACACATGCGTTCGCACCCGCAACACGCCGCCCTGGCTCATGCTGTCTTTGGCGTTCACGACCAGGTTCGACAACACCTGCCGAATCTGATCGGCCGATCCCAACGCCACCGGAACTGGCTCCAATTCCTTCTCGACCCGCACTCCGGCCCGGTCCAGCTGCCGGGCAAACAGCAGCAACGTGTCTTCCACCACACTGTTGACGTCAACGTTGCCCGCCTGCTCGGTGTTGCGATAAAGCCCCAGCATCTGGCGAACGATGCGGGCCACCCGTTCGGTTTCCGCCTTCAGGATTTCGTAAACCGGAGCCGCCTCCGGCTTCATCTGGTCGTTCAACATGAAGATGCAGTTCTTGATCGCCTCCATCGGATTGTTCACCTCATGGGCGATGGTGCCCGCCAGCCGTCCGGCGACGGCAAACTTTTCCATCTCGAGCATGCGCCGCTCCATCTTGAGCTGCTCCAGGCGGCGAACCGCAGTCAGATCGCGAAGAACGGTGACGGTGTAAGCTACCAGGCCACGCTCGTCATAGATCTTGCCCGAGCGCGCGTCGTATTCCACCTCCTGATGCGTGGTTCCGGATGGGTGAGCTGGATGGGGTGCTCTCCCGGTCGGAAAAGGAGTAGGTGAACTTCGTGACGTAAGCATCCAGCTTCGCCTGGTTGCGCATGTGCAGCACGCGCGCGGCTGTTCTCTGACCCAAGCAGGTCCTGCGCCAGGGGATCGAGCAGCACCACTTTCGCGTCGCGATCGCAAACCATGATCGGGTCGCCCACGTTCTCGATGATCAGGTTCAGCCGGTCGCGGTCCTGCCGCACCACCTCTTCGGCCTGACGCAGTTTGTCGTAGTTGGAACGCAGTTCCTCGTCGGCACGACGCAGATCGGTCACATCGCGCAGCACCGTGACCATGCCGGTACGCCGCCCGTCGGGAGCTGAAGCTGGGCGCAGATACCGCCTCGAACAGAACTTCCTCGCCTTCGATGGCGTCCACCAGCGTCATGTCGCGCGAGGATTCGTCTGCCCGAGACCGCCATGGAAGACAGCGCCGCCGAGAACAGGAGATTGTTCAGCTCGACCGCCCGCACTCGGCCTTCGCTCACATCTTCCGGAACTTTGAAGAACCGCTCGCGCCGCCTTGTTCTGCGTGATCACGCGATGCTGCGGATCGGTAAGAATCACCGGGTCGGTCATGCTCTCCATCACCGTCTGCATCTGCGCAATGACGGTCTCCATCTCGATCATGCGGTTGTAGTAATGCTCCACCTTAAACAGGCGCGACAGATAGCGATTCGCCAGATCGATAAGGGCGCGCAGCTCGGCAATGTCGGCCCTGCGAGGCCCCACGGCGCACTTCTGTCACCACCATGCCGGCGTAGGCAGCGCATGTCGCAAGTGCTGCAAACCTGGTCCTGCAATTGCAGTTTCAGCCGCGAGTGGAAATTTTCTACGGCAACGCATTCGCCCCGGCGGCGCGCGCTCGGCTTCCCAGCAGGCAGTCTTGTTGCGGTACACCAGCGGATGGTAATAGATAGCTGGGCTCGCGCTTGCTTCTGCCTGGAACCAGTTCCGGCTCCTGGCCGTGCAGCACTCGCACCAGCGGATTTTCGATCGCGTAAAGCGTAGTGCGAAACTTGCTGCGAGCAAGCTCTTCGAGCAGTTCAGCGAAGCGATAGGCAGGATTTCCGAGGTCTCGAAGTCGACCTTGGCGATGAGAGCGCGGGGATGCCCCAGGGCAACGATCTCTTCCACCAGGACGGGGAAGATCTCTTCGCTGCGCTCGGCGCCAAGCAAGCGAAGCGCCGATCGCCGGCGCTTTCCGGCAGATTCAGGCAGCTCAGATCGCACGCGCATCTGGGGCGAAGCCATCAAAACTACTCCACGGCGTTAACCTGCCTAGGCACGGCCCGCTGCACGACGCCTGCGAACCGGGCGTCGAGTGGTTTCGACAGTCGTGATCTCCTCTTCCTCCCGCTGCCAGTTGCGGACGCGAAACCAGCCCGGTGAATCCCACGGCATCGGCATACTTCAAGTAGGTATCGATGGAAGCCACGACGACGCGCGCTTCTACCGTGATCAAGTCGATGCCCACCAGTGAAATGCGCACCCAGGCGTCAATCACGATGCCTTTGTCCAAGACGCGGTCCAGTACGTCGATCAGACTGGAACCGCCGGAAACTCGTTCGACTGCCATTGCCAATCCTCCTGCCGATCTCTCCCTGTATCCTTGCGCTTTCTTCTTTCTTCTTCGCAGCTTTCTTTGGCTGCCACTCGCTTTGCGGGAACCACCGGCAATCTCAGTTCAGTTCCCGGCCCCGGACGCGGCAATTGCGTGCGGGTGCCCCGGCTGATCCCCGCCGGATGGGTAAGGTTCGGATCGAACTTCCACCAGTTCAATCCGATCTGCTCCGCCTTATCCACGGAACAGACGAGCAGACGGATGCGGATGGTCAACAGCTCTACGTTGGCCAGCGAAATCCGCACGTCGCCGGCAATAACCAGGCCTTTGTCCAACACCCGGTCAAGGATGTCGAGCAGATTCGCCGTTCCTGAGACGGTCGGGTACTCGTTCCATTCTGTCGTCTTCTAGCTCTAGATAGTTCCGGGTAAAAAGAGTGCGGAATTGCCGAAGCTCCGTGGCCGCGCTTCGACACAAGGGCGTATCCTAGCGGACACGGAATCCAGTGTCAATTTTCCTCGTGAAAAATCTAGCGAAGCGGCGACGCGCGTCTTTTTAGAACCCAGCACCCTCGTTTACTTAGATGCAGCCGGGTTGCCTGGCCGGAAGCAAAATGCCGCCGCGCCGAAATAAATTTTCATCGATTCTGGTGTTTTCGAAGGGCCGCGGATGGCACAACCTACGAACTTGAGGGTGCCCCATCCAAGCCGGGTTTGCTTGGGTGGGGATTTTTCGTCCCGGTCACTGACTTCCCACAGCCAAGCGTTGTAGGCTGCGCTCATGCCTTGGGGATTGAAGCGGCATCAACAAACTCGCGACCTCCATTTCATCACTTTTAGTTGCTACCGTCGTCAGCCTCTGTTGGCCAGCGCAGCAGCTAAAGGGTTGTTCGAGGAGGCACTGGAACAAACGCGGCGGCAATACGGATTCTGGGTCAGCGGCTATGTCGTCATGCCTGAGCACGTGCATCTGTTGATGAGCGAGCCGGAGCGCAGCACGCTGGCCGTCGCCTTGCAAGCGCTGAAGCAATCGGTGGCCCGCAGACTGATTGCCGGGCGCCCGCATTTCTGGCAGGCACGCTATTATGACTTCAATGTATCGACGGCGAAGAAGCGGATTGAGAAGTTGCGTTACATGCACCGCAATCCGGTGAAGCGTGGACTGGTGAACCAGCCGGAAGACTGGGAGTGGAGCAGCTTTCGACACTACGCAACGGGCGTGGATGGCGTGGTCGAGATCGAATCGGAATGGACCGGACGACGAAGAGAGCGGATGGGAATGCCTTTGCGGGTGAAGGTCGTTGAACTACCCCACCCAAGCAAACCCGGCTTGGATGGGGCACCCTTAGGATGGTAGGCTGGGCCACCCGCCAAGGTAAGATCCAATGAAGACACCCAAGAGAGTTTGGAGAATTGTGGCCATCGCTCTGATGGTCCCTAGTCTTGCCGTGCTGCTATATAGCGGAAGTATATGGAACCAATACCTTGATACTCTTCCGCGCGTCCCCAATCGGGCAACCGGAAGGGTCTACCCGAGAAACATTCACGGTATCGTCGTTTTCCAGACACATGCGGAGAAATTCCGTCTGGACCTTACAGAGAATACTGCCTGGGGAGTTTTTGGACTGGGAATGTTGGTCGGTGCGTTGGAAGAGCGGCATTGGAGACGCACTGCTGGGAAGAATATTCCGCCCATGCCCAAGGACTGGCAGCCTAGGAAGCCTGGTTAGTCGAGTTTTGTGGATTGGGGATAGCGAGAGAGGTTGAGAGTTGCGGGAGGGATACGGATTGCTCCGTACCCCCTGCACAGATCCGTACGAGCGGGTTTCCCGCATACGGCTCCACTGAACGCGGTCGACCCACTAGGGCTTGAATGTGCTATTGACGAACCGACGGGTCATGCCTTTGGCTTTGGCTGTCATGTCGGCCAAGGCGGCGCGGGCTTCATGGGTTCAGGAACTGGTTCAGGGTTCTCAGTCACATCTAACTTCACCCTGCCGTGCGGAGGGCGGGTGGCCCACCCAACCAATCTGAGGGTGCCCCATCCAAGCCGGGTTTGCTTGGGTGGGGATTTTTCGTCGCCGGTCACTGACTTCCCACAGCCAGGCATTATAGGCTGCGCTCATGCCTTGGGGACTGAAGCGGCTACCAACAAACTCGCGACCTCCATTTCATCACTTTTAGTTGCTACCGTCGTCAGCCTCTGCTGGCCTCCTCCGGCGCCAAGCGGGAATTCGAGGCCGCGCTGGAGAGCACGCGCCGACAGTACGGCTTTTGGGTCACCGGCTATGTCGTCATGCCCGAGCACGTGCATCTGTTGGTGAGCGAGCCCGAGCGCAGCACGCTGGCCGTCGCCTTGCAAGCGCTGAAGCAATCGGTGGCCCGCAGACTGATTGCCGGGCGCCCGCATTTCTGGCAGGCACGCTATTATGACTTCAATGTATCGACGGCGAAGAAGCGGATTGAGAAGTTGCGCTACATGCACCGCAATCCGGTCAAGCGAGGGCTGGTGGAGAAGCCGGAAGATTGGGGATGGAGCAGCTTCCGCCACTACGCAACGGGAGTGGAGGGTGTGATCGAGATTGAATCGGAATGGACGGGACGACGAAGAGAGCGAATGGGAATGCCTTTGCGGGTGAAGGTCGTTGAACTACCCCACCCAAGCAAACCCGGCTTGGATGGGGCACCCTCAAGTAGGTAGGATGGGCCACCCGCGCTGACAGAAGATTTCTGAAAAAAACTCCGTCCGGTAGGATTTCGAAGGACGTAGCTTCAGCTAGTCGGAGAACCCCTCTTAATATCCTGTCGTCACGAACCGACGTTGTTTGTTGTCAACACGAGCGGGCTTCAGCCGGTGAGGGATCTGCTTCTTGCCGGCGTCGGAACTTCAATCCGGCCCCAGACCCTGCTTGTTCTGAAAGTTCCGATCCAATTCAATGAACGGCGCCGCCTTTACCAGGCGAAATCGAACGTTGCTCCCACACTCCGAACAAACCGGAAAGTTCTGGCCGCGAAGAATGATGACGTCGTGATACAAACGGTGGCGATAATGCAGTACTTGATAAACCCCTGATTCCGGAATCTCGCTGGCTGGTTGAAACACCTCATCGGTCATCGTTCCCCTCGCCCCACCTGAGATTAGTCCCTTTGAGCTCTACCCCTTTCGGACGGTTGCCCTCACTTCTGAACCGAAGGTAACTTCCGTTTTGTTACCCCAACAGACGCCGTTCTACTCCAACAGGTTGCCAAGGGGACCCAAGTTCAGGTTCAAGTCCTCGGGTTTCAGGTTGAATTGCTCCGCCAGCTCTTTGATCTTCACCTCCAATTTCATCAGCGCCAGTCCCATCTCCTCGACTTGGGCGTCAGTGAGCGAGCCGCCTTCCATGCGGCGAATCGCCTGCCGCTCCAGAAGCTGCCGCAGCAACTCGATAAGACCCAGCACCAGTTTCGCCAGCCCCTGTTCGATCGTCTCCTGCGAGCAGTCGATCCGCTCGATTGCGTTCTGCGTCAGTCCTTCCAGTTGGCGTCGCAAGTCATTGACGGCAGCATCCACCTCACCGGGCGTCAGCGGTTTGGGCCTATCCATTTTCGCCTCGTCGTGCGACAAACTCGCTGGGAGGCCACGGTCCACTCAGGCGCAATTTGATTCCTTCAGACGATCCGGCACTGCGCAGCGACGCGATAAAACGCTCGCGGCTGGCACGTGGCACCAGCGCAAACCAGCGATGCGTCTTGCGCTCTTGCCGGCCTCGCCACTCCCGCACCGAATCGCCAGTGACACTTTTGAGCTTACTTTCCACCGCCGCAATCCGCCCGCCGGCTGCCTGACGCCGCTTCAGATATTCCCGGCCGCTCACCGGAGTCGCCAGGTCAGCTTGCTCTTCCCCTGCCCACGTCCCTACCACCTCGTACTGCACCGCGTCGGCCGTTCTCTCCAACGCTGCGCGGTAGAGTTCCTGCTCCGGCGCCAGATGCTGCTCCAGAACGTCTTCACTTTCCAGCAGCGTGGGAAAACGAAACGGGATCGGAGTCGTCACCGCCAGAATCTCGCGCAGCACCTGATGAAATTGCAGCGCCGCTTTCTTTACGGATTCGGCTTCGCCCATCACCACTTCGGGATTGTCAATGTTGCTCCAATACACGCGCACGCCCAGCATCTCGCGCGACTGCACTGCAGCCTCGCCGACTCCGGCTGCAACTTTCACAGTTTGATTTTGCTGGGTCACGCAATAAAGCAGACAGGGCATTGAGCGGCTCACGACACCGGGGGCAACGAATCAGCAGATTTTTTCATGTTGCGTAGTGCGGTCTCTACTGAGGTGAGCACCACGTTCAGTCCGACATAAACCAGATCGACTCCGGCCAGCGAAATTACCAGGCTGCCGTGAATCACCACTCCCGAATTCAGCACGTGGTCGAGGATCTCGAGCAGCGAAGTTTCGCTGTCGCCCTCCAGCGTCAGCGCCGATACCGAATCCAGATCAGGTGACATGCTCCCCCACAAACGAATACGGAGGCCAGGGCCCGCTGCAGTCGATGCGCCGCGTTTCGTGCCATTGGCTCGCGTACTTCGTCAACAGCGCCTCCAGCTTCTTCTGATCTTTTCTGCGGATGAGAAACGATCCGTGCCACACCAGTCCCGGCTGCCCGGCGCTGGCCTTGCCACCCGGACAAGCCGCAACCGCCAGCTTTGTCACCGCCGCAACGAACGCCTGTCCTTCCTGATCGAGCTTGGCCGCGCGCGGCTGCAACATCTCCGCCTTCTTCTTAAGGTAGTCCGAACCGCTCGCTGCCGTCACGGTGGCAGATCGCTTGGGCCTGGCAATTTCAAACAGCTTGATTCCCCACTCGTCGGCATCAGCCACGCGCTCGAATGCTTTGCGCAAAGCAGCTTTGCGCTCTTTCACGTGCTGCTGCAACGAGTCGTCGCTTAGGAACACGGTGCCAAATCTTGCCGGCAAGCTCGCCGACTGCTGTGAGATCTCGGCGACCGCGCGTTGATGTCTTAATCCGGCCGCTGCCAGCCATTCCAGGTCCTGCATGTTCTCGGTCAGGCGATCGGCAAACTCATTCTTGGAGACGCGACTGATCCAGCCAACGTAGTCCCCGCAACGAATCGCTTCAATTCTGCGCGCGGCCATCGATGCCTTCGCTTGCGATTGCCGCTGCAGTTTGAGCTGGCAGCTGCGAAATCGCGTAGAGGTAGAGCGCCTGATCGGCGACCGGCGCCACCTTCTTTGCTTTCGCAACGCTCTTCAGACCAGTCGCCATAGTTTCCGCGTTAATAATCGCAAACTTTGTGCTCCGGATATCGCCGCTTCACATTCCAGCACAACAAAAATTTCATTGTCCTTCAACTGCCGGTGCAAGTTCGCCAGCGAAGCCGCCTGCCACTCCATTGCCAATCTGCAGCGCGAGCATTCGCCGCCATCGGTCAACACGCGATTCACAAATACCGCGCCTAACGGTACTTTCAGCTCGCGCAGCTCAAGCATCAGCCGGCGCGTCTCGTAATCCGGCAGCGGTTCGGGCAAGGTAACCACGGCCACGCGGCAACTCTTGCTGTCGCGCAAAATCGCCGCCAGTTGCCGCACGTTTTGCGAAAGCGTCGCAACTTCTACCGCCGCGTCACGAGCGATGGGTAGTGTACGGTGTGCGGCCAGGGTTTTCAACAACACGCGCGTCCACGCCAGCAGGCGCGCCGGAGTTCGCAGCACTTCCAGCGCATGCCCCGTCGGCGCCATGTCGATCACCACCCGGTCGCCGGTCTGCAGCAGATCGAGGATGCGAAAGATGGCGAAGATTTCATCTACGCCCGGAGGCACCACGTCGAGCAGAGCCAGCAGAAACTTGCGGTCCAGGCTCACATCCAGATGGATACCGCTCTGCTCGCTGGTCATGGCGTCGTTCAGCCTGGCGCGCAACTCGCCCGTCCAGCGCTGAAAGTCGGCCATGGCGTCCACTTCGACGGCTCGCAGTTTGCGGTCTCGCAGCACCGGCTGCAACTTGTCCCCAATCTTCGCTGCGAACACATCGCCCAGCGAAGGCGCAGGGTCAATCGAGCACACTACCACGCCGTCGCTCTTCTTGACTTTGCGATGGTGATACGCGAGCCCCGCCGAAACCGTGGTCTTCCCTACCCCGCCTTTACCCAGCGTCAACGTCAACGGAGTGACCAGGCCGGGCCAAACGGCTGCTTCAAGTTTCAAGCTGGGAGACTCCGCTGGCGTGATCGCAACTGAGGCCGGCAAATCTTTGCCGGCGAAAACGTGCGCCCCAAATTTTCGCAGCGCGTCGATTCCCAGGATCGGGCAGCCGGGATCTTCAGCGGTCAAGATCTTCGCCTTTGCGAAGTGTTGCCGCAAGAATTTCTGCGCGTCGCGGCTTTGCCTGGAGCGCTGCCGGCATCGTGCGCAACTCGACTTCGCACTAACAATGCGATTGAGAACGATCTCGTCGATTCGCTCCCCTGCATCGCTATCTTGAAATGACGGTGCCGAGCGTGCCGCCTCATTCAACGAGAATGGCTCCGCGCTCGTCACCATCACCAGCCGCGACCCACCGGCCGATAAAGCCTGTTCGACGTTCTCAACCATTCGTGCCCAGCGATCCAGCACCGGCTCGCGGCGCACCTGTCCGCCAAAATGCCGCGCCAGCACGACGTCGCGCGATGCCGCCGTCTCCAGCACATCCAGAAAGCGCGCGAAATGTTTTGGCATCTGGAACAACCGGATGGCATGTCCCATGGGCGCGGTGTCGATCACAACTTCGTCATACTTACTGCCGATCGGTTCATGAATCGCCAGCAGCGCCGCGACCTCAGCCATTCCGGGCAGGCTGGTGTCGAGCAACGGCTCCAGTTCGTCGCGAGTGAACAGGCTGCCTTTATTCAGCAGCGCGAGAATATCTTCGCGCTCGGCCCGTAGGAATTTCTTGATTTGCTTTTCCGGATCGATCTGCCGCGCCCACAACTGCCCGGGCGTGCGCAAACGTTTTGGGATGTCGGAGAGCTTGACCTGCAGCACATCGGCCAGCGAGTGGGCAGGATCGGTGGACAGTAACAGGATGTCGCCGTCTGCGGCTGCTGTCGCGGCCCGGTGCAGCGCGTAGGCCGACGAGACCGTCGTCTTGCCCACGCCGCCCTTGCCGATGAAGAAGGTGAACATCAGAGACCAGTGGATCGTGATTGGTGGATCGTGGATCGTCAATAGTGGATCGTGAATAGTTGCGAGCGGATTGTGGTTGGCAGCTACGATCCATCCCGCAAATCATTCTGCTTTGTATCAGAGCACCCGCGGCTAGCTCAGCGCGGGCTACTCCGGTCGTGTCGAACCCACGATGCTTTGTATCAGCCCTCAACTTTACACGTGCCGGTCACCATCACGCTTTGTGTCAGGGCACGACTTCCAGTCGTGCCGAAACAAGCCCGCAAAGAAAGTCGGGCTTTAGCCCCTGCAAAAAACTGCACAGGGGCTAAAGCCCACGTCATCCTTGGTCCACTTGCGGCCCGGCTGAAGCCGGGCCCTGATACAAACCTTGCGACAGCTTACGGACGGCAGACAGCTTCGTAGTAATGAGTTCCAGGTTTTCCAGAACTATCCACTACCCACTATCCACTAATCACTGTTTCTCTACCGTCGCGGTCCACCGCGTCCGCCGCCTGGACGTCCACCGCGTCCACCACCGGGCCGTCCGCCACGACCACCGCCGGGGCCTCCGCGGCCGCCGGAATGAGTGCCGGCATGCTCACGCCGTTCGCCATCGCGATTGTAGTTGGGCTCGCCGCTGGGCTCGTCTGCCCGTTCGTGTCCGCCCTCGAAGGTTACCGCACCGCCGCCTTCGACGCCGCCTTCACCACCACCGCCCT
This sequence comes from uncultured Acidobacteriaceae bacterium, assembly GCA_963833305.1. GTDB lineage: Bacteria > Acidobacteriota > Terriglobia > Terriglobales > Acidobacteriaceae > Bog-257. The sequence goes on along the minus strand of CAWHXN010000021.1, from coordinate 120,224 downwards.
CCGGAGGAGCTTCGCCGCCGCCCATCTTGGCGCGCTGCTCTTTCAAGATGGCTTTGCGCGACAGCTTGATGCGATTGCCGTCGACCGCCAGCACCTTCACCAGCACCTGATCGCCTTCCTTCAGTTCGTCGCGAACATCGTTGATGCGATGCTCGGCAACTTCGCTGATGTGCAGCAATCCATCGGTGCCGGGAATAATCTCGACGAACGCGCCGAAATCCGCCAGCCGCGTCACCTTGCCGAGATAAGTCTTGCCAACTTCGGCGGTCGCGGTAATGTCGCCAATCATCTGCAGCGCCTTGGCAGCCGCCTCCTGATCGCTCGACGACACGTTGACCTTGCCGCTGTCTTCCACGTCGATCTTGACGCCGGTCGCCTCGATGATTCCGCGAATCACCTTGCCGCCCGGTCCGATCAGATCGCGGATCTTGTCGGTCGGAATCTGCAGGGTGTAGAACCGCGGTGCGAAGTCGCTCAGCGTGGTACGCGAGCTCGCCAATCACCTGGTTCATCTTGTCGAGGATGTACAGCCGTCCCGCGCGCGCCTGCTCCAGCGCTTCACGCATGATCTGCGAGGTGATGCCCATCACCTTGATGTCCATCTGCAACGCAGTAATGCCCTCGCGCGTTCCGGCAACCTTGAAGTCCATGTCGCCGTAATGATCTTCCGCGCCCGCGATGTCGGTGAGGACGGCGTAATCGTCGCCTTCCTTCACCAGTCCCATGGCGACGCCGGCAACCGAAGCCTTCAGCGGAACGCCCGCATCCATCAGGCTGAGCGAAGCTCCGCAAACCGTGGCCATCGACGACGATCCGTTCGACTCCAGAATGTCGGAGACGACGCGCATGGCGTAAGGCCAATCCGTATCGCTGGGAAGCACGGCCGAGATAGCGCGCTCAGCCAGTGCGCCGTGGCCGATCTCGCGACGGCCCGCTCCACGCAGGAACGCGACTTCGCCCACCGAGAACGGCGGGAAATTGTAGTGCAGCATGAAGCGCTTCTTGGCTTCGCCTTCGAAGGCCTCCAGCCGCTGCATGTCATCGCCCGTGCCCAAGGTCGTGGTGACCAGGGCCTGGGTCTCACCGCGAGTGAAGATCGCCGAGCCGTGAGTCCGGGGCAGCACGCCAACTTCAATCCAGATATCGCGGATCTGATCGAACTTGCGGCCATCGGGACGGCGCTTTTCTTTGATCACCTGCTCGCGGAAGATCTGCTCGCGCAGCAGATCGAAGTACTTGCTGGCCTTCTTGCGGCCGGCTTCGTCATCTTCCGGAACCGCCGACTTTATTTCGTCCTTAAGCTGCTTGATCAGCGCGTAGCTTTCGTTCTTGGGATGCTTCTCGGTGTTGGCGGCATCAGACAGGCGCTCGCCAAACTTGGACCGCAGCTCGCCCAGGTAGGCTGTCGTCGGTCACAACCGGCTCAACCTTGCGCTTGGCCTTGCCGACCTTCTGCGCCAGGTCGCTGATAGCGGCGCAAATCTTCTTGATCTGCTCGATGGCCGAACTCGATGCCCTGGACAACGGTCTCTTCCGAAACTTCCTTCGCGCCCGACTCGATCATGACGATGCCGTCGGCGGTGCCAACAACCATCAAGTTCAGCTTGCCGGCGCGCTGCTCGTCATAGGTCGGATTGATAACGAACTTGCCATCGACCTGCCCGACGCGAACCGCGCCGATCGGGCCGTGGAACGGAATGTCGGATACGCTCAGCGCCACCGACGCGCCGTTAATGCCGGCGACATCCGGATCGTTGGTCGTGTCTGCCGACAGCACCATGGCGATGACCTGGGTCTCGCAGCGGAAGCCTTCGGGGAACAGCGGCCGTATGGGGCGATCGATCTGGCGGCTGGTAAGAATCTCGCGCTCGCTGGGCCGACCTTCGCGCTTGATGAACCCGCCCGGAATGCGTCCCGCGGCATAGGTGTATTCGCGATAGTCGACGGTCAGCGGGAAAAAGTCGATGCCCTCGCGGGGATCGGCGTTGGCGCAGGCGGTGGCGAGAACTACGTTGTCGCCAATGCGCACAATGCAGGAGCCGTGGGCCTGCTTGGCCAGTTTTCCGGTTTCAAAGTGAATGGACTTGCCACCGGCCAGCTCGACCGTAACTTCATGTTTGTGGACGCCATGCAATGAGGCGCTCATTTCGTCAGTCATTTTCTTAGTTCCTTCCGTTCCGAACGCAACCGATAGAGCCCTGCGTCGCCGCTCAGGCGGCTTTCAAGCGTGGACGCGAATTCGAACATTCGCGTCTCCTGAGCGACGATAGGGAGATGGAGTGAAGTACGTCAGCCGAGAGAAGCTGGACAAAGGTTGTGGGCGCACCCCGCGCCCGGATGTCTTGCCTTCCCGGAATCACAGTTCCGGTTCTCCCAATAGGCGCCGCATGCAAGCCTGTCAGGAAAAGGTCGATGCACAAATACGCCCGCAGCGAGGTTGTTCAGTGGCTGGCAAAAAGGTTATTTGCGGATGCCATGTTTCTGAATGACGGCTTTGTAGCGTTCGGTATCAGACTTTCTGAGGTAATCGAGCAGGCCGCGACGCCGGCTCACCATCATGAGAAGACCGCGCCGGGAGGCATGGTCCTTCTTATGCGTCTTGAAATGCTCGGTCAACTCGCCAATCCGCGTACTCAGGATGGCAATCTGAACTTCCGGGGAGCCGGTATCGTGATCGTCTCTCCGGTTCTGGTCAATCAAAGCGGCTTTTTTCTCTCGGGCTAACACTGAATCAGCTGCGCTCCTACTCTTTTATCGTATGTTGTTACGTCGTCAAGGATAACATGGGGGCGAAAGAACCGCAAAGAAGGGGCCTCCGGCAACGTCCGAAATGACTCCGGTTTGTATCAGGGCACGACTTTTAGCCGTGCCGAAAGGACGAGCCAGTGCCCGGGCTTCAGCCCCTGCAGAAATCCGACCGCGGCTGAAGCCCGATTGAGTTGTCGCGCTTGCGGCCCGCTGAAGCCGGGTTGTCGGGCTATAATCTGGAAAGTCCGCAGCTGAGGAAGCCTGTCATGACTCGGTTTGCTCTGGCCCTCGCGCTTCTGTTTGCCGGCAACGCTGCACCTGCCCAGGATGCCGTGCCGGCTAAGTCGGTAACCGTCCGCAATCTCACCCTGGTAAATCTCACGCAACTACCGGTGGACGACTACCAGCAGATCGTGCGGGACGTCCAAAACGGGCAGGACCAAGTTGGCTGGCCAGTTGATATTCCGGGACTCATCCGCGAAGCGCTCCAGCGGCGGGGCTATTTTCGGGCCCAGGTTGGGGAAGCCGAGACCACCGTGGTAAGCGAAACTGCAATTGAGAAGGTTGTCGATCTTGCCTTCCGAGTGGATGCAGGTCAGATATATAAGCTCGAATCGCTCCAACTCCCCGGGTGCAATTTCTTTCCGCCGGACCAGTTGCGTGCCCAATTTCCGATTTCGCCGGGAGAGTTGTTTGACGTCGAAAAAGTTCGCTTAGGTCTTATCAGCCTGCGCAAGCTCTATGCGAACAGCGGCTTCATCAATTTCACGCCCGTGCCAAATACCGATGTAGTGAACCAAACCCACCGCATCAAGCTGGCAGTGAGTTGTGATGAAGGCGCCAGATTTTACGTTGGTGATTTGAAACTAACTGGCCTGCCGCCTCAGTCGCAGGCGGCCCGGACCCTAACCGCGGATTGGGCTTCGCTGGAGGGCAAGCTATACAACCCGAAAGAGACGGAAGATTTCATGAAGCGGCACCAGGAGCTATTGCCCTCGGGATTTCGAGCAGAACGCAACCTGGCCATCCGCCAGGATGTTAAGTCACACACCGTCGAAGTCGAACTTCTTCCATATTTCCTTAATCCGACAAGTTGATCACCGCCGGCAGCCGCGCATTAGGGCGTGCCGGTGCGAGTTGTGCCCTCTGTCACAACCCGTTGTGACCTGCTTCCGCGTCTTCCCTCACCGGCTGCTTTAGATTCAAAACAGGCGCATCCCGGAAAAGCTTGTCGCTTGCCGCGCCTGCGCCTGGCTTGCTGGCTTGGGTCAGCAGGCGAAGGGAAGAATAATGGCTGCAACTCTCCTGGCTCCGGCGGAAATCTCCTCGAAAGAAATTCAGTTAGCGCTGAACGGCTTCATTCCCAGCGAACGCATTCTGGTGCGCCCCATTGACCTGATCGCATGGGCGTCGGACGCCAGCTTCTATCGGCTGATCCCCAAAGCGGTAGTGCAGGCGCAGAGCCTGGACGAGATTCGCGCCTTGTTCGCCTTCAGCCAGCAGACCCGGATTCCCATGACCTTCCGCGCCGCCGGCACCAGTCTGTCCGGACAGTCGATTTCCGATGGGCTGCTGGTGGAAGTCGCGCGCAATTGGCGCGACGTAAAAGTGGAAGAGAACGGGAAAAAGATTCGAGTGCAGCCGGGAGTCATTGGCGCGAGCGCCAACCGCGCGCTGATTCCCTATCGCGCCAAGATCGGACCCGACCCGGCTTCCATCGCCACCTGCACGCTGGGCGGAATCCTGTCGAACAATTCCAGCGGCATGTGTTGCGGGGTCGAGCAGAACGCCTATCACACGCTGCAATCCATGAAGTTCATGCTGCCCTCGGGAACGGTGATCGATACCTCGCTGCCCGATGCCGATGACGAATTTCACGCTCGCGAGCCCGAGCTGGCGCGCGGCGTGCTGGAATTGAAGGCGAAGCTGGAGAGGGATCCGGCGTTGCGCGAGCGGGTCCGCAACAAGTACCGGATGAAGAACACGACCGGCTATTCGCTGAACGCGTTTCTCGACTTCGATCGCGCTGTCGACATCTTCCAGCACGTGATGGTCGGCTCTGAAGGCACGCTGGCCTTCATTGCCGAAGCCGTGCTGAATACCGTTCCTGATTTGCCGGTGAAATATACCGGGCTGTTATTGTTTCCCGATCTGTATGCGGCGGCGGATTCGATTGTGCCGTTGCGCCAGGCCGGAGCGAAGGCGCTGGAGATCATGGATCGCGCGTCACTGCGGTCCGTCGAAGGCAAGGCCGGAGTTCCCGCCTCGATCCGTTCGCTGCCGGAAGCGGCTGCGGGCCTGCTGGTAGAGTTTCAGTCGGCCGACGAGGGCGAGCGCACCGAGCTGGAGAAACTAGCCGCGGAGTCCGTCGGAGGCCTGAAGCTGTGTGAGCCGGCACGGTTCACGCACGTGGCCGCCGAACAGGCTCTGCTGTGGAATATTCGCGCGGGAATGTTTCCGTCGGTAGGTTCGGTGCGCAAGACCGGAACCACCGTCATCATCGAAGACGTTGCCTTTCCCATTGAAGCGCTGGCCGATGCCGCGCACGAGCTGACAGGTCTTTTCCGCCGCCATGCCTACGACAACGCCATCATCTTCGGCCACGCCAAAGACGGAAACCTGCACTTCGTGATCACGCAGAGTTTCAACAATCAGGCGGTCATCGATCAGTACGCTCACTTTATCGACGATGTAGTTGAGCTGGTGGTCGAGCGCTACGACGGCGCCTTGAAGGCTGAACACGGCACCGGCCGCAACATGGCGCCCTTCGTCCAAACCGAGTGGGGACGCGAGGGATACGAGATCATGCGGCGGCTGAAGGAGCTGGCCGATCCCGACAATCTGCTGAACCCCGGCGTCATCATCAATCCCGATCGCAACGCGCATCTGGCCAACCTGAAGCAGTTGCCTTCGGTGGAACCGGAGATCGACAAGTGCATTGAGTGCGGTTACTGCGAGCCGAAATGTCCCAGCCGCGACCTGACGCTGACTCCCCGGCAGCGCATCGTGGTGCGGCGGGAGATGGCGCGGCTGCACGAGGCCAGCGATGAAACTGGCCAGCAAGCCCTCCCCTCATCGCTGGCCTTCGGCAGTCAGCAGGCAGCGACCGATCTTTATCAGGCTCTGGATCGCGAATTTCCCTACATGGCGCTAGACACCTGCGCCACCGATGGCCTGTGCGCTACTGCTTGTCCCGGTCAGCATCGATACCGGACAACTGGTCAAACGATTCCGCAACATTCGCGCTCCCCTCAGCGCACACGAATGGGCAGTCCGTATCGCGAAAAACTTCAGCCTTACCGAACGAGTGTTGCGCACGGCGTTGCGGCTGGGGCATGTGACCCAAAGATTGATCGGGGCCTGAGCGCATGAAGTCGCTGACCCGGACGATGAAGCGTTTCGCCGGCGACAACCTGAGCGAATGGATGCCCGACACTCCCTATGCGGCGGGACCCGTGCCGAAGACACGCAAGGTGCGCGCCGAGGCTGTCTACTTTCCCGCCTGCATCTCGCGCGTGATGGGCCGGCTGCCGGGTGAGCCGGAAGACCGCTCGCTGATGGAAGTCACAGTCGATCTCGCCAGCCGTGCCGGTGTTCCGGTTTATATACCGCACGACGTGGCCGGAGTGTGTTGCGGCACACCATTTTCTTCCAAGGGCTTTACCCGGGCTCACGCCATCACTATTAACGCGGCGATAGAAAAATTCTGGAGCTGGTCAGATCAAGGCAAATTGCCCATAGTGGTCGACACCAGTCCCTGCACCTATGGATTTAAAACCGCGCGCTCTTACTTGACCGAAGAGAACCAGGAGCGTTTCGATCGTTTGCAGATCGTTGACTCCATCGAGTTTGTCCACGACACGCTGTTGCCCAAGCTGCAGATCAAGACGAAGTCCCACTCTGTGGCACTGCATCCTGTGTGCTCGGTTACCAAGATGGGGATCACGGCGAAGCTGGAAGGCATTGCGCGCGCCTGCAGCGACGAGGTTGCGATTCCCGCCAGCGCGGGTTGCTGTGCATTCGCCGGTGACCGGGGATTTCTGTTTCCTGAGCTCACCCGCTCGGCAACCAAGTACGAAGCGGCGGAAGTGAAGGCGAAGCATCCCGACGAGTGCTATTCCAGCAGCCGCACCTGCGAGATCGGAATGACTCGCGCTACCGGGCAGATCTATCGCTCGTATATGTATTTGCTGGAGAAGGCGACGCGATAGGATCGCGCATCAGGACATCGGTTCAACTGAGCCCCAGCAGCTGGCTCAACTTGGTAATGTGCAACAGTTCCTTGACCTGGGGCGCGAAGTTGATGAACTCCAGACTGCAATAAGCGGCCGAGCCTGCCGACACCTTCAACCCAACCAGTGTGCCCAAACCTGAACTGTCGACAAAGCTCACGTCGGTGAGATCGAGCACGAGGCGACGGCACTTGGGAATCATCGGCTTGACCAGTTCTTTCAATTCGCCCGCCGTGTCGCTGACGATCCTGCCGTGGCACTTGATGATCGTTTTATCGCCCGACAGCTCGACCTCGTAGCTGAAGGGAAGTGATGAGGAAGTTGCCACAGTTTGCCTCCGCTTGCTGCGAATGGCCGCTATCGTATCATAAGTTTTATCGATCAGCAGATCACCTCACAATGGAAAGCCCACGATGAAAACCATCGGCATCCTCGGCGGCATCGGGCCCGAGTCGACGATTGAATACTATCGCGGCATCATTGCCGGCTATCGCCGCCTGCAACCGGATGGCAGCTCGCCTGCGATTCTGCTGACCAGCCTTGATGTGCAAAAGCTGCTGGGCATGATGAACCGCGACGATCTACCCGGCGTAATCGAGTATCTGGTTCCTGAGGTGAAGAGGCTAGCCGCGGCCGGTGCCGACTTCGGATTGATCGCAGCCAATACTCCGCACATCGTCTTCGATGAAGTGCAACAGCGCTCGCCGATTCCGCTGGTCAGCATCGTCGAAGCCGCACGTGAAGAAGTAAAGACCCGAGGCCTGGGAAAAGTTGGATTGTTAGGCACCCGCTTCACTATGCAGGCGCGCTTCTATCCCAACGTTTTTTCGCGGGAGGGGATCGCGCTGATCATGCCTGATGCCGGCGAGCAAGCCTACATTCACGACAAGTATGTTAGCGAGCTTTTGAAAGACATCTTCCTGCCCACGACTCGAGAGCGGCTAACGGAAATCATTCGAAAAATGAAAGAGCGAGAGCAAATTGAAGCGGTTCTTCTGGCAGGAACTGAGTTGCCGTTGATTCTGCCTCAGGAAAATGCGGCCGGCCTTCCCCTTCTCGATACCACGAAGATCCATGTAGAAGCGGCCGTTGCCCGCTTACTGTCCTGACGGAATTGCGAATTCCTTCAGCACGAAATAAGCATTCTGCGAGCACTTTCTTCCGACGCTGTCGCACATTAACTAAACAGTAACCATACTGCAACACGTGTGCAACAGGGACTTGTCAGCATAGACAGTGGACCCTTGACTGCCATCGGGTTCGACTCCAGTTCAAATTCGAAGGAGATGTCTGTGATAGCTGAGAAGCTCAGAAAACGGAACTACCTGCGCTCCATCCTGCCACCTCTCGCGCTGGTTGCCGCGACCGTCGTGGCCGGCGCCATCGTGGCTCCGGCGCAAACCTTCTTCTCGCCGGGCAACATCGTGGTGAGCCGCAGCGTGTATGACAACAATCCGAACAACGTAACAGTGGGGCAGATCCTGCCGCCCAACTGCCAGATCACGACCGGCGGCTGCAGTGGGCCCGCGACCTACAACGGCACCTATCCTCTGGTGTGGAACAACGACCTGGTCGACGGCAGTTTCGGAATTACCTCGGCGATCTTCATCGACCAGTTCACTCCTGCCGGCACGCTGGTCAATACGCTTCCGGTGCCCAGCGCGCGCCGCATTGGACAGCCGCTGCTGGCCGACAATCTGGTCACCAGCTTTTCCTCGAAGTCCGAGGTAGCTTTGAATCTTTCGACCGACGGCCAGTACCTGACCTTCATGGGCTACGTTTCGTCCGTCGACAACATTGATGTGTCCAACTCCAATACGCCAGGGGTGGTGGATCCGACCAATCCCGTGGGCACGAATTATTACCGCGCGGTGGCGTTGGTCAATAACCAGGGACAGTTCAACTTCACCGAGACGCGGGCCTATAGCGGAAATAACGGCCGGGCCGCGATCTTCAACAACACGAATGGCTCCAGCATCTTCTATACGGCGGGCAATGCTGGTAACGGTGCCAACCCTCAACCCGACGGCATCATCATCGGAGCGGGTGCGCAGTTCATCACTCCTGTGTTCCAGAGCGAGATTTCGCAACAGCCCGGAATGCCCACGCCGTTGTCCAGCTTCAACGTGACGCAGTTGGGCGATCCGCAAGACAAGATCGGAAAGGATGACAATTTCCGCGGCCTGACGATTTTCAACAACGTGGTTTACTTCACCAAGGGCAGCGGCAGCAACGGAGTGAACTCGGTTTTCTGGGTCGATCCCACGCTCACCATCTGCACCGACAGCAACGGCGTCGGCCTGCCTCCGGCGAACGCCAGCCTGCCCACGGCGCCGCTGGACTACAATCCGGCGTTGCTGCAGACCGTAGGACTTGATCCGAATAATATGTGCGTGCTGAACGGTCTTCCTACCACGCTGTCGAAGCACGCGACGTATTTCCCCTTCGGCATCTGGTTTGCCGACGCCAACACGCTTTACGTTGCCGACGAAGGCAACGGCGACAACACCTATTCCAACGGACTGTACACAGTGGCCGCGGGGCAGACCACAGCCGGATTGCAGAAGTGGATCTTCGATTCGACTTCGGGTCAGTGGAACTTGGCTTACGTGTTGCAGTCGGGATTGCAGCTGGGCGTGCCCTACACGGTTGCGGGCTATCCGAACGGGAATAACCCGGCCACGAACTTGCCGTGGTCTCCTGGAACCGACGGTCTGCGGAACATCACCGGTATCGTGAACGGCGACGGCACGGCAACGATTTATGCCGTAACTTCGACCGTAAGCGGCAACGGCGACCAGGGTGCCGATCCCAACCAGGTCATGGTCATCAGCGACCAGATCAGCGCGACCTCGTTGCCTCCCAATGAGAGCTTTGCAACGTTCCAGGCAGCGGGCTTTGGAGAGGTGCTGCGCGGCGTGTCGTTTACGCCGGGAACGATGGGAACGATGGGCAAGCGGTAGTCGATCGGTCCGAATCGTAAGTAGGACGGCGGAGGCCTTCGGGCAGCCGCCGTTTTTTGTTGCAAGCCATCTGGCTTTGTTGACGTCATTTCAAGCAGCTTGGTTGGCGATGGATTCGATGCGTCCGACGGACCAGTCCCGCTCGCGGGACGGCGACACGATAGCCCAGCGCTTCAGCGCTGGGTAAGCTGCAATTGTGAGTTTGAGCCCCTTCAGGGGCGGCAGACCCGAGGATGTCAACAGAGCTGAGCCATCTTAAGTAACTGGTTGCGACTTGTGTCAGGGCCCGGCTTCACAGAGTGCTGAAAAACGAAACCGCAGATCCCTCACCGACTGAAGTCGGTTCGGGATGACAATAATGCAGGCCTTCGTGCGGCGTAGCTGAAGCTACGCCCCTTCAAGAATTTTTGCCCGCCTGGCGACCGGCCTGTGCTGTCCCGCAACGTGGGAGTCGAATCAGGCTCAGCCGAAGGTGATCCAGAATTCGTTTGACTTGGCCGGAGTTTCGACGCAGAATATGGCCTCTATCCGGTAGGGCCCCCGTTTCGCAAAAAGATTAGGTTGCCAAGGAACCGCGCTCTTTCGTCTGCTGAGAGGAGGTTGCAATGACAAAAACATTGCGCCGCGCGCTGTGGGTTCTTGCCCTGTTCGTTTTTGGCTTGTTGCCGACGATCGCGACAGCCGGGCCCATCACTTATACGGAGACGTTTACGGCTTCCGGCACGGTGAATGGAAGTCCATTTGACGGAACCGTAATGCTTTCCTTAACCAGCGATACCACCCTGGTGTTTGGAAACTGCGATGGTGTCTCCGGCATTTTTTGTACGCCCAACACCATGGCGACCTTTTCCATACAAGGAATTGGTTCGGGCACGTTCACCGATCTATTCAACGTCTTCGTTAACCAGAACATTGGCGTGGCAGGTTTCACCGATGACGCAATCGAGGACATTGTGGACCTGGCAAACTCCGCGTTTACCACCTACAACTTGAAAGGTCCCATTGGCCCACTCAACACCACCTACTTCTTCACCGATGACGGAGTGATGCTGGGTTCAAGCTTGGGGATCGTCGTCTTCGACTCATTCAGCGGTACTCCAACGTTTGAAGCTTCGGAAGGACAGGGAAGCACGCCGGAGCCCGGCAGCTTCATCCTGTTTGGATCGGGCCTGTTTGGGCTCTCCGTGGTGGTTCGCCGCAAGCTGCGCCTGTAGTTTTTCTGCAAGCGGGGCCGGAGTAGCAATCCGGCTCCTTTCTCTGCTCGGCCACGCTAGAACCCTCTTGTTGCAATCCATCTGGCTTTGTTGAAGTCCGGCAGAAATGTCGAGGTTCGCGGACCGTTACGAGGGCAGACGATCGAGTCCCCGCCCTGGGGGACGGCGACAAGATAGGCCAGCGCATCAGCGCTGGGTAAGCTGCAATTTTGAGTTCGAGCCCTTTCAGGGGCCAGAGCCGTCTCATAAGGCGCATCAGGCTGCGGCTTGGGTCAGGGCCTTGGGAGCCGGCCCGCGGTTGAGAAATAAGTCAGTCTGCGGATGTTTTGGCCGGAGAAGATTCCACCCGCAACAGCCATCCGCTGCCCCCACTGACGCGCACATCGCGGCTCGATTCCAGCTCGATCTGACCGACAGGACTGCTTCGCCCGGCATGCCCAATCCTTACGTCGTACAGCCCGTAGACGCCGCACGCCCAGGGCGAAAATATCCAGAGCGCCTGCTCGCGAGTTTCCACTTCGCTGCCGCCGTGGCAGCCTCGTCCCGGAGCCGCGATCAGCTTGGCGGTCACTGCGCCGTAGTCGGTGGACTTGCCGACAATTTGATCGCCCGAAACCACCTGCCCATTGCCGCGGTAGACTCCCGCGCCGCCAACCTGGATCGTGTTCCAGTCGCTGGGCGAAGTCCCATAGTCGTCCCAGCTATTGGTGGGCATTCTCGCCTCGAACACTTCGCTCATTGAAGCGAGCGCACGCAAATGCGTGGCGATGGGAATTTGCCGGCCTTTGATTTCGATCTGGTCAAACCGTAAGGCCAGATGAGATGGCGATCCTGCGCTGGCGGGCGCTGCGCTTATGACGTGCCCGACGATCCGCGAGCCCTTCGGAATGCTGGCGCCATCCGGCAACGGGACATCTTGCTTGACGGTGCCCGTGATGCGGTTACCGGGCTTGTCTTTGCTCGCATTCAGCGACGAGTTCAACTCCACCGGAACAACGGTTCCCGCCGGGATCTGCTGCCCCACGGCCCCCGACGACACCAGCAAAACCAGGAACACCATGCACCCAGGAATCTTGAATCGCATAGCCAGCCTTCCAGCAGTCTAGATGCGTGGAGTGAACGCGATGACGCAATCGATCCTTACCCCGTCCCGGTCTAACGTAAGCAACCGCAAGTTCGAACCCAGTAGCTTCCTGGTCCCTGGCCGGCGCTTCTGCAACTTTGGTTGTAGTGGAGCCGATGGACCTTCCGGTGCAAAAAATCCAGTAATTCCGCGGTTCCCGGTGCCGGCATCCCGCCGATGCCGCCTGCAATGGTCACATGTCACAACCTTCCGTGATGCATGCCGCGAACAACTCTGGCGCGATAGTGGTACATCTGGGGCTTCCATCGCGGCTCCCATCTCTCTTCCAGGAGTTCTTATGCCCGAACCACAAACGTTATCCAAAGATACAAAGATGGCCATGATGTCCCAGTTCCTGGGATTCATGCTGGACGCCTATGACATGGCATTAGTGCTGGTCATGGCGCCCATTCTTGTCAAGATTTTCGTTTCCCCTAAGGGCAGCGCTGCCTGGCAGTACATCGTCATCGTGTTTACGTATTCCATTACCATGGCTGCCCGCCCCATTGGTTCGGCGATCTTCGGCCGTTTCGCCGACAAGATTGGCCGTAAAAACCTTCTGATCTTCACCATCGGGGGTGTCGGCGTGATGTCTCTGCTGGGAGGCTTCCTGCCGACTTACGCGCAGCTCGGCGTGTGGTCCTACGTGATCTTCTGTGTTCTGCGCCTGTTTATGGGAATCTTCTTCGGCGGCGAGTATGCCGTCGGTCACACCTTCGCCATTGAATATGCTCCGCAGAAAAGACGCGGCGCTATCGGCGGCTTCATTCAATCCGGCTTCCCGCTCGGATACGTCTTCGGCTCCTTGGTTTTCGCCCTGGTCTCGTTCCTTACCACCAAGGAAAGCATGCTGGCTTACGGCTGGCGCATCGTTTTCATGACCGGTGTCATCCCGGTTTTCCTGGCGCTCTACATTCGGAAGAACCTGCACGAATCGCCGGAGTTCGAAAAAGCCAAGGCGCGCGGAAGCATCGAAAAATCTCCATTCCTGAATCTGTTCAAGCCTCCGCAACTGTTCGAGTTCCTGCAGGTCTTCTTCTTTATGACCGGCCTGTTCCTTACGGATTATTCAGTCTATGGATTCCTGCCCAACATCCTTACCCTGAAGGGACGCGGCTTCAATACCACGACCTACAGCCTGATCTACGGGTTCGCCCTGTTCATGGCCTTCCTGGGCTATAACTTCTACGGTTGGCTGTCGGATAAAACGGGAAGAAAGATCCTGACCCAGTGGTATTGCGTATTTCTGGTCGTGTTCGGCATTCCGGTGTTTTACGTTCTGTATCACGCAGCCATCCAGCACAACCTCTGGCTGGCAGTTGTGGGTTGCGTAATGGCGGCCATGCTGAAGCTGGCCTGGGGCGTCGTTCCTGCTTATTTATGTGAACGCTTCCCCACCAAGCGGCGCGCTGCCGGAGTCGGATTTGGATACTCCTCGGGAGCGCTGTTGGGAGCATGGTTCAGCGCTTATGTCTGGTGGGCCCACAAGATCCCGTTCATCTCCGCTATCGAGAAGCAGGATATGTGGCTGTCGCCGGCGGTGATCCTGACCATCGGCGCCATTATGACCTTCGTCAGCCTGCTGTACTCGCCGGAAACCAAGCATCTCCAGCTGGACGAAGTCGGCGAGAAGGAACGCGCCTCAGACGCAGCCAAGGTGGCCGCGGCCGAAGCCGTACTGGCGCGGTAGAAACAGACAGCCTTAAGCCACTATCGGGATGGCTTTTATTCTCCAGACGCCATGGTTCCAACCGTGGCGTTTTTCTTTGCGCCCTATCCAGAAAGCAAAGCCCAAAAGGACGGAACTCACTTTGCGGAACTTTTCCCTGCTCGAAAGGAAATAGCTAATAGACCGGGCCGAGGCAACCGTCGTTCGGTCAGGGTTCGCGGAGACGTCACAAATCTTTACGGGTGCGTTACCAGACTTTACCGTCGAATTCCTGCGGGTAGGGTTTCAACATTTGACAGACGAACTGTCGACAAGGAGAAGCAGATGAAAACGAAGTTTTGGAGCGTAGCCGTTGCATTGCTGGCGATAGTGCTTTGCGGCACGGCTATGCTGGCATATGCACAACAGAGTGACGATAACGGCGCCTCCGCGTGGAGCGGCCACAGACATGGGCAAATGGGCTTCATGGCCAAGGAACTGAATTTGACCGATGCGCAAAAGGCGCAGATCAAGACCATCATGCAGGCCCAGCGCGCTACCAATCGTCCGCTGATGCTGCAGATGGCGCAGAATCGCGCGGCCATGCTGACGGCGACCGCAGGCGGCGCTTTCGATCAGGCCAAGGTGCAGGCCCTGGCGGCTCAGCAGTCGCAGCTGATGGCGCAGATGATGGTGCAGAAGGCGTCGCTGCGCAGCCAGATCTATAACACGGTGCTGACGGCGGACCAGAAGGCTAAAGCCGACCAGTTGCGCCAGAACCAGCTGGCTCGCATCAACGAGCATGTACAGAAGCTGTCTCAGGCAAGCACCGAGCCCGCAGCTCAGTAAGCCGAAACAGTCAACCAAGTTCGAGGGCTTCTCTCAAGGGTCGGGAGCCCTCGACCCAAGCGGTCCGCCATCACGGGCCGCTTTTTTATTCGCCTTCGGTGTTATGCGCCTTCGTTTGTCACCACGAGCGGAGCGAGGGATCGGCTCTTCTTGTTTCCACGCTTTAATTGTTTACGCTTTAATTGTTTGCACGCTTTTTGTTTGTCATCACGAGCGCTGCGAGGGATCGGCTTTCGCCTTTACCGACAACTGGCAACTGTATTTTGTCATCCCGACCGTAGCGAAGCGAAGCGTAGGGATCTGCGGTTCGCCCGCGAGGGATCTGTTTTCGTCTGTCATCACGTGCACACAGGTCTGTCATCACGAGCGTAGCGAGGGATCTGCTCTCTTATCGCGACGGAAGGCCGCTCTTATCCCGGATGCTGCTGCCCATCCAGCCCCAGTTCCCCCGATACACCCTTCATCGCCTCGATGCAAAAGGCAATGTGCTCATCCAGATCCACCCCCAAGTCTGCAGCACCGTTCACAATGTCCTCGCGGCTGACCGAGCGGGCAAAGGCTTTGTCCTTCATCCGCTTTCGCACCGACTTGGCATCAACCTCCGCCAGGGACTTGCTGGGTTTCACCAGTGCCGTTGCGGTAATCAAGCCGGCCAGTTCGTCGCAGGCAAACAGCACCTTCTCCAGCGGCGACTCGCGCGCAACGCCGGAATAATTCGCGTGCGACAAAATCGCTCGCCGGATTTCCTCCGAATATCCCCGCTCTTTGAGGATCTCGCTTCCCTTGAAGGGATGCTCTTCGGCGCTGGGATACTTCTCGTAGTCGAAGTCGTGGATCAACCCGACCACGCCCCACAACTCTTCGTCGCCGCCCAGCTTGCGAGCGTAGGCCCGCACGCAGGCTTCGACCGCCAGCCCATGTTTCCGCAAACTTTCTGACTGGGTGAACTCAGTTAGTAAACACCACGCATCGTTGCGATTCATTTCCCTGTTTCTCCTGAATTCTTCCGGTTTTCTTCCGGTCTGTTGGGTCGCCGTTGCGGATTTTGCACAGCTTTCTCGGTTTTCGCCCGACAATGTACTTGACTCTAGCAGAGCTGATGCCGCAAAGTACCGATACGTTATTGAAGTGCCTGCTCTGGCACTCTGCAACCTGAATGGCTACGACTCTCGCACCGGTAGATTCCCGGGACGTGGTGAGATGCGATCAATGCCATCTCGTCCAGTTCAGAACCGTCAACAATCTTTGCCGTCGATGCCGCACGTCTCTTGATGAGGACGAGCCGGAGCCGATTTTCACCCCGTCACTGCCGTTGGCCATAGCGGAACCAGTCAGCCGTTCCGAAGTTCAGGTGGCGAAAGCCATTCGGAGCCTGCGTCTGCGCGGAGGTCTGAGTCAGCGTCAGTTGGCACTGCGCATGGGCGTTCCTCGTACCTACGTTTCCAAGATCGAGAACGAGAAAGCTACGCCCACCTTGTCGTCGCTGGCCCGGCTGGCCCAGGCGCTGGAGGTGAGTGTGCCTGACCTGCTGTGCGCTTGCGGTCCGTCGCGCGACGATGAGATCAACGAATTGCTCGCCGACCCGTTTATCGCCGAGCTGGTGGAGTTTACCTCGCAGCTGAATGCGATGCAGCTCTCCAGCGTGCTGACCCAGGTGCGCGACATGGTCACGCATCCGCGTCGCGGGGCGTAGTTGCGGGTCTTAGTTTTGACGCAGCGGGCGTAATTTTGCCGCAGACGTTCATTATATTTGCGGCACGCTTGTAGAAGAGCTTTTGTCCTGCGCGGTTGGGTTCCATCTCTACGCGAGCAATCTGGCCTGCGTAGAGGATGGAAGCCGCGTGAACCTAACACCGACCGGAAGATGCCGAGGCTCACGCTTCGGCATTCTTCTTTGTGGCTGTATGTGAGGTTGTGGCCGAACAACGGCGCGCAAACGGCCGTTTTGCACGGCACCTACGGGCTGATCTCAAAGACCACTCCGCAGCCCATCCCTTCATCGCCGCAGGTGAGCGATCCACCGTAAACCGTGGTGCCATAAAGATTGCCATTCGCATCAATTACCAGGCTGCTGAGCGGGTTTCCACCGTCGGTGCCGCCGGTGAAGTCATGCAGCCTTGTATAGATCCAATTGCCATTGGATTGCGTTAGCTTGAAAACTGAACCGTATGCGCCACCGGACTGATTCGCAGTCCCGTAAAGATTGCCTGAGCTGTCCATGACTAAGGGCTGCTCCGGGCCGGTGCCGCCTCCTGGCAGACTGTAAACCAGGTTAAAGGTCCAGCCTTCTCCCGCTGGCGTCAGTTCGAAAATCGAGCCGCCAACATTCCTACCGCCCGCGCTGGCCGCGCCATACAGATTACCTGCGGAGTCAAAGATCAGCCCTGCAGCAGGACAGCATCCGACCGGGCCTTGACCTTGAAAATTGTAGAGAATGTTTTCCGTCCAGCCCGATCCTGAGGGCGTCAACTCGAAAAGAGTGCCATAGACTCCAGAGCCGCCTTCATAAGTAGCTCCAAAGATATTGCCGGCGTGGTCCAGGACCACCCCCGCGGTGGGATAAGTTCCGTCGTTCCCCCCGCCGAAGTTGTGCAGCACGCTCTCCGTCCAGTCGCCATTCGATGGCGCCAGCTTGAAGACGGTACCGCTATTGCTGGAACCGCCCACATAAGTCGTGCCGTAGATATTTCCCGCCTGGTCAAAAATAACCGGGCTCGAAGGCACCCCTCCGTCACTGCCTCCGTCAAAGCGATACAACACGGTCTCTGTCCACGGGCAAAGTGCGGTCTTGCAAACCGTCGCGGAAGGAGTCAAGTTGAAAACTGTACCGCAGCCGTCGGCGCCGCAATCTCCTCTGGCTCCCCCATCCGCTGTCGTACCGTAGAGTGTGCCGTTCGGACCAAAGATCACGGCGGCGTAGGGAGAGGCTCCATCACTGCCCGCCGCAAAGCTGTACAACGGAGTCAGTATCCAGCTTGACCCTTTGTAGGCGAGTTTGAAGACGACGCCGTTTTGCCCAGCCCCACCTCTCACGGTGGTTCCGTAAAGGTTCCCTGAGCGATCGATCGCCAGGCCAGCCAGTGGATTTGTTCCGTCAAGTCCGCCGGCAAAGCTATGTAATACCGTGAAGGTTTGGGCTTGTGCTGGGTGACCTATGCCGAAGGTCAGAAATACCATCGCTATCAGCAGCACGGTCATTACCGCTCGTATATTGCTGACGAAGGATTGGATTGTATGTTGCTCCGGGCTTGCCATGATGGATTTCCATTTCCAGGGCGAGTGTTCCACCGGCCGCCCCATTCATCCACGCTGGGAGATTGCTCCGAGGCCTGTCTTACGTTTGAGGAAATCAATGTTGCGCTCGTTCGTCCGCTAATGCAACGACATTGTCTGCCGGTCCAGGGCCCTCCAGAACAGGACACTGTCATTTTGATCCAATGGCGCGCTTTGGGCGTCCAGGTCGGCCCCTTGGCCACTAGCCCTCTGGTCCCTGACTGGTGGTCAGTGACTGGTTTGCGACTTGTATCGCCAACTAAGACCGAAAAGCTAAGAGCTGTAGGCTGCAGGGAAACCTATAGGCTAGAGCGAGAACCAAGAAAGCCAAGAGCCGCAAGCTGAAAGCCGACGGCTGAGATCTAATAGCCACACGCGAAAAGCGTGTCCAGACCCGCTAGTTACTGATGCTCACCAGTTGCTTGTCTTTCGACGCGTAGTGCGAGTCCACGTACTCGTCCACAATCTTGATGAACTCGGCGACGATGTGATCGCCCTTGAGCGTCAGCATCAGGCGGCCGTCGACGTACACCGGCGCCTTCGGGTCCTCGAACGTTCCCGGCAGCGAGATGCCGATGTTGGAATGCTTCGATTCGCCCGGCCCGTTCACGATGCAGCCCATCACCGCGACCTTCATCTCTTCCACGCCGGAGTAGCGCGTCTTCCAGACCGGCATCTGCTCGCGCAGATAGCCTTGAATCTGCTCGGCCATCTCCTGAAAGAAGGTGCTGGTGGTGCGGCCGCAGCCGGGACACGCGGTCACTTGCGGGGTGAAGCTGCGAATTCCCATTGACTGCAGAATCTGCTGCGCGACCGTGACCTCTTCGGTGCGATCGCCGTTCGGCGCGGGCGTAAGCGAGACGCGAATCGTGTCGCCAATGCCTTCCTGCATGACGACGCCCAGCGCCGCGGTGCTGCTGACGATGCCTTTGGCGCCCATGCCCGCTTCGGTCAGCCCGAGGTGCAGCGGATATTCGCAGCGCCGCGCCAGCTCGCGATAAACGTCGATCAGGTCCTGCACGCCGCTGACTTTCGCGCTCAGGATGATCTGCTCCGGCGCATGCCGTAGCTGACGGCCAGATCGGCGGAGCGCAGCGCGCTTTGCACCATGGCTTCCATGGTCACGTCGCGGGCGTCCTTCGGCTCGTCGAGCTTGGAGTTCGCGTCCATCAGCCGCGTCAGCAGCGACTGATCGAGCGAGCCCCAGTTGACGCCGATGCGCACCGGCTTGTCGTTCTCGATGGCGACGTCGATCATGGCGCGGAAATTGTTGTCGTCCTTCTTGCCGATGGAGACGTTGCCGGGATTGATGCGGTACTTGGCCAGCGTCCGCGCGCACGCCGGATACTTCTTCAGCAGGATGTGGCCGTTGTAATGGAAGTCGCCGATGATCGGCACGGGCACGCCCAGCCGGTCAAGGCCGTCGACAATGTGCGGCACGGCTTCGGCCGCGGCATCGTTGTTGACGGTGACGCGGACCAGTTCCGAGCCGGCGCGGGCCAGCGCCATACACTGGCGGATGGTGCCGTCGATGTCGGCGGTATCGGTGTTGGTCATGGACTGCACCACAATTGGTGCATCGGAGCCGACGCGAACCCCGCCTACAACCGCCGTATACGTTTTTCTACGCTGAATTTGAGCCATACAGGACTATAGAAAAGTGTACCACGGGTGCGATTTGGAAGGGGCGTAGCTTGGGCTACTCTGTCAGGGCTCTTCATGTGTCATCGCGAGCCGACTTTACAGGCTGCTGAAAAAAACTTGGCCTAACTTTCTCGCTCGGGTAGTGCGGCCTTTAGGCCCGCGTCATCGCCGGTGTAAAACAAGCGGGCTTTAGCCCTGCGGTATTTCGCCTTGGATCGCAAGAATCTTGGCTTCGTACGATTCCGCGGTATGTCCCTCAGAGCCTAAAGGCTCCTTGAATGGTTGGAGGCTGACGCGGCGCTAAAGCGCCGCACTACCCGAACCGGGCGCGTCACGAATATTTTTCAGCAGCCTGCTTAGTCGGTGGGGGATCTGCTGTTTGTTTGCATCCCGAGTCGGTAAACCGGCGACCTAAATCTCGAATCCGCAATAATTTGAAACTCGGACCCCCAAATTCGGGAACCCTTAGTGGTATTCGTCACATCTGACACAAAAGACCGTATTTATCCAGGCATATCAGGTGGACTTTGCCCCCGAAGGGGACGAGAATAGAACCAATAGCCGGGCAACAAGACGGCCCGGTTCGGGTTTATTGAAACAGGGCCAAGGCTCGTGAGGTGGCGTGTCTTCCGCGCCGGACCGAGCCTCAAAAAGGTGTACATCATGCGTTCCGCATTAGGTTTTCTCTCGGTTGGCACTCTTGCTTTGATGCTGGCTCCATTGGGCGTTGCCCAGAGCCAAAGCACGCCCACACAGGGTTCGAATTCGCCGAGCACGACCGATCAAACTTCTACCCCTCCAGCGGCGTCGTCTGGTTCCGACGGCCAGTACATCCCCGAGAAGCCGGAAAAGAACGCGCCCTCACCCGACGCGATGAAGAACATTGACGCCATCGGCAATCGCAACGTGGGTTGCAACAAGGGCCTGGGCAACT
The DNA here is from genome assembly GCA_963833305.1 of uncultured Acidobacteriaceae bacterium. Lineage (GTDB taxonomy): Bacteria > Acidobacteriota > Terriglobia > Terriglobales > Acidobacteriaceae > Bog-257. The sequence goes on along the minus strand of CAWHXN010000021.1, from coordinate 99,596 downwards.
GGTATTCGCTCGATAAGCAGGTGGCGATGGGCCGCGCCTACTCGCAGCAGGTAGAACACGGCGCCAAGCTGGTGAGCGATCCTGTCATCACCGAATACGTCAACCGCATCGGCCAGAATCTGGTGCGGAACTCGGATGCGAAAGTTCCCTTCACCATCAAGGTCATCGACACCGACGAAGTCAACGCCTTCGCGCTGCCCGGCGGCTTCTTCTATGTGAATTCCGGCCTGATTCTTGCTGCCGACAACGAAGCCGAACTGGCTGGCGTGATGGCGCACGAGATTGGCCACGTCGCCGCCTGCCATGTGGCGCGCGAGCAGACCCGCGGCAACATCGTTAACCTGGCCAGCATTCCGTTGATCTTCGTACCGGGCGGCTGGGCGGTTTACGAAGGAACGCAAGCCGCACTGGGCATCGGCGTGCCGCTGACCTTCATGAAGTTCTCGCGCAACTTCGAGGCGGAAGCCGACTTCCTCGGCATGGAATACATGTACAAGGCGGGATACGATCCGCAGTCGTTCATTTCGTTCTTCGAGAAGATTGAAGCTCAGGAAAAGAAGAAGCCCGGCACGCTGGCCAAGGCCTTCGCCTCTCATCCTATGACGCCCGATCGCGTCGCATCCGCACAGAACGAAATGCGGACTGTGCTGCCGGCGCGCGATGAGTACATCGTAAACACCTCGGAATTCGATCAGGTGAAAGGGCGGCTGGCATCACTGGAGAATCATCACAAGCTGCAGAACGATAAAGACAACAAGGATCGTCCGACCTTGCGGCGCGCGACTGCCGATAATCCTCAGGACGGCGGCAGTGGCAGCGGCAGCAGCACCGGAAGCGGCAGCAGCCAGCCCGATGACGATCGTCCCACTCTAAAGCGCAGCGACGGATCGAGTTCTCAGTCGTTCAACTGATCTTCGTACAGGTAAGAACTATGAAGGCTCCCGGGGATGGGAGCCTTCTTGTCTTGGCCGTTAGAGACTGGCCGTAACCACACTGCAATGTTCTGGGGTGTGTCAGGGCACGACTTTCAGTCGTGCCGAACGACACGCTACCAAACCAGCGGCTTTAGCCCCTGCAAGAACAGCCCGAGGGCTAAAGCCCTACTCAAAGTGCGCCGCTTTGCGGCACGTCTGAAGATGTGCCCTGACACAAACCTGACTACGTAAGGTCCCGGTCGTGTGGGAAATTCGTCTGAGCCGCAGAGCGGCGACACCGGCTGCAACAAAAATGGGGCGCCATCTGCGCCCCACAAATTCCGCGAAGATTAATCGATCTACGGCAGCCGCTGCGCCAGTCCCGGCAATGCCTTCATCAGATCGTTGTAGATCACGACCACAAAGAACAGCACCAGGAACACAAACGCGGTTTGGTAAATTCGCTCTTTGATGCGCAAGCTGATATCGCGCCGCATGATCGACTCGACGATGAGCAGCATGATGATGCCGCCGTCCAGAATCGGAATCGGCAGCAGATTCAGGATGCCAAGGTTCAAGCTGATCATCGCCATCAGGCCCAGCAGCGGGGTCCAGCCCGGCTGGCGCGCCGCCTCACCCGAGGCCCGCGCAATTCCGATCGGCCCATCCAGTTGCTTGATGGAAACCTTCTTCTCCACCATCTTGTGGATCATGTCGACCATCAGCAGCGAATACTTCTTGTTCTCCTCGAGCGAGCGGCTCAGGGCGGTGGCGAAAGGCAACTTGTCAACGTGCACCGGCTCGGCGCGGAACCCCAGACGATAGGCTTTCGTTCCGCCTTCATCGGTCTGCACCGGCGTCATCTTGAAGGTAAGATCTTTGTCCTTTGCGGACAGCCACCACCTCTACCGGCTTATCGCCGTTCTGCTGCAGGAAGTGGATCATGGCATACACGGAGCGCACCGGCGTGCCATCGACAGAAATCAGATTGTCGCCCAACTGAATTCCGGCCTTGCCCGCCGGCATATCCGATTCCAGCTCGGTTACGATGACCGGCTGCTCGGGCAACCAGCCGACGCTGCCGTATTGGTCCGATCCTTCCGCCTCAGGCCGAATCTTCTTCTCCAGAATGTCAGGGCCACGCTGGACGGCGATACATCGATCGGCTGCTTGGGGCTGATCATGACCTTAAGCGTCACGTCTTCCCAAGTCGGATTCTGTTCGCCATCGATGCGCACGATGCGATCACCTTGCTCGATGCCCGACTTGGCCGCCGGAGAGTCGTCCATCACCCAGCCAACAACCGCGGGCTCGTCCAGATAGAGAGGATGCTCGTAATGCACCATGAACACGCCGGTCAGCAGCGCGATGGCTAGAAGGATGTTCATGGCGGGGCCGGCGACCGCGATTACGAAGCGCTGCCAGCGCGGGTGCGACATGAATTCGTCGGGCGCGCCGCTGCGCGATTCCAGCGGATTCTCGCCCGCCATCTTTACGTATCCGCCCAGCGGCAGCGCACTGATGCGGTAGTCGGTATCGCCGCGCGTAAAGCCCGGCCAGGCGTTTGCCGAAGCCGATGGAGAATACCTCCACCCGCACGCCCAAAATATTTGGCAGCAGCATAGTGGCCGAACTCGTGCACCAGAATCATGATGCCAAGCACGACGGCCATCGCGACCACCGCAATCAAAAACGATTCCATAAACCTCTTCTAACTTGGGGAGTTGCTAATTTCGCGTTGCCGGGATCTCTGCTTTACCTTCGGCTAGAACTTGAATCTTGAGTCGCGCCCGGCGACGAGCGTCCGCATCCACGCTCAATACCTCGTTCAATAGATTCTGGCACGCGCGCCGACGTTTCCGCAACAACCGCTTCTATTGTAGCCGGAATGTCCAGAAACCCAATACTACCTTCGAGGAATGCCGCCACCGCCACCTCGTCGGCCGCGTTCAGGGCGATGGTTTTGCCGCCTCCCGCTTCGACTGCCTCGTAGGCCAAACGTAAGCAGGGAAATTTCTCCAGGTCCGGCGGACTGAAGTCCAGCCTGCGCAGCTCCTGCACCGGAAAGCGCAAGTCCGACTCAATCCGGTCGGGATACGTCAGCGCGTACAAGATCGGCAACCGCATATCCGTGACTGAGAGTCTGAGCAAGCAGGCTGCCATCGATGAACTCGACCATGGAGTGAACCGTGCTTTGGGGATGAACCAGCACGCTGATCTGGCTGGGCGGCATATCGAAGAGACGGCAGGCTTCGATCACCTCGAAACCTTTATTCATCAGGGTCGCCGAATCGATGGTAATGCGCTTTCCCATCTTCCAGGTCGGGTGATTGAGCGCCTGCTCCACCGTAATCTTGGAGAAATCGCTCGGCCGGGGTATGAAAAAATGGACCGCCCGAGGCCGTCAGCCACACGCGTTGAACTTCGTTACGACGTCCGCCGCGCATGCATTGGTGAATGGCATTGTGCTCGCTGTCGATAGGCAGCAGAGGCTTGCCCTGTCGGCGCGCCTCGGCGGTGATCAGGTCGCCGGCTGCGACCATGCACTCCTTATTGGCAAGTCCGATGGATTTTGCCGGCTTTCACCGCTTCGTACGTAGCTTCCAGTCCGGCAACGCCGACGATGGCGCTAACCACGAAGTCCGCGTCGGGATGGGTCGAAACCTTCACGGTTCCCGCAGAGCCGTGAGTCACCTCGATGTCACTGTTCAGGCCGGCCTTCTTCAGTTTGTCGTGGAGTTGGATCGGCAGCTTCGGCAGTCGCCATCGACAGAATCTGCGGACGCCAGCGCCGCGCCTGCTCGAAAGCCAGTTCGACGTTGTTGCCCGCCGCCATGCTGACGACGGAGAAGCGGTCAGGAAAGCTCTCGACGATGCTTGAGCGTGCTCTTGCCGATGGAACCAGTGGAACCGAGAATGGCGATCCGTTTCATGAAGGCGTTAAGCGGACGTTCAGAACTTGCTCTGAGCTTGTCGAAGAGGTCGGCGATCACCTGCTCTATTTATGATTTGTCATCCCGACCGAGGGCTTCAGCCCGAGCGGAGGGACCTGCTGTTCGCCCGCGATGCTAACACCTATCGTATCGCATTGCAGTTCGCGCGCCGAGCCACGCACTTCTGCCCAACGAACAACAGCAGGTCCTTCGACTACGCGTCCGCCCGACCCACAAAAGAAGTGGGTCGGAAGAGCCCGCGGACGCTCCGCTCAGGATGACACGTCAAACCGGGCGGTATTGGAAAAGAAACTGCAAGTTGCCCTGACAGAACAACCAGCCGACCGGCAGCGCAAACAGCAGCGCGTCAATGCGATCCAGAACTCCTCCATGCCCGGGCAGCAAAGTGCCGGAATCCTTGACTCCAGCGCCCCGCTTCATCGCCGATTCCACCAGATCTCCTAGCTGCGCCGCAACATTGACGCAAACGCGAACAACACTATCAGCCAGAACGGCGCAGCATGAGACAGTAGAGTCGGAGCGCCTGAATACGGATCGCGAACACCGCGATGGCGCATCTGCAACAGATGTGACGCTACGCAACGCCTTGGCGATCGGATTGATGTAGTGGAACAACAGCAACGCAATCCAACGATCACCGATCCCACCACCGAAGCGATTGCGCCTTCCCATGTCTTGCCTGGACTGACGCGCGGCGCGAGCTTGTGTTTGCCGATCGCGCGTCCAACGTAGTACGCGGCAATATCGCCCGACCAGACCAGAATCATCAGGTAAAGCAACATACAGCGCGCCGTTTCTAGCCGACGTTCGCAGAACAGAAGCATCAGCGCCAGGGTAAAGCCACGTAAGGCATCAGCATGATACGAAACCGCTGCGTCCGGAAGAGCGCTGCGAGAGCGGCTCGCGCTCAAGCCCGAGCAGGAAGACGAGCGGCGAGAATTGCAACACAGAACGAGGGAAAATCACGCCAACACAGTAACAGATACGTGCCGAGCGCACTGCGTTGCGGCGGAATGCTACCGTCAAAGTGAGGAAAAGCGCGATACGCTACGAACCAAACGACTCACGAAGACATAGCTCCAGGCACTGAAATGGCCGGAACCCGTTGCGCTCTCGCGATATCGAAATACTCCTTCGCCGCCAGCAGCGCCACTCCCAGCACCAGCAGCGTGAACAGCCACAGCGGCGCCTTGAACAGCGCCAGCACGACAATGGGAATCAGGATGACTGCGGTAAGAACGCGCTTCACGAGGCGTGTCCGTTGTCGGTGGTCAGGCCTCCGAAGCGGCGCTCGCGCTTTTGGAAGGCCTCGATGGCCTCCAGCAACTGGGTGCCGCGAAAGTCGGGCCACAGCGTCTCGGTCACGTAGATCTCGGAATAGGCCACCTGCCACAGCAGAAAGTTGCTGAGCCGCATTTCGCCGCTGGTGCGGATGACCAGATCGAGGTCGGGCAGTCCGTTGGTATAAAGATGCCGCGCGATGGAGCGCTCGTCGATCTTCAGATGCTCGATGCCGCCATTGCGCGAGGCCTCGCGCACCAGCGCGTTAAAGCAGTCGACCAGCTCGGTACGCGAGCCGTAGTTGAGCGCCAGGGTAAGCACCATGCCGGTGTTGCGCTCGGTCATCTCGCGCGCCCACGCCATGCGCTCCTGCACCTCTTGCGGAAGCTCCTGCTGCCGGCCAATGTATTGCAGCCGGATGTTGTTCTCCATCAGCGTGGGCAGCTCCATCTTCAGATAGCGCCGCAGCAGGTTCATCAGGAACTCGACTTCGCCTTTGGGACGCTTCCAGTTTTCGGCGGAGAAGGAATAGAGCGTAAGAGCAGGGATGTGGACGCGGGCAGCAGTTTCGACGGTCGAGCGTACCGAGGCCACACCTGAGCGGTGTCCCGCGATGCGGGGCAGATGGCGGCGTTTGGCCCAGCGGCCGTTTCCGTCCATGATGATAGCGATGTGGTGGGGCAGCCGCTCCGGATCGAGGCGGGCGTAAATCTCGGCCTCTTTGCGGTTCAGCCCAGCGGGCACTTGTGCGCGCAAAGCGTACCTCTAACCATTCTTGAAAGTAGCACAGGGCACCCGGGGTTGCAACGAAACGCGGGATCGGTAGCGAACCCGATTCGTCACCTGTCTCCACTTTCAGCGCGGTGGTGACGCATGCCTAAGTTCTCGTCAGTCCAGCAGCCACGGCAGTGATGGCCTCAACCGACAGCACACGGATATCACTGGTCCCCTTACGGAGCAAGAATTGACGGTCTTCCTCCGATGCCACAAAGACCACGTCTGCCGCGCTGCAAAATACCAAGTCTCGATTGAGACGGTCGGCTAGCTCGTCAGTCACGTCAGCCGCTCGATTGTCGATGGCTTCCGGCTCCCTGGCGACGACACCGGCGTTGTAGATTATCGTCGGAATCGTCTCTTCCATCTCGCGGATGTGCAGAAGGAAATTGCGCATGCTCTGCTGCCCGCCGATCCAGACGGCATCATACTGAGACAGCAGCTCTCGAAAAACATAATGTGCTGACTCTGTGTAGTCGGCATACTCGATATCTGTCGAAGGGTTCGCGTTCTTGAATTCCGCGATTGTCTGCGATGTCGATGCGACGGTCACATGGTGGCCTTCCCTGACGAGCTGCGCTATCACGGAATCGGGTGCCTTCGAATCGCTCGTGTTTTTCTCCTCGAACTCAACCAAATAAAGGATTCGGGCCTTGCCGCTCCAATGCGCAAATCGCGCATAAGGAATGTGCTCGCCAGCGCGCGGCAGATGATGTTGAAGTCGTTCCTGCCACTTCTGAAAAAACTTTGCCTGATGCCGGGCGATGGAATCTTTTACGTTCTGCTCAACCTCTAAAGACGCAGACTCATAATGACGGATCGCCGCTCGCGGCTCATACACAACCTTCAACCCCTTGCCCCAGACTTTGAAGCAATAATCACTATCTTCGTAATAGGCGGGAGAGAAGGCCGCATCGAAGCCACCCAACTCAAGAAAGAGCGATCGCGGTGTAAACAGAAAAGCTCCGGACGAGTAGTCTACCGGCCGTCGGACGTTGAATCGCAGCAGATCCGGGTCGTCGCCGCGGCCATATCCCCAGGCTGAACCATCGTTCCAAACCATCGAGCCGGCCTCTTGCAGACGCCCATCCGCCAGCAGGATCTTGCCTCCTATCGCGCCGATACTTTGGTCCTCGCGAAAGTCAGCGAGAACCGCACTGAGACTTCCAGCCTCCAGTAGCGCATCATTATTCAGGAAGCAAAGAAACTCGCCCCGGGCTCGCTCTGCGCCCTGCCCGCAGGCATACCCGAAACCTAAGTTCTCTGCGTTGCGAATAATCTCAACACCGTCCAGATGTTCCAGCATCTCTCCGGTACGGTCAGTGGAATGGTTATCGACCAGGACCAGTTCGTAGGGAACATCGGCGTTGCGCAGTATCGACTCGATGCACAGTAGTCCAAGGTGAGCCTTCCCATACAGCACTACGATGATCGAGATTCGGCACTCCGCCGCATGAGGAAAAACTATCTTGCTCTTCCCTTCCAACAGCGCGGCCAGGCGAGCCGATCCAGCGGAATTCCAGGCTTCCCTGCCTCGGCTGCTGAACTGTTCGCTAGCAACATCGTCAGGCGCTGGATTGACCAAGGCGGTGTCGGCCGCCGCCGATAGCCCTGACTGGCCGGCGTCTTGCTTGGCTCCTCGAGCGACCAATTTGCGCGTCCACTTCGTAAGCTTCCGCAAAGGCCGAGTAAGACTCCAGGAACGCGAACCGATTACTGTATCCAGTTGGGCGCCAAGGTATTGCTCCCTGCCCAGCGCGCGCAGCTTTGCCGCTCGATTCTGTTCGGCGCAATCTCGCAGACGCTGCGTCGTATCGTCGTTCGCTGAAGTCATTATCTTTGAAGCCTATGTGCTGAGCATGCCATGCCGTGTTCCAAATGTCCGGCTTGAGAATTTTCGCGTCGGTAGCTCTATTCGCCTTTCGTTCGTCAAGGGCCGGCAAACCGCAGGCGCGTATGGATTATAGTCAGTGATCCGGAATATTCTTGGAGGCGGCGCGCTATGAGTGGTTTCTCTTTCGTGAAGGCGTGCCACAGACTTTTCTCGTCGCCATCGATGCCTTGATGTTCAAGGAAACGCCCCTTTACAACGGTCACGGCCGGAATGCAAGATTGAGTAGGAATGTCTTCACAATTGCTGACACAGCATCCTAAGGTCCCCCCGTCTCCACAGGTGAGCACTCAGGATCTGGACGGGCGGCGGGATGGTCTTCTCCTTTTGCTTTATACCATCCTGATCGTTGCAGCCATCGTCAGCCGACGACCTGATGCGGTCTTCCACGCGCAGTTCTGGGCTGAGGACGGTACGATCTGGTTCGCCAGTGTCTACAATCTAGGCCTCGCACACGCCTTGGCTTTGCCGCAGAACGGCGATTTCCAATCGTTCCCACGATTGGCTTGCGGCTTCGCCATGCTTTTTCCGTTGTCCAAGGCCCCGCTAGTCACGAATTTGTTGGCGATTTTCGTGCAAGCGCTCCCACCGGTTTTCTTGCTGACGCGACGTTTCGCGTACGTCGCAGGCCAGCCCGTGCGAGTGCTGATGGCCTTGCTGCTGCTTGCCTTGCCAACATCCTTTGAAGTTCATGCCAATGTAAGTAATTCTATGACGTTCCTGGCTTTGCTGGCGTTTCTGGTTTTGGTTGCCGGGCCGCCAACCAGCAAGGCATGGCGAGTATTCGACGTAGTTGTAATTTGTTTAAGCGGGGCGACCGGGGCCTTTGCGGTATTTCTACTGCCCATCGCAGTTCTCCTGTTCTGGTTTCGCCGGCGACCATGGACCGGAGTGCTGCTGGGCATTGAAGTTTGCGTCGCCACCATACAGGGAATCACCATTATCAGGACCGCAGCCGGATCGCGTTCGCCAGCACCGCTGGGAGCCACTCCTTCACTGTTCATGCGCATTGTCGGCGCTCAACTCATCGTCCACCCCTTGCTCGGGCTAAAGTTCTTGTCACTCCACGCGAATATCGCCATCCCAGTCTGCGTGATCGCTTTTGTGGCTGCGCTTCTCCTGGCGGCGTACGTGTTCTGTAAGGCTCCTTTGGAGCTCCGCTTGTTGATGCTTTTCGGAGCTCTCCTGCTTGCCGGCGCCTTGCGATCTCCCATGGTTTCTCTGGTTCACCCTCAGTGGCCAGATTTACTCTTGCCCGGTTGCGGAGGTCGTTATTGGGTTATTCCGGTCATTTCATTCTTCTGGGCCTACGTGTGGATGCTGGGCCGCGAGAGGCCCGCAATCATTCGCGCAGCGGGCGTGCTGGCGATTGCGGCGGCTTTGTGGACGGGCTCCGTCTATTGGCACTATCAGCCGTTCGTCAATTTGAACTTTCCGCAATATGCCGCCGAGTTCCAGCAGATTCCGGCTGGACAAGAATTCACTATTCCCATCAATCCTCCCGGATGGAAAGTAGTTCTTCATAAACATTAAGTTGAGGCAGTTGCTCAACTGATAGTCGTAAGCAGTCCAAACGGGCCTGATTATCATGACTCCTGATCAAACCGAAGCACCCGTTACTTTTAGTGCTGAGTCAATGCAACCGGCCCATGCGTCCACTACAGTGCCTGCAAGACTTTACGGCTGGTTATCGCCATACCTTACCTATTTCACGGCTGGACTGGCGACCTTAATTCTTTTTGCTGGCACGGCCACTCTCATTGCGTGCGCCTATCTTATGAAAGTTGGATATTCTGTTATTCCTTTCTGGGACGAGATGCACGAAATCCAACTATATATTTCTCAACAACACTCTCTCTTAAGGTGGATCTGGGCTCAGCATAACGAACATCGCATACTTTTTTACAAACTGCTGTTCGTTGTAGATATGCACGTTTTCGAGGGCCGCAATTGGCCCATGTTCGTTGCTATCTTCGGTTGTCAGGTAGTGTTGGCCGCTATTTTCGCGTTTGTGCTGTGGAAGTTTGGATGCCTGAAAGGATCGCCGTGGGTGGCGAGTTTCGGACTCGCTTTATATTGCCTCTTTTGTCCGTCACAAAGGGAAAATTTTTCCTGGGCTTTTCAGTTGTCGTTTGCGTTGGTAACAGTTTGGGTGACGATTGCAATTTTGCTCGTCATATTACAGAAGCAGGACTTCAATGCGGGTCGTCCATTCAGCGGCTGGAAGTTAATAGCTTCTTTGGCCGTCGCCATGGCGGCGAGCTTTACCAACGGAAATGGCATTGTTGTCTGGCCAATCATGATCGTGCTGGCACTGAGCATAAGGCTTCCGTGGCGCCTGGTTGGATTGCAGATTGTTGGCTTTGCCTGCAGCGCGTCTTTGTATCTGATTGGATATCGATCCATGCCACCGCCGCACGCGCATCCTCTTGAGTCGATTCAGAAGCCTTTGCAGGTCTTGCAATTTATCGAGAGCTACTTAGGCGGAGCTCTTGTCTCCGGTACCCACATTGACTGGGCCACGCAGATTGGCCAGGCAGGGCTCCTCATTGGCCTGGTTATGATCTATCGGCTAATTACGAGACGAGAGAAAGCCGGCTTGCTCGACTACTTCCTGGCTGGAATCCTCCTGTACAGTCTTGCCACGGCATTTATTACCTCTCTTGGAAGGCTCACCCTGGGTATAAACCAGGCATTCGCTTCTCGTTATCAGGGGTTCGCCCTGCTTTTCTGGCTCGCCCTTGCCGTTTGGCTCATTAGTCTCTTGACGCAGCGAAGAGCAACTATCGGGTTGATCGCTGTTTATCTGTTAGTGCTCTTCATCATCGGTAGCACGGGTAAGGACTTCCGGCCGATTCTGGAGGAAATGAGAGACTCGGCTACGAGACGCGACACTGGCGGTGTGGCGATGATAGTCGGCGTCCACGACGATGACTTTCTGAAGCAAGCCGTTTGTCCATTCCCCGCGGTCACGTGGACGGCCGTTGAGTACTTAAAAGAGCACGGCTTGTCGCTGTTCTCGGAGAAGATGGCTGAGCAGTTGGGGCAGGACTTTTCGCGGAGTTATACAGTGACTACTGCAAGTCCATGTCGCGGAAGCGTGGATTCAGTAAGGCAAGCTGATGGCAGCTTAAATCATCTCAGGCTTGAAGGATGGATTGTGGATCATCGCAATAAGCCTGTGCCTCGCCTGCTGTTTGTTGATGGAGGGAAGATTGTGGGCTTCGGAGTGCCAGGCTACCAGCGAAGTGACGTTGTAAATGCCATCCAGTCAAACAAGGCATTTCGTAGCGGCTGGGCCGGTTACGCTAACATTCCGGAAACAGATCGGATGATCGACGTTTACGGAGTCTTGGATTTGGACAAGGGAAAAGCCTGCTATTTACAGGCCGTACGCTCTGCTGCCGAGGCCAATGGCACCTCGAGCCGCCATGGCTTGGACACTCTCGGCGGAAATGCGAGATCGAAGTTCTCGGTCAACAACGAAAGATTCGGGCTATAGAACGGATCGTCCTGTACAGCGGCGCCCCACCGGCGTCGCATATAAGCCACTTCTAAGGCAGCCCGTTCAGCCCGTTCCTGATTTCCATAGTCGTAACCCCGCGACGCAGATTCCAGATGATACAACTCTGCATAGGGCGTCCAGACGATGCTATAGCCGGCTTGACGAACCCTTAAGCAGAGGTCGACGTCGTTAAACGCGACTGCCAGATTCACCTCGTCGAAACCTCCTACCTCTTGAAATATTCGTTTTGGCATAAGCATGCAGGCCGCAGTGACGGCAGAGAGGTTGTGGACCAGTTGTAAGCGGCCAATGTAACCGGCATCAGAGCGCGGATGGTGGGTGTGAGGATGTCCCGCTACCCCACCCAACCCGAGTACCACGCCGGCATGTTGAATCGTATCGTTGCGGTAATAGAGCTTGGCGCCTACAGCTCCGACTCCGGGTTGAGTGACCTGTGCAACCATCTCCTTGAGCCAACCAGGATCAATGACTTCTATATCATTATTGATGAATCCCAGAATCTCGCCTCGAGCTATTTCTGCGGCTCGATTGTTTAGTGTCGAGAAGTTGAAAGGTGCCTCGATCCGTAGAATCCGAACTCTGCTTTCTTTCTTCAAGCTGTCAAGGTAGTCCAAGGTATCTGGCTCGGAACTTCCATTGTCCACAATGATAATTTCCAGCTCGGGATAGTCAGTGTTGTGCAGCAGCCCATTAATGCAGTTCCGCAGTAGAGCTACCCGATCCCGCGTGGGCACGATTAAAGACACCGTCGGCGGCGGATCAGGTAAAGATCGTATGACCCGATTGTAAAAAGGTAGATTGCCACCTACCACTTCCGTTGGTTCGCCCCGGGCCGATAAGTACTCTGCGACTGCCCGGCGTGCCGCGTGCACGGCGACCGGTAAATTACTGGTGGAGAAGGTATCGAGGCCGCCGGCAAGTCGCCAGTGGTAAAGCACGTAGGGTATGTGACGTATGCGATCGGCGGTAGTCGCTGCCACGATCCGCAGAGCTAAATCATAGTCCTGACTTCCCTCGAACCCTTCGCGGAACCCTCCGACTTGCCGAACCATTGAAGCGCGATACACTCCCAGATGGCTGATCATGTTCTGGGAGTAGAAGAGCTCAGGATTCCAATCCGTTTTGAAATAAGCTCCGTGCCGCCGGCCCTCCGCATCAATCTTATCTTCGTCGGAATAAATGATGTCCGCATCAGGATGATCGTTCAGCTCGACTGCGACCATGTAAAGAGCATGGGGCGGCAGCTCGTCATCGTGATCCATCAGCGCGACAAAGTCGCCCATAACCAGCTCTAGCGCCGAATTGCTGGCGGCGGAAATATGGCCACGTTGTGCTCTATAAGTAACCTTGATGCGCGGATTATTCCGGGCATATTCCTTCAATATCGCGCTGATCTCTGGATCAGGTGAGGCATCATCGGCGATACACAGCTCCCAATTCTGATAGAGCTGCGCGATGACCGAGTCAATCGCCTTGCGCAGAAAGCGAGGCTCCGGGTCATAGACCGGCATTACGACCGAGATAAGCGGCGTCTCGCGTAAAGTCGGAATGTGGCGTCGGATGGCGGCGGCATCGTCTGCGGTTACCGTGTCATAAAGTTTGACCCATGAGCTATAGTCGACCGTCGTTGGCAACGACGATTTTGCCGGATCGGATGCAGGCTCTCGAACCGCTTCGACTTGACGTCCTTCTGCCGAGCCCTTCTGGATGTAGTGCAGCAGAGGATTGACTCCGCTCGCTTTAACATCGGTATTGTGATTGAGATACCAGCCAGCATCGAACTTAGGACCAGGGTTTCGAAGTTCGCTGGCGCCAAAGAGCAAATAATGCAGGGCCGGATCCCATCCGGCGGCGGCGACATCCGAATAACGGGCCACGTACCAGCCGGCATCAAACAGAGGAGAAGACGCAATCAGCTCGCGATCCTTGGGCAACTGGCGCCGGTCGCGAAGTTTCTGAGGCAGTTGCAGAGTAGCCGTCCACCAAACCAGGCGAAAGGCGCGCTTGATATTGCGGCGCAGCCCGGGATAAGGTGACAATGCCTTGCGGAAAATCCCGGTGGCCTTCCAGCTTAAACTGCTCTCGACCATGGCCAGTTGTTGCCTGGCATTCGACAGGTGGCGTTGCAACTGATCGATTTCCGTCGCTGCCTGCGCCCGTGCTTGCTCCAGCTCTTGCCGAGTACTGGCAAGTGTCCGCTCGAGGTCAATAATTTTCGCGTCGCGGTCAATAATTTTCGCGTCGCGGTCGCCGACCTCCCGATGCAACGCGATGATCTGCTGATCCCGGGCAGCTACCGCCTGATGCAGATTGGCAATTTGCCCATCGCGCTCGATGACCCACTGATTCAGCCGGGAAATCTCGCCGACCCACGATTGCAGCCCGCTCGTCGTCAGGTCGATGGTCGGCGGTCCAGCGGGAACGTCTGACGTGCCGTTCTGGAAACGCTCCTCCTGTTCCAGCCACGACTCTATTTCCGCATCGGAGACGGACATTCCGTATTGCCGGGCCAGCGACTTGGTTACTTCCGCGTTGGACCGCAAATGATTGGCGGATGGTAAACCGCTCAGAAGCGCATGCAGCACGCCCCTGGTCACCACCCATCCCAGCGAAACCTCACGATCGCTTTGCCATTCCAGATCGATAGCAACGAGTCCATCCGCTGTTTCGAGGACGTTAAAGGGAGTGCAGTCGAGGAATTCTCCCGGAAGCATGTAGGCAGCGAGCTTGGAAGACCCACTCGAACTGTCGGCCAGAGATGAGGTGGGTATGCGAGCCTGTCGCAGCAGGAATACCATCCAGGGCCGTAGCGCCTCAACGACCGGGTTCAGATCGCCGGAGCGAGCGCGCGCCTTCAGCAGCCTCCATAGCAATTGCCGCCCCGGTCGATAGGTCGATGCGTCCATCCGGTGGGAGATCGTCGCCCCGTCGCTAACCAGCACCGGGCGGACTGGGGCTGCCGTGAGCGGCTCCTTGAAAACCTGTATGCCGTCAGCGTTGCGCACGAACCGGGTTTGTGTGCAAAACTCTGGTGCACGATGCACCGAGAAGGCGGTCGCCAGTTCGCGGGAAGGGTTCTCTGCGGCAGGTTCGGCTGTCGCAACCACCAGAAAGGAATTACTAAGATCGGCCAGCAGCCGGTTATCGTGCAACACGGAGAAGGCAAGCGCTTCGTCAAAGCTGCGAAAAGGCGAGCCAGTGTAGTCGCGCGCATGGGACCGAGCCAACAAGTCGATGACGCTGAAGGCAGGGTCTGACAACGCCTCTGCCGACAAGACCACGGATGGCAACTTATAGTCTGGAAATGGGTAATAAAAACTGGCGTTCGGCAGTCCGGCGGCGGAGAGCTGCGCCTTCAGGTCTACACGTCCAAAGGTACGAGCCGTTTTAGCTCCATACAGATCTTGAATACCGAAGAACGGAGCGCCGAGGTGGTCTTCGGCGCAACCGTTGAAATATTTCAACCCGAGTTTGTTCTCAATCGCGACAACCACCCGGCCGCCCGGGGCCAGAAAACGAGTCACCGATTGCAGGTAGTGGGCGAAAGGGTTTTCCTGGGTTGAGAAGACGGCTGCGTACTCCAACACTCCGATCAAGAGCACGCAATCGAAGAGTTCGTCGGTTTCGAAGCGAAGAAGATCGTCGACGAAGACGCGAACATTGGGCAGGTCGCGGCAGCGTTCCGCAGCGACCCGAGCGCGCGCCAGGCTACCATCAACCGCGACCACGTCGGCGCCGATCTCGCCCAGGTAGCGGGTGATCGCACCGCAACCGCAGCCCAACTCCAGAACTTTGCTTCCCCGCGGTATAGCCAGAGGACGCAACAGACAATGGCGGGCGCGGCTCAGATGATATTCGGATGCCCAGTCGGTAATCGACCGCGCCAGCTCAGACGAGAACGTGCCGCGGTCCGTGGCGCTGGCGACGATGCCATACAAACGATCTTCCACTTCAACGCCGTCGGAGTAGGCGAAAGGGCCATGATTTAGGCGTTGGAAGAGATTAAGCTGGTCGTCCCAGAGGTAATTCATTCAAATCTTCGGTGCAGAGCGGCTGAAAGCGTATCCCGGTTGGACGCCTGCAGGTCCCTGCGTCCCCGACTTCGCCAGCAATCAAGAACCCTCATTGTAGCAGCGCGCTGTCTGGGGTGGGGATCACTGGCGGGTTCCGCTGTGGGCGGATCGGAGGGACCTGCTGGTTCGACCGCGCCGGTTATGCCGCACGGTTTTGACTGTCCTGGGATTGGCGCTCACCACGATGGGATGCAACGCGGAAGACACCATGCGGCACAGGAGGCTTTCCGGCCGAACCCCGTGCCTTTTTAGGAACATAGACAACAAAAACTTGAGCTACGTCTTGTATCAGACCCTGCGCAGGTGTATGGTCATCGGCACTCAGACCAGAACTGCATCCGGGATGGGGCCGACCAGCCAGTCAAGGCCGAAGCTAAGGCATCGAGCGCTCCCCCACTCTCCTGCCAGCTAGCCCAGAGTCGCGGAGCTGCGGAGGGACCAAACATGCGAACGACCCATCGTGTCTTTTTGGCATTTTTCTTGATAGCAGCCGGTATCGCTGCCTGCGCGCAAACCCCGCTGCAATTGGTTCCCATAACGCCGTGCCGGGTAGCTGACACGCGGTTGACGGATGGCCCATTTGGCGGTCCTGCTCTGCAAGGCGGAGCGACGCGCAGTTTTGCCATCCCGCAGAGCGCCTGCAATATTCCCGCGATCGCAGCCGCGTATTCGCTGAATGTGACCGTTATCCCTCATGGGTCATTGGGTTACTTGACGATCTGGCCTACCGGACAGACGCGCCCTCAGATTTCCACCATGAACTCGCTGGACGGTCGGATCAAAGCCAACGCGGCCACGGTGTCGGCGGGAACGCCCAACCAAGCAGTTAGTGTCTACGTGACGAGCACGACCGATATGGCGCTCGACATTGACGGTTACTACGTTGCCGCCACCGATTCCGCGCTGGCGTATTATCCGCTGACGCCTCCTTGCCGGATTGCTGACACGCGCAAACCCAACGGCCCACTGGGCGGGCCTTTTCTGTCAGGCGATACCGAGCGCGACTTCCCGGTGCTGAGCAGCAGTTGCCTTCAGGGTATAACTGCGACCGCATACTCGTTAAACGTCACCGCAGTACCGCATCCTGCCGGAACTGGTATTGGCTATCTGACGGTTTGGCCCCAGGGTGAAACGCGCCCGGTGGTTTCAACGTTAAACAACCTGACCGGAACAATCGTTGCCAACGCCGCAATCGTGGCTGCAGGCACCGAAGGGGGCGTCGCGGTCTATCCCAACGGGAATACGGATTTGGTCATCGACATCGATGGATACTTTGCCCCGCCGGCGCAAACTGGACTGGCGCTTTATTCGCTCATTCCCTGTCGCGTGCTGGACACCCGCCAGAGCGGAGGCCCGTTCAACGGGGAGTTGGTAGTGAATGTTCTCGGCAGCCCGTGTGGCCTTCCCGCAATCGCCGAGGCCTATGTGTTCAACGCGACGGTGGTTCCTCAAGAACCGCTGAGTTACTTGACGTTATGGCCGGATGGCACCACGCGGCCCCTGGTTTCGACGCTGAATGCGCTCGATGGAGCCATCACTTCGAATATGGCGATCGTGGGAACCAACAACGGTAAGATCGACGCCTACGCCGACGGCACCACGCAACTGGTGCTGGACACCAGCAGTTATTTTGCGCCGCTCCCGCTGTTGACGATCACTACGGCCACGCTGCCCCAAGGCACGGCCGGAGTGCCCTATCCCCAAACGCAACTGATGGCCGCGGGCGGAGAACCGTCCTACACCTGGGTCATAACCAATGGCAGCTTACCCACCGGGCTAAGTCTCAGCGATACGGGAGTAATTTCTGGAACTCCCACCACGAACGGAACTTATGCTTTCACGGTGAAGGTGACCGATGCCCTGATGAATACTGCCTCTGCCAACCTGAGCATTACGATTGCGCAGGGGCCGCTGATGGTTATAACGACGACATTGCCTGACGGCACGGTAGGAGCTGGCTATAGTGCAACGCTTGCGGCCGGCGGAGGCAGTCCTCCTTATACCTGGAGCATCTTGTCCGGTAGTCTTCCAGCCGGTCTCAGCCTGACAGCCAGCAGCGGCCTGATCTCTGGGACGCCCATGACGCAGGGGGTTTCGAACTTCACGGTGCAGGTGAAGGATTCAAATCAGAATACGGCGCAGGCGCCACTGCAGATCATCATTGACGCGGCGACGAACAACAGCGCCTTGAATGGTCCCTACGCCTTCTCGTTTAACGGCTTTAACGCCGGCAATCCACTCTTTATTGCGGGTAGTTTCATAGCCGATGGTAACGGGCACATCCTCAGTGGCGTGTTTGACCTTAACAGCGGTGACGGCAGCCCGACCGGTGGCACCCCGCTGACCGGAATCTACACCATTACGGCCGACGGCTTAGGAACCATGTCGTTCGACACCCAAGCCTTCGGCACTCTTAACTTCCATGTTTCTGTCTCCAAATTGGGGAATGGAACTTTCATTCAAGACAACACCGACCCGAACACGCGAGGCTCGGGCGTCTTCTACGTTCAAACGCCGGTGGATTTTGTTCCTCCGAACGGCGGTTATGCCGGCGGAGCCTTTGGTGCCGACCAAGCCTTGAACCGATATGCAAAAGGCGGTTCCTTCGTGGCGAGTAACACCGGCAACGTCACCGGCGGTGTGGAAGACGACAATGACAACGGGGTGCTCAGCAACCGAACGTTCACCGGACAATTCCTTGCGCCAAGTCCATCTACTGGTCGGGGTCAGATGTCACTGAATTTCCCGGGCGGCATAACTAACAGCTACGCCTATTACGCCGTTTCCAAGAGCCAATACATTCTGGTGGGAATCGATCTGCTCACCACCACAGACCCGCTTACTCTTGGCGCAATCCTTTCGCAAAGTACCAGCGGGTTTAGCAATGCCTCGCTCAATGGTATTAGCGTGCTTGAGGCCAGTGGCGTTGCCCCGAACGGCGGAAGCCCGGAAGGCGACGTGGTTCTGGGATACTTCACCGCAGATGGCCACGGCAATGCCACCGTCAGCCTGGATGAAAACAAGGGAGGAACGCTGACCCAGCAACAAGTTTCTCAGGGCACCTATAGCGTTGCCTCCAATGGGCGGGTTACGCTCACCGGGTTTGGCGGTAATCCGCCAATCCTCTATCTCAGCACGCCGGGCCAGGCATTTGTAGTGGGACAGGGCAATTCTGTTGCTTCCGGAATCCTGGAGCCGCAGACCGCTGTACCTCCGTACAACAACCTGTCGATCATCGGCACCTACCTGGGCGGTACCAGTACTCCGGTGCTATCGGCTCTGGTGGACTCGGTGAGTTATCTGTTCGCCGACGGAAACGGCAACATCAACGGCATCGAAGACTTCAGTGGGCCATCCGGTATTGGCAGCTTGAACGTGGCGGCGACTTATCAGGTTGACTCCACCGGACGGGCTGTGTTGACCGGAACTCCGGCGGGCATCATGTACGTGGTGTCAGCCAAGAAAATAGTATTGCTGCCTACGGGCAACAATCCAGTCCTCAGTAGCTACTTTACAGGGGCAGTCAATTAGGCAGTGGGAACTCGGTCTTCAGCCATGGCTGCGGATTTGGGCCATGGCTGTTGATTGAGCTTAGTCTTGCAGGCAGGTCTGAGGTCTGACGGGAAATACCCTGTTTTGGCAGGCTGCTGAAAAACTCAAAAGAGCAGATCCCTCGCCGGCTGAAGGCGGCTCGTGATGACAAACATAATGGACTTGGACGCGACGCTGAAGCGCCGCACTACCCGAACGACGGATCAAACCGAGTTTTTCAGCAGCCTGCTAGGCTTTTTCCAGGTTGAGGGCGCGCCGGAACGATCCTTGATCGTTCTTGATCTTTTCCTGCAGCAGCATGATGGCGTAGATCAACTGCTCCGGGCGCGGCGGACAGCCGGGAACATACACGTCGACCGGTATCCACTGATTGACACCCTGCACCAGCGCGTAGTTATTGAACACTCCGCCTGAGGTTGCGCATGCGCCCATCGAGATGACCCACTTGGGCTCTGGCATCTGCATATAGAGTTCGCGGATGACGGGCGCCATCTTCTGCGAGACGCGGCCGGCAATAATCATCAGGTCGGATTGCCGGGGTGAGGGACGAAACACTTCGGCGCCAAAACGGGCGATATCGAAGCGCGACGCTCCCATCGACATCATCTCGATGGCGCAGCACGCCAGCCCGAAGGTCATGGGCCAGATGGAGTTCCTGCGCACCCAGTTGACCACTGCGTCGAGCGAAGCCAAAACCACGCCCTCGTGCTGCTGCTCGCCAAAGGTGGCGCGCAGAACCGCCCGGCGGCTCTGTTCGGAGCCCACCAGGTTGTCGAAACGCTCGTGGCCTGACTCAGGATTATCGAAATGCGGTGGCTGATAGTCGGTGGTCATGTCGCCTCTATTATACCTGCCTGGTTGGATGCTCAGGTGACCGTGAAGAAGCGCCGGTTGCATTCGAACTCAAGGCGCTCGAAGGATCTTGACCATCTGCACCGCCGGCAAACTTCCTCCCGCCGGAAGAGGGATCTCGCTGTCTTCAACCTCAACGAAGCCGTGAGCGCGATAGAGGGCAATCCCGGTCAAAGTGGAACGCAGTTCCAGGCGAGTGAACCCCTCGGCGGCGGCGGCTTGCTCGGACGCTCGCATGATTGCGCTGCCGATACCGCGCCGTTCGTAGCCCGGGCGCACGAAGAACGCACGAATCCGCGCCGCATCCACTGCCGGATTGAGCAAGGCGTCTTCCCTGCCTCCACGACGATCACTGCCGAACAGAGTTTTTCTCCGGCTCCATCCACCACAGCCCGCGATCACGCCTCCGGCTTCGGCAACAAAATAAGTCTGGTCGCGGATCAGTTGCCGGTCCACCCCGAATACCGTGACCAGGGCGGCTTCACGCTGCTCGGCGGTATAGTCAGGGGCCTGGAGAACTCGAACAGACTCGGCAATCAGCGATTCCAGCGCCTCGACATCGTCGAGCGTCGCCAGCCGAATTGTTGGACCGGATTGGTCGCCCATCGCATAATTCACTTCAAAAGCATCGCTAGACGGTCAGCACGACTTTGCCGAACATTTCGCTCCTGGCCAGATACTCGTGCGCGGCGCGGGTTTCACTCAGCGGAAAGGTGCGGTCGACGACGGGCTTCAGCTTGCCGGCGAAGACGTGCTTCAGCACTTCGTGCAGCTCGCCCATTTCGCCCATGTAGGATCCACGCAACGAAATCTGTTTTGCGAACAGCACGCGCAAATCGAGGCTGGCCTCGTAGCCGGTGGTCGCGCCACAAGTGACTAGAGTGCCTCCCGGTTTCAGCGAGCGCAGGCTGTCGGGCCAGGTCGTCACGCCGACGTGTTCGAAGACGATGTCGACGCCGCGCTTGTTGGTGATGCGCTTTACCTCGTCAGCAATCTTCTGCTTGTAGTGGTCGATGGTGTGATCGGCGCCCAGCTCGCGGGCCTTGGCCAGCTTGCGCTCGTCGCCCGCGGTGGTGATGACCTCTGCGCCCAGCATCTTGCATATCTGAATGGCAGCCGAGCCTACGCCGGAGCCAGCACCCAGCACCAGCACAGTCTGTCCGGCGCGCAGAGAAGCCAGGCCCAGCAGCATGTGCCATGCGGTCAGAAACACTAACGGGACGCTGGCAGCGTGCACGAAGTCGAGCGAGTCAGGGATGGGAATGACGTTGACGCGAGGGACGGCGATCAGCTCGCAGTTGCCGCCGTCAACCGTGTTACCCAGCACCGCAAACTGCGGGCAGAAGTTGTGATGCCCGCTCATGCACTGCTCGCAATGATTGCAGAAGACCATGGGGGCCAGCAGCACACGCGTGCCCGGCTTGACGTCGGTGATGTACTCGCCGGATTCGACCACTTCGCCGGCGATGTCGCTGCCCAGGATGTGCGGCAAGGTCACGCCACGTAAACCGCCGCGCACAAACAGGTCAAGATGATTCAGCGCGCAGGCGCGAACCCGGACCAGCACGTGGTCTTTGCGTAATATCGGATCGGGCGCGTCTTCGTACTTGAGAACTTCAGGACCGCCGAACTCATGAATGCGAACCGCTTTCATTCTTCCTCCGCCAACGCTGATTACTTTAGTGATGCCAACAATATTATCCTGCTCGTCAGCGATCTTGTACCATTAGCTCCGGAGCTGCACCGGCTCTCTTCCACTACCTTCGGAGAAATTCCTGATGCGCCAGATCAAGGCAGTCGTTGCGCTGGTGGTGATTTCACTACTGCTAGGTTGCACATCTCTCTTGGCACAAAGCGCTGCCTCCGCGAACTCAGCGCAACCTCGCGCCCGCGATCTTGGCATTCCTTTTGAGGGCGCTCCCGGACCGTTGAACGCTATCACCGACGTTGCCGGAGTCGAGGTCGGCTACAAAACCCTTATCTCAGGAGAAGGCCGGCTCGTGGTCGGCAAAGGCCCGGTACGGACGGGCGTCACGGCCATCCTGCCGCGCGGTAACGGCAATATGAAGAGCGTGTTCGCCGGATACTTCGCGGGGAACGGTAACGGCGACATGACGGGCACACACTGGATTGAGGAGAGCGGCCTGCTCGAGACGCCGATCCTCATCACCAATACCGGCAGCGTGGGTGTCGTGCGCGATGCCGCGGTGGCGTGGCTGGTAAAGGAAAAACATCCTGGCGAGTTCTGGTATCCGGTCACGGCTGAGACCGCCGACTGGCCGCTCAACGACATTAAGGGACAGCACGTCACCGCGCAAGATACGTGGGACGCGCTGAATGCCGCTACCGGCGGCTCAATCCTCGAGGGCAATGTCGGTGGGGGCACCGGCATGATCTGCAACGGATTCAAGGGCGGCACCGGAACATCGTCGCGAATCGTAGAAACGGCGGACGGCAAGTACACGGTGGGCGTTCTGGTGCAGTGCAATTATGGCGGCTCCAGTCAGCTTCGGGTGGCCGGCATTCCTGTGGCTCGCGAGATGAAGTTGCAGAAGCCCTGCGTCGAGAAGAAGCTGGATCCACCGGTGCTGCTGTGGAGTGGCAAGCCGGCTCCGGTGTGCGAAGGTGCGGTTGCCCGTACGGCTGACGGGGTACACGGGCCAGAAATGGGCTCGATCATTGTGATTGTCGCCACCAATGCGCCGTTGACCCCAGACCAATTGAAGCGTCTCGCCCGGCGCGTGTCGGTCGGATTGGGGCGCGTGGGTGCGATTGAGGGCGACGAGTCTGGCGATATTTTCCTGGCATTCTCTACCGCGAATCCGGGTGCCGATGAAGGCAACAGCGCCGAGCCGCCCTTCACTCAGCCTAACGCGAAGGTCGAACGCATGCAGAGTTGGAAGATGGATCCAATATTCACGGCAGTGGTGCAGGCGACAGAAGAGTCGGTGATCAATGCTCTGATCGCGGCCAAAACCATGGTCGGCGCAGATTATTGGGTGATCCCCGCGATTCCGCATGATCAGCTGCAGGAGGTCCTGAGCAAGCATGGTTTGCTACAGAAGAAGTAGCGTACTTGGAGGTTTGACGATTTACCGTTTGGACAGCGTTTTCGAATTGCCTACAATAAGGAAGTATCGAAGAATCGAGGACGCGTATGCGGCAAAGCAGAGTCAACGCCGCCTTTTTTCTCATCGCAATCGGTCTGGGTTTGTATCTGCTGCTGAACGGCGGTTTCAGTAAGCCCGCGCCCGCATTCTCGCTGCCGGAAACGGGAGGCGGCCAGGTTGATCTCGCTTCCTATGCGGGTCGGCCTGTCCTGCTGGTCTTCTGGACGACGTCGTGCCCTATCTGCCAACGCGAGCTTCCGATGCTGAATCGCATGGAGTGGCAGTTCCGCGACAAAGGGATTTCGGTCTTGACCATCTGTGTGGGCGGAGAGGACGAGGCGCGAGAATATCTCAGCTCCAATAGTATCGGGCTCAAATCGCTGTATGATGCCAAAGGCACAGCGGCCCGCGCTTATCACGTGAACGGCGTTCCCCGGCTGGTGATGATCGGCAAAGACGGCAAAGTGAAGCAAAGCACGTCTGGCTGGACCAGCGAGAGCGTTCTGCAGGAGTGGATGAACTCAGTCTAAATTGACCAGCGCCTAAGATGATGCTTCTGAGTCGCCGCAGCCGACATCTAAACCGCTGTAGGCTGATTCGGTTGATTGCTAGTTACTGACTGCTGCCTTATGGATATTTACGAACAGATCGTGCAATTGCGGCGGGAAGGGCGTCGCGGAGCTGTCGCTACCATTACCAACGTGCGCGGCTCGATTCCCTCTTTCCAGACCGCGAAGATGCTGGTGCGCGACGACGGCTCCATCGCCGGGACGATCGGCGGCGGTTGCGTCGAAGCCGAAGTGTGGCAAGCGGCGCGCGAAGTGATGGAAGAAGAAAAACCGCGCTCACTCACCTTCAATCTGAACAACAATCCCAAGTACGATACCGGACTGGTTTGCGGCGGCACGCTGGAAATCTTCATCGAGCCTGTGCTCCCGCCGGCGCTGCTCTACATCTTCGGCGCCGGGCACGTTGCCTATAACTTGTACAAAGTAGCCACCATTGCCGGGTTTGAAGTGATCGTGGTGGACGATCGCGAGTCCTATGCCAATCGCGAACGTTTTCCTGACGCACGCGAGGTAATTGCCGACGACTTCGAGAACGTAACGGCGCGACTGGGTTTGTGTGAAGGAGCGTATATCGTCATCGTCACCCGCGGACATCGCGACGACATGCGGGTGCTGCGCTGGGCGGTAAATGCGGGCGCGCGCTATCTGGGCATGATCGGTTCGCGGCGCAAGACCATCTCGATCTACAAAGAACTGGAGAAGGAAGGCATTCCCACCGAGAAGTTTGCCAATGTTCACGCTCCCGTTGGTTTGGAAATCGGAGCGGTCACGCCGGAAGAGATTGCGGTGGCCATCGTCGCCGAGATGATTGCCGAGCGCCGCCACAGCGCGACTACTGTTGCCAGCAAGATGTATTCCTATCCGACAAGCCGCACGTCCGAGCGCGACGAACAGGACGCCGCCGAAGAAGAGCCGGCGCGAAATTCGTTAGTTGTCATCCCGAGCGAAGCCGAGGGATCTGCGGTCCCGCCCCGCGCGACTTACTTCCCCAGCAGCTTCTCAATATCCGGCCCAATTCTCTCGGGCGGCGTCGTCGGCGCGTAGCGCTCGATCACCTTGCCATTTTTGTCGACCAGGAACTTGGTGAAATTCCACTTGATCGAGTCGCCCAGCAGTCCGCCCTTCTCGCTTTTCAGAAACTTGTACAGCGGATGCTCGTCACTACCGTTAACGTCGATCTTGGAGAAGAGCGGGAAATCGACACCGTAATTGGTTTCGCAGAACGACTTGATCTCGTCGTCGTCGCCGGGCTCCTGATGCCCAAACTGGTCGCAGGGGAAGGCCAAGAGTTCGAATCCGCGGTCTTTGTATTTCGCGTAGAGCTCCTGCAGGCCTTTGTATTGCGGCGTGAAGCCGCACTTGCTGGCGGTGTTGACGATCAGCAGGACTTTGCCTTTGTAAGCGCTAAGTTTCTTTTCTTTGCCATTGTTCAGTGTTGCGGAAAAATCGTAGAGACCCATGCCAGCTCCTCAAATCTTTTCACCACAGAGACACGGAGACACAGAGAAGTTCAGATCATGAATTCGCTAGTTTGTCGGCAAGACTCGCAAAGTTTGCCGACAATCTGGAATACGGAAAATTCAAAACAAATCTCTGTGTCTCTGTGCCTCTTGTGGTTAATAAGCTTTCGCGATCACCACGCGGCGATCAACTTCTTCGCCGGTGACGATGCATTTGCCAGGGCCGTCGTATTCGTCGACCGAAGGAATGCAGCGAATCGTGGCTTTGAATTCTTTCATGCGCGCGTCGCAGCGCGGATCGTCCTTCATGTGCGCCATGACGAACTTGCCGCCGCCTTTTTCGGCGGTGACATCTTTCAGCACCGACTCGACCTCTTCGATCGAGTTCGCCAGAACCGTGTTCGCCTTCAGACGCTGCTTGGCGGCGTCATACATATTCTTCTGCATTTCATCCAGAATCGCGGGCAGCTTGGCCGCAACATCGGCCTGCGGCATCGGCTCTTTCGTTCCCGTGTCGCGCCGCTTCAGGACAATGCTGCCCGACAGCCAAATCGCGCGGTCCGAGTTCCAGCACCACCGGCACACCACGCCGCTCCCAGTGAAAAAACTTCGCGCCCGGCGACTGGCCTTCGCGGTCATCGACCTTCGCGCCAACATCTTTGGCGATGCGGTGCGCGGCCTCCAGCACTTTTTCCTTCTCTTCATCCTTGCGATAGATCGGCACCATCACGGCCTTGGTCGGCGCCAGCTTCGGCGGCAGCACCAGGCCCTTGTCGTCGGAGTGGCTCATGATCAGGCCGCCGATCAGGCGCGTGCTCACGCCCCAACTGGTCTGCCAGACGTAGTCGAGCTGGCCTTCCTTGCTCTGGAACTGGACGTCGAACGCCTTGCCGAAATTCTGTCCCAGGTCGTGACTGGTGCCGGCCTGCAAAGCAAAGCCGTTCTGCATCATGGCCTCGATGCTGTAGCTGTGGAGAGCTCCGGCAAACTTTTCCGACTGCGTCTTGCGGCCCTTGATGACGGGCATCGCCATGACGTTCTCGGCCACGTCGGCGTAAACGTCGAGCATGCGCAGCACTTCCTGCACGGCCTCATCGTGGTTGGAGTGCGCGGTGTGGCCCTCCTGCCAGAGAAATTCCGTGGTGCGCAGAAACATACGCGTGCGCAGCTCCCAGCGAATGATGTTGGCCCACTGGTTCACCAGCATGGGCAGATCGCGCCAGCTCTTGATCCACTTGGCGAAGAAGTGGCCGATGATGGTCTCCGACGTCGGCCGAATCACGTACGGCTCTTCCAGTTGCTTGCCGCCGGCCAGCGTGACCACGGCCAGCTCCGGCGAGAAGCCTTCGACGTGCTCGGCTTCCTTATGCAAAAAGCTCTGCGGGATCAGCAGCGGGAAGTACATGTTCTGATGGCCGGTGGCCTTGAAGCGGTCGTCGAGCTCGCGCTGCAACAGCTCCCAGACAGCGTAGCCGTTGGCCTTGATGACCATGCAGCCTTTGACGATTTCGGCGGGCTCGGCCATGTCGCCTTGCAAAACAACGTCCTGATACCAGGTAGCAAAATCCTGAGTGCGGGCAGTGATGGGAGATTCAGCCATAACTAGACGTGGTGCTTCTTTCTTTGAATAAACGGCAGATTTGATGATCTTTCAGATTAGCAGAATTCGCAGCGCCGAACTGTGATAGCCGGCTGCTACGACCGCGCTTACAGCTCTCCCGTGAGGAACTGCGCGGTGCCGTTGCCGAAGCTCCAGTCGGCGTCGGTGTTGGTGACGATGGAAACGACCACGTCGCTCGGCTCGATGCCGCAGCAGTCTTTCAGCTCTCGGCAGAGGTCTCGGTAGAACGCCTGCTTCATCTCCTGGCTGCGCGGCCGGCTGGTGACGGTGATGACCACAACGTTCTTCGTCCGCTCGATCCCCAGGCCGGTGTCTTGCACGATGAAATGGGCTTCCGGATGCTCCTGGTAAATCTGATAGCGATCGCGTTCGGGTACTTTGAAGGCCGATAAAACCGCGCGGTGTGCGGCATCGAGCAGCGCTTTGATTTCTTCCTGGCTGCGCCCGGCGGCGGCCTCAATTCGGATTAGCGGCATAGATAACCTCGTGATTTTCTCGCGACAACAAGTGGGTCGCCCGGAAGTGCTCGCTGGTTAATTTCAGTCCTTATCGCCACGGCGTGGCGAGTGCGGCAAGCTCTCCGGTTACGACATTGTCACTCGACTGGGTCGCGTGGGTCACTGACAAACTTTCCCGGCAGGCGTGAAATTCTGGTGGGTGTCGGTTGGGGAGGTTCCGGACTTCTTGCATCCGTTACGATTGGCGCCTTTGAGACAGCCTGACGCCCCAGATTGCTTCCAGGCGCTCGAATAACAGAATGCTTCCGCTGTGTCATGACTCGGCGGACGGCATCACCTTTCGCCCCCTGAAGGGAGCGTTATCATGATTCGCACTTCTCTTCGGAATTTCAAGTGTTTTTCCCATCACCTTGCACGAATCGGTGCAGTCGTGCTGTCATTGGCGATTGTGTTTGCCTTGGCGATAATCGCAACGCCAGCGGCACAGGGTTGCTAACCACTAGTTGCTAAGTGCTTCTCTATGCGTTTCCACTTTGTAGGCATCAATGCGCGGATGGCGTTGGAGACGGTGCGCGAGCATAAGACGCGCTCGTTTCTTACCGTGTTGGGGGTGGTCATCGGGGTGGCGGCGATGATCTTTGTGGCATCGATTCTGGTAGGCATCAGCCGAGACTTCCAGGGCTATCTGGACGACTACGGCACCAACACCCTGTTCATCTTCCGCTGGGACTTTGCCATCACCCTCGGCCGCATGAGTCAGGAAGAGCGGAATCGCAAGCCGCTGACACTGGAGGACACCGAGGCGATCCGCGCCGAGTGTCCGCACGTGAAGAGCGTGACTGGCCAGGTTTTTCCGCGCATCGATCCTGACGTGCGGCGGCTTCCGCTGCGCGCGGCGCGCTACGGCGGACACGAGATCACCAACCTCGACTACAGCGGCGCCGACACGTCCTTCCAAGACGTTTTCAACGCGCGCGTTGCACAGGGACGATTCTTCACCGATTTCGAAGACGAGCATCATGAAGATGTCGTGGTAATCGGCGACGAGATCAACAGGACTTTTTTCCCGGCGAACGACGCCATCGGCAAGACCATCCTGGTGGATGGCATTTCCTATCGGGTGATCGGCGTCTTCGAGAAGCGCAAGGGGCAGCTCTTCAAAGACGAGAGTGCCGATCGTACGGTGAAGGTGCCTTACCACACCTATCGCAAACACTATCCTACTGACGATGAGCACTACATCGGCGCCGAAGCCTATCCCGGCTTCAAAGACGCCGCGGAAGATGAGATTCGCGGGCTGCTACGGCGTCGACGGCACGTGCCGTATAACAAGCCGGACAATTTCGGCATCACCAGCGCACAGGCCATCGCCGATAGTTTCCGCCAGATCATGAGCACGGTAGCTCTGATGACGATCATCGTGAGCTCCATTGGCTTGCTGGTGGGAGGTGTAGGGGTGATGAACATCATGCTGATGTCGGTGACTGAGCGAACCCACGAAATTGGCGTGCGCAAGGCCATCGGCGCACGGCGAGGTGACGTGGTGCGGCAGTTCCTGACCGAAGCGATTGTGCTCACCGGACTGGGCGGCTTGGCCGGCGTGCTGGTCGGTGTGGGCGCGGCTGCAAGTCTGCCTCTGGTGTTTCCCTCCATGCCCACGTCAGTGCCCATCTGGGCCGTCATCATGGCCGTGCTGGTGTCGATGAGTATCGGACTGTTCTTCGGAATCTACCCCGCTGTAAAGGCTTCACGACTCGACCCCGTCGAAGCATTGCGGTACGAGTAGCCATTAACGGTCAGCAGTCAGTGCCGGATGCCCAAACAGTCGCTGAACCGCGGAGTTTGGAGCGTAACCTATAGGGCCTCACTGCTGCGAACTGGGAGATAACGCCGTAAGCGGAGGGATGTCTCCATCGGGAAGTCGGATTTATTGGATCTCGACTCTGCGGATGCTCCTGGTAAATCTGATAGCGATCACGTTCGGGTACTTTGAAGGCCGATAAAACCGCGCGGTGTGCGGCATCGAGCAGCGCTTTGATTTCTTCCTGGCTGCGCCCTGCGGCGGCCTCAATTCGGATTAGCGGCATAGATCACCTCGTGATTTTCATCGCGATAACAAGTGTGGCGCCTCTCAAGCGGTCGATCATCAAATTTCAGCCGTTTTCACCTTGGGGCGCGGCGAGCACGACAAAGCTCTCCGGTTTTGTATTGTCACTCGAATGGATTGCGGGGTCACTGACAAACTTTCTCCTCAGGCGTGAAATTCTGGTGAGTGTCGGTGGAAGAAGTTTTGGACTTCTTGCATCCGCTACGATTGGCGCCTTGAAACAGCCTGAGTCCCGAGATTCCTTCCAGGCGCTCGAACAACAGAATGCTTCCGCTGACTTCTGATTCAGCGGACAGGCCTCACCTTTCGTCCTCCATGAAAGGAGCGTCACCATGATTCGCAATTCTCTTCGGAATTTCAAAAACTCTCCCCAACTCGTCGCACGAATCGGAGCAGTCGCGCTGGCATTCGCGATTGTGTTTGCCCTAGCAATCGTGGCAACGCCAGCGGCGCAGGCGCAGACCTACCAAGTTATTCACTCCTTCAGCGGCGGCGCGGACGGAGGGAATCCTGCAGCCGGCTTGACCGTGGATGCTGCGGGAAATTTCTACGGAACTACGGAATTTGGCAACCAATCTGCCGGCACCGTCTTCAAGCTCATGCATTCCGGCTCGGGCTGGGCGCTAACGACTCTCTACAGTTTCCATGGAGGTAACGACGGTGCTTACCCTGGGGGCAGGGTGGCTATTGCGAGCGACGGAACGTTGTATGGAACGACGGTGTATGGGGGCGGAGGTGTCTGCGCGCTGGGCTGCGGTACAGTTTTCCGCTTGACAGCTCCGGCATCAACGCTGACCCCGTGGCCCGAAACCCAGATTCTCGCTTTTAACGGGAACGACGGAGCAAATCCCACGGACGACCTCACCTTCGACCAATCAGGGAATATCTATGGCACGACCATGGGTGGCGGAGAAAACGGTGGCCTGGGCTTGGGGACGGTTTATGAGCTGACACCATCATGGGGTGGGGGCTGGACAGAAACCGTTCTTTATACGAGTGGCGGACCCGGAAAGCTCCCGAGAGGCGGGGTTGTCTTCGATAGGTTCGGCAAGCTTTACGGTGTTATGACTGGTGGTAACGACCCACCAACCTGCGTCGCCCAGGTTTTCGAGTTGTCTCCAGTTGGATTGGGTTGGGCGGAACAGACGCTCCTCTGCTTCGCCAACGATATGTCAGGCACCCTATATGTAAATGGCACTCCGGAGGCGGGCTTGATTATCGACCAATCCGGGAACCTTTACGGAACGACGTCATTGGCCTTCGAAATCACGCCCACCAGCCGTATATGGGGCATTACTAACCTCACGTATCTAGGGGGAGGAACTCCTGCAGCCAAGCTGGCTATGGATAGCGCGGGAAATCTCTACGGCACAACCTCGAATGGCGGCGCCTACGGATACGGCAAAGTTTTCAAGCTCACACCTTCGGATGCCGTTTGGACGTACACCACACTCTACGATTTCACGGGTGGCAGCGACGGGTCGAGTCCGGTAAGCAACGTCGTTTTCGATGCGAACGGAAACCTTTACGGCACGGCACTTTTTGGCGGCGACCACGGATGCGCCGGCTACGGATGTGGTGTGATCTGGGAGATTACGCCGTAAGCGTCGCGGGCTGTCGCCTGTCAGTCGCGGCTTCCATTCTTCACCAGTTTGAGAAACTCGGCGTGGACGCGGTTGTCTTTAGATAGCTCGGGATGGAAGGTTGCGGCCATTACGCTTCCCTTTCGCACCAGCACCGGATAATCACCGCGCTTGGCCAGCACTTCCACATCCAGCCCGACTTTTTCGATGCGGGGAGCGCGAATGAATACCATCTCCAGCGGCTCGTCGCCCAGCGCGGTCGCAGCTTCGACGATGGTGGAATCGATCTGGCGGCCGTAGGCGTTGCGGCGAATCGTCATGTCGATGGCATTCAGGCCCGGCTGATGCGGATTTTCCACTTCCCTGGCCAGCATGATCGCGCCCGCGCAAGTGCCGAAGGTCGGCTTGGTATGAACGAAATCGTTTAGCTTCTGGAACGTTTCCGGGCCAAGAAGTTTCAGGAAGGTGCTCGACTCGCCGCCGGGGATGACGAGGCCGTCGATCTGGTCAAACTGCTCGGCTTTGCGCACAAGCACGACTTCCGCGCCCAGTTCTTCCAGGCGGCGGCGGTGAGCATCGAAATCGCCTTGTAGTGCGAGAACGCCGATGATCATAAGGACGCTATTCGCCGTTCGCTATTCGCTCTTCGCTATTCGCTGCTCGTTATTCGCTTAACCCGCGGCGAATTCGAAGCCAACTCACAAATCGCGGAAGTGGCGATTTGTATCAGGGCATGCCTTTAGGCGTGCCGCAAGAAACTGCCTTCTACGACTTGGGCTTTAGCCCCTGATGACCATTCTTGCAGGGGCTGAAGTCCTGATCTATGCAGTGCGTCGTTCGGCACGACTCAAAGTCGTGCCCTGATACAAGTCAGATCTAGAGCGATTTATAAGATGGCTTCTAGTTGCACTCAATAGTCGTTCGATGCCGCGCTCAAAACAAAAGGCGCAGCCCACGCCGCGCCTGATTGCAAAAACGAAAAGCGAAGAGCGAAGAGCGAACAGCGGCCTCTCTACCATCCCCGCGTCTGCAACAAATCCTTCTCTTCGATCGCGCCGACCGCCAGGCCCTTCATGGCTCCGGTCATCTGCTCGCTGACTTCGGCGAGGATCTTGGGATCATCGAAATGCGTAGTCGCGGTCACGATGGCCTGGGCGCGCGACTCGGCTTCTTCGAGCTCGGCTTTCACGGTCAGGTCGAGCGGCGTCGCTCCACCCTTCATAAAGATTCCTGAACCGACGAACACGGCTTCGGCCCCGAGCTGCATCATGAGCGAAGCGTCAGCGGGAGTGGCGATGCCGCCAGCGGAGAAATTCGGAACCGGCAGCTTCCCGGCTTTGGCCACGATTCGCACCAACTCATACGGTGCCTGATGGTTCTTGGCAGCAGCGAAAAGTTCCTGCTCGCTCATCACCGTAAGTTGACGCATTTCTTTAACTATTTGCCGCATGTGCTTGACGGCATGGATTACGTCCCCCGTCCCGGCTTCCCCTTTGGTACGGATCATGGCAGCGCCTTCGGCGATGCGCCGCAGGGCCTCGCCCAGGTTGCGCGCGCCGCAAACGAACGGCGTGGTGAAGGCATGCTTGTCGACGTGATGCTCTTCGTCAGCCGGGGTCAGCACCTCGGACTCGTCGATGTAGTCGACGCCGATCTCCTGCAGAACCTGCGCCTCGGCGAAGTGGCCGATGCGGCACTTGGCCATGACGGGGATAGAGACCGTTGCCATGATCTGCTTGATCAGCTTGGGATTGGCCATGCGCGAGACGCCGCCCTCGGCGCGAATGATGGCGGGCACGCGCTCCAGCGCCATGACGGCCGATGCGCCGGCTTTCTCGGCCACCACGGCCTGCTCGACGCTCATGACGTCCATGATGACGCCGCCCTTCAGCATCTCGGCCAGGCCGGTCTTCAAACGCAAGCTGGTATTGTTACCGTTGTTTTCTGACATGAACTTCTCCCGTGATCGAAGGCTGCGCACGCCTCGGCAGTTAGCTGTTGGCAATTGGGTCTGGGCCAGCCAGGAGCGGCCAATAACGAGTGTGCGCTACGCGCGAATCGAATGAACCTGGATAACTCTTTATTTTACCTGTTCGCAACCGCCGTGTAACCCCGCCGTCACTTCATTCGATTCGGCTTCGGCTCGGCTCGATCCTATACTTGCAAACGAGGAATCACAGATGCCGACTTGCGAGATCGCGCCGATGACGGAAGAGCACTGGGAAGCGGTGCGCGAGATCTACGCCCAGGGCATCGCTACCGGAAACGCTACGTTTGAACAAACCGTTCCCGATAGGAAGGAGTGGGACGCGCGGCACCTGACGGCTTGCCGATTGGTTGCCTGCGTGGGAAGTGAGATTGTGGGATGGGCAGCGCTGAGCCCGGTTTCGACGCGGCGCGTATATGAAGGCGTAACCGAGGTCAGCATCTACATTGCAGAGCAGGCGCAAGGTCGAGGAATTGGAAGGCAGTTACTGGAGGCGCTGATTGCGGAGTCTGAAAAGAACGGTATCTGGACGTTACAGGCGGGAATCCTGGCCGAGAATGCCGTCAGCATTCGATTGCACGAGCAGGCCGGCTTTCGCGTCGTGGGTACGCGCGAAAGGATTGGTCGCAGGGACGGACGCTGGCGCGACACCGTGCTGATGGAGCGGAGAAGCGCGGTAGCGGGTGTGTAGAGAGAGCAAGTTTGTGTCGCCAGAAAATTGCAGTTTCTTGGTGGAACGCACAGCAGGCAGAATCATACCTCGTCTTCGATGTCAGAGTCGGCTGTCACTCCAATGCGCGTTACCCGGTTCCGGTTGAAAACGAACCGCACAAACCTCCAACAGATCAGTATCAATATCGAGTAAAACAGCGAATTCGCCAAAATAACTCCCAAAACGTCGATCAAGCTCACCCTTGGGGTGACTAAGAACTGCGGCCAAACCCAAGCCAAAGGCAACGATAACATTTCCAACTTCTCCTGCGTTTCTGCCATTGATGCGCCGAGTATCCAATAGGCCCAACCCTCGATGACAAACGTTAGCGCATATGTGACGAACGCCACCCCCAGGAAGCACGCCAGGAAATACGGGCGATGTGCACGATTGACCGTCGTGAACCAGGGCGGCGTCACCTTCTGCCAAAATAGCCTGAAAGGCACAATCATCAGCATCAGGAATAGCAGCCAAGCACCACGACGCTCGGGATTGTAGGTGAACACGGCTGTTATCGCGACGGATAGATAGCTGATAAGAGTAATGGACCAAGCATACGAGGACGCCATCCCAAGCTCGGCCTCGCAGAAATAACAACTAACCATTCCGTATCCAGTGCGGGCAAGAACGAGTCGGCGACCGCAGCCCGGACATATATTGTTCTTGCCTCCATACATTAGTTTTCTCTACGTCGCGTCGCTGTGTTTCTTTTGCAGAAATTTAGCGAACTTGCGATGAGGATCGATCTCGATGAACGTTCCCTTGCTGCTCGGCCAGCACTTCCCCGGCGGCGTTACAAATTGCGGCAGCGTTCAGGTGCTCGCGGCCGTTCACCCCGAGCTCCCAGCCTTCGACGGTGAGGGGCGTGGCCAGGGGAACCGGCAAGAGGTAGTCGACCTCCATCCGGCTGGTAAGGGCGATCACGTTGCGCAGCTTGTTGACCTTACCCATGGCCTCGTCAAGGATGGTGGCGATGATGCCGCCATGAGCGTGGCCCGGAGGCCCGACGAAGCGGTCCTCCAATTGAAAGTGGCAGACAAAGCGCTGGCGTGGCTGGTCGAGAACAAACTCCAATCGCAGGCCGCCTTCGTTGCCGGGACCGCAACCGAAGCAGTTGTTAGCGATTTGCTCCTTCTTTACTTCGTGACCGTGAACGCGTTCGTGCTGGGGCATGGAACCAAGATGAGGCATGAGCCGGGGAAGATGCAAGCGGGGAAACCGCTGTTCGCTGTTCGCTGTTCGCCAGAAATGCGACTACAAGCGTTTTAGCGAGAAGCGAAGAGCGAAGAGCGTTAGTCCTTCTGCGCCACCAGCTCGGCGACGGCTTTGTCTTTGATCGATTCGTGGTAATGCAGAATGCGCAGTCCAGCAAAGGCGCGCAGCAGTTCATTGCTCTCGAGAAGGTGCATAGAATGGCTTGGGCCGCCGCCAAGGCGGAGCTGGTCGTGAGTGTAGGTCTTGAAGATCAGCAGGCCGCCGGGCTTGAGCGCCGCTGCAATCGGCGAAAACAAAGCTCGCTCCAGGTAAAAGAAATTCAGGATCAGGTCGAAGGTCGCAGTGGGCAATGGAGTCTGCGTCAAATCGGCCTGCTCGACCGCTATGTGCAAACCGCGTTTGGCGAACTCGCGATTCGCGATGTCCAAACCGGCGGGAGAAATGTCGAGCAGCGTGACGTCCCAGCCGCGCTCGGCCAGAAAGATCGCATGGCGACCAACGCCACCGGCGAGATCAAGACAGCGGCCGGGTTGAGGAAAGCTGGGCGCGATGAACTCGTCGTAGGCGCTTACCAGCAAGGGATCGGGCGTCAATGACTGGTGCGAGCCTTCGCTGTAGCGGCGATCCCAAGCGGTTCGTTCAGTGTCGTTCATAAGTTCAGCTGTCAGCCGTCAGCTATCAGCTATCAGCTATCAGCTATCAGCATAGACGGTAACACTGTCCCCCTGTTTTCCTCATTCAAATGCATCCGGCCGCAGCTTGCGCGACTCTTAGCTTCGCGAAGAGCGAATAGCGAAAAGCGAGAAGCAATCTTTCGCTGACGGCTGATAGCTGACGGCTGACAGCTTGCCGTTAAAACAAATGCGGATTGTTAGGCGTTCCGGAGTCGATAGTGATTTGCTCGTTGGTGTGGCGATTAACGTACCAGCAGGGCTTCATTCCGTACTGAGGCAACAGAGAATTGGTGCAACTGACCTGGTGGTCACCGGCGTAGTCATACTCGGTCCGGCCGTTCTTGAGTTTCACGGAGTAGAAGCTGTGGACGGTGATGCTGCCGACCGCGGCGCGCGCGGGAATCCCCAGGCGAAGAGACAGAAAGTCGCCAGCGTATAAAACGACGCCAACGATGACCACGATGATGAGAGCACGTTTCATGAGCTGGTCTAATTGCTGCTCAATTGTATGTCACCACCTGATTCAGCGGCGGCAGACGCTGTTCGCTATTCGCCTTTCGCTCCTCGCCAGAGAGCCTGGCGCCAGCGCCATTCCGTTATCGGTGTGACCCCGCTGGAAACAAATCGAGCCAGGACAAAGCTACCGCCGAGCTGATAGGGCAGAAAGAAGCTTATCTCTGCTTGAATCGGTCGAGGAACTTGAAGACGAAGATGCCGATCACCGCGTTGGCCAGGGCCGAGATCGCGACATGGCTCCAGCTCCATTGCGTTGTCTGGCGCAGAAGCCCATGTGCCACACCGTAGTACACCGCCTGGTGAATCACGAAGAAGGCATAAGTGATCAGGAAGCGCGAGCCGGGATTGTCGACATCGATCTTCAGGCCGAGCGACGACGCCAGATATCCGATGACCGTCAGCGCGATGCCGTACATGCCCAGCGGATGGCTGGGCCCGGCGAACAGATCCTGAGTGCAGGCCGATGATGCAGCCGGTAATGCAGCCGCTGATGGGATTGCGACGTGCCGTGGCGAAGAAAATCGTCACCAGAAACGGCAGATCGATGATCGGCATGAAGCGGACCTTCACCGGAATGAAGATCTGAATCAGGATCGCGACCAGCGGAATGAAAACGACAGCCACCCAACTGAATTCGTAGACCGAGACCTGCTCGCGCGAGGTCAGGCTTCCGCGAAATGGCATGACCCGAGTGCTCATGGCTGCGGCGGCGCTCCCGCCGGAGGAGTGGTGGGCTGATCGGAATTAGTGCTGGGAGCAGGCTCGGTCTTGGGCTGTTTCGGTGCGATTGGTAAACCGTCGTCGTCGGTTGCGCCGGATTGGATTCGAGGCGCAGTTGTCGTCGGAGCGTTGCCGTCGGCAGGCTTCGTGTTTGTGCCGGCGGGATGCGTGCCAGTCGTCGTGGGCTTGGGTTTCGCGGTTGCTGCGGTTCCCGGAGTCGTGCCGGGCGTCGTTGGATGGGTTGCGGTTCCTGCCGGCTTGTTCGCAATCGTTGCGCCGCTAGCAGCCGGCTTGGTGGCAGTCGCGTTGGCGCCGGTGACTGGCTTGCCCGTTGCGGTTCCCGTGGCGGGATGAGCGCCGGGCGCAGTAACCGATCCAGCAGGCGCTGTCCCGGGCGCTGCCGTTCCGGGCTTAGGATTGCCGGCCGCGTCAACCGTGGTCTTGGCGGGGACCGTGGGCAAGCGCTCGGCTAGGATGTCGGAGGCGCGCAGCGGCCCAAGGTCCTTCGTATCCGGCATCTTCTCGGTAATCTTCGTGACCACCAGCACTTCTTCCAACTGATCGAGCCGCGACGACGGAACCACGCGAATGTTGAGGAACAAATCTTTGCCGGGCTCGACCGAAACCACGCGGCCGACGGGCAATCCTTTGGGGAAGATGCGATCGCCACCGCTGGTGATGACTTCTTCGCCGGGCACGACCTTCTCGTCGCTCATGACGTACTGCAGCGTGGTGGCGCCGTTGGCCGCGCCTTTCAGAATGCCTTGCAGGCGCGAATCTTTTAGCGCCGCGCCAACCCCGCTGAACTGATCGTTGATGGGCAGCACCTGCGACGAGTCGGGAAAGACCTGCACGATCTTGCCCACGATGCCGGTGGGCGTGATGACGGCCATGTCGGTCTTGATGCCGTCGCTGGAGCCTTTGTCGATGTAGATAACGCGCGATTGCTCGCTGCCGCTGGTGCCGATGACTTGCGCGGCGATGGTCGAATCGACGTACTGCTCTTTGAATCCCAGCAGAGCTTGCACCCGTCGAGCCATGCGGGCGTCTTCGGCGAAACGCGCGTCATCGATCTTCATGCGGTCGAGTTGAGCGCGCAGCTCACGATTTTCGCGGCGAACTCCGCGCAGGTAGGCGTAGGTGGTCCAAAGGTTCTGCACCCATTCCTGGCTGTGGATGACGGCTTTTTCGATGGGAGTGACGGCAGAGATGGCCCACAAACGGATGAGGCGGGTCTCGCCTTCTTGCGCCGGGCGGCGCACCTGCACCGCGAGAGCGACAATCTGGGCGAACAGAATGGCCGCCAGCACAATCAGGTTCTTATAGCGGCCGAGGAATGTGTCCATACTATTGCCGACGGTGACGCGCCGCGCTAGTCAATCGATATTTTGCGCAGCAGCTTGAAGTCGCTCAACATTTTTCCGGTGCCCAGAACCACACTGCACAACGGGTCGTCGGCAATCGACACCGGCAAGCCGGTTTCTTCGCGGATGCGCTTGTCCAGATTTTTCACCAGCGCGCCACCGCCGGTTAGCACGATGCCGCGATCGCTGATGTCGGCGGACAACTCCGGAGGCGTGCGCTCCAGCGCGACACGAATCGCGTTCATAATCGTCGAAACGCATTCGCTGAGCGACTCGCGAATTTCGCTGTCGTCGATGGTGATGGTCTTGGGCACGCCTTCGATCAGGTTGCGGCCCTTGATCTCCATGGTCAGCGGCTTCTCCAGCGGATATGCGGAGCCGATCTCGATCTTGATCTGCTCGGCGGTACGCTCGCCGATCAGCAGGTTGTACTTGCGCTTCAGGTAATTCATGATCGACTCGTCCATCTGGTTGCCGGCCATGCGAACCGATCGCGAATACACGATACCGCTGAGCGAGATGACGGCGATGTCGGTAGTGCCGCCGCCGATATCGACTACCATGTTGCCGCTGGGCTCGGTGATGGGCAGGCCTGCGCCGATGGCGGCTACCATGGCCTGCTCGACCAGATGCACTTCGCTGGCCTTGGCGCGATAAGCCGAGTCCATGACCGCGCGCTTTTCCACCTGCGTGATCTCGGAAGGCACGCCGATAACGATGCGCGGATGCACCAGCATCTTGCGGTTGTGCGCCTTCTGGATGAAGTAGTTCAGCATCTTCTCGGTGACTTTGAAGTCAGCGATGACGCCGTCTTTCATGGGCTTGATGGCGACAATGTTGCCGGGAGTGCGGCCAAGCATCTCCTTGGCCTCTTTGCCCACGGCTTCGACTTCACCCGTGTTTTTGTTGATGGCGACAATGGAAGGCTCGTTGACCACGATGCCTTTGCCGCGCGCATAGACCAGAGTGTTCGCCGTTCCCAGATCGATAGCCAGATCGCTGGAGAACATGCTGAACAGCGAACGCATGTTGCTGAATCGCGAGGAACTGCTATGAAAGCCGTTAGATGACATTACGTGCTAGTTCTTTCCAGTAATAGAGCGGTGCCTACAGTTTATGACACAAGCGGCGCAAGCGCGCCCATCCTGCCGCTGCTTTTCGCAAAAGGCGAACAGGCTTCAACGCATAGTCCAGCAGATTCACAGGTTTGTATTCCGAGGAGACCGCCGGAAGGCTTGTCGCTTGTGATCAGAGTACCACCTGAGACTAGCACAAAGAAGCGTTATTTGCGGCCTAAACAGCGGGGAAAATCTGGCAGAGAAACACGGAGGTATTGAGGCACGGAGAACGCAAAATTTGCGGTAATGGGTGATTGTGCGTTGCTGTTAGCGCTTCTCGTCTTGGTCAAGCTTTCACAGCATAGTTACATCTCCACGACAACCGCGCGTGTTGCGACAAGTAAGTTTGAAAACAGTTTGAAGCAGCGGTGATAGCAATGCCGCGGCCCAGACAGATTTCAAAAACTAACCGATGAAAGGAAATTCCCATGAAGAAAGTTACTGCGTTTGCATTCCTGCTGGCACTTGCTATTGGCGCCAGCGCTCAGTCCGCCATCACGGTGCGTCCTAACGCTCACACGGGCGTAGGCAGAACCGCCATACCGGGGGCGACGGCGACGAACTCGACCGTCAACGTGCCTCCAGTCGCGAAGGTTCCACCGAACGCCGCGAACGGCCAGAAGAAGTAAAGTGCGAAGCTCTAGCTGCTTCTGGCAAGCAGCGGATAGAGGCTTCGAACTCAACCCCGGGGGCGGACCACCTGCGCCGCCCATTCCGGTTGCTCGCTGAAGATTGCCAAGTGACTTCGGCAACACGGAATTAGCCCACTACCCAATCTGCGGTCAACAGTGATTTAGCGAACAATATGTCGCACCTATTCACAGTTTCATTGAGGTAAGTTCCAAAATTTCTCAGCCCTCGCCAAGCGGCAACTTCTGTGCTTCGATAGGGTTTGTGAGGATGTCGGCGACAATATCGGCTCGCCGCCAATTCATCCGCAAAATTTTCTCCCAGAAGATAAGGAGTCTAGTGCCCGATCGATTGCGCGTCGCGTTCCTAGCACGCCGGCTGGCCCCGGCGATTTTCCTGTTGCTGGCTAGCCCGGCGCTCCCCAGCCAGCAGGCGTCTTCCAGCCAGGCAACTTCCAGCCAAGCATCTCCGAGTCAGGAGACGCAGACGCCGACTTTTTCCTCGGACGTGAAGGTGGTCAACGTGCTCGCCACCGTGCGCGACAAGCACGGCGCGATCGTCAACAATCTGACCAAGGACGACTTCAAGCTGGAAGAGGACGGCCATCCGCAAACCATTAAGTATTTCGCCAAGGAAACGGACCTGCCGCTCACGCTTGGTCTGCTGGTAGACACCAGCGCGAGCCAGCGGCGTGTGCTGGAGCAGGAGCGCAGTGCCAGCTATGGCTTTCTGAACGACCTGATGCGGCCAGAAAAAGACAAAGGCTTCATCATCCACTTCGACTGGGAGATCGAACTGCTGCAGGACCTGACCTCATCGCATCAGAAGCTGGAGGCGGCGCTGGAGAAGCTCGACATGCCGCAGTTTCAACAGTCGGGCGGTGGTTCTCCGGGTGGTGGGGGTGGTGGAGGCGGCGGGCATCATCGCGGCGGTGGAGGTACCACATTGTATGACGCGATCTTCCTGGCTTCGGATGAGGTGATCCGCAAGCCGGAGGGCCGCAAGGCTCTGATCCTGCTGACCGATGGTGTGGACACCGGCAGTAAAGTGAGCCTGGGACGGGCGATTGAGTCGGCGCAGCGCGCTAATACCATGGTGTATTCCATCCTGTACTCCGATCCCGATGCCTATGGCCATAATTACGGGATGGGAGGCATGGGCGGCGGCATGGGGCGGCACGGCGGCATGGGATATCCGGGAGGCGGCGGGGGCGGCTATCCGCAACGCGCCGAGCCGGCCGACGGCAAGAAAGTTTTGCAGCGCATCTCAAAAGAAACCGGCGGCCGTTTCTTCGAAGTGTCAAAGAAAATGCCGATCAATGAAATCTACGCCCAGATCGAAGAAGAGCTGCGCAATCAGTACAACCTTGGCTACACGCCAGATAAGGCCGTGGCCGGCGAGGGCTATCACAAGATCACTCTGACCACGAACAACAAAGACCTGATCGTGCAGACCCGGGATGGGTATTACGCGGCGCAGTGAGAGGTAGTTCAGGCCACAAGAATCCAGGCCACAGCGAGCTAGGCCCTCTGCGAGAAGGGTGGAGCACTGCTTTAGCAGTGCATTATCAGCGCCTCTTCGCGATGCGCTTTAGCGCCTGAGGTACATGACCTCAGCGGCTGAAGCCGGTGTGGTCCATAGTTCAAAATGCAGCGCTAAAGCGCTGCTCCACCCAGAATCGCTACCCTCAAGCCTGTTGACTGGTGCCCGACTTGGCCAGAGGGGTCCTTCGACTCCGGCGCGAAGAAGCGGCGCACCTTCGCTCAGGATGACAGACGCGCAGCGGGGTCTCCGGACAGCTGAACTTCTCCGTGCCTTCCGTGATCTCTGTGGTGATTCGAAACTGCGGCCCCGGCCGGATTTGCGGGTTGCGGGAAGATTCTACTTAGTCGCCATTCTTCCCCGGACGAAACAAGTTCCTTTAGCTCTGCAGGTTAACGCGTGGCATGCGGAATGCATCTTACTCCGGTATTGCAGTAGGAGGCCCGATGCCGTACCTACGACTTTACTTGCCAGAAATTTCGATTGCGCAGAAACGCCACATCGCGCAGAAGATGATCGATACGACATTGGGGGCATTTCGCCTGCCTGCTTCGGATCGCGAGCAAGTCACCGTTCAATTCTTGTCACAACCAAGAGCACGCCAGCGCGGCTGCCGGGTTGAGGTCCTTTGCCGTGACTTGCCTGCCGACCGGAAGCAGGCGTTTGCCGAGGCCGTGTCGCCGATGCTGGTACGGTCGTTGCATCTGCAGGTGAAGAACCGGCTAGCGTGGCTGATGGGAGTTGAGGCCAAGATCCCGCCGAAAGTGGAGGTTCAATTCCTCGGACTTCCCTTCGATAACGCCCCCGCGAGCGAGCCGATGGTTGGAGATGCCTTCGTCGCCGAATGGGAAAAAGCGGCCTAAAAGAATCGGCCGATCAATCCCCGGCACCCCAATTGATTTGTCATCCCGAGCGCAGCCGAGGGATCTGCGGTTCGCCCGCAGCGGACGGAACGTGATGGCACGACATCGCCAAGCATCGGTGCACCCCCCTTGAATCCCGCTCTGTTTCAGGCCTAGACTCCAGTTGAACCGGTTGTGACGGCGGTCACAGCCTGCTGGTATATCGATCGGCGAAGATAGAACTGGAAATATGAGTAGCGGCGTTCCTGAATAGGGGTCCTTCGACTCCGGCGCGCAAAAGCGGCGCACCTCCGCTCAGGATGACAGACGTTGGAATGAGACTGAAGTCTTCGCTCGGGATGACAAACGTTGAATAGGGCTAAAGCCCTTGGTTGGGATGGCAATCGTTGGGTGGATTGCAGGGATCGAGAGAAGGTATTGCATGGGCTGGATTGAGAACAAGTTCGAAAAGAATTTTCTGGTCACCACAGTCGATTACGTTTTTAACTGGGCGCGGAAGTCGGCGATTTGGCCCATGACGTTTGGCCTGGCCTGCTGTGCGATCGAGATGATCGCCGCCTCCACGTCGCGCTTCGACATCGCGCGCTTCGGCTCGGAGGTGTTTCGCCCCAGCCCGCGGCAAAGCGACCTGATGATTGTGGCCGGCACCGTCACGCTGAAGATGGCTCCGGTGGTGAAGCGCATTTACGACCAGATGCCCGATCCCAAGTGGTGCATCTCGATGGGCGCCTGCTCGTCCGTGGGCGGCCCGTTCAATACCTACGCTGTGCTGCAAGGCGTCGACCGCATCGTGCCGGTCGATGTGTATGTGGTCGGCTGCCCGCCGCGGCCGGAAAATCTGTTCTACGGATTATTGCGGCTGCAGGACAAGATCGACAAGATGAGCATCTCCAGGAAGCCGACCGAGGTTCGTCTGCACGAGAACATGGTCGAGGATTTCAAAGAGCAGATCCGCATCGCGCAGGCCAACTTCGCCAATCCAGAACAACTGGTGCAACCGGTGGAAAAGGGCGTCATCGCCGGACGGTGAGGGGCGCCGCCGTAGTTCCCAATAATCGATCCGGTGCGATTTGATTGGGTAGTGCGGACCTTCAGGTCCGCGTTAAGTCGACATTTTCAGTTTTCAGAGCCGGCTTTCAGGCGGCGGTACCTGGCATGCCGCACTTTTTCGCAGGCCTACCAAGCTTATGTTTGAGCGATATTCTTAGTACACAGCAAGCTACTGTTTTCTCTTGAAGTCCCACAAGGGCTAAAGCCCCTAGGTACTCAGGTGGCCGGAACGCGGACCTGAAGGTCCGCACTACCCGAGCTTTGCTTTTTCCGTACCCCTTCCGACCCTTTCCTTTCCAATCACGCATGTACGCGTCGATAATGGCGGCGCGCCTTCTGGCGATTGCCGCAACTGTTCATGTCGCACCAGCGACGGCTGCGATTGCGGCTGTTATCCAGAAAGAGCCACTCGCAATCGGGAGCCTCACAAAAACGCAGAGTACGGAGTTTGTCGGACGTCAGCAGTTCGGCCGCCGACTGTGCGGTCTGCCACAGGATTCCTTCCAGCGGATTTTTCTCGTTCGATTGCCACTCCCAGCGATAACCCCCATTAGCGCGCGCCAGGCAGCGATGCTGTAGCGCTTCGAGCGCAGCCCCGTTGATCTTTTCCAGATCGGCGGCCGCAGGAGTTTTTTTCTGCGCAATGGCGGAGAACGCACGGTAGAGCACTTCGCGAAACTCGAGCGCGCGATGGAAAATCCGCTGCGCCTGCTGGGCGTGTTGCTCTGCGTAAGAGTGCAGTTCGCCAGCCTGCTTGACCGACAACAGCGCAGACTGGCGGGCGAAGGCGACCATATCGCCATAGCCGGCCAGATGTTCCCTGCGAAGCTCGGGATCGTCGCGACGGCTGACGGTGTTGGCGAAGTCGAGGCAGAGAATTCCGCCTGTCAGATCGAATTTGAATTCCGCTTGCACCACGTCAGCCACTACTTCTATTGTAACTGGCCTCGTCTGGATAGCAGGTTAGCCGGCGATGGAACCAAAGAACCGGCGGATGTCACCTACGTCATCACGCCGTAATACAACGTCATTGAATGTCTGCTAACTGACCATCACTCCGCAAATCGACAACATCTTCGATATCCGCTTTCGATATCCGTTGCGCGCGGATGCAACTGTCTGCTGCTTTCGGTGTTCTTTGTTTTCAGAAGGGCAGGATGTTGGTCAGCGGCGATGACGGGCGTTGCAGCAACGTTCTGTCAGGGGAAACATCCAACACAATAGCGGAGCTAGGAGTGCGTTGTTTTGCAGATCAAACCGATTCTTCAGACCTGGGGCCGAATCCTTGGAGGCCGAGTACCAAGCTTATCCATCGAAATCACCCGCGAATGTCCATTGCGCTGTCCGGGCTGCTATGCCTACGAGGACGCGCATCTCGGCGGTACGAATTTGCGGAGCCTGTCTGATTTCAAAGGCGACGACCTGGTGCGTCGCGTGCTGGCGTTGGTCGACGAGCAACAACCTCTGCACGTTTCCATTGTCGGCGGCGATCCCCTGGTTCGTTATCGTGAACTGGAAAAACTCCTGCCTCAACTTTGCCGGCGCGTGCTTCACGTTCAGGTGGTGACCAGCGCATTCCGGCCGATACCGCTGTCCTGGGCTTCGATTCCGAATTTGCGCGTAAGCGTCTCTGTCGATGGCCTGCAGCCTGAGCACGATGAACGCCGCAAGCCCGCCACCTATGCCCGCATTCTGCGCAACATCGAAGGGCAGCGCGTGGCGATCCATTGCACCATCACCAGCGCCATGATGCAGCGGCCGGGA
Organism: uncultured Acidobacteriaceae bacterium; assembly: GCA_963833305.1. GTDB lineage: Bacteria > Acidobacteriota > Terriglobia > Terriglobales > Acidobacteriaceae > Bog-257. The sequence goes on along the minus strand of CAWHXN010000021.1, from coordinate 54,716 downwards.
TATCTGCGCGAGTTCCTCGAGTTCTGGTCGGCCAATCCCGCGACAGAAAAAATCTGGATGAGCATCTTCACGCCGCAGCGGGGCGCCAATCCGATCGAGTGCCTGTCGAGCAAGCAACGCCGGCAAGCCGTCAGCGAACTTTTCGAACTGCGCCAAGTTTTTCCCAAGCTCGATATGTCGGAAGACACGGTGAAGGAATTTCTGACGCCGCCGAAGTCGCCCGCGGAGTGCATCTTTGCTCAGACCACGCGAACGATTTCGGCTGACCTGAAAACCAGAGTCGAGCCCTGCCAGTTTGGCGGCGATCCGGATTGCTCGCGCTGCGGCTGCATCGCGTCGATGGGGTTGGCGGCTATCGGGCATAACAAAGTCGTAGGACCGCTTACCGCCGGACACATCTTGCATGCGTCGGCAGCCGTGGGGAAGGCGTGGCAGCGGGTCAAAGGCCTTGCCGGGCGCGAGCAGGTACATGAGGATGTGCCGCCGGTCGTCGAAGAGGAACGCGAGGAGTTGGTGAAGATCGCCGGCTGAGGCGGCGGAGATGTCGTAAAAGGCGAACCGCAGATCCCTCCGCTACGCTTCGCTTCGGTCGGGATGACAAAACAGACGAAGCGATCAAAGAAACTGCCGCGAGGCGGGAAGAGCAGACCCCTCGCCGGTTAAACAGTTTGCTGGAAAAGTCGGAAAAGCAGACCCGTCGTGGACGATTTATGGCGGCGAAAGACAACGTCCGCAAGAAACGGTGGAAGGGCATGGCTTTAGCCGTGCCGAAAGCCCACCCTCTGGAAAAGGGCTTTAGCCCTGGCTGAAGCCGTTTCTGATGGAGTTCGATTTCGCCGGGCTAAAGCCCGGCGCTTCCACCGCCTTATAGGGCGCACCTGAAGGTGCCCCCTTCACAAAGCCGAAGCGAGCCCCCAAATCTCACGAGGAAATCTCAAATCTCCCACAGGCATTGACCGCCGCGGAACATCGAAATCAGTCCGTCTTCGCTGATCTTCAGCACCGTGCCAAAGTGCGACGCCGCAATTGCGGCGGTGGTGCGGCCGCCTTCGACAGTGCGATTCAACGCTTCTTCGGTGGAGTGATGATGAAGGATCGCGCCAAAGGCGAGAAGGTTCGCATCCGGACACAGCACGACTGCGCCATCGATGCGCGCGATGTTCTCCAGCACGGTCGACGGAACGTCGAGAATACTTTTGTCGCGCAGCAGGTAGTGCAACTGGTCTTTGCTGGTAATGCCGTCCATCAGGTCGTCGTGATTGAGGTGGTCGAGCAGATCGGGTTGCGACACCAGCTGGTTGGCCGACTCGCGATCGTCGAGCACCACGAAGAGCGCTCCACGACGGCTCTCGGTAAGATTCAGCGCGACCGTGAACAGGCGCTCAGCGAGAGCCGCATTGCCAATCGTTTTCTTCCACACGTCGTAACGGTACCGCGCATCCACCAGCCGCCACTTGCCGTCGATGAAGCGAAACACCGGCACGCCATCGGAATAAATCTTGATCTCGCCGTTGGGCGACAGGATGAGACAGATGTGCCCGCCGCACAGCGTGGCGCGGCAGTGGTCGGCATATTGCGCAGAGGGCGGCACGGCCAGCGGCATATCGCGGTAGGGCTCGGCCCAGTCGTGCACATCGATCAACTCGGCCAGCAACCCGTTCTGATCGACCAGCGCCAGAGTCCGCAGACCGTCGCATAGACGATGGAAGCTGCGGATGCTGGTGAGGAAGTGGGTATAAGGCAGCGCGCGCTTGGGTGTCTGCGGGGGCGTGTGGCAAGGCTCGGGCATCGAGCCGAAGAGCAAGACCCCGGTGGCGATGCGCCGGTTCTCGTAGGTACTCATGCTGCTGGTGCGCAGCACTTCGATGGCATCGGCGATGCGATCGGGAAGGCCGGCAATGGCTTCGGCGCTGGTGTGCGGCGCGGGATCGAGGAAAGCCGACACGAAGCGGTCTTCCGGCAGTCCGCGGAAAAGCTGAAAGCTCTGCGCCGCCAGGTCCTGGTTGGTGAGCAGTTGATAACGCGCCGACAGTACCATGCCGATGCTGCGCAGCAGGCGGCGTTCGTGATCCGACAGCTTAGAACTTGCGCTGAGCGAATAGCCGCTGCCCATCCACTCGAACTCGACTTGACCGCCGCTGGGAACAGCTCCCAACAAGCCCGGCATCTTCTCCGCGCCTTGCGAGACGCGTTGCAGCGTAGCTCCGGGAAAGAAGTAGCGGATACCGTTTTCCAGCAGCTCGCTGTACAGTCCGCTCAGGAATCGCGTGCGATTTTCCAGCGACTCAAACGTGATAGAAGAAAGGTCCTTCACTGCTTCCAGATTACATCAAAACGCAGGCTGAATTGCAGAGCGACGCGGGTGATTGACAGACAATCAGGCAAGCCTTCGCCAGGCCAGAGCGGCAGTTATTTTTACAAGGTATCGTGATCGGTCAAACGAAGCAAAGACTTGCGTCAGGGCACGTTTTCAAACCCAGCATTAGGTCTTCTTTCATCTTGTCATCCCTACCGCAGTGAAGCGAAGTGGAGGGATCTGCGGTCGGCCCCAGGGGCTGAAGCCCAATCATCATCTGTTCCGTTGCGGCACGTCTGAAGACGTGCCCTGACACAGACCACCACGCCCTTCGAAGAATGCGACCCGATGTCCGCATGTCGCAGAATTTGACCTAAGCCTTCGCGTACAATTCCGGGTTGCCGAGGACCCACCATGAACCACATCGAAAGCGAACGGAACGGCGCCATCCAAAGCATCGCCATCAATCGCCCAGAGAAGAAGAACGCACTCACTGCAGACATGTACGACGCACTGTCGGGCGCATTCGAGCAAGCCGAAACCGATGACGGCGTACGCGTAATTTTGTTGCACGGCAAGGGCGCCAACTTCACCGCCGGCAACGATCTGGAAGACTTCCTGAAGAAGCCGTGGAAGGGACAAGCCATACCTCCGGCGGTGCGTTTTATTCACGCGGTTGCGCGCGCGCAAAAGCCAATTGTGGCGGCCGTGCAGGGACTGGCAGTAGGAGTAGGAACCACGATTCTGCTGCATTGCGATCTGGTGTATGCGGCTGACGATGCCAAGCTCATCATGCCCTTCATCAACCTGGGTATCGTGCCGGAAGCGGCTTCGACGGTGCTGTTGCCGTTGGCCATCGGACGTCAGCGGGCGGCCGAGTTGTTCATGCTGGGCGCTCCGCTGAGCGCGCAGCGCGCCTATGAGATGGGACTGGTGAATGCAGTCGTGGCTCCGGAAGCTTTGCTGGCGACGGCGGCGGGCGTGGCTCAGCAGCTCGCAGAAAAGCCCGCAGGAGCGTTGCGAGCCTGCAAAGCGTTGATGACCCGCTCGCAGCAATCGGAAGTGGAGCGAGCCATGCGCGAAGAAGTGATGGTGATTTCTGAGCGGCTGGATTCGCCCGAGACCCAGGAAGCACTCAGCGCATTTCTGGAAAAGCGCAAGCCCGATTTTTCCAGGTTTCAATAGCGTATGGCGGGCAGTAGACAAAATTCGCCGACCATGCTCGGTTGAACTTCTTACGATACCGGTAAAACCGGCGTTTGCCGGTTCCCGCTTGACGCCAGCGCCGCAAAGAGTTACCTATGTGTATCGCTTAAATGTGTGGGGCAGCAATTCAAGACAGTGCGATGGACAGCGTCATACTCGCGGAAGTATTTGAGCGCTTGCGGCAAGCCACGGCCAAAGATCCGGCCGTTTTAATCGACCTGTGCCGGGAGTACATCGAGGAGTCCCGCAAAACTTTGTCTCAATTGCGGGACGCTTTTCTGGCAAAGGATGCAAAAGCATTTCGCGAGCGGGCCCATTATTTGAAGGGCAGCAGCCTGATGGTGGGCGCGAGCCGACTGGCGCAATGTTGCGCAACTTTGGAACGGATGGGACACGACTCAGATTTCCGCGGCGCTGAACCGATGCTGGAAGACACGTTGGCGGCTCTGCGTGAAGTAGAGATGCGATTAACCGAGGAAGTCGGCCCTGCGGTGCTTCCGGCCGAAGGATCAGCAGCATAAAGAGACCATCCCCTCAGCGCGAGGAAATAAGATGGCGGTGACTCCGATAAAGCTTCTCATAGCCGATGATCATCCCGTGGTGCGCATTGGCCTGCGCAACATGCTCCAATCCGACAGCCAGATCAAAGTCATAGCCGAAGCCAAAGACGGCGTCGAAGCGCTGCACATGGTGCGCACCCTGCGGCCCGACATCCTGCTGCTCGATCTAGCCATGCCCAGAATGCCGGGCATGGAAGCACTGCGCGAGTTGACCGCCAACGGTGGAACCACTCGCACCATTGTCTTGACCGGACACGTCGACAAGCGACAAATTCTTGAGGCGCTGCAACTGGGCGCCCGGGGCGTGGTGCTGAAAGACGCTGCGGTCGCACATCTATCGGCCTGCATTCGCGCCGTGATGCAAGGACAGTATTGGCTGGAAGGCCGTCCGGTGCAGAACCTGGTCCAGTTGCTGCGCGATCTGACGGCGCAAACCGCGCCGCCGCCGCGCAAGACCTTCGGACTGACCGCGCGCGAGCTGGAAGTAGTTACTCTGATCACCGAGGGCTCGACCAACAAGCACATTGCCGAGACTTTCGGCATCAGTGAAGAAACCGTCAAGCGCCACCTGACCAACATCTTCAACAAGCTGGGCGTGGGCAATCGGCTGGAATTGGCCTTGTTCGCTCTGAATCACAATCTGCTTCCTCCCGCTGCCAGCGCCGATGTCTCCTGATCGCTTTCGAGAGCGGCGTTTCTTGCGCTGAATCGTGAAAATCTGTTGTCAGTTTTTCATCTTCTCTTCATTTCCGGCAGCCAGTTACTTTTCCGTTTCTTCCCCCTAAAGGTACTTCCCCAGTCGCCCGGAGCCAGCTAGGTTAAATAAAGAGTCTTCTATGGACGACGGTCAAAAATGGGATCCGATTCTGAGTTCCGTTCCTCTGCTGGAAGCCGTGCTGTGCGCCGATTGCGAGATCATCAGCAACAGCGGAGGCGAGGCCTGTGAAGTGTGCGGGAGCCGTTCCCTGCTCAGCCTGGGACGGGTGCTGGGAGGTTGCATCGAAGGAGAGCGGGCCACGCTGGTCGACGCCGATCCCAATCAATTGCGGTGTGGGTTCACCGTCCTGGTGAATCCGGATGCAGCCGGCGTTCTGCAACGCCGCCGCAAGAATGGCCGTGGATAAACTCGCCATAGGCTCAATCTTTAACCACTGACGCCGTCGGGCTCGGCGCGCGGCATCGACCCTTCGTTCAAGGCACGCCAGAAATTCGTAAGCGCAATTGCATCCACTCCTCTGCTGGCTACATCACAACCAGATCATTGTTCCAAAAGCGAGGTCTTAATGGATCACGAGAAACAACTGCGTCAGCAGCTGGCGAAAATGATCGACTGGAACGAAGCCCACACGGACTTTTCGGCAACAGTTTCCGGTTTTCCCGCCCAGCTGCGCGGGCGTGTGCCGGAAGGATTCCCGCACTCTGGCTGGCAATTGCTGGAGCACATACGTATCGCATTGTGGGACATGGTGGAATTCAGCCAGAACGCCAAACATAAGTCGCCTAAGTGGCCGGAGGGATACTGGCCGAAAGATCCAGAGCCACCGAATGACGCCGCCTGGGACAAAAGCGTGAAGGCGATTGAAGAGAATCTGGAAGCGATGCGCAAGTTGATTGGCGATCCCAAACATGACCTGTTCGCGCCCATCGCACATGGCTCCGGCCAAACCCTGTTGCGCGAAGCCTTGCTGGTTGCCGATCACAACGCTTATCACCTGGGACAGTTGGTACTGGTGCGCAGAGCGCTGGGTGCGTGGAAGGGATAGTAGCGAGTAGCAACTAGCATGTAGCTTACTGCAACTAGCAATACGACCGTGAGATCTGATTAGCGAACTGCATGCTTTTGCAGATCGCCGCCATTGAAGGCTGGTTTGTGTCAAGACCGGCAGCTGACTACATGCTAGTTGCTAGTCACTAGTTACTAGTCGCTTTCTTCAAATCAACGACAGCGCGTCCACATCGACCACCACGTTGTTGCGCGGAATTTTTTCTGCGGCGGCGTGATCCAGCATGGCGCGCAGCACGCCGTTCATGCGCTCGCGGCTGGCCGACTTCAACAGAAAGTGGTAGCGATACTCCGTCTTAAGGCGCACAATCGCCGCCGCCGCCGGTCCCATCACCCGCACGCCTTCCAGCCGCGTCGATTCGAACCACTTGCCCAGAATGCCCGACCAAGCCAGCGCTTCTTCCAGTTTGTGGCTACGAACCAGCACGTTGCTGACGGCGTTGAATGGCGGGTAATGCATCCAGCTGCGAAAGCGGACTTCTTTTTCGTAGAAGCCGTGATAGTCGTGCGCGGCGGCGAACTGGATGGCATAGTGATCGGGAAAAAATGTTTGCAGCACGACCTTGCCGGGAGTATCGCCGCGACCGGCGCGTCCTGCGACCTGCGTAAGCAACTGGAACGTCCGCTCGGCGGCGCGAAAATCGGGAAAGCTAAGCGCGGCATCGGAGCCGACCACGCCCACCAGCGTGACGTTGGCGACGTCGTGTCCCTTGGCAATCATTTGCGTGCCGACCAGCAGATCGATTTCGCCCGCATGCATCGCGGTCAGCATGCGCTCGAAGTCCTCGCGGCTGTGCACGGTGTCGCGGTCAAGCCGCGCGATGCGGGCCTGCGGAAACAATCCGTGCAGGATGTGCTCCAGCTTTTCCGAGCCGGTGCCGAGATATTGCACGAACTCGCTGCCGCACTTGGGGCAGGTCTTGGGAGCGGGCCGCATGAAGCCGCAGTAATGACATACCAGGCGATGCTCGCGCTTGTGATAGGTCATGGAGATGGCGCAGTTCTTGCACTGCACCGACTCGCCGCACTCGCGGCAGAGGACAAAGGCGGAATAGCCGCGCCGGTTCAGCAGCACCATCACCTGCTCATTGCGCGACAGCCGTTCGCCGATTTCCTCGACCAGCTTGCGCGAGAGCGGCTCGTCTTTCTTGGTGCGCTGAAATTCCTCGCGCATGTCGAGGATTTCGACCTCCGGCAAGCGGCCGCTTCTCGATGCGCTCGGGCAGCTCCAACAGCTTGTATTTGCCATGTACCCCGTTGTAGTACGTCTCCAGCGACGGCGTGGCCGAGCCCAGAACGACTGCCGCATTGCACATCTTGGCCCGCATAACGGCAACATCGCGAGCGTGATAACGCGGCATCTCTTCCTGCTTGTAGGAGTGGTCGTGCTCCTCATCCACCACAATCAGGGCCAGATCAGGCACCGGCGCAAAGATGGCGGATCGCGTCCCTACCACAATGTGGGAGATCGCCGTTGTGAATGCGCTTCCACTGCTCGGCCCGCTCGTCGTCGCTCAGGGCGGAATGCAGAATGGCGACCTCATCGCCAAAGATCTGATGCAGGTCGGCAGCCATCGCGGGCGTCAGGCCGATCTCGGGGACCAGCAGAATGGCGGAACGGCCCTTCGCCAGCACGGCCTGCATGGCTGACAGGTATACGGCGGTTTTGCCGGATCCGGTGACGCCGTGCAGCAGCATGGGTAGAAACTTGCGCTCCGCGGCGGCGGAGGTGATCGCATTGAGTGCGGTTTTCTGCGCCGGAGTGAAGAGGAATTCCAGCTTGCGCGGCTTCATCCCCGACATATGAAACTCGGCAGGCTGCTCGCTTAGTTCGACAATGCCGCGGCGCACCAGGGTTTGCAGGGTCGTGCGCGGAACAGCCAACTCGCGCAGAGCCTCGACCGAAGCGCGCTGGCCTTCCTGGCCGCGAAGATAGGCAACGATCGGTCTGCTGGTTGGCGTTGAGCTTGCCGTCGACCTGCTTCAAGGTGGCGATCTGCACCGTGCGGCTGGCGTCACGAATGTCGCTGAGGTCTTCGCGAGCGATCCACTTCTTGCGCAGTCAGAGTTTGCAGCACGGCGCGCGAGGCGCCCGAGGCCGAACGCAGCGACGCTTCGCGAACAATTTCGCCATCGGCAAGCCGGTTCAGCACCGCATACTCCAGCATCTGGTGCTCGGGCTCCTTACGCGAGCGCAGCGACGAGCCTATGGTGGAAGCCGCGTGCAGGGCATCGATTCCCTTGTCGGTGATGCGATAGCCGATGACGCGGCGAAACTCTGCCGAGAGCGGCAGCATGGTGCGGAAGACTTCGCCGATCGGCGCGATGTAGTACTGCGCGATCCAGCGGCCCAGCTGCATCAGCTCAGGCGTCAGCGCGGGTGCGGAGTCGAGCACCTGGCTGAGGCGGCGAGTGGCGAACGCGGGCTCGCGATCGTGCAGATCGGTGACGATGCCGGAGAGCCGCTTCTCGCGAAACGGAACGATGACCCGGCCGCCGATGCAAGGCGGAGGCGAATTTTCGGGGATGCGATAGGTGAAAGTGGCGTCGAGCGGAACCGGCACGGCCACATCGCAGAATTGCGGCATCGCGAGCTAACTGCCCTCGGGTGCGCGCTGCGGCATGGGCAGATCGAGATAGCGCATCACCATCTGCAAATCTTTCCACGTCTCTTTTTTCTGTCGCGGATCGCGCAACAGAAACGCCGGATGATACGTGACCGCCAGCTTGCACTCGAAAGGCTCGCCTGCATCGGTGATGGCGCGCGGCGGCGAAAAATCGTAGAAGCGGCCGCGCATCGACGCCATCGAGTCGTTGACGCCGAGCAGGTTCTTGGCAGCGGTCGCGCCCAGCGCCACGATCACCTTGGGACGAACCACATGAATCTGGCGCATGAGAAAAGGCGAACAGGTATCGCACTCGTCGCGCTCGGGCGTGCGATTGCCCGGCGGCCGGCACTTCACGATGTTGGCGATGTAAACCTGCTCGCGCTTCAGGCCCATGGCGGAGATCATGTTGTTCAGCAGTTGCCCCGCGCGCCCCACGAAGGGCAAGCCTTGCGCATCTTCGTCCGCGCCCGGCCCCTCGCCAATGAACATCAGCTCGGCATGCGGATCGCCGGTGCCGAAGACGATTTGCTTGCGCCCGAGTTTCGCCAGCTTGCACCGCTGGCAGTTTGGACCAATGTCGTCGAGGATGACGCGCAGTTGAGCATCGCGATCGAGGTCGGAGCGTTGCGACGAACGAGGTGTCGGCCAGTGCGGATTCGAGTGGCGTTTCGATTTCGGCAAGCTCTTCAGCAGCGGTTGCACTCGCGGCCACGTCGTGACGATAGAGCGGGCCGATGCCCAGCTCGCGATAGAACTGCAGGCGGTCGCGCAACGCGGACTTGGTATTGGAGTCGAGAGTCATGTGGTGAGATCGCTGGTGCGATTTTACGGCAGGAGCGAAGTGGCCGCAAAAGGGAGCGAAAAAAGCAGGTCCCTCCACTCGGCCTGAAGTCCTCGGTCGGGATGACAAATCTTAATAAGTGAGCTTAGCGGGCAGCTCAAGCTGCGCCCCTTCAAACTGCATCTTCAGCTGCGACCCTTTTTAGATGTGGCTCAACCTGTTTCAGCGAAAGGAAGCTGCGGGCCTTAATCTCCGCTGGTCGAAGCTGGCACCGGTGCAGTCTGTTGCTGCCGTAGCCGCAACGCGCTCGCGAGGATTTTCTGTGCCACGTCGAGTTTGCTGGCTTCGGGTACGGCGATCGTTTCCGTCTGCGGTCACGATGGTCACTTCGTTGCGATCGGAGTTGAAGCCGATGCCGGGCCGCGCGACATCATTCAGCACGATGGCATCGACTCGCTTGCTGGCGAGTTTGGCGCGGGCGTTTTCCAGCAGGTTCTCGGTTTCGGCGGCGAAGCCGATCAGCACGGGCGAGCGCTTTCCGCTGGCGTGGCGCAGGCTGCCCAGGTCGGCGAGGATGTCGGGATTGGGCTCGAGTTGCAGATCCAGCGCGCCCTTGCGCTTGATCTTTTCGGGCGACACGGTCTTTCACGTGATAGTCGCCGACGGCGGCGGCCATGATGATGAAGCTGGCCTGCTCCCAACGATCGAGCACGGCAGTCCGCATCTGCTGCGCGGTTTCGACGAAGATGGTTTCGGCGGCGCTGGGCGGCTGCAACGCCGTCGGCCCGCTCACCAGAATGACTTTCGCGCCGCGGCGCAACGCGGCTTCGGCCAGCGCATATCCCATCTTGCCGCTGGAGCGATTGCCCAGATAACGCACCGGATCGATAGGTTCGTGCGTCGGGCCGGCGGTGACGAGCACGGTCTCGCCGGCAAGATCCTGCGCACGCCCAGGCGTTCGAGCGTGGCGGCGACAATCTGTTCCGGCTCGGCCAGGCGGCCGGCGCCAATCATTCCGCAGGCCAGATATCCGCTGCCCGGCTCGACGATGTGCACGCCGCGCGCGCGCAGAATTTCCAGGTTCGCCTGCGTGGCCGGATGCTCCCACATGTTCACGTTCATCGCCGGCGCAACGACGACCGGTGCGGTGGTAGCCAGATAAAGCGTGCTGAGGAAATCGTTGGCGATGCCCTGAGCGAACTTGGCGAGGGTGTCGGCGGTAGCGGGGGCGACCAGAAGACAGTCCATCGATTGCGCAACTGAGATATGTTCGACGGCCGAGTCGAGATTGGGCTGCTCGGTCTGGGAGCCGAACATGCTCGTGATGACTTTCTCGCCGGAGAGGGCGGCGAAGGTCAGCGGACGGACGAATTCCTGGGCAGCGGCGGTCATGATGACCTGCACGCTGACGCCGCGCTCCTGCAAGTGGCGCACGATTTCGGCGGCTTTGTAGGCGGCGATGCCGCCACTGACGCCCAATACGATTTTCATTTGTTGCCTTGGCCAGCCGATGCGACAGAGTCATCGACCGCGGGGTTAGTCGTCGGCGTCTCCGCCCACCGGGCCTGACGGCTCGGCGACGGCGTCAACGGCCGCCGTGTTGACCGCCGGGATCTCCCATTTCACTCTGCCGGCCTGGATCTCTTCTTCCGCGATGCGGCAAGGTTTGCGCGAGTGCGGTTCTACAACCGGGCGGGCACCGTTCTGGATCTGTCGGGCGCGGCGCGCGGCCACCAGGACATAGCGATAATTGCTGTCGAACCCTTCAACCAGTTTCATAGTTCACTCCGTAACGGCGGGAAAACGGGAAACATCGAACGTTGCCAGAATCGTCTCGACTTGCCGCATCATCGGCGCGCGCAAGGCCTGCTCGGCCACCGCCAGCACCGACTGATCCCTGGCACTTAATGCGGCTTGCGAGCGCTTCAATCGCTCGGCTTCCACGATCGACTTCAAAGTGTCAATCGACTCCTCGAGCCGATCGTTGACCAAAATATAGTCGTACTGGCGGAAATTCTCAATCTCGCGGGAGGCGGTCTGCAACCGCCGCTGGATGATGGCTTCGGTATTAAACAGCCGGGCGCCGTCTCCCAACAATTGCCGCTGCAGATCGTCGTCGGCCTCGGCGCGGCGGCGCAGGCGGCGTTCCAGTTCTTCCCGCGAAGGCGGCAGCACGAAAATGCTCACCGCATCGGGAGCCTTCTGCTTTACCTGGGCCGCGCCCTGCACATCAATGTCGAGCAGCAGATCGTGGCCGCGCGCGGCCGCTTCGCGCAGGAAACGCTTCGCCGTTCCGTAGTAGTTGCCGAAGACCTCGGCATATTCCAGGAACTCGTCTTCGCGAATCATGCGCTCGAATTCTTCGCGGCTGATAAAGAAGTATTCGCGTCCCGACTGCTCGCTGCCCCGCGGCGGACGGGTGGTGTAGCTGATGGAAAATTCCAGGTTGGGGACGATGCGGCGCAGCTCATTGGTCAGCGTCGATTTGCCCGAGCCCGACGGCGCCGAGATGATGAAGATGATTCCGCTCATTCCAGGTTCTGCACCTGCTCGCGCGCCTTTTCAATTTCCGATTTCATCGACAGACCCAGCGCGGTAATGCGCAGCGCCTCGCCGGCCACGCCGGTGGTCTTCGACATCAAGGTGTTGGCTTCGCGATTCATTTCCTGCAGCAGGAAGTCGAGCTTCTTGCCGACTTCGCCGCCGGCATCGAGCAGCGAAAGAAAGTGCTGGATGTGGTTTTTCATCCGCACCAGTTCTTCCTGAATGTCGCTGCGTTCGGCCAGCATGGCGGCTTCCTGCAGAATGCGGTCGTGATCGACATGGGTGCCCAGCAGTTCCTGCATGCGGCCATGCAGTTTCTCGTGGTAAGCCTTCAGCACGCGGCCGCGCAGCTGTTCCACCTCATGCGTGGCCGACGAAAGATGGGTCATGCGGTCGCGCAACTCGGCCACCGCGCCGCGGCCCTCCTCTTCGCGCATGGTGTTCAGCCGCTCGATGCACTGCTCCAGCGCCGCAGCCACCTGTTTCTCCAGCGCAGCCATGCCATCGCCGTCTTCGGCGGCATTCAGCGCGCCCGGCAGCTTCAGCACCGCATTCAGGTCGGGCTCGGCGCTTACCCCGAACTCCTCCGCGACTTCGCGAAAGGTCCGCAGATAGCCGCCCACCAGTTCGCGGTTCACGGAAAAGGCCGCGCCGCCGCTGCGCTCCAGGCTCAGCGTCACCTCAATGTGTCCGCGATGCAGGCGCTCCTTCAGCAGGCGGCGAACTTTCATCTCCACCGGATCGAGTTCGACCGGCAGGCGCAGATGCAGATCCAGAAATCGGTGGTTCACCGACTTCAAGCTCAGGGTTAAGGTGAGCTCGTCGTTAACGTGGGTCTTGACTTGCGCGTATCCGGTCATCGAGCGAATATTCATGAGATTTACTCGGTTCCGGGAGCGGTTTCGACATCTTCGAACTGCAAATCGTACAGCCGGCGGTAAGTGCCGGTATGGCCGATCAGGCACTCGTGTGAGCCTTCGTCGGTAATCATTCCGTTTTCCAGCACCAGGATGCGGTCGGCGCGGCGCACGGTCGACAGCCGGTGGGCAATGACAAATACGGTGCGGCCGGCCATCAGGTTCTGCAACGCCGTTTGCACCAGCGATTCGCTCTCGGTATCGAGCGCCGAGGTGGCTTCGTCGAGAATCAGGATCGGCGCGTCCTTCAGGATGGCGCGCGCAATCGATAGCCGCTGCCGCTCGCCGCCGCTCAGGCGCAATCCTCGCTCGCCGACGACCGAATCGTAACCTTCGGGCAGCGCCATGATGAAGTCGTGCGCCAGCGCGGCGCGCGCCGCTTCTTCCACTTTGGCATGCGGAACCTGCGGCTGGCCATAGGCAATATTGTTGCGCACCGTGTCGTTGAACAGGATGGTGTCCTGGGTGACGATGGCGATCTGCGAACGCAACGAAGCGACCGTGAGATCGCGCACATCGTGACCGTCGATCAGCAATCGGCCGCGGCTGACGTCGAAGAACCGCGGCAGCAGGTGGACCAGCGTGGTCTTGCCCGAACCGCTGGAGCCGACAATGGCGACGACCTCGCCGGGACTGACATCGAGGTTGATGTCGTGCAGCACCTCGCGCTCGTCGTCCTGCTGCTTGTAGCTGAAGTAGACATGATCGAAGCGTATGCCTTGATGAAACGGCGGCAGCTTGGCGGCGCCGGGCTTTTCGCGGACATCGTCGCGAGAGTCCATGAAATTGAAGATCTGCTCGGATGCGCCCAGTGCCTGCTGAAAGTTGTTGTTGAATTGTCCGAACTTGCGCACCGGCTCGTAAAGTTTGAACACGGCGATGATGAACGCCAGGAAAACGCCTTCGGTGAAGACGCCGCGCTTGATGTACTCGCGGCCCAGCAGGATCAGCATGGCGACGGCAACCGCGCCGAAGATGTCCATCATAGGCGAGCTGACGGCAAACGCAGCCGCCGAGCGCAGGTTGGCTTTGAACAAACGCTTCGCGGCCGCATGAAATCGCGTCGTCTCCCAGGCTTCCATGCAGAAAGCTTTTACGATGCGAACTCCGGTGATGGTTTCGTGCAGAATATTCTGGATCTCGGCCAGCTTGTCCTGACCTTTGCGGGTAGTGGTGCGGACCCGCTGGCCCACGCGCCGCGCCGACACCACCACGATGGGGACGAAGATTAGCAGCACCCAGGTCAGCCGGCCGCCCAGTCCGATCACGACCAGCGCAGTGAAAATGAACGTGAAGAATTGCTGCAGGAATTCCGCCAGCACGCTCGACATGGCAAACTGCACCCGCTCGACGTCGTTGACGATGGCCGAGAGCAGCGTGCCGGTGGAATGTTTCTGGAAGAATGCTACCGAGCGCCGCAGCGTTGCGGTGTAAAGCTCGTTGCGCAAGTCGGTGATCATGCCGAAGCCGGCATAGTTCACCAGGTAGGTGCCGACGTAATCGAAGATGCCCTTCAGCACCGTCGAGACCACCAGCGCGAAGGCGACGATCGTCCACACGTTGTGGAAATGCTCGGGAACGAACCATCCCAGCTCAAGCGTGCGGTGGCTGAGCGGAATGCGGATCAGCGGCAGATTGTTACCCTGCGCCGCCGGATTCAACACGCGATCGAAGATAGGCCCGATGAGCAGCAGGCGGAAGGCGTCAAACAGCCCTACCAGCGCCATCGAGATAACCGACGCCAGCAGATAAAACCAGTAAGGCCGGACATAACGGAGTAGCCGGTTCAGTCGACGCATAATCTCCGCGGATTGCGGCAAAACGCTGGGGAGCGCAGCGCAGGCCAGGACGCAGTGAGGCGGATCAGCTTCAAGTCCTGATTCTACTGGATTTGAATCAGGGAGGAAACGGTAAGGATTACTACTGTCACGGCACACGTACAAGACGAAGCCTGACTGCCTGGCGGCTAAGGTTAAGGCTGGCCCTTGGCTTGCATGGCTCAAGTAAAATCGCTCAATGCCCAAGAGCTCGCGCGTCTTCCTCAGCTACAGCCACGACTCGCCGGAACACCAAGCGCGCGTGCTGGCGTTGGCCACCCGTCTAGTCACCGAGGGAATCGACGCCAAGCTGGATCAGTGGGTCATCGATCCCGAAGGCGGATGGGCTTTGTGGACGGAGCGTCAAATTGCCGACGCCGACTTTGTCCTTCTGGTTTGCACCGACCTCTATCGCAAGCGAGTGGAGCGTCCCGATGAAGTCGAGGGCGGGGCCGGCTCCTTCTGGGAAGCTAACCTCATTCGCAAACGGCTCTACGACGGCAAAGGAGTGAACGGTCACTTCATTCCGATTTTCTATGGCGCTTCCGGATCTGCCACGATTCCAGAAATGCTGGAGGGATTTTCCTACTATCAAATCGATGCTCCCGCGGGCTACACCGCCCTCTACCGGCGGCTCACCGATCAGCCAGAAATCGTGCGTCCTGAACTTGGCGGCTTGGTGGTGTTGCCGCGCAAAGAGCTGGCCGATGATTTGGCGAAGCAAGCGACGCGCCCGGCCGAGCACGAAGCCAGCCTGCCCGCCGCGGCTACGTTCCAGAAGCTGAGTCCGCTGCCCGACTGCGACGAAAAAGCATTGCGCTCGCTGGAGGGATCAGTTTCGACTTACATACGTTTTGATAATTATCTGGGCGAGGATGTCAACCTGTACTGGATTAACTATGAAGGCGTGCGCGTTTTCTATATGTCGCTGGAGGCTGGCCGCTCCTACCTGCAGCAAACCTATGTAACGCATCCCTGGGTGGTGACGAGGAAAGATGTACGCGCGGGACTGGGCCAATGCGTCGCCATCTTCCAACCGACCAGCCAACCCGGCGTAGCCGAAATCAAATAGCGAATTCCTGACGGCTACCTGCGATTGAGATGAGAGAAAACTTCCTGGTTGGGGTTGCGTCAGTAGCTGGCATTTCTCGATCAACGCATTGCTTCGTCCGATGTTTTCGCCTTTCTCGTCGGCCCCTTCACAATCGCCGATTTGCGCAGCAGCGTCCTGCCCGACATTCAAGTCTCGCAGCGAGACGCAAGAGCTTAGCCCAGCGCTTCAGCGCTGGGTAGGCGTAGTAGGGACATCCGAGTCCCGCCAGGGACGGCAGAGGCTCGCCTGTCCAAAAACAACTCGGTGTCGTATCGGGTGTCCGATTTTTTCCGGGAACGGTCGGCCCACGTATCCCAAGTCTTAGAAACCCGATTTGCGATTGAGCGCGGTCTTCCAACATTCAAGTCTCGCGCAGCGAGACGGAAGAGCGTAGCCCAGCCTTTCAAGGCTGGGTAGGCGTAGTAAAGAGCTCCGAGTCCCGTAGGGACGGCAGAGCTCGTGCGGGACCCGCGCAGCGATGCTCGGGCGGCAATGCAGGTCGTAGAAACCCCTTTTCGTGATTGATCGCGTTGCCGACATCTCAAGTCTCGCGCAGCGAGACCGGGGCGATGCGGACAATGAAAATCTCGCACGTGGGATGATGGACGCTACGTGCAAAAGTTCTCTGCCGTTCCCGGCGGGACTCGAATTTCTTATTGCGTCTACCCAGTGCCGAAGCGCTGGGCTAAGCTCTTCCGTCTCGCTGCGCGACACTGCATCATCGCAGACTGGCGACTGCTTCCGCCGGATTCCGCGGGTTGTACTTCACGCGAAACATGCCTGGGGGAGGAAGCTCCCCAACCTTTTCTGCGGCGAGCTCTTTACTTTCATTCAACCACCCGGCGTCGGCCCAGGTGAAATATTCCTGCCCATTCACGATGTAGCGTAGGCGATATTCGCCTCGATAAAGAATGACGGGCTGCTTCATTGCGCCTCTTACAACATGATCTGGAGCTACTCTGCCGCCTACTACGGAGTAGGGGACGTCAGGCCACCATCCCGTTCGTGCTGCCAATCCCCAATAAACCAGCAGGGCAAACGCCAAGACACCGGCTATCCCAGTCAACAATTTGAACGTGTGACGCCACTGCCTTTCAACTTGGCGGGCGTGACTCATTTTCCTTGGCCCTAGCTCTCCACCGGCGAGTCCCGATGCACGACCTTCACGCCGAATCCCGCCTTGCCCAGGCGCTTCTTCACTTCTTCGGCGATCATCACCGAGCGATGTTTTCCTCCGGTACATCCGAACGCGATCGTCAGGTAGCTCTTGCCTTCGCGAATGTAATGCGGGATCAGGTAGACAAGCAGTTCCGAAATCCGGCGGATGAATTCCTTAGTCTGCGGAAACGAGCGGATGTACTTCGCCACCGCCGGATGGCGTCCGGTCAGCGGCCGGAACTTGGGAATGAAGTGCGGATTGGGCAGGAAACGAACGTCGAAGACCAGGTCCGCATCCTCGGGCACGCCCTCGCGATAGCCGAAGCTGACGCACGAGATCAGAATATTCTTGGCACGATCGCCGCCCTGGAATCGCTCGGTCAGCATCGACCGCAGTTCGTGCACATTGAATTTTGTAGTGTCGATGACCAAGTCGGCCAGCGCCTTCACCGGTTGCAGCCGCCGCCGCTCCGAGGTGAGCGAAGCCTTCACCGAAACATCGCGTCCCAGCGGATGCGGACGGCGCGTCTCGCTATAGCGCCGCAGCAGCGCTTCCTCGTCGGCCTCCAGAAAGAGCACCGTCGTTTTCACCAGCCGCCGCAGCGAACCCAGGATCTGCGGCAGCTTGTCCAGGCGCGCGCCCTCACGAATGTCGACCACCAACGCCGCGCGCTGAATTTCCATCGTATCCAGCACCAGCTCGGCAAAGTTGCCGATCAGTCCCACCGGCAGATTGTCGACGCAGTAATAGCCCAGGTCCTCGAACGTCTTCAGCGCCGACGCCTTGCCCGCGCCACTCATCCCCGAGATGATGACCAGCTCGTGCGTGTCACGTCCCTTGCCCGAAGCCATCGCTTTGACCAGCGGTCCCGTAGTTGTCTTGCGAACTGCTTTATGCGGTGATTTTGCGGACGGCATGGCGTCTGGCTTCCTTGTGGGCCGAGACTACCAGAGTTGCGCTTTGGCGTCAGCCCGAAGTTTCCTCAACTGTTTACCGTATTGATGTGCCGGTCATGGTTCCGGACTCGCGCCGCGCCTTTCCGGACTGTTGCGATTCGGTAAGCGGGCCCGCGTTTTTGTCCTCTTAGCCGCTCGATGAAGCGGCGGCGGCTGAGTTCCGCGCTGTCGTGATCAACGCTCTGACAAAACATCCGGTCAGGAATGCGAGGCACTCAAATTCCATGAAGCTTGGAGCGGTGCGATCAAGCAATATCTGAATATCTGCTGGAAACTCATCATCGGCTTCATAAAAAACCAGGCGCACCGGGATTTTGGGCAGCACCTGGAAGGTCCAGCGGTGCCCTCCATCCGAGGCGTCTTCCAGAACTCCGCCCAGTTGTCCGGCAGCGCCTTGAAACTTCGCGTAGTCGGTGCCGAATTCTTTGAGCAGAGGTTTCTCCATCAATCCCTTGTCGAAAGTCTTCTGTCCGGCGATCATTCCCGTCAAACGGCCGAAGGGGAGAAAGGAATGCTCCGGCTCAGCCCGCCCCTTCGACAAAATGTAATGCGCGAGGACGCTGCGGTAATTAACGTCGACCGGCTGCCCATCTTCGGGATTGACGCCCGCCGCTGAGATGACGAACCGCCGGCCGCAAAATTGAGCGGCCACCTCACCGCTCGCCAGAAGCTCGAGCCCCAAACGCTGGGCACTTTCCGCCAGGTCGCATTGCGCCAGCCGGGGCAGCAGGGCAAGATAAATCTGCTCATAACCTGTCGTCGTCATTCGAGGTTCCTTTACGCAGGCCGCCGGAAGAGCGTGGCCATGCGACAGAATCACTGGCCGCAGCTCCGCCATTACTTCCATTCGGCAAGTCCATCCTGCGAGCATCTCTTCCGAAAAGCAAGATCGCCACGGAGTGCATAACTCCGCCGCGCAGTAGTGGGTCAGTTTGAAACTCGCCGGCGTAGGGTGGAGCATGCCTTTAGGCGTGCATATTGCAGCCCCATTCGATGGCGCTTTAGCGCCTGAGGTAAATCTACCCCCTACCTCAGCGGCTGAAGCCGAAACATTAGAGAGACGATCTCAACTGCACGCCTGAAGGCGTGCTCCACCCAAGATTTTGACCACAACTTCAGACTCACCCATTACTCGCTCCACCACCGCTGGACACCGCCGCTCGTTCTATCGTAAAAGCGAGATATGGCTGTCTCGACGAAGTTCGTCCGGATCGCACTTACGGTTGTCCTGCTGGGTGTTGTTGGGCTGGCTGCCGACGATTTCACTTGGGACTGGCGTAACCAGCAGGTCGTCGGCCGCGACGATCCCAGTGTCGCGAACACGTCCAAGCTGAAGGAACCCGACCGCGCGGCTCTGATCGACGCCATCGCGGCGCGCCTGCAAAAACCGATGAGCGAGCACGGCTACTCCGACGACCGCATTCGCGAGGTCGCCGCCATCACGCGCGTCCGCTTCATTGAACTTGGCAAGGGCAATCCCGTGGTCCTGGCCGGGTCCATCAGCATGGAGGGCGGATGTGATGGTTCCAACTGCCCGTTGTGGATCTTCCAGAATTCGCCCGACGGTTATATCTCGCTGCTCGACACCGTTGCCGCCAGCTATACCATCCAACCTGACAAGACCAACGGCTTCTCCGACCTGGTTACGATGCGCCGCGTCTCCAGCACCGAAAGCAGCCTGACTCTCTATCGCTATCAGGACGGCAAGTACGTCGACTCCGGCTGCTACACCGCAACCTCGACGCCGCCAAAAGAAGGCGAGGTCCCGGAACCCGACGTAGCGCCCTGCAAGACCGACAAGCCCGATTCGAAGTAGGCTAGAGAACTGGCTGACCTTGTGCCGACCCGAACGTCGCAGGCTTCATCTGCGAGAAAAAAGATTTTAGGTGTCATCCTGAGCGGAGGTGCGCATCTTTCGCGCGCCGGAGTCGAAGGACCCCTATCTCCGGCACAATCGATCCAATCCAGATTCGGTCCCACAACGGGAAACCACCGACTCTCGACCGGCAATTCTCGCTTTGGGAAAATCTTGTCAAGCCCCACTAACATGCCAAAAATCGACGCAACCTGCTGATTCTTATTTGAGATAATAAATCCTGAAATTACCAGCCAAAACCACCCTTAATGTGCTATACTGTATTAGAGAGTTGGGAAAGAAGGGCTTGTCCTCCTTACCAGCTCTCATTTCTTTTGTCCCAATGTAACCCTCACTCGAAACCAGGCTTCGCGGCTTACCCGAAGGGCTTGGGCACCTCGCGGCACGAGCGCCCTTCACAGCTTGTACGAGGACTACCATTGCCTTTCGGCAGCCCCTCTGGAAAATACTTCGTCATCACCTGCGGGCCTCATCGCGATTGCCCGTTGCTCTTAAGCTTTTTCTTGCTCCCGCAAAGTTGTACTCTCTCACTTCACAATTCGCTGTCCGCTCTTGCATTTGCGAGTAAAATTGCAACATTCGAGATGGCACTGCCGGACTCATCCGGCCTTTAACGCACACGGGTAAATAGTCTTCATGCCACAAATTGGAAGTTTTACGCTGCTGCTGGCCTTGGCGCTGGCTGCCTATTCGTTCGTTGCGGGCGTGATGGCGCTGTTCCGCAAAGACGACCGCCTGGGCGAAACTGCCCGCCGCGCCGGCATTGCCTCCTGGGCCGCGGTCACCATCGCCGGCCTGGCGCTGGTGATGGCCGCGCTGGGCAATGACTTCTCGGTCGCCTACATCCTGCACCACAGCAATCGCGACCTGCCCATCGCCTACAAGTTCGCCGCGCTCTGGTCAGGACAGGAAGGCTCGCTGCTGTTCTGGGCGTGGCTGCTGTCGATCGTACGCGCTGGTGCTGCGGCTGCGCTACAAGGTCGATCCGCAACTGACCGCCTACGCTTCCGCCATCATCGCCGCGGTGCAGGTTTTCTTCCTGCTGCTGATCAACTTTGCGGCCAACCCGTTCGGCCTGGTCAGCGGGCAAATCCCTGCCGACGGCAACGGCCTCAATCCGCTGCTGCAATATCCCGAGATGGTGATCCATCCGCCGATGCTTTATCTCGGCTACGTCGGCGTGACCGTGCCATTCGCCTTCGCGCTGGGCGCGCTGATCATGAAGTATCCCGGCGAGAAGTGGATTCACATCACGCGCCGCTGGACCATGGTGGCGTGGCTGTTCCTCACCTGCGGAATTTTTCTGGGCGCGCACTGGGCTTACGACGTGCTGGGCTGGGGCGGCTACTGGGGATGGGACCCGGTCGAGAACGCGTCGCTGCTGCCGTGGCTTACCATGACCGCCTTCCTGCATTCGGTGATGATGCAGGAGAAGCGCGGCATGATGAAGATGTGGAACATGTGGCTGATCTTCACCACATTTCTGCTGGCCATCTTCGGCACATTCCTCACGCGCAGCGGCGTGGTCAGCTCGGTTCACGCCTTCGCGCAATCGAGCATCGGCACCTGGTTCGTCTGGTTCCTGGCGATCATCTTTGCCACCTGCGTGTTCTTCTTCGTGCGCAATCGCGAAACGCTGAAGAGCGAGCACCGTCTGGAATCGCTGGTCTCGCGCGAGTCGAGCTTCCTGTTCAACAATCTGGTGCTGCTGGTGTCGTGCTTCGCAGTTTTATGGGGCACGCTGTTTCCGGTGCTGTCGGAGTGGGTGACGGGATCGAAGGTCACAGTCGGTCCGCCGTTCTTCAATCGCGTGAATGTGCCGATTGGAATTTTCCTGGTGCTGCTCACCGGCATCGGGCCGCTGCTGGCCTGGCGTCAAACATCCTTCGATCGGGTGAAGCGTAACTTCATCTGGCCGACAGCTCTCGCGGTGCTGACGGCAATCGTGCTGATCGTCGGCGGCATGAAGCCGTGGGAAGATTCAGCTTACTTCTACTCGCTGGTAGCGATCTCGCTTTCGGTGCTGGTGACCGCAACGGTCTTCGGAGAATTCTGGCGCGGCGGCCGCGTCATCGCGCGTCAAACCGGCGTCAACATCCTTGAAGGCATGGTGACTATCACTCGCCGCAACACCCGGCGCTACGGCGGATACCTGGTCCACTTCGGCGTGATATTGATCATCATCGGCTTCGCCGGCCTGCCTTTCAATCTCGACAAAGAGCAGGAGATGGGCTTCGGCGACAAAATGCAGATCGGCCAGTTCACTCTGGTCTGCCAGTCCTACACCCAGGACGACAAGCCGAACTACAGCAGCGAATGGGCGGTCATGGACGTGTACCGGCACGGCAAGCTGATCGACACCATGTATCCCGAGCGCCGCTTCTACAAAGCCAGCGAGCAGACCTCGACCATCGTGGCCAATCGCTCGCGCCCCAACGGAGATCTGTACCTGGTCTACACCGGGCGCAATCAGGACACGGGCAAGCCGATCATCAAGGCCCACGTCAATCCGCTGGTGATGTGGATCTGGATTGGCGTGGTCGTGGTGGTGATGGAACTCTCATCGCGCTGTTCCCCAACATGAAGCCAGGAAAGGTAACGCAGAAAGAACAGGATCGCGCCGAGGCCGAAGCCGCCCGCCGCGGCGTAGTCGGCGTTGGCGGAGACTGAAGATAGTGAATGGTGGATTGTGGATGGTGAATAGGCCAGAGAGGTAAGGTGATTGTGGGGGATTGGAAATAGGTAGAGCGAGCCTTCAGGCTCGCGTTAACCTTCTCCCTTTACCTTGTCATCCCGAGCGAGGACTTCAGTCCGAGCCGAGGGATCTGTGGTTCGATGCACTGGCGGACGTGATGATCGTTGGAAAAGTTTTTGCCGGAGTCGTTGGGGTTCGCCAGTTGAGTCTTCAGTCCCACGGAGTGGGACGAAAGAGCTTAGCCCAGCGCTTCAGCGCTGGGTACGCGGTGAAATAAACCTGAGTCCCGTAGGGACGGCAGAAGAGCCAGGTCGCCTACGCGCAGGATGACACGGTGTGTTGCAGCTAGTCGCTAATTGCTAGTCGCTTGTTCATGAAACGTTTCGCCATTGTTCTTGTGGTTCTAATCGTCCTGCTCGCGGGCGTCATGTTCCGCCGCGCCCGGGCGGGTACGAATGATCGCACGGGCTCCATCGAAGTCGCCGGCCGCGCCCGTTCCTACTTCGTCCACGTGCCGTCGGGCTACAACGCCAGGCTTCGAGCGCCGCTGGTGCTCGTACTGCACGGAGCGATACAGGGCAACGTCAGCGCCGAGCACGTGTCGGGAATGAGCGAGCTGGCTGACAAGGAGAACTTTCTGGCGGTCTATCCGCAGGGCACCAGCATGATGGGCAACGCGCCCACCTGGAATGCCGGGAACTGCTGCGGATATGCGCAAAAGAACAACGTTGACGACATCGCGTTTTTGCGCGCGCTCATCGCCAAGCTCGAAAAGGATTACAGCATCGATCCCAAGCGTATCTACGTCACCGGTATCTCGAACGGCGGGATGCTCTCGTTCCGCGCCGCCTGTGAGATGGCCGATGTGATCGCGGCGGCTGCTCCCGTGGAAGGCGCGCAGAATGTCGACTGCCGGCCGTCGGCCCCGGTTTCGGTGATTGTGTTTCACGGCACCGCCGACCATCTCGTTCCATTCGATGGCGGCTCGACTCCCTATCAGATCGGGCAGCATCGTTCCGACACTCCGGTTGTCGACAGCATTGCGTTCTGGGTGAAGCAAGATGGCTGCGCACCTTCGCCCCGGCGCGAGGAATCGCAGGAGGTACACATCGACAGTTACACTGGTTGCAAGGCCGGAACCGGCGTAGCGCTTTACGCGATTCAAGGCGGACATCACCTGTGGCCCGGCACCAGGATCAGCGGAGTCGATCTGTCGGCGACCGACGTAATGTGGAAGTTCTTCGCGCAGCATCCGAAGGCGTGATGTCTGAAGTTGTGTTTTAACGATGAGTTGTAACCCGCGGAAAAACGAGCACCGCAGGTGCGGAAGAGCGTAGCCCAGCGGTTCAGCGCTGGGTACGCAGCGAAATAAACCCGAGTCCCGTAGGGACGGCAGAGGACTTATAGACTAATAGCTCGCCCGTTGAAGGCTTGCTCAAATCGACAAACAAACGCGAATTGGAAGGCGCGTCCTTCAACCCGAGATTGGTACTCATATTTTGAAACTTGAAACTCGAAACTCGAAACTGCTGTTCGGAAAACTTCGCATCGCCCAGCTTCTGCTGATCGCGGTGCTGGCCTTCACCTTCCTAGGCGCCGACACCGATGCCCGCTTCAACAAGCTCGGCCATGGCCTGATGTGCATGTGCAGTTGCGGACAAGTCTTGCTGGAATGCAATCACGTGGGCTGCACTTTCTCTTCACGCATGCGCGACGAACTGTCTGCCGGCCTGGAGCGCGGCGACAACGATTCGCTCATCCTGCAAAGCTTTGTGCAGAAGTATGGCAATGTTGTGCTGGCCGCGCCCACCACTACCGGCTTCAACCGCATTGCCTGGATCATGCCGTTCGCGGTATTTGCGGGTGCAATCATCTTGACCATCTGGCTGGTGCGCCTGTGGAGAGCGCACGCCGTAGCCCAACCCGTTCCGACTCCGAACCTCGGCGCGGAACAACTCGACGACCTTCGTAAGAAGGCCCGTCACGAGACCGAATTCTGATGTATGCCTTAACCGCTTTCATGGTTTTCGTATTACCCGGGTCCCCGGCACGTCTAGCTATTGGACTCGTTGGGGTGAAGGAGACTGAATTCTGATGCACGCCCTCATCGCTTTCGCTTTTATCGGACAAGATACCGTGTTTGTCCTCTTCGGCTGCACGCTCTTTGCCGCCGCTTTATTGGTCTACGTTTTCTATCAGCCCGGCGAAGTTGACGCCACCGAAGAGAAGACCCGTCACATGTATTTGCAGGAGCGCAAAGACGCGACCTACGAAAATCTGCGCGACCTCAACTTCGAGTACAAGGCGGGCAAACTGAGCGAGCAGGACTATGCCGTGCAGCGCGCCTCGCTGGAAGACGAAGCTGCCGCCATTCTGGCCGAGATGGAGTCCATTGAGAAGGCTCGCGCCCTGGTTCGACATGGCACGCGCCCCGCCGGCGTGCGTCCTAACGGAGGCCGAGCGTGAGTAGGGGTCCCCATCAGGAAGCTCGAATCAACTTCCAGAATTGTCATCCCGAGCGAGGACTTCAGTCCGAGTCGAGGGACCTGTTTTTCTCACTACTGCCCAAGGTTCTGATCATTCTCCTGCTCACCTCTTTCGCCGCCGCCCAGAACATTACCGGCACGGTCACCAACGGAACCACCGGCAAACCTGCGGCCGGCGACGAAGTCACGCTGCTCTCGCTTTCGCAGGGCATGCAAGAGGTCGGGAGCACCAAGACGGACGCCCAGGGCCGTTTCTCGTTTCCCGCGCCCAGCGACAAGCAAGCGCCGCACATGGTACGAGCCTCGCATCAGGGGGTGAATTATTTCCCGCAGGGTGGTCCGCTGATGCCCGGGAGCACCACCGCCGAACTTACTGTCTACGACTCTGCAAAGAAGGTCGACGGCCTCAGCCAGACCGTCGAGGTCGATCGCCTGCAGAGTGACGGCAAACAGCTGCAGGGCATTTCGCTTTACGCGCTCGCCAACAAGTCTCAGCCGCCGCGCACCGTAGCCAACGACAAGGGCACGTTCGAGATCGTTCTGCCCGACGGCGCTGAGCTGGAATCGGCCCAGGCCAAGGGTCCCGGCGGACAGCCCATCGCGACCGACACCGCGCCCGCCGCGCAGAAAAATCATTACCTGCTCAGCTATCCCCTGCGGCCCGGTGAAACCCAGTTCCAGATTTCCTATCACCTGCCTTACAGCGGCGAGGCCAGCATCGCGCCCAAGCCGCTCGGCGAGGTGCAGCATTTCGTGGTGATGCTGCCCAAGACCATGACCTTCACCCCCAAGGTCGCACAACAGTTCCAATCGATGGCGGACCCGCAGTCGGTCATTATGGTCGCCACTAACGTCAAGCCGGGGCAAGACCTCGGCTTCCGCGTCGCGGGCACAGGAATCTTCCAGGCTGACAATCAGGGCGCACAAGGTGGCGAAGACGGTCAGAGTGCTGGGGCCTCAGGTGGCGGCGCTATGGGCGGCTCGCAGGCCGCAGCCAATGACAGTCGTCCCGGTGGAGGTCTGGGGGCTCCCATCGACGCTCCCGACCCGTTGCACGAGTATCGTGTCTACATCCTCGGCGCCTTCGCTGTGGTGCTGGTGATGGGTGGCGCTTTCGTCGTTTCGCGCTCGAATCGCCCGCGTCCCGCCGTGGCGGCAGCAGGAACGTCGCGCGCCGTTGACGTCGATTCTCCTGCGGCTGCCGGCGATTTCGCTGACTTTGTCGAGCCTTCGGCCTCGCCGCGTGATCGTAACGCCATGCTGCTGGAAGCCATGAAGGAAGAGCTTTTCCAACTCGAGATCGATCGCCAGCAAGGCAAGGTCTCGCCCGAGGAATACACCAAGGCCAAATCCGCTCTCGACGAAACTATCCGCCGCGCCCTGGCCCGAGGCAAAACCTAGCAGCCTGCTGAAACACTCGGTTTGATCCGTCGTTCGGGTAGTGCGGCGCTTCAGCGCCGCGTCCAGGTCCTTTATTTTTGTCATCCCGAACCGGCTTCAGCCGGTGAGGGATATGCTTTTGTTTCTCCACCGACGTAATCATTGCTCACGAAACAACGGGCCAAATTGTGAATAAGGGAGTGTCCTCATGGCGGGTTCGGAACCGATCCCAGTTCCCGTAGTGGATCACGGCCAAACACTTGTCGATGCTGCGGCAGCGCCGCCTGCTGTTCCATGGCAGCCTCCCGTTCCCTCCGACCCGTTAAATCTGTGGACACCAATTCCGCTCAATCCGGTGGATGGAAACCCGGCTTGGCCGCCTATTGTTCCGGGTTATCCAAACGGTCCATGGGACCCGTTTAACCCACAACCGGGCTTGAACGGTCGCACGATCACATTTCATCCCGGCCCTCCCGCCGTCCTAACGATCCATTGCGGTGGCGGGTATTACCAGATCCCTTGGGCAAAACTTTGCAACCCTGATGCGCCGAAAGCGGTACCTGCACCGTCAGGTAACTGTGTGGACGACCCATGGATACCTCAACGGATAACTGCGGTTGCGGTAGTCAAACAAACGGAAAAGTACATCCGCGAACTTAGCGGCTCGGTTCAAATCACATGCACCATCGAGTACACGATCACGACGCAGGACTGGATATGCGTTTATCACGTTTGGACGCCCGCTCCCCCCAGAGTCACCCAGACGTACACAGAGAGGTCTTACATCTTTCCGTGCTGCTGTTAAATCGGGCCATCCTCTAAAGAGTTCCTCGTGTCAGAGAGGGGTTCTCGTCTCGCACCACTTACCCTTTATGAAACACGCGACCCCGAAAGACCCCACATCCAAGGCCAGGGCGTTATGTGTCAAGATGATTCAGCACGCGAAATGGTATGGGAGGGCAGCAATGAAACGAGAACTCGCTCTGAAGATTGTGTTGGCGTTGGTGGGATTGCTCTTTTTGGCGTTAGCTTATCCCGCGATCGTGTTCGTTCGGCAAGCTCCTTCGATGTCCATGATGTTCAGCATTTATGTCACGCTCGGCATTTTCTTGCTCATTGCAATCCGCAACCCGTTGGCAAGTCGCAGCCTGATCGCCTTTACCGCATGGTCAAGCTTGGTTCATGCCGCCGTTATGGGCACTCAGGCACTGCGAAACATGGTTTCACGTGACGAACTGCTCGGCGTGGCGGCGCTCATCGTTATCGGAGCAACCTTGCTCGCGCTCGCGCCTGCACAGCAGCGTGTTGTGCCCGCTCTCAGATAATCGCCCGTCGGACGATGAGCGGAAATTCCTGGTTGCCATTCTTTCCTGCGTAGCCGGAGATCCTTTCTCCTGCGGCGCCTCGGTCGGATTTCCCGCATCCAACCAACTTGCATCACGCACAGTTCCCGAATCAAGATATCCAGGGCGACTTCCCAATGGACCACGTATCGGTCACCACCATTTCACCCGCCAGCCGGAAGCTGAATTCATCCATAACTGAGATTATCCCGTGAAACTTGTCGACATGCTGTTCGGCCGCCCTCTGGCCACCGACGAGGACAAGGCCGAGAGGATTGGTCCCGCAAGAGGGATTCCGGTGTTCGGGCTCGACGCCCTCAGCTCCGCCGCATACGGGCCCGAGGCCGCGCTAACCTTGCTCATTCCCCTCGGAATGGCGGGCGTTCGCTTCATCTGGCCCATCACCATCAGCATTATCGTTCTGCTGGGCATCGTGTACTTCTCTTATCGGCAGACGATCTCCGCCTATCCGCAGGGAGGTGGTTCCTACACCGTTGCCAGCGAGAATCTGGGTCCGGGGGCCGGGCTTCTCGCCGCTGCCGCGCTCATGATCGATTACATCTTGACCGCTGCCGTGGGCATTTCCGCAGGGGTCGGAGCACTGGTCTCCGCGGTCCCGTCCTTGCAAACTCATACGCTAGTAATGTGTCTGGGGATTCTGCTGATTCTCACCATTGTCAACCTGCGGGGAGTACAGGAGACGGGCGGAGTTTTTATGCTCCCCACCTATCTATTCGTCGCGTGTTTGCTGGGAATGATTGCGATCGGCGCGGCGAAAGCCATGCTAGCCGGCGGTCATCCCACTCCAATTATCGCCCCGCCAAAGCTGTCTGGTGCGACCGCAGCTGTTAGCGCATGGCTCATCCTTCGTGCCTTTTCCAGCGGCTGTACTGCCATGACCGGAGTCGAGGCGGTCAGCAATGGAGTGATGGCGTTTCGCGAGCCGACCGACAAGTATGCCCGCCTGACCCTCACCATCATCATCGCCATCCTGATGGTGATGCTCGGAGGCATTGCCTTCCTTTGCCCGTTGTATGGAGTAGCTGCCACCCAGCCGGGACAAGTTGGATACCAGAGCGTGCTGTCTCAGCTCATCGCCGCCATCACGGGCAGAGGCGCATTTTACTGGACCAGCATTGTCTCGATTCTGATTGTCTTGTCCTTGTCGGCGAACACTGCCTTTGCTGACTTTCCGCGTCTCTCGCGTGCCATCGCCGGAAACGGATTCTTACCTCACGCTCTGACCTTACGCGGGCGCAGGTTGGTGTTTACTCCTGGCGTCTATGCATTGGCCTTCCTGACGGCCACTTTGCTCATCATCTTTCGCGGTGTAACGGATCGGCTGATTCCTTTGTACGCGGTTGGCGCATTCCTCGCGTTTACCTTGTCGCAAGCCGGCATGGTCGTCCATTGGAAAAAACACGGCGGCCCGGGCGCACGAAACAGCATGGCCATTAATGCCGTGGGCGCCATTGCTACCGGCATTACGGTAAGTGTGGTGCTGATCGCCAAGTTCACCGACGGCGCGTGGATCACCGTGCTGCTAATTCCTGCCTTGATTCTGTTGATGTATTTCATCCATCGCCATTACCAGCGAGTCGAGCGGGCCACTGCACTGGACACCCCAGTGAATACCGAGGAGCTTTGCGAACCCATTGTCCTGATTCCCATCGAAAGATGGAATGCGGTATCGGAGAAGACCCTGCGCTTCGCCTGGTCCATTGCAAAGCAAGTCACCTTTGTTCACGTGGATTGCGAAGGGGAGAAAGACTCCTTCTGCCAGCGATGGGCCGAACTGGTGGAAGTTCCCGCGAAAAAAGCCAACCTCCCAGTGCCCGAGTTGGTTCTATTGGATTCGCCCTTCCGCTTCGTGGTCAGACCCCTGGTGGAGTACGCGCTAAAGGTACAGGCTGAAAATCCCGATAACCACGTCGCTATTCTGGTTCCGGAATTGATTGAGAATCACTGGTACAACTTCTTGCTGCACAATAATCGCTCTCAACTTCTCAAGACCCTGCTGAACCTCAAAGCAAATCCCAGGATCACAGTCATCAATATCCCTTGGTATCTCAACCCTTCGCGCAATGTTCCGGAACAAGCCAATCCCCAGGGTTCTCTCCCGCCAGGAAAATGAGATTCTGTAACCTGACGACAAGCGAGTCGCCGGTTGACCCGGTCATCCAGCCGGGATCTTACCTAAATCCGAGAAGTCGGGTCCGGGCGGTGAGTGCAATGGCGAGGTTACGTCAACTACGAGCGGCCTGGTTTTTGACGGCACTCTTTTTGCACGACCTCAGAGCGACTTTCGCTAGCCAGTCGTCCGCGTGCGGATTATCAGCACGGATCACACTTCAAAATCATTTGTTGTTCAGAATACCGAAAAAAGTGTTGCGTTAACCTCCATCGGAATGTATATATATCCCCCACTAAACGGCATTTGGCAAACTTGCCGGGCTCCTACGCTCCCACAAAAACTAGGCTGTCTTTCAGTCGTACGGGTTTCCGCTCCTGGCTCCCAGAGCCACAAGGAATCATCTGAGGCCATACGCAGTCGAGAGGCGCTTTCTTAGTTTCCCGAGTCCTTGGGAACGGCCTACTTCGAAAACTTGCTGTTAGCGGCGCTTGAAACGCCTGCGATGCCGGCCAGTATCGCAGACCTGACCTTTTCACCGGGCGGCGACAACGCGCTCCCCCGCCCTCCAGAAGAAATGGAGGAGGATTTTATGAAACGGCCCCATTGGAGTGCATGGCAACGCGAAGTGTTGCAAGGATCCGTGTTAGTGCTGCTGCTGGCGATGCTGGCGGTCGCGCCGGTTTTTGCCGGAGAAACTGTGCTACACAGCTTCCGGCCGTATCTTAACGGTCTAGGACCTGAGGCCAACGTATGCCTCGGCCCGGAGGGCATCTACGGTACCGCCTATGGCGGCGGACCGAACAACGCCGGAGTGGTGTGGAAGCTCGATAGTCATGGCAGGGAGACGACCCTTTATGCATTTGCCGGAGGGTCCGATGGAGCGGCGCCGTTTGCGCCGTTACTCTGCAACCCGGACGGAAGTGTTTACGGAACGACATCCGGCGGTGGCGCATCGGGTGCGGGAACGGTTTTTCGCGTAGATAGGAGCGGCCACGAAACCGTGCTGTACAGCTTCACCGGCGGAGCAGATGGGGGCTATCCCTTTACCGGCGTCGTGCAGGACTTTGCGGGTAACCTGTACGGCACCACAGTCGCTGGGGGCGCCTATGGTCAGGGCGTCGTTTTCAAACTGGATACAAGACGCCACGAGACCGTGCTGTACACCTTTACGGGCGGCACCGACGGCGGCTCTCCCAACAACGTTATCGTCGACCTTTTCGGAAACATCTACGGGACTACCTACGGCGGCGGTACGGATAACGCCGGCGTGGTCTTCAAATTGGATCGGAGAGGAAACGAGACGGTGCTGTACAGTTTCACCGGCGGAGCCGACGGAGCCTACCCGTTTTACGGCGTGACTGAGGACGTCTTCGGAAATCTATACGGCACGACAGCATATGGCGGTGCCTCCGGGGCAGGGGTGGTCTTTAGAGTGGACACCCACGGAAACGAAATCGTGCTCTACAGCTTTACCGGGGGTTCCGATGGTGGGTATCCATCGGCGGGAGTGACGCTGGACCTCTTTGGCAACCTGTACGGAACGACAAGTTCTGGAGGCCCCGCGGGATATGGAGTCGTGTTCAAGGTGAATGCCCATGGCATTGAATCGGTGCTTTACAGTTTCAGCGGTGGAGCGGACGGCGCATATCCAGGCGCGGGCGTGGTCCTCGATTGGGAAGGTAACTTGTATGGTGATACCGCGGGAGGAGGGAACGCTGGCTTAGGGGCAGTGTTCAAGTTGAGTCCCAACGGTCACGAGACGGTGCTCTATGGATTTCCTGTCACTGACGGGAATCACCCGCAGGCTGGGGTGGTCCAGGATTCAGTAGGCAATCTCTACGGAACGACGAATTCCGGCGGGGCCTATAATTCTGGCCTCGTTTACAAGATCGATACGGCCAACCAATTCACCTACCTCTACACGTTCAAGGGCGGCAACGATGGTGGGAATCCATTCGGAGGTGTGATCCTCGGCTCGGATGGCAATCTTTATGGCGCAGCCGGCGGAGCTGGGCAGTACAATGCAGGCCTCCTTTACAAGATGGATCTCTCTGGCAATGAGACCGTTTTGTACAGCTTCACCGGAGGTTCTGACGGCGCCTACCCGAACGGGGTAACGAGGGACTCAGCCGGCAACCTCTACGGCACTACTGCCGATGGAGGCTCATCGGGTTACGGCGTGGTATTCAAGGCCGATCCGATGGGACATGAGACGGTGCTGCACACGTTCATGGGTCCCGAAGGCAAATATCCCTATGCCGGCGTGACGCTCGATGCACACGGCAACGCGTATGGCAGCACGTTTTACGGCGGCGGCTTTGGTCACGGCGTAGTCTATAAAATCGACACCATAGGAAACTACACCGTCCTCTATAACTTCACCGGAGGCGCCGATGGTGGTAACCCGTGGGGTGACCTGATCCTCGACTCCGCCGGCAATCTTTATGGGACAACCTGGTCGGGTGGCCCGCCGAGCGGAGACTATCCGGGCGTGGTTTTCAAGATCGACACCATGGGCAACTTCTCGGTGTTGTACACCTTCACCGGATTTTCGGACGGCGGCGGCCCACGTTCGAATATGGTCTTCGATGCACAGGGCAATCTCTATGGGACGACGGAGTACGGCGGAACCGGCAATTGCCCGTACTTCGGCTGCGGTGTTCTGTTTGAGTTGAATCCCACGGGTGAACAAACGTTGCTGTACAGCTTTTCGGGTGGAAACGACGGAGGCGAACCAGGAACCGGCCTGATCCGCGATGCGGCCGGCAACCTCTACGGAACTGCTTCCGATGGCGGAACAGGTGACGGCGGAGTGGTGTACAAGGTGTCGCCGGGCCTTGATTCGCCTGCACAGCTCCAACCTGTTCCCAAATCCTTCAGTCCAGCGAATCTCCAACCCAAGAACGCTTTGCCGTGGGATTTGCCGAAAAGGGAAGCTGAAGCAGGCATCTGCCCTCCCCACATGCCGCCTTCGCTTGCACGCGCTTGTCGCGAGTCAGCACGCTAGCGACAGCGCTGGCGTCGACCGGTGCCCCAGGGTTCGTCCGTTGCGGCGGACGAACCCTGGGGGCAAGCCCTTGTGGCCTACGCTGAAATAGGGGTTGACGATTCGGATTGCGCAACGGCACTCCCTTCTCGAAATGGCTTTCTGGGAAAGTATTCAGATCGGATCTTCCGTGTCGCCTCGCACAAATGACCCTTGGTGAAACGGTCTAGGCACCTGATTACTTGTTAAATGGCACTGTTACGACAGTTGCTGGAGCCTCAAACTCGTTTTGCTGTCGTATTCATCGCTGCAAAGGCCGGGCCACACATTTGTAATCGCGCATACTGAGCTTGCCCGGTTCGCGAGCGTAGATGATGACGGACTTCGGCCAATCGGCGTTCCGAGTGAAGCCCCAGCGGGCTGGGTAAGAGTTCGCCTTCCCGTCAGGCCCACGGACGGATAGAGAGACATTACAGGAGAGTTCGATCGGTTGTTTCCACGAATCTTCCGACAGGACACCAGTGGCATGAGTAGTCATGCTGGTCGCAGTTTTGGACACTTGAGCGCTCGTTATGGTCAGTACAAGCGGGTACTGGGGAAGAGGGTCTGACTGCGCACAAAGAGGGCGGGAAAGGCCAGGGATGGCGGAACACTGCGTTCGGGGCCGGCAAGAGATTACCTCCGATCAGCGTCAAACCAGCCGTGGGATCGGAGCCGTCCAATCCCCCCGCTGAAGTTATGCAGAACCGTGTAGGTCTGCGCTTGTGCCGGTTGTATGGCCAGCACGATCAGCGCATCGCAAAGGAAGCGAATCGTCGCCTGCCGAGAATGGCCGACCCGGCTCAGTGAGATGGCGATTTATCGCCAACTACGTGCGCCTTCAGACAGCAAAGCCAAACATACACTTGCTTTCCTGTACGAGAGCTTCAGCTACTTCGCCTCGTTTACGGCTGGCGGCTTCCAGCTTCCGTCGATGATGGACGGCGGTGTCTGCTTAGGCCAGTACAGACGCATCATCGGAATGAACTTCGCTTTGGGCGCAGGCAGCCAGTTGGCTTCTTTGGCCTTGCCCGGAGAGTCAGACTGAAGATACAGGTCGACCGAACCATCTGCGTTGGTTACAAACTTATTGCGCTGGCTCAAGGTGTAGCGATTGAGCGGATTCGGCACAAAGAAATACTTGTCGTCATACATGGTGATGGACCAGAAGCCATCGACCGGAGGCATCTGTCCCTTGTCGAAGTGAATGACGTACTTCTTCGAAGCAGCATCAAAGTCTCCACCGCTCCCGTCCTTTTCTCCAGTGGGATAAATTGCGTCCTGGGGACGGTTAGCACCCAGTCCGATGGCGGTGATTAACGCCCGCTGCAAGTAGTCGGTGCCATAAATGCCTGTCTTGGTGGTGAACATCCATCCGTTGATGGGTTGAAGCTGTTTGAAGTGCTCCATGATCTTTGCCTGGGCCAGCTTCGGCACGGCCTTTATCGCCTCTTTATCGAATGCGCCGAGCTTGCTCGGATCGAAATCCTGCCCCGGTATCAAGCCGATCTTCGCCATCTGGGCCACCATCGGCGCATCCTCAGCCGCCGGAGGGTTCGTCTTCATTAACTGCGCCAGATAATTGAAGTAAGCAACAACATCCAGATGTTCGACCTGGTCGCGGACCGAGGTCTTCATATCGAAGTTGCTATCGACCTGACCGGCCGGCGGAGTGTAGGGCTTGCCGTAGGAACTCAGTGGAACCAGCGAGAATTTGTCCTGCAAGGCGTGAACCGCAGCGTAGTCAGCGGGCGTACCGGTGCAATAGATGCGACCGAGCAGCCAGACTATGGCCGTAGGTGACTTGTACTCGGTAACGCCTGCGGGAAGCGTACCTGACCATCCCGGTCCGGTGATGGCATATTTCTGAGCCTTGTCGCCAGTGGTGCGCTTGCCGGGAACCTGAAACACATCCGTCCAACCAGAAAGCATTGGCAGCAGGTAATAGCGATCCCCCATGTCGGGAACGCTCAGGATGTATGGCTCCTTGGAAACGTCAAGCCATGTCATGGTGTACAGCGTGTCGGCGTTAGGTGCGGTGACAGCGTGATTGTCGACCGCCGGATAGGTTCGTAACTTAAGAAGCTGACCCATGGGCGCGTGAGCGGCGTCGGGCGCGGCTACATTGGTAAATTGCTTGCGTGTCATGTCCATGGTGACCAGCGGATAGCCATAGACGTAAGCGTCAACCGCGGATTTGACAGCATCTTCGACGCCGGGCTGGCTGCTCGTTGAAGATTTGGAGCCCGAGTCCGAACAGGCGAGCAAACCGAATGCGATGAAGAAAACCAAGAAGAAGGATGTGAGTTTAGGTTTCAATATTCCCCCCGCGATCAACCAAAAAGACATCTACTTGCGGCCACCGAACTCGACTCGGAAGAAGGTCTTTGAGGGTGTCCTTAACGCTAATGCTTACCTTCGAAATAAGGCAACTGGCATAACTGCTAGCCACTGCATCTTTTTTTTGCTATGGCAGCGCCCAAATATGGACGACGCGGAAGAATGAGCTCCCTACGGGTTGTTGGAGAAATCAGGTCATAGCACTCACTGGCGCTCAATGAGTGTAATGGGGATATTTCGCCAACTACGGCGTTATCTCCCACACCGTGCCACCGCCGCCCGCCCCGCAACCCGATGCAGTGCCGTATAGATTGCCTTGGCTATCCATCACTACATCGCTCCAGGGAGTGCAGCCGTCATCGCCGCCGGTGAAGTCGTGCAGGTCGGTATAGATCCAGCCGTTTTCTGAGGGGGACAGTTTGAAGACGGTACCTTGGTTATGAGCACCGTTACCGAACGTCGTGCCGTAGAGATTGCCCTGCGCATCTATCGAAAGACCACCCGCGCCAATCGTCCCGTTGTTGACCATTCCCGGAAAGCTGTAAAGCAAGTTGAAGGTCCAACCATCGCCGGAAGGGGAGAGCTCGAACACGGTGCCGCCCTCGCCGTTCATTCCGCCGAACGCCGTCTCGCCGTAGATGTTGCCCTGGCTGTCAAGCACAACCCCGTAAAAAGGGTCGATGCCATCGCTGCGGTCGAAGAAATGAAGCACTCGAGTTGAGCCGGTATTGGTCACTTCAAATACCGTACCGGGGTACTCCAAGTAGCCAGCGCCATAGAGGTTGCCATCTTGGTCAGGCACAACTCCTCCATATGGGTTTCCCGCGGCAGTACCGGCAAAATCGGAGAGCAATGAAAATGTCCACGAACCCTGAAATGGGGTCATCTTGTAGACGCTACCCACCCCGGCGGGTCCGCCATCAGCGGTGGTGCCATAGAAATTTCCTGCGGCATCGAAATTAAGGCTATTCGTCGGGTAGTCTCCGTCGGTGCTGGAGGAGAAGTTATGCAACACCGTAGCTTCCCAGGGACACTGCACCGCGGCACAAAACGTTGCCGGAGGGCGGAGTCTGATTATCGTACCCGAACTGTTCGCACCTCCCGACGTAGCGGTCGTATAAAGGGCGCCGTCCGGGCCAATGCTAATCTTGGCGATCGGGAAATAGCCGCCGGATATCGTGAAGCTGAACAGGTTCGAATAGACCCACCCAGAACCTCGACGGCTCAATTCGTAAGCGTCCCCATCCGTGTTCTCCCCACCGCCCAACGTCGTGCCATAGAGATTGCCTGCTCTATCTAATGTGACGCCGGCGAATGGCCCGGCTCCGTTACCGCGGTAGCCGCCAAAGCTGTGTAACACCGTGAAAGTTTGCGCTTGCACGCCTGGCCCAAGCGTGAGAATTGCGGCCAAAATGGCCGAGGCGATGAGAGCTGCCCTACGTGCTGGAACGTTGATGCACGACTTCTTTGAATTCGCTTTCTCTTGTTGGTTAGCCACGGTAATCTCCTCCCTCCACGCTGTTTTGAGGCTCAGCGGATGATGACTTCGAATGACGAAGTAGGTCAACTTAATTTTGGACTACTTCGTAATAGGCTAACGGGAAGAGGGTTAGTTTGGTTGTTTCAAGGTGATTGCCGAGATCAGATGGGATGAGTATTACATGGCATTAACACGCCACAACAACCGATGAAAACGGGTGGGGCTTCCACATAGACTGTCCTCAACCGTGCGCGCAAGAGGTCGTCGGCCTTATTGGCGCGCCACAAGCCCGCGGATGAGTATGACCCTGGACGCGTCTGGAACAACGAACTGTTGCCCTCTTCGGAGGAGCACGCGAGGGAGAATCTCACTTTTCAGCGTCCTTGCGCGGCACGGCCAAGGAGGGTCAAGTGATGGAGGTGCTCTACACCCGGTGTTGCGGGCTGGATGTTCACAAGTCCAGTGTCAGCGCTTGCGTGCTAGTTCGTGAGGGAAGTCGCACCCACAAGAAGTACTGCCGTTTTAGTGCGATGACGCACGACTTGGAAGAGTTGGCTCGCTGGCTTCACGAGCTGGAAGTGACTCACGTTGCCATGGAGTCGACCGGCGTGTACTGGAAGCCGGTTTGGAACGTTCTGGAAGGGCAATTCAATCTGCTGCTAGTTAATGCCCAACACGTCAAAAACGTACCCGGACGCAAGACGGATGTTAAGGACAGCGAGTGGATTGCCGAGCTGCTTCAGCATGGACTATTGCGTCCCAGTTTTGTACCGGAGACTCGGATTCGCGACTTGCGCGACCTGACACGAGCACGGACGAGCCTGTCACAGGAAGCATCTCGTCTCGTGAGCCGGATTCAGAAGGTACTCGAAGATGCCAACGTGAAACTGGCAAGCGTAGCCAGCAACTCGGTGGGCAAGAGTGGACAGGCAATGCTGGATGCTCTCGTTCTAGGCGAGGATAATGCAGAAAAGCTAGCTGCCTTGGCGCTCGGACATCTCCGAGCAAAGATTCCACAGCTCCATCTGGCGCTAGAAGGCAAAGTGCGGGATCACCATCGCTTTCTGCTTCAGCGGCTGCTCATACAGTGGCGGTTCTTGATTGCAGAGATCGCGGTCATCGATCAGCGTCTGGAACACATCGGCGACCAGGAACCAGAACTTGCGGCGGCCATTGCTCGCTGGGTGACGGTACCGGGGATCGATCGCGTGGCCGCTTGGAGTTTGGTAGCTGAGATCGGTGTGAACATGTCTCAGTTTCCTACCGCCTCCCACTTGGCGAGTTGGGCAGGCGTTTGTCCTGGTAATCACGAGAGTGCAGGCAAAAGACTCGGCGGCACGATGCGCAAGGGCAGTCCATGGCTACGTCGGATGGCCTGCCAATCTGCATGGGCAGCTGCACGAACCAAGAACACTTATCTCTCTTCCCAGTTTCGACGGCTCGCCAGTAAGCGCGGGAAGCAGCGGGCCATAATGGCAGTAGCTCACACCATCGTGGTCATCGGGTACCACCTCCAGAAAAACAGATGCGACTATCAGGACTTGGGTGCCGACTACTTCGATCGGCTACATGCCGACGGCCTTCAACGTTATCTCGTCAAACGACTGGAAGGGTTAGGCCACAAAGTAGTCCTATTGCCCCAAGACGCTGCCTGACTTCCGGAACCTATGTTTGTTTTCGAGGGAGAAGGCCGGTCTCCGGCGGGATGCTATACGCTCCCAAGTTATCGACGCGCTCGAAGCGCAAGAGATAAAGGAGACCGGCAATGAAAAAGAGTAGCACTGTGGCGGCGGCGGGCAACAAGAATTTCAAGCAGAAGCTGACTGTCGGTTTGGATCTGGGAGATCGGTCGAGTTGGTATTGCGTGCTGGATGAAGCTGGCGAAGTGGTAGGCGAACATAGGCTGGGAACAACTCCGAAGGCAATGAAGGAAGTCTTTGCGGAGATGCCGCGCAGCCGGATAGCGCTGGAGACCGGGATGCACTCACCGTGGGTGAGCCGGCTGTTAAGTGAGTTGAGCCATGAAGTGATCGTGGCCCACGCCCGCAACGTGCGTCTGATCGGAGAGAGCCGACGCAAAGATGATCGGTTGGACGCCATGACCCTGGCGCGGCTGGCACGAATCGACCCGCAGTTGCTGTCTCCGGTGAAGCATCGCAGTGCCCAGGCGCAGGCCGACCTGACGGTGATTCGAGCCCGAGCCAGCCTGGTGCGGGCGCGGACGGCGCTGGTGAATGCAGCACGCGGACTGACCAAGTCGTATGGGGAGCGCATTCGCGGCTGCAACCCGCGCAACCTGGATAGCGAGAAAGCTCAGTCCCTGAGTCCGGAATTACAAGCTGCGCTAGGACCATTGCTGCAAGCCCTGGAATCACTCAGCCAGCGCATTGCCGAGTACAACCAGCAGATCGAGCAGACCGCCAAACAGAGTTATCCGCAGACTGCGCTGCTGAAGCAGGTGAAGGGTGTGGGCACGCTGATCGCCTTGACTTACATGCTGACGCTGGAAGATCCGCATCGTTTCCGCAAGAGCCGCGACGCAGGATGCTACTCGGGCTACAGCCGGGACGCCGAAACTCGGGGCAGAGCGAGCCGCAGATGCACATCAGCAAAGAGGGCGATCCGTATCTGCGAACGCTGCTGGTGCAGGGAGCGCACCACATACTCGGTCCGTTTGGAGTTGATAGCGATCTGCGACGCTGGGGTCTGAAGCTGGCCGAGCGTGGCGGCAAGGCGGGAAAGAAGCGGGCCATCATTGCGACGGCTCGCAAGCTGGCAGTCCTGCTGCATCGGCTGTGGGTCAGTGGAGAAGTCTACGAACCGCTACGCAATACCAAGCGCACGATGTCAGTAGCAGCTTAGTTGATGGAAGTACGACGGATGCCCAAAGCCGAGTTCCGGTGACTGCGTCTATGGCCTGGCCCACTTCTATCACTTAACGATGGAAGAAAGGTCGTCTAATCAGGTGGCAGCACCGGCTGACACGAGAACACCCAACTTGCACCGAGCGAACATCGCTCATTAAGAGTGCGGATGGAAGGGTGGCGACAGTGGCAACTCGGTGAAGAAAAACCTTGCTTGGGAATAGAGATGGGTGAAGATTCTACTTGACTACGACCGGCCTTCTCATGGAAGGCCATATCGCAAGTAACCCTGACCCGGACCACCCAACCCGGATCACTTGTGATATTGATTCCATGACAATGTCGGCTCCCGTCCCCGAGTAAAGTTGGTGGTGCTGACCAACCAACAGGCTCGGGAGAAAGGGGCCGAACAATGATCATTATAGGAGTAGATTTCCACCCCGAGTTTCAGCAAATCGCATTCGTTGACACTGAGACAGGAGAACTGCAGGAACGACGCTTAGGGCATCCGGGCGAAGCCGAGAGCTTTTATCGCGAACTAGTGCGGGACGTTCCGGTACGTGTGGGCATGGAAGCCAGTGGGCACGCCCGCTGGTTCGAGCGGTTGATGGATGAGTTGCAGATCGAGCTGTGGATCGGAGATGCCGCCGAGATCCGAACCAAGCGCGTGCGTAAGCAGAAGACGGATCGGCAAGATGCACAGCTGATTCTGAAGCTGATGCTGAAGGACGACTTTCCGAAGATCTGGGTGCCAAGTTGGGAGAACCGTGATCTACGGCAACTGCTGTGGCATCGGCACCGTATGGTGCAGGCGCGTACGCGGATCATGAATCAGTTGCAAGCGGTGGCGCTGAACGAAGGTCTTCGATGTAAGAAGAGGTTGTGGCGGACGGAACGCCAACAACTGGAATCGTTCAGCCTGGCGCCGTGGGCCAGCCGGCGACGGCACGACCTGCTGGAGTTGCTGGACCGGTTGAATCCAACTATCGCTGAGTTAAGCCAGGCAGTGGAACGAGAAGTCGAGAAATTTCCCGAGGCGCAGCGGCTGGCGACGCATCCGGGCGTCGGTCCACTCACCGCAATGGCGTTCGTGTTGATCATCGGGCAAGCCGAACGCTTTCAGTGTGGGAAGCAGGTGGCCAGCTATCTCGGGCTGGTTCCGCTGGAAGACTCCAGCGGAAACCGGAGACGGCTGGGGCACATCACCAAACAAGGAAGTTCGATCCTGCGCTTCTTGCTGGTGGAAGCGGCCCAAGTCACGGTGCGGAGTATTCCGGAATGGCGCCCCCCCTCCCCACGGCGGTTGGCCGTTTCTCTGTACTGGATGATGCGCAAGGGATGGGATTATCAGCAGTGGATGAGTTCGGTTCGCACGTGGGGCAGTCCGGAAATCGCCATGGTGTGCAGTAGAACACCGAGTTATTGAGTGGGCACCCCGCTCCTCTGCCGAGGAGTTCGAACTGGTAATCATGATCCGCTAGTGATCGAAGAGATGCATGGGTCGGACACGAATCCTGACCTGAGAGGATTACAAGGCGAGCCGTGGTTGGTTGGGACGGAGTTTTTCAACTAGAGCGAAGTGGCGCTTTTCTTCAAGCGAATGCCGAACTACGCTCTTGACAACGCCGACATTGTCAGAGAGGCGATTTTGCGCCAACTACCACTTAGCTTTCGGTTCGCGGACCATCCAGCGGGAAACACCTAGCACGGCGGTCTTTCATGTCGCGCTGGCCTGCTCCTTCCATCGTTGAGCGTTAACCCCCATCACGATGAGCCATAGCTCCAGTGGTATTTCACCGAGGGCGGAGGCGGCAGCGATGAAGGGCCACAGACGGTCTGCGAACGGCGGGGACAGATAGGTCACCCAACCCAAACCACTGATCGCCACCAGCACTCCCAGAATTCGAGGCAGGAAGGTCGACCTGAAAATGAGGTAGCCGATCAGGATGCACCAGAACCCGAAGAACACCAGGTAGATGTCGAACGAGTAAGCTCTCAATTTGACAAATATGAGCGCCAGCGCCTGCAACTGTTCCACCGTAAATGCGCTCAGGGAGCTACTGCTTTGCAGGATGAGCAGAGGAGCCAAGTAAAAAAGGCTGGAAAGAGCCTGAATAGCGCATCCCACGAGAATGACGAACGCTGCGAGTGAAGAGAGGCTCTTGTTCACAGGTTTAAGCAACTCATACATCAGAAGCGCCCATGCGATATGGAACGCAACCCCGATGAGCGAGGATGCGAACCCCAGCCAAAATAACCTCTCGTGTCCCAGGATATTGGCCGCGGTAGCCGCGCCGTTGCCAGGGACAACAAGCCTGTCAAGAACGAATACCCCGGGGGATGCTGCCGTCAGGGCTTCGAGCAGTTGAAAGACACCGGCTAACCTGGCCTTGAAACGCGGCGACGTTTCTGCAATCCGTCCCATCATTTCAGTCTATGCTCATGCTCTTGCTACTTATTCGAGCGCTTGGATCAGGCGTGCATGGCGCTCTTGGAGTGCCAGCCTACACAACGGCTACCGAAACTCGTTCGCCTGACTGCTTTGCCGGAGCCAGCACGATCAGGGCTGCGCCGATGATGACAAGCATTGGCACGCCCCAGATGTCTCCGCGATAGCCTCCCTTCGAAAAGGAGGTCACCGCCATAACAGCCGCGTGAGCGAAACACGACCATGCTGTGAAGGCGATCAGGCTGCGATTTGCCGAAGGGTTACGCGCTGCTATC
The DNA here is from genome assembly GCA_963833305.1 of uncultured Acidobacteriaceae bacterium. Taxonomy (GTDB): domain Bacteria; phylum Acidobacteriota; class Terriglobia; order Terriglobales; family Acidobacteriaceae; genus Bog-257. Next base: position 12,648 of record CAWHXN010000021.1, on the reverse strand, counting down.
AGCAGGAAAATGCCGAGTGCGACATAGAGGCTAAGCATCATATCGAAGGTATACATCGACTGATTCTGATGCCACAAAGACTCCGTCACGGGGTAAGCGCCAGCCGAAAAAATCAATCCCACCAACACCAATACAACCTTCAGCGCCCGTTCTCTCCACATGGTGCCCTCCCTGCGAAATCTAGCAAGCTATAAAAGACATGTAAGGGCCGCATAGCTCGTCGGAAAGCAGCGTACAGCAGCACCAATTCGGAAATCTGTTCAAAATTACACAGTCTGGAAGCGTTTGGGATTGGGGCAGCTAAACTGTCGTTATATCGCGCCATATCACAAGCAATCGTGAAGGGGGCTGGCGTTTAGGGATTATGAAGTCGGGGATTCCGATTACTGGTGCGCGCCGGAAACGCTACAACGCCCTCCTTCAGAATCTTCAAACTGAGCCAGCCAACTTCCGAAATCCTGCTTGGTTGGCGGCATCGTGAATCGCACACCACCTTGCGCTTTGGCGTCATAGAACCGCTGAAGGTCCGGGACGCTGAAACCTAACTCAACGCTTCCAGCAGGGTTTGCCACAGAAGCCGGGTGCAGAGCTAATGTGGTCTCTCCGGTGTCGAACTCGCTCCAACCCGGCGATGAGAATTTCAGTGGAAGGCCCAGCGTATCCCGATAGAACACAACGGCTCGATCCATATCAGCGACGAACTTGATCGCATAAGTGAGTTTCATCGTAGTTTCCCCCTGCTTGGATGGGAATGTTAGCACCGCCACGGCACCGAGTGGTGATCTGAGGCAAAGTTGACGCGCTAATCCTCCAACTTTTGTAACATCCCATAATGAGATGGTCCGCCGCTAAGTGGCATGATCGAACGTAGCTAACTTAGGGAGGATCATCCATGCACATCGCGTCCATCGGCATCGACATCGGCAAAACCACCTTCCACCTAGTCGCACTCGACGAACACGGCAGCATCGTGCTGCGGAAAAAGTTTTCACGCAAGCAGCTTCTGATCTATACTGCCAACCTCTCGGCCTCGCTGATTGGTATCGAAGCATGTGGCGGGGCGCACTGTCTGGCGCGTGTCCTACGGAACCAAGGACATAATGTTCGGCTGATCCCGGGACAGTTCGTGAAGCCGTACCGCAAGTCCAAGAAGAATGATTATCTGGATGCTGAGGCGATTGCCGAAGCCGTTAAGCGCAACAACATGCGCTTTGTACCGATCAAGACCGAAGACCAACTCGATCTCCAGGGCCTGCACCGGGTGCGGGAACGACTGGTGCATAACCGCACCGAGGTCATCAATCAGATTCGCGGATTCCTGCTGGAACGAGGCATCACGTTCAATCGCGGACCGTTGAGCTTGCGGAAAGAGCTGCCATCGCTGCTGGAAGATGCCGAGCAACAACTGACGCCCAGCTTGCGCAGGTTGCTCGATCACCTGTGGCGCGAGTGGCAATACCTGAACAGCCAGATTGACCAGATCGCTGGCGCGATTGATGTCGTGGCGGACAGTGATGAGGGGTGTCGACGTTTGCGTAAGATCCCCGGTGTGGGACCGCTGGTTTCCACGGCCACGGTGGCTGCTATCGGCAATGGCGCGGCCTTCAAACGAGGTCGCGACTTTGCTGCCTGGCTGGGACTGGTGCCGAAGCAGTACTCGACCGGCGGCAAAGCGAAGCTGCTGGGCATCACCAAGCGTGGCAACCGCTATCTGCGCACGATGTTCGTGCATGGAGCACGAGCCGTGCTGTTGCGGGTGAAGTACGATACCGGCGGTCTCGGCCAGTGGGTGCGCCGGCTCTCAGTCCGTGCACCGCGCAACAAAGTCATCGTGGCGATTGCCAACAAGCTGGCTCGTATCGCCTGGGTAGTGCTGTCTAGCGGTAATGAGTATCAGCATCAGCCCCTAGCGGCTGCGGTCTGAACTTGGCCGTGGAAAAGACGCTTTCGCTTGGAAAGCACAAAACGCTTCCCACTTTTCCACCGCCACTACTATGACTATGAGATTTACAGAATAATTTCTACCGAGGTCTGCTGAGGACAACTAAGGACGAGACAACAGTCGAACGGCGTGCCGGAAAACCTGTACTTGTGTATTGGTCCCCAGTGACCGTCCCCATATGTAGGACCAGCACGCAGCGGATCATCATCAAGGCCGGAGGAAAATCTCCAACTGTAGGCCGGATACATTTACGCAGACCGCTTGTTCTCAACCGCGCGTCCTCTTGCAGTCAGGCGGCGGACCATACATAGCACAAGTAATTTCGAGCAACAGCCGATCGGCAAGTCTGAATTCCCGATATTGTCCAGAAGTCTGCTTGTAAGCAGGAATGCTTTGTGTTCCACAACCCATGGCTTTCGGACCGCAACACAAGAGAGATCTACTTCTGAGAAGCTCGCTGTTCTCGACGATGTCAGATACAGCGGTTAGAGTGCTGCCATAACCCACCACCATGCCAGCAAGGCCGCTTCCGCTGATTGTATTAGAAGTTGTGCTTACCGAGGCGCCGTTCAAAACTGCAATTCCACGGTAACCACTGTTCGAAATGCTATTGCTTGAGACGAAGCCGTGGGAACTCGCAAACCGCACTCCATCGTAGGACTGTTGGATTCTGTTCAGGTAGAGTTCGCAAAAGCTATCGGGTTCGCAATCTACACCAGACGAGCCTCCGGTGATGGTGAAGCCTATCAGGGTTACATCGTAGGAATTGAAGATTACAACGACCGGCTGGGATCCGTTCGATTGGTCCTGGATGGTAGCGATCGGCGACGCCTGTAGCGTCAGGTGATCGAAGGCCCCGATCCCGATGTTTTCTTTGCACGTGCCGGTAACGAAGATAGTCCGGGTGTTTCCGGCGCGGGCAAGGCTTGCCAGAGTGCTGTTGATGCTGCCACCTTTGCCACAGTCCGCTCTGATGGGAGCCGCGTACATAGTCAATGCCGCAGCAAGAATTACAGCGAATAGAAAGCAAATGCTTCCAAGCGTCCATGTACGGGATTTCATGGTGATCTCCTGTTTATTCAGGCTAGGGCGATACTGCGTTCTGGCGGAGCGCAGTATCGCTAGTAGTGCAAGGGAGCGGCGGAAAAACCAGACTTCCGGCGAGCGGAGTCATCTGGAATAGTTTGGTGCGTGGAAGCGCGTTAGCGGGTCGCGAACCGACTTGACTCGCTGCTGCGAGCGCGGTGACTTGTTTGTGCTTTCTCCCGCTCCGAGGAGTTGGTTCTGGCAGTTGCCGGGATCGTGCTGGTCACAGGGAACCATCAAGAATGCATGGAAATCTCCGTTGGGGAGCATCACGTCACCGGCAATTTCTCCTTGGTCGTTAATCTGCCAGACTTGCGCGATGGTTAAACCGGAGCCGGGAGGTATCAGAGTTGTCAGGTCGTACATGGCGCCGTTCTGCCAAAGAAAGCCACCAACGTCTTCGCCGGAGGAATCGTCTAAGTCGCCAACCACCTGGCCAAACAGATTGATGCTCTCGGCGACCGAGGATACAGCGCCTGACACAACCCCCAAGTCGGTCGCTCTTCCCTGCTCCCACAAGACTGCATGGAATGCCTGATTGCGGGGAAGAGTAGCAGCGCCTACCACCTGTCCAACATCATTGATCCAGTTGGCGGCGGAAAAATCGCCGCCCAGGGGAGCACCCAGATCCTGCATTTTGCCGCCGTTCCACAGGAACCCGTGATACCCAATGTCATCCGGCGAGGAATCGCCGACGGTCTGGCCCCAGCTATTCATCCAGTTGGAATAACTGTAGTGGCCGTTGTCGAGTGTTCCGAGGTCGATCATTCTTCCGGCAAACCAGAAAAACGGATCCTGGGTGGGAATTCCAAGATCGCTGGGAGTGGTGTTGGTGTAAGAGACGCCGCCCACCATCCCAAGATCGTTGATGAGATTAGCGCTGGCGTCATTTCCGCCGAGGGTGCCCAAGTCTTGCTTTCTTCCGTTTTGCCACAGGAAGGCCCGAATTTGTGTGGTGACCGGAAAGCAGTCCAACGTGGTACAGGGCCCCAGGCCTGCTGTGTATTGGTCCGGAATGGCGTTCAATGACCACCCTGCGACCTGGCCCAAATCGTTGACCGCGTAAGTCATGCTGTCAGTACCTCCGAATGTGCCGAGGTTGACCGGCGTCTCCCGGTTCCAAACGACCGCATCGTAGGCCGGATAGCCGGTCGCTGGATCGATAGAGCCGTTCTCCGAAACTCCAACCGTCAGCCCCAACTCATTGATTGCAAGCCCGGCACTCTCATTAACTCCGGGAAGCGCGCCCAGGTCCGTCTTGACACCATTTTCCCACTTAAAGGCATGCGCGACCAGGCAGTCAGGCGTGAGGCAGATCGGGGAGTAGGGATTGGGAGTGGACGTGTCAGCGAAGCCTATGACAGCCCCTTGGTTGTTGAGAATTCTTAGGAGGGGCGGTCCCGAGGGGACGAAACTCCACCCTCCGCCGAAGGTGCCGAGATCGATAAGCTTGTAGCGAGGCTGATTGTTGTTGTGGTCCGCGTTGTCTTGTGCGGACAGTTTAATAGTGATCGTCATTGCGGCCAGTAGACAGGCCGCGACCATGTAGATCGAGCTGCGGGATTTCATAGACTTGTCCTTTGCCGTCGTGGGTGACAATTCAGCTTGCCCAGAGCGGAATCGTCAATGGGAACTTCGGAAGTTCATAGGTCGGAGCGGAGTAGGGATATCCGATCAGCAATTCCGCCCCGGCAGGAAAACCAAGAACGTCGACTCAAGGTCGCAGAGTGTGCTCCCTAAGAACCGCCGTGATACGAACGCGCAAGGCCCTCACGCGACGGGTTGATTTTCTTAGGTGCAAGAGTCAGATTGTCTGTGCCGGAGGCTCTATCCAGTAGTTGGTTTTGGCAACCGTCGGGATCATTTCGGCCGCACGGAATTAGCACAAATGCCCGAACGTTGCCGTTTGGGAGCACTGCGCTGCCGGTAATCTCTCCGCCATCATTGATATCCCAGCCGACATTGAGTGTCAGGCCGGAGCCCGGAGGAATGAGGGTATTCAGGTCATAGATCGCACCGTTCTGCCAGAGGGTGGCCGCGCTCGCCGTGAATTCCCCGCCGCACACCGGACCCGATTCACCAACTACTTGGCCTACGAGGTTAATGGAGAAAGCCCGGCTACATGGATCAGTTTCTACCGCGCCCAGATCGTTCAACCTGCCGTTCTTCCAGAGAAATGCGTGGTGTTGGCAGGCAAATCCCTGGCATTGTCCGCCGGACAGATCGGCTTGGCCGACAACTTCTCCGGCATCGTTGACCCAATTTGCAGCACCAGAAGGTCCCCCAAATGTTCCGAGGTCTCTAAGCGTCCCTCCCGACCAGAGGAATGGATGGTAGGTCTGATCTCCCGCCAGGTTCGATTGGCCGACGACCTGTCCCCACAGGTTAAGCCAATTCGGGTATCCGAAGGTGCCTCCTAATGTTCCAAGATCGAGCATTCTGCCGTTCTGCCAGATGAATGGATCCAGGGTGGGTATCCCGGTAGTTGGATTCGGCGTGGTGTTCGTGTAGGAGTCGCCAGCAATCTGCCCTAAGTCATTTACAAGCGCGGCTACGGCATCGTTGCCGCCGAGCGTGCCAAGGTCCCGCTTGTTTCCGTTTTGCCACAAGAATGCTCGGTATTGTTGGGCCACGGGAAAAGCCAAGAAGGGTTGTCCCGACGCGTAGTTGTCGGGAATTGAATTGAGCGCTCCTCCTACCACCTGACCCCAATCGTTGATGGCCCAGGCGATGCTTCCGTTCCCACCGAATGTGCCAAGATTATTGATCGTCCCGTGTTCCCAGATGACTGCATCATTCTCTGGAAAACCCGTCAGGGGATCGATGGAACCGTTTTGTGAGAGGCCAACAGCAACTCCGTTTTCATTGATCCCAATTGGGATAGCGCTGTTAACGCCCGAAAGGGGACCCAGATCTTTCTGCATCCCATTCTGCCATTGGAATCCGTTAACAACGTAGCACTCGCCAACGATGCAGTTCGGATAATAGGGATCAGAAATTGACGTATCCGCAAGTCCGATGGCAATACCGCTGTTAGTCAATATTCGAAGCAACGGTGGACCTTCTGTGGGTCCGTTATCGGGACCGCCGAAGGTCGCGATCTCAACAAGCCTGTAGCGTGGCTGGTTATTGTTGTGATCCGTCTTGTCTTGCGCGGACATTTGAATGGTGATCGTCATCGCGGCCAGTAGACAGACCGCGGTCATGTCGATCGAGCTGCGGGATTTCATATTCTTTTCCTCTTTTCACGTGGAGGACGATTCAGCTTGCCCGGAGCGGAATCGTCAATGGGAACTTGGGAAGTTCATAGGCCGGAGCGGAGGGGGGATACTGGTTACCAGTTCCGCTCCGGCAAGACAAGGTCTCCGCATCAGTGAGACTGAATCGCTGCAATGATCTGGTCCATGAAGAAAGTCCACCCATCGTTGAGTTGCTGGAACTGCCCTTGGTGAATCAGACAGAGGCCATCCATATAGGAGAGAATTGCCCATCCATCAGGCTGTGTGATGACCGATGAGATGTCGGCGAGGGTAATGCCATACTCCCCCGGTAGACCCGCATAGAGCGCGTTGTACTCCGCGATTTGCTCACGGAAATCTCCGTAGCAGTTGCCCTCTCCGAACGGCGCCACGTTCGCGACTACGATCCTGATTCCTGGCCGGTTGGCTTCCAGCCAAGTGATCTCATCTTCAACGCAACTAACCCCATCTTCTGGTGAAGTGCCTTGCAACACGTCATTGGTGGATTCGACTAACGCAACGGCATTTGTGCCTGCCGGAACGTCGTAAGGAAGCAACGTCTTCAGCATGGCGCAGGTGTAGCTGTCGTGACCGCGAATGTCGGTAAGAGGGATTCCAACGGCAGGCCACGGAGCGAACTGCACTTGGGAGTGCCCGGTGATGACGAGATTCTGCGACGGATTGATGATTTGCGCCTGGACCAGGGAAGCGAGAAAAGCCAAGGCGCTAGCGCAGACTGCCCTTTTCGTATTCATATGTCCCCACTTCAGAACTTGAATTTTGGTTCCCGCCTGTGCGGTTCGGGCGACATTGCGGCAGGCAGGGGAGAAAAGAAATGCACTGGCGCTCATCTGTCGCTCATATGGCTCTCACACAGCAAGCCATTAAGAACACGGCTAGTTAGGACTGGTTCGGAGGGTCGATCCTGCGGCTAAGTGTTGGCGGACTTGGCTAAAAAATTCGTATGGGCCTGCCGCAAAACAGGCGTAGACTTCGTCGCACACCCTAGTTCTTATGCAAGGGGCTGTTCCAATCCGAGTACAACTCGGGCCCTTCGAGTTTGACCTGAAGACAGGCGATCTCAGCAAGGGTAGGCGCAAGCTCCGTCTTCAGGAGCAACCCTTCCAAATCCTGTTGATGCTGGTGGAGCGCTCCGGCGAGCTGGTGACTCGGGAAGAAATCAAGAAGAAGCTTTGGCCTAACGATACCGTGGTCGAGTTCGATCACAGCATCCACGCCGCTATTAACCGGCTGCGGCAAGCGCTCGGTGACTCGGCAGAAAGTCCGAGGTATGTGGAAACTGTGGCGCGTCGTGGGTATCGGCTGATGGTTTCAGTGGAATGCCTGGAGTCCACGCCTGCCGATGGGGCCGCGAGGGCTGAAATTCCAAGTAGAGATGATGGAGCTGCTGCCACGTCATTAGGCGCACCAGCCGGTCTCACCGGCCGAACTGTTTCGCACTACCGCGTGCTTGAGATTCATCGGCGGCGGTGGCATGGGCGTGGTATATCGACGCGGAAGACCTGAAGCTGGGCCGTGCCGTGGCGCTGAAGTTTCTGCCGGAAGAGCTGGCCAACGACGCGATCAGCCCTACAGCGGTTCGAGCGCGAAGCGCGAACCGCCTCGTCGCTGAACCATCCCAACATCTGCACCATCTACGAATTCGGAGAGCATGAAGGCCAGCCGTTTATTGTGATGGAGTTGCTGGAAGGCGAGACCCTGCGGGACCGTCTGGCCTCATCCGCCGCAAGGGCGCGTTCCACTGGATCAGTTGCTGGACATCGCAATTCAGATTTGCGATGGACTGCAAGCCGCGCACGAGAAGGGCATCATCCATCGCGACATCAAGCCGGCGAACATCTTCATTACCGACAAGGGCGTCTGCAAGATTCTGGACTTCGGACTGGCGAAGCTGGCGACTGCCGCTAGCGAAGCCGACGCAGAGGCCGAAACTGCAGAGATCAGCGCCTGCGCGGAGCAGATCCGCATAGCGACGCCGACGAAAGCTGATGCGACACTTACGCGCACCGGAGTCGCCATGGGCACCGCAGGCTACATGTCGCCGGAGCAGGTGCGCGGCGAGAAGCTAGATGCGCGCACCGACCTGTTTTCGTTTGGGCTGGTGCTCTACGAGATGGCAACCGGACAGCGCGCCTTCAGCGGCGAAACAGCAGCTGTGGTTCACGATGCAATCCTGAACCGCACACCCGTGCCAGTGCGTGAGTTGAATTCCGCACTTCCGGCAAGGCTGGTCAGCGTCATCGACAAAGCCTTGGAGAAAGACAAGGAAGAGCGATACCAGTCGGCCGCGGAGATGCGCGCCGACCTGCAGCCGGAGAACCGTGAGGCGCGGCCGATGATGTTTGACCCACCGCCGCGTCACCACTGGAAATTACTAACGATTGCGGCAGTTGTGATTTTTGTCGCTCTAGTCGCAAGCGGCCTCTACTGGAAGCTCCGGCACAAAACAGCGACCAGGCTGACGGCGAGAGACACCATTGTGCTCTCCGACTTTTCCAATTTGACTGGGGACACGATCTTCGACGGCACCCTAAAAATGGCGCTGGACATCGATTTGCAACAGTCTCCCTCCCTGAAGGTTCTATCTCAGCGGAAAGTGGGTGACACGTTAAAGTTGATGAATCGTTCGCGCGCGGAAACCCTGACACCTGATTTGGCACGGCAGGTATGCCTGCGCACATTAAGCAAGGCATTGCTAAGAGGCTCGATTTCTGACAAGGGAAATCAATACGTGATCGCATTGGCAGTCGTAGATTGTCAGACAGGGGACACGCTGGCGAGTACAACGGTCGAGGCAGAACATCGGGACCAGGTGATTCACACCTTAGGCGAGGCGGCGACGCGCTTGCGTATCAACTTGGGAGATTCATCCGCCACAGACGACAAATACAACCGGCCGCTCGAACTAGAAGCAACGCCGTCACTGGACGCCTTGGAAGCCTATATGGAGGGCGTAAACGCGAATGGGCCTTCGGAATCTTTGCCGCATTTTGAGCGCGCGGTCGATTTGGATCCGAACTTCGCTCTGGTTTACTCCGATTTGGCAAGCGACAACATCGCTATCGGCCGGCCCAGCCTCGCGACCCAGGACTTTGAAAAGGCTTACGGCTTGCGTGATCGGTTGAGCCTGCGTCGCAGGTTAGGGGTCGAAGCAGGATACTACATGGGCGTTACTGGCGAACTGGAAAAAGCCATTCAGGCTCACACGGACCTCATTCGAGACTTTCCGGAAAGCCCGGGACTCGGCCAACTGGAATACATCCTGAGACTAGTAGGGCGAAATGAGCAAGCCGTCGCTGTGGGGAAGGAATCGATTCAATTCGATCGCGAGGGCTTCAACTCGAACGCGAACATCATGCTGAGCTACATGGCCTTGGATCGGCCAGCCGAAGCTCAGGCCGCCTTTGACGAGACACGGGCACGGAACCTGGATGGAGAGGAGCTGCGGATCATCCGATACTGGCTCGCTTTTTTGCAACGCGACCAAGGAGCCATGCAGGAGCAGTTCACGTGGGCGATGGGTAAGCCTGGGGTCGAAGACTGGTTGCTCTCGTCGCAATCCGACACCGAAGCCTATTTCGGGCGATTTCGAAAGGCCCGCGAGCTCTCGCAGCGAGCGGTGGACTCTGCCAAGCACGCGACTGGCGAGGAAACAGCTGCCGGGTGGAGGGTAAATGAGGCGTTTCGGGAGGTTGCGCTTGGTAACACGGCCTCGGCTCGGCAAATGGCAACGGAGGCTTTGGCTCTAAGTAGTGGACGAGATGTTGAGATAGCCGTGGCACAGACACTGGCCCAGGCCGGAGATCTTGTGCAGGCCCACCAGCTGGCAGACAAAGTGAATCGCGAGTTTCCGCTGAATACTATAGTGCAGTTCTACTCGCTGCCGGCGATTCGCGCAGCCATAGAGTTACAGAAAAAGAATCCGACCAAGGCAATCACGCTGCTACAAACCGCCGCCCCTTATGAGATGGGGGTGGCATCTGTCGGTAACCTGTATCCTGCCTACCTGCGGGGCTTGGCGTATCAGCAGGCCGGTATGCCCCAGCGGGCGGCCGCCGAGTTTCAGAAGGTGCTGGACCATCCTGGCGTGGTAATAAACTTCGTCATCGGAGCGCTCGCGCATCTGCAGCTCGCACGGGCGCAGATGACGATGGGCGACAAGGCAGCCGCGCACAAGTCCTACCAGGATTTCCTCACCCTCTGGAAAGACGCCGATCCCGACATTCCCATCTACCAGCAAGCCAAAGCCGAGTACGCCAAGCTGCGGTAATCTGCGGAGTGGGCGCAGGACCACTTGTATAACCCAGCCGGATTGTGTAGCGATTGCGCTCTTCGGTGAAAGTGCTCGGGGAAAGGTCTTCGCCGTTCGCCATTTCGATCCTGGCCATCACGCGATAAACTTCGGGTTAGTCGGCTACCCCGAAGTAGTCCAGATTGGATATGCAGATCGGTACCGACAAGTCTTAGTGCAAGTCGGCCTGTCGGAAGCAATCTGCGCCGATTTTTATACATCCGGGTAAACTGCGGTCCAGAACCCATAGGTTTAGGACCACTTGGATTTGCGGATTCCGGGTGCCTGGATTCAAGGAGATAGGAAGGGGCCTGCGCGGCCCCTTTTGGACCAGCCTCTAAGAGAGCCGGCGTGCCAGGTATTTCAGGATGCGGTGATGGTCATCCAGCTTGCGCTGCAGTTCCAGGCAGCGATTCCGGATGGTGGTTTGCTGTTGGTCGAGTTCCCGCTGGATCTGTAGCAGGAAGTTCTGCTGATCGCGTTTGCGGTCCGACTCCTCGCTATAATGCCGGTTGCTCCAAACGATATAAAGGATGACCGCAGCGGAAACCGCTGTGGCTGTCACCGAGGACGACCGCATCACTCAAGCTGCACCTCCTATATCCGATTGCCGTAAAGTGCGGGTGACGGATGTGCGCGACATGCGGTGCATCTTGGCCAGTTCGCGCAAACTGAAGCCATGGGCACGATCGCGGAGCAAGGCCTCCCGATCTACGTTGAGCCGTGGCCGGCCGATATGCAGGCCTTCCATTTTTGCTCTCCGCATGCCGGCCCGCACGCGCTCAACAATAAGGTTACGTTCCAGTTCGGCAATGGCGCCGATGATGATGACCACGGCGCGGCCCAGCGGACCGCCCGTGTCGAGTTGTTCACGGAAGCTGACGAACTCGATGTTGAGGTGGTTCAACTCGTCGAGTACTTCCAGAAAGTGGCGGACGGAGCGTGCGATACGATCGCACGCCCACACCAGGACCACATCGAAGCGGCCACGACGGGCATCGGCCATAAGTTGGTCGAGACCAGGGCGGCGCGCCCTGGTCCCAGAGATCTTGTCGGTGTAACGGCTAACGATCTCCAGACGCGTTGCCGGGCCAGTTGCTCCAGGTCGTACAGCTGGCTTTCCGGGTGCTGATCGAGAGTCGAAACCCTCAAGTAGAGGGCGGCCCGTTTCAAGCGCGCACCCTGATGCCGTGGGCGGCCAGACGCTCCCGCACCAGGCTCTGCTCCCCCCAGAGGGAGTTCACCACCTCGGGATCCGGGTTGGCAGAAAACAACTCTTTATCAATTTGCTCCTGCAGCCTCTGGTAGGCCCGTACGCCCTCAGCGATTTCGTGATCGAGGACGGGATCGGAGGGTGGCGGCGCGGCCTCTGCAGACACCAAATGCAGGCCAAGAACGATAGCTTTACGAGTTTTCATGATGCGATAGCCTTCCCGAAACGGGACCGCTGTCCCGCTTCCAAAATACCTTGACATAGCTTAGTTATATCACTCCGACTATGGACATCTTCAAAATCGCGCCCCCAAATCACAACCTACCCGCCCCTACCTACCCGACCCATCCTCCCGTCGACCCCGAGTACATCCCGTCCGATTACGGGTTCCAGCGCTATTACACCCGCGCCCAATGCCGGATGTTTATCAACAGCATCTTCATCGACGAGTTTCAGACCATCCAGTGGGATCTCAGCTACAACCTGATCCCCAAGTTCGGCTACTGCTCCTCCAAGTTCGACGACGTGGCCAACGGCAAGAGCCTGGTCCAGGGCCAGCTGGTCATCAACTTCGTCTCCCCGGGCTACCTTATCGGAGCCCTGATCGGGCAGGCTCCTGCGTACACACCCAGCCTTGGTCCAGTTTGGTATGTAAACCCTCGTGGAATCTCCATAACCAGGGTTTTCCCTCTCTATGGCCGTTGTGCCACCCTTTCCACTTGTCGTCACCAACCGCCTGTCCACAGCCAACAACTTCCGCCGGCTGATGCAGATAGCCACGCTCTAGCTCTGGGCCACCGGTCCTTCCCGCATGAGCTACGGACGGAGCTGGTCTTCTTTTCCGTGTTTCGGCCTG